>NZ_JBBWWT010000009.1:0-124076 GCF_038321125.1 Pseudoxanthomonas putridarboris | reverse complement strand
GCGCCCCATGGGCGCGATGCTCCTGCTTCTCCCATCCGTCTCCGGCAACCGCATCGCGCCCATGGGGCGCTCCTACAAAAAGCGTGGGCCTCGCGTTGCCCGTGGATGTTCCCGCGGCCATGGATTGCCTGGCCCGTCCGGTCTTCAGCGACGACCGCTCTCCCGAAAACCAAGGAAACCTGTAGGAGCGCCCTCGGGCGCGATGCTCCTGCTTCTTCGTCCGCCCGCGGCAACTGCATCGCGCCCCAGGGCGCGTGGCTGGCGGCTCGCCGTGCCATTGGGCGTGTCAATGCCTATAGGCATGTTGTATCCTGAAAATAGGTGCCTATAAGCATCTATTTATGTAACTTAAGTAGCCTATAGGCATCTTTATTTCCTAGAATAAGATTCCTATAGGTATCTTAATGTGCTATTGATGGATGCCTGTAGGCATCAGCTTGAGAGTGATGATGATGAGCAATGTGGCGTCGCGTAAGAGCATGTTGTCCGTTGCCAGGCGCAGGTTGGATGAAACCGGCCGGATCTTCCGGGACGCAGGCCCCCGCATCCGATCCATCCCCAGTGGGGGATGGATCGGCGCAATTCGAGAGGCCTTGGGAATGTCCGTACAGGACTTCGCCGATCGCCTCGGGGTTACCAGGGCCACAGCTGCAAAGCTGGAGGCCAATGAGCGCCGCAGGACCATCCAATTGGATTCCTTGCAGCGGGCGGCGGATGCTCTGGGGTGCGACTTGATCTACGCCCTCGTACCGCGCGAGCCATTGCAGGACATGGTGACCGAACGACGCATGGCAGTCCTCAAATCCATGCGCCGACGTACTCAGCAAAATATGCGCCTTGAAGCACAAGAGGTGGACGACCCTCAGCAAGAGGAGCACCTTCTTGCGCAAGCCGAGCTCCTCGTTCCAGACCGCTTGCTCTGGCGAAAGGAGAAATGAGCACGCATGCATGCCGATGCGGACCTGGAAGATGGACAGACCCCGATTGATCCTGATGAAGCCGTCGGCCTGCTCCCCAAGTGGGTGGCCACACGAGCCGATCTCAATGAAGTAGAGACCGAGAACATCAATCAGGCATATCGATGGGCCGACGCCGTTTTGCGCCGCGGGGAAGATGTTGCCAGCGACGGATTCCTGCGCGGGTTGCACGCCGCGATGTTTGGGCAGGTATGGGCCTGGGCCGGCACATATCGCAATACCGAGCGCAATATCGGTGTGGCGCCTCACCAGATCAATATGCAGCTGCGTCAGCTGTTCGACGACGCGCGCGCCTGGCGCGAGTTCGGTACATACCCTCTCGACGAGCAGGCATGTCGGTTACACCATCGCCTTACCGTCATCCACCCATTTCCTAATGGCAATGGTCGTAGTTCACGCCTGATGGCGGACTACTATCTGATCCAGAACGGCGCCGAGCGTTTTACCTGGGGTGAGCGGACCATTCCGCCGGATCGAGTCCGGGGGATCTACCTGCAGGCGATCCGGGCAGCGGACGAAGGAAACCATGGGCCGCTGGTCGAGTTCGTTCGAGCGTAGCTGGCCCCTTCGTACATAACATGACGGCGGCACCGCATCGTGCCGACAGCCTGTGTGACAGCCGCTCTATCAGGGACAAGGAAACCCGTAGGAGCGCCCATGGGCGCGATGCTCCTGCCTCTCCCATCCGTCCCCGGCAACCGCATCGCGCCCATGGGGCGCTCCTACAAAAAGCATGGGCCTCGCGTTGCCCGTGGACGGTTCTTCTGCCACGAGTTGCCTCTCCCCGCGCGGTGATCGGCGCCGGCTGCTCTCCCAAAAACAAGAAAACCCTGTAGGAGCGCCCCATGGGCGCGATGCTCCTGCTTTTTTGTCCGACATTACGGCAACCGCATCGCGCCCCAGGGCGCTCCAGACAAAGAATGGGTGGCGCGGTTCCTGCTTCTCCCGTCCGCCCACGATGAATGCGTTGCGCCGGGCGGCTCTTAGGACCTGTTCACGATCTCGAAAAAGTGAGTTCGTCATTCCGGCGCAAGCCGGAACCCAGTGTCTTTAGCTTTTCGGAATGCTTGCGTCGACTGAATGAAAGTCGCTGGGTTCCGGCTTGCGCCGGAATGACGGGTCCTTTTTCTCGAATACCGGCCGCGCTGCTCGAGCCAACCGCGCCGCTCGAGATCGTGAACAGGCTCTTACGGATACTGCTGGCGCGAATGGACCACGCTCAGGATTTCGATGTATTCCGGGGTGACCTCGTAGATCACCTGGTAATTGGGATGGAAGACCAACTCGCGGGTTCCCGGTATCCGGCCGGGCCGTCCGCGCTCGGGGTTGTCAGGCAGCGCACCCACGTTCTTTTCGATCAGATCGGCCACGGCCAGGGCCGCGCCCGGATTGCGTGCCTTCAGGTAATCAAGAATGGTGTCGCGATCCTCTTCCGCAAGCGGATTCCAGAAGATCAGCCGCATCAACGGCCTGCGTTGGGTCGCGTGATCGTGCCGGGTGCAGCGGCAAGCCTGGCGCGCATCCGGGCCATCGAATCCTCATGCAGGACGCGCGCGCGCGCGTCCTGCCGCGCGGCCTCGATCTTCTCCGCAAGCCAGCGCTCATAGGCGGCGGCGGCTTCTTCGGTTTCGAATTCGGACACAAGAGGGTCAAGTCTGGCGCTCATGGCCCGATCCTACCCCCGTTGCGCGGCCCCTACAACGCGCGCGCGCCGGCTCATTCAGCCAGGGTAAGCCAGCCCTTCGTGTGAGAGTGGCTCCTCTCCCGAAAACCAAGAAAACCCTGTAGGAGCGCCCCATGGGCGCGATGCTCCTGCCTCTCCCGTCCGCCCACGGCCAACGCATCGCGCCCATGGGGCGCTCCTACAAAAAGCATGGGTCTCGCGTTGCCGGTAGACGGTTCTTCTGCCACGAGTTGCCTCTCCCGTGCGGTGACCGGCGCCGGCTGCTCTCCCAAAACAAGAAAACCCCGTAGGAGCGCCCCATGGGCGCGATGCTCCTGTTTCTCCCGTCCGCCCAGGGCAACCGCATCGCGCCCATGGGGCGCTCCTACAAAAGCGTGGGCTTCGCATGGCCCGTGGACGTTCCCGCGGGCATGGCCGCCTTTCCCTCTTCTGTAATCCCGATGACACACCCGCGGCGTGTGCGCGGGTCATGTCCTGTTTCCGCGTCGCGTGTCGGCCTTGCAAATGTGACCGTGTTTTGTGACGGCAGTCATCCAAACCGGATTGGTTTTTCAGGCCCGCCACATGGCGGATGAATGGGATAGGGGAACCGCGTGAACAAGATTTTCAGCAAGGTGTGGAACAAGCAACTGGGCCAGCTGGTCGTGGCGTCGGAACTGGCCAGCAGCGACAGCGTGGGTGCCGTGCACGGCGCGGCGCGCGTTGCGGGGATGGGCTTCAGCGCACTGGCGCTGGCCGTGCTGCTGTCGCTGGGCGCATCGGGCGCCGCGCTGGCCGCCGATGCCGTGTGCTACGACCCGGTCACGGGGTTGCCCGTGGGCAGCACCTCGGGCACTGGCGATGAAGTGGCCTGCGGTGAGGGTGCGGTGGCAAGCGGTGCCAACGCCGTGGCGGTGGGCGCCACCGCGCAGGCCACCGCCGCGCGCGCCACCGCGCTGGGCTACGGCTCGCTGGCCAACGCCGCCGACAGCATCGCCATCGGCGACAGCTCCGCGGTGGATCCCAACGCCATCGCCATCGGCCTGAACGCCCGCGCGGGCAGCGCCGCCTATCCCACCGACACCAGCCAGGTCGCCATCGGCCAGAACGCCAGTGCCGACGGGCAGGGCAGCCTCGCCTTGGGCATGGACTCGCGGGCCAGCCGCAACTACAGCGTCGCCCTGGGCCAGGGCGCGCAGTCGTGGAACGAGTCCGTCGCCATCGGCTACAACGCCCTGAGCGGCGGCACCATCGGCAGCGGCACCCACTTGGGCGGCGTCGCCATCGGCTATGGGGCCAACGCCACCAGCCTGCACGCCACGGCCATCGGCTACCAGGCCAGCGCGGCCGGTGGCGGCGTGGCCGACCGTTCCGTTGCCTTGGGCTACAGCGCCGGCGTCACCGCCCACGATGCCATCGCCGTGGGCGCCAACGCCCAGGCCACCGGCGAGAACGCCACCGCCCTCGGCGGCGACGACGTGGTGGCCAACGCCGCCCGCGCAACGGCCGCGCGCGCCACCGCGCTGGGCTACGGCTCCACCGCCAGCGGCACCGACAGCATCGCCATCGGCGACGCGACGGCCAGCGCCGCGAGCGCCATCGCCATCGGCGTCAACGCGCAGGCATCCGGCGTGAACGCGCTGGCGGCGGGCGTCGGTGCCACCGCCAGCGGCAACCGCAGCACGGCGATGGGCTACAGCAGCGAGGCGACCGCCACGGGGGCGCTGGCGCTGGGGTACGACACCACCGCCAGCGGCAACAACGCCGCGGCGCTGGGCGCGGAGAACACGGCCTCCGGCATCCAGAGCGTGGCCCTCAGCTACCGCAGCCAGGCCACGGCGGACTATGCCGTCGCCATCGGCGCCAACGCGCTGGCCTCCGGCGTGCGCGCCTTGGCGTTGGGCGAAAGCGCGGTGGCCGTGGGCACGGGCGCCGTGGTCCTGGGCGCCAGCGCGGGCAGGGATTCGAATGCCGCGTCCAACAACCAGGTCGCCATCGGCGGCAGCGCCGGCCAGCGCGTCAACGGACTGAACAACATCGCCATGGGGTTCCAGTCGGGCCAGGACGTCGGCGTCCCCGCCGGGCAGGGCAACAACAACATCGCGCTGGGCACGCGCTCGGGCCAGTCGGTCGACGGCTCGCGCAACGTGGCGACGGGCTGGGAATCGGGCCGCGGCGTCACCGGCAACAACAACCTCGCGCAGGGCCCGCAGGCGGGCAACAACGTCAACGGCTACTTCAACAGCGCCAGCGGCTACTACGCGGGCACCGGCGTGGCCGGCAACTACAACACGGCCAGCGGCCATACCGCCGGCGCCAACGTCAGCGGCACCGGCAACATCGCCCTGGGCAACCGTGCCGGCACGCTGACGCAGGTGCTCGAAAGCCCGATCAACGCGCAGCCCATCGTCGTTTCCAGCGCCGTGCTGGACGTGGACAACACCGTGGCGCTGGGCACGCAGGCCGTGTCCACCGCCGACGAGGGCGTGGCCATCGGCAACCAGACGCGCAACAACGGCGCGGCCGGCGTGGCGCTGGGCAGCCGCGCGCTGGCCGATGAAGACGAGGCCGTGGCCGTCGGCGCGGGTGCGCAGGCGCTGGGTATGGGCAGCATCGCCATCGGCACCGGCGCGCAGGCCGGGGACGGCACGAGCAGCTTCGGCGCGAGCATCGCCATCGGCCGGGACGCCATCGCCTTCCAGGGCTCGGCCTTGATCGGCTACAGCGGCAGCGTGGCCATGGGCGTGGCCGCCCGGGCCGGCAACGGCGGCGCGGCCTTCGGTGACGGGGCCATCGCCTCCTACAACGGGGGCGTCGGCGCCGGGATGGACGACAGCTGGTTCCTGTCTAGCGCGGCGTTTGGCCGGTGGGCTCAGGCGGATGTGAACGGTGCGGTCGCGCTGGGGACGGAATCCAGGGTGACCGTGGAAGGGGGCGTGGCGCTGGGCACCTTGAGCGCGGCCGACCGCGATGCGGCCTCGGGCGCCACGCCCTATGTGCCCTCCGGCGCCAGCACCGCGCAGGCCGACGCCATCAACGGCACGGTGGCCACCACTGGCGCGGTGAGCGTGGGCGGAGTGGGTCGGCACTTCCAACAAGTCGGAGGGGGCGCTCCCACAGCAGCGGGTTCGATGCTGATCCAACGCCAGATCACCAACGTCGCGGGCGGTTCGGAAGACACCGACGCGGTGAACGTGGCGCAGTTGAAGGCCGCGCAGACGCATTACTACAGCGTCAACGACAACGGCGTGGTGGGCGGCAATTACGACAATCTGGGCGCCACGGGCCTGAACGCCGTCGCCATCGGCGTGGATGCCGAAGCGAGCGCCGACGGTGCCGTTGCGCTGGGTTTCGGTGCCGCTGCCCTGCCGACTGCGACGAACAGTGTGGCCATAGGCTCCAGTGTTTTCACGGAAGGGGCCAACAGCGTGGCAATCGGCTCCGAAGTCGAGGAAGAGGGGGGCGAGCGTAACGTTCTCATCGGCCATGCGCTTGAAGTCGAGGAGGGCAACGGCAACGTGGTGCTCGGCAGCAACATCGAGGTCAGTGGCGGCGAGCGCAACCTGATCCAGGGCATGGACCTGACCGTCAACGGCGCCAAGTCCAGCGTGATCCTGTCCGACGGCGGCACGGTGGGCGATGGCCTGAGCGGGGCCGTGCTGATCGGCAAGGGCGGCAACGTGGGTGCGAACGATGCCGTTGCCATCGGCACCGGCGCGCAGGCCGGGGACGACCTCTACGACGCCATTGGCGCGAGCATCGCCATCGGCAAGGACGCCATCGCCTTCCAGGGCTCGGGCTTGATCGGCCACAGCGGCAGCGTGGCCATGGGCGTGGGCGCCCGGGCCGGCAACGGCGGCGCGGCCTTCGGTGACGGGGCCATCGCCTCCTACAACGGGGGCGTCGGCGCCGGGGTGGACGACAGCTGGTTCCTGTCTAGCGCGGCGTTTGGCCGGTGGGCTCAGGCGGATGTGAACGGTGCGGTCGCGCTGGGGACGGAATCCAGGGTGACCGTGGAAGGGGGCGTGGCGCTGGGCAGCTTGAGCGGGGCCGACCGCGATGCGGCCTCGGGCGCCACGCCCTATGTGCCCACCGGCGCCAGCACCGCGCAGGCCGACGCCATCAACGGCACGGTGGCCACCACTGGCGCGGTGAGCGTGGGCGGAGTGGGTCGGCACTACCAACAAGTCGGAGGGGGCGCTCCCACAGCCGTGGGTTCGATGCTGGTCCAACGCCAGATCACCAACGTCGCGGCCGGTTCGGAAGACAGCGACGCGGTGAACGTAGCGCAGCTCAAGGCCGTGCAGGAGGTGGCGACGACGCACTACTTCAGCGTCAACGACAACGGCGTGGCCGGTGGCAATTACGACAACGATGGTGCCACCGGCATCAATGCCATCGCCATCGGCGTCAACGCAACCGCAGCCGGCAACGGCGCCTATGCCGCAGGCAATGGCGCGCTGGCCGGTCCCGCCAGCAGCGTCGCCATCGGCAATGGCGCCAGGGTCAATGGAACGCTCGCCGTCGGCGGCATCGCCATCGGCAATGGCGCGACGGTGTCGGGTGTCGCCTCCAACGGCCTGACCACCCCCCAGGCCGCGCTCTCGTCGATCGCCATCGGCAACAACGCGCAGTCGCATGATGCGCAGGAAGTGATCATCGGCCAGAGCGCCGGCTTCAACGCCATCATGCTGGCGCAACCGGGCTTCCTGTCCGACAGCGTGATGGTCGGCGCGCAGGCGGGTCTCAACTCCAGCTACCAGTACGCCACCTTCATTGGCCAGGAGGCCGGGCGCAGCAGCAACGGCGCGCACAACACCGCCGTCGGCCAGAACGCCCTGCGCTACAGCAACGGCGGCAACAACACGGCGCTGGGCAGCAATGCGCTGGCCGGGCCCAATTCGGCCGGCACCGTCGATGCCACCAACACCGTCGGCCTGGGCTCTGGTGCGGGCGCCAGGAGCAACGGTAACGCAAACACCTGGACGGGTACGTCGGCCGGCACTGGCGTCAGCGGCAGCTACAACGTGGCCAGCGGCGCCAGCGCAGGCGTAGTGGTGATCGGCGACGGCAACACTGCCAATGGCTATTTGGCGGGCTCTTACGTCACCGGCAACAACAACATCGCCAGCGGTTACCTGGCGGGCCGGGGCGTATCGGCCGCCAGCATGCTGGACGTGGACGACACGGTGGCCATCGGCACGCAGGCGCTGGCCAGTGCGGACAATGCCATTGCGGTGGGCCGCTTGTCGCAGGCCACCGGCCTGATGAGCATCGCCATCGGCTACGACGCCATCGCCACCGGCTCCATCGCCATGGGCGCGTCCTCGCGCGCCGGCAACGGCGGCGCGGCGTTCGGCGACGGTGCCGTTGCGACATACCTGGGCGGCAGCACCGTGCCCGGCACGGTCGCCGGCGCGGCGCTGGGCCAGAACGCCAGCGCGGACGTTTCTGGCGCCGTGGCGCTGGGCACCGATGCCGAAGTGACCGCCGAGAACAGTGTGGCATTGGGCGCGGGCAGCATCGCCGATGGCAGCACGCTGGGCGACGATGCGTACTCTCCGACCGGCAATCTGACCGATATCGCCGGCATCGCGCCGGTGGGCGAAGTGTCGGTGGGTTCGGCTGGCAGCGAGCGCCGCATTACCAACGTGGCGGCTGGCTCGGCGGATACCGACGCGGTCAACGTCTCGCAGCTGAGCGCGCTGGCCGACGTGGTGGACGCCAACGAAATCCACTATTTCAGCGTCAACGACAACGGTGTAGTAGGCAGCAATTACGCCAATGATGGCGCCAGTGGCACCAATGCCATTGCTATCGGTGCTAACACCGTGGCGGCGGGCAACAACTCCACCGCCGTGGGCAACAATGCCGAGGCCCGGCATGCGCAGACTGTAGCGGTGGGCTACGGTGCAATTGCCGAAGGCGCCGCGGCTGGTGCGGTGGCGATGGGCAACGGTGCTCATGCCAGTGGCCGCAAGCCGGTCGCCATAGGTCTGGATGCGCAGGCCACGGCGGACTACACCGTGGCGATTGGTGGCAGCACCCGCGCGACTGGCTGGAATTCCACGACCGTTGGTTCCGATTCCGCGGCCACGGGACGCAACAGTGCCAGCTTCGGCGCCAATGCGTATTCGACTGCAGAGCAGGCCAGCGCGTTGGGCACATACAGCCAAGCAACAGCTCTGTCGGCCACGGCGGTGGGCTATAACGCCCGCGCGATGGCCGTGAACAGTGTGGCCCTGGGTGCGGGCAGTATCGCCAACGGCAGTACGCTGGCCAACGCCGCCTACTCGCCAACCGGCGACGTGAACGATGTGGCCGGCATCGCGCCGGTGGGCGAAGTGTCGGTGGGCTCGGCGGACAACGAACGCCGCATCACCAACGTCGCTGCCGGTGCGAACGACACCGATGCGGTCAACGTCTCGCAGTTGCGCGCACTGGCCGACACGGTGGACGCCAACGAGATCAATTACTTCAGCGTCAACGACACCGGCGCCGTGCGCGCGCCGGGTACCGGCACCAACCACGACAATCTTGGCGCCACCGGCATCAATTCCATGGCCATCGGCCAGAACGCCACCGCGCCGACCAACAACAGCGTCGCCATCGGCTACAACGCCACGCTGGGCACCAACGTCAACGGTGTGGTCGGTCACAACGCAGTGGCGATCGGCAACAACAGCCTGGCGTACAGGGACTCGGTGTCCATCGGCTACCAGGCGGGGTATCTGTCCACCTCGCCCGGCGGCCCCGCGCACGCCGACGGCGGCGAAAACGTGTTCATCGGCTTCCAGGCCGGCAGGGAATCGTCCGTCAACGACAGCGTCTTCATCGGTCAGCAGGCCGGCGTGCGCGCCAGCGGCGAGCACAACACCGGCGTGGGCGAGGATGCGCACCGCGACACCATCGGCAACAACAACTCGGGCTTCGGCACGGGCGCCGGCCAGGGCAGCAGCGCCACGCAGCAGGCGGTGGGCAACCAGAACACGGCCATCGGCTACTACGCGGGCACCAACTTCACCGGCAACAACAACACGGCGGCCGGCACCCAGTCCGGGCAGTCCGTGACCGGCGACCGCAACGTTGCCATGGGCTATCTGGCCGGCCGCTTCATCACAGCCTCGGACACGGTGGCCATTGGCACGCAGGCCCAGGCCACTGCCGACAATGCCGCTGCCATCGGCAACGGCGCGCAGTCCAGCCACGCCGGCAGCGTGGCGCTGGGTGCCGGCAGCATCGCCGACGGCAGCACGCTGGGCAGCGCGGCCTATGTTCCGGTGGGCGCCACCTATGCGGTGGCCGGCCTTGTCCCGGTGGGCGAGGTATCGGTGGGTTCGGCCGGCAGCGAACGCCGCATCACCAACGTCGCGGCGGGCGCCGAAGACACCGACGCGGTCAACGTCAGCCAGTTGCGCGCCCTGCAAACCACCATCGGCGAAGAGATCGACGCCAACGCCACGCACTACTACAGCGTCAACAGCAACGGCGGCGGCAACTACGACAACGACGGCGCCACCGGCGCCGACGCCATCGCCGCCGGCAAGGACGCCGAAGCCGAAGGCGACGAGGCGGTGGCCCTGGGCCTGGGCGCCACGGCGTCCGGCGACGGCAGCCTGGCGCTGGGTTCCGGCGCGCAGGCACTGTCGCTCAACAGCCTGGCCATCGGCGCCGGCGCGGTAGCCAACCACGAGAACAGCATCGCCCTGGGCGCCGGTTCGGCCACCACGGTGGGCGCTCAGGCCAGCTACCAGGGCGCCTACGTGGGCACCAGCAGTTCCACCGGCGAGATGAACATCGGCGGCCGCCAGATCACCGGCGTGGCCGCCGGCTCGGCCGATACCGATGCCGTCAACGTCAGCCAGCTGCAGGGCGGCGTCAACCACGCCATCACCGAGGCCAACAACTACACCGACACGCAGATCGGCGCGGTAAACACCGCCATCACCAACCTCGACAACCGCGTCACCACCATCGAAGGCGACATCATCGACATCCGTGGCGACATCACCGATATCCAGGGCGACATCGTGGACATCCAGGGCGACATCACCAACCTGGACAACCGCGTGACCACGGTGGAAGGCGACGTGGCCAACCTGACCACCACCGTCAACCAGTTCGACAACCGCGTGACCCAGCTGGAGAACGGCGGCAGCGGCCCGTTCCAGATCACCCAGGGCGAGGACTACACGCCGCCGGCGCCGACCGGCGCCAACGCGGCGGCCGGCGGCAACGGCGCGGTGGCGTCGGGCGACAACAGCACGGCGGTGGGCAACCAGTCGGTGGCCAGCGGCAACAACAGCACCGCGCTGGGCCAGGGCGCGGTGGCCAGCCACGACAACAGCGTGGCGCTGGGCCAGGGCTCCAAGACCACGGTGGGCGCGCGGACCGACTACAACGCCGCCTACGTGGGGTCGAGCAGCTCCACCGGCGAAGTCAACGTCGGCGGCCGCACGATCACCGGCGTGGCGCCGGGCATCGCCGGCACCGACGCGGTCAACGTCAACCAGCTCAACGCCGGCGTGGACTACGCCATCAACCAGGCCAACGCCTACACCGACAACCGCCTGACCCAGATCGAAGGCGACATGTGGGGCCTGGAGCGCGGCTATCGCGGCGGCACCGCCTCGGCGATGGCGATGGCCGGCCTGCCGCAGGCCTACCTGCCGGGCAAGAGCATGCTGTCGGTGGCCTTCGGCGGCTACCAGGGCGAGTACGGCATGGCGTTCGGCCTGTCCGGCATCACCGAGAACGGACGCTGGGTCTACAAGGCGCAAGCCACCGGCAACACGACGCGCGACTGGGGCTTCACGGTCGGCGCCGGCATCCAGTGGTAACGCCTGGCGGCATCGTCATGGCGGGACATGCGGCGGTGTGGTGGCGACGGAACGACGCCACGCCGCGCCTGCCCACGCAGTCCGCCGACCGATCGCATCGCCGAGGCCATGTCCTGGATGAGCACGTGCCTGACCGCCCTGTTCCGCGTCTCCACGGCGGTGGACCCGCGCATCGAGATCGAACTGCAGGTACGCGACACCGATCCACGGCTGGCCGTCGCACTGCTGGATGTCAGCTACCACGCCGCGCGCCACGCCGTGCAGTACGCCATCGAGGAGGGCGGCCTGGGGGCGCGCCCCGCATCGGCGGCCGGGCCGCCGGTCGCCTGGGACACGGAACACATCTTCAAGGGGAATACCAATGAGCATTGACCACCGATACACCCTGCTTCCCGTCATCGCGTGCGTGCTGGCGCTGGCCGCCGGTTGCACGCGCCACGTCAGCCGCGACATCTCGCCGCAAGGCAAGGCGGGCGAAGTGATCTTTCCGTCGACGGACAGGATCGTGCTGAAGGAAGGCACCTTCCCCAACGTGGACAGCCTGCGCACCGTGGGCGCGGGCATCACCAAGGACCAGCTGTACGAACTGCTGGGCCGCCCGCATTTCCGCGAGGGCTACTACGGCGTGCGCGAATGGGACTACCTGTTCCACTTCCGCATGCCCGGCAACGGCATCCTCACCTGCCAGTACAAGGTGATCTTCGACGCGGAGTATCGCGGGCAGAGCTTCCATTGGGCGCCGGCCTCGTGCGCCGACCTGCTCGACAAGGACACCGTGGCGGTGGCAGCGAAACCGCAGGAACTGCGCTTCGAGCTGTCCGGCGACGCGCTGTTCGCCTTCGATCGCCACGCGCCGGCCGACATCCTGCCGGGCGGACGCGAGCAGGTGGCGGAGATCGCCGCCAAGCTGAAGGAGGCCAAGGCCACGACGGTGCAGGTGATCGGCCACACCGACCTGCTGGGCTCGGAGGTCTACAACCAGGGCCTGTCGCAGCAGCGTGCGTTGACGATCAGGCAGCTCCTGATCGGCGGCGGCGTGCCCGCCAGTGCGGTGACGGCGATCGGCGCCGGCGAGTCGCAGCCGGTGAAGCAGTGCGACGGCGGCCTGTCCCACGGAGCGCTCGTGGCCTGCCTGCAGCCCAACCGCCGCGTGGAAATCATCGCTTCGGGCATCGAGTAACGGCGCTGCCGGTCATCGGCATCCATCGACCCTCCGTGCGCGTCCAGGGACGGCACGGAAGGCTTCACGAATTTCATCATCAACGGGGAAACACATGAAACGCATCCTGATCCTGGCGATCGTCGCCCTGTGGCTTGCCGCGCCTGCCGCGGCACAACAACAGCAAGCCGGCCCCGCGGCCCAGCCGGGCGCGGCCGCACCGCGCACGGCCGGCGTCGATCCCAATGCCGCGCTCAACGGCGCGTTGCAGGTCGCGGGAATGATCGACGCCGGGCATGTCGGCGAGCTGTGGGACGGCGCCTCCTCCGTGACCAAGCGCGCGACGCAGCGGCAGCCCTTCGTGGAGGGCATCACGAAGATGCGCAAGGCGCAGGGCGCCGTGGCGGGACGCGGCTGGACGGCGGTGCGCCGTCAACAACTGGCCGGCACCGACCAGGTTCCCGCGGGCAACTACGTCAGCGTGGAACTCGCCGCGCAGGTGGCAGGCAACAAGCTGCTGCGGGAACTGGTGACGTTCCGCGTGGACGAGGACGGCGTGATGCGTTTCAGCGGCTACGTGATGGAGTAAAGGGTCGGCTAGGCGAGGCCCGCTTTTTGTGGGAGCGCCCCATGGGCGCGATGCGTTTGCCGCAGGTGGATGGAAGAGGCAGGAGCATCGCGCCCATGGGGCGCTCCTACAGGAGATCGATGTTTTGTTTGCGGGAGCGTCCAAGGCATCGGTGGTTTGTTTGTAGGAGCGGGCCATGCCCGCGATGCTTTTCGCGAGGGCGGTGAGAAGAGCATCGCGCCCGAGGGCGCTCCTACAGGAAGGAGCGGCTGTCGCAGATGACGAGGCGGGAGGGGCGACCCCTGGCGACGGAAGCGCCACCGGGAGGCGCCCCCCGCTTTTGCAGGAGCGCCCTTGGGCACGATGCGTTTGCCGGGAGTCGAATCGAGAAAAACGTATCGAGAAAAACGTATCCGGGTTCCGGCGAAGAGCCCTTCTCCCCGCAGGCGGGGAGAAGAGCCTGCCCCGTACTCGATACGGGGTGCCCGGAGGGCGGATGAGGGGTGACGGAGCCGGCAAGGCCGATGTTGCGGCAAGCGTATCGAGTGCGGCAAGAAAACCTGTCGTGCCGCACTCGAAACACGGCAAGCGCCACATCCGCCCGGCTCCGGCGTGCCCCTCACCCGCCCCCGCTCTCGCGAGGGCACCCTCTCCCCGCCTGCGGGGAGAGGGGTGCAACTCCGGAAGATGCCACGCGGAAATCCGAATACCCGAAAAAATGATGAAGAAAGGCATCCCACGCGGAATTCCTCATGCCCGAAAAAAAACAGGTGTTCGGATTTCAGTATGGAAGCGCCCTTCTCCCCGCAGGCGGGGAGAAGGTGCCCGGAGGGCGGATGAGGGGTGACGGAGCCGGCAAGGCCGATGTTGCGGCAAGCGTATCGAGTGCGGCAAGAAAACCTGTCGTGCCGCACTCGATACACGGCAGGCACCACATCCGCCCGGCTCCGGCGTGCCCCTCACCCGCCCCCGCTTACGCGAGGGCACCCTCTCCCGCATGCGGGGAGAGGGGTGCAACTCCGGAAGATTCCACGCGGAATTCCTCATGCCCGAAAAAAACAGGTGTTCGGATTTCAGTATCGAAAAGCCCTTCTCCACGCAAGCGGGAAGAGGGATGCAACCCCGGAAGATGCCACACGGAAATCCGAACACCCAAAAAAATCCTGCCGGAACGCTTCCGGCACACGCCGGAAGGATCGTTGGCCGGCGTTTCCCGGGTCATCCCCTGAATTGGAAAAGGTCGAAGGTCGATTGTCATGATGGATAAGTTGTTCGCCGAGTTCCTCGGCACGTTCTGGCTGGTGTTGTGCGGATGCGGGAGCGCCATACTCGCGGCGCAATTCGGTGGCGACGGCAACCCGCTCGGGATCGGTTTGCTGGGCGTGTCGCTGGCGTTCGGGCTCGCCGTGCTGACCGGCGCCTATGCGTTCGGGCACCTGTCGGGCGCGCATTTCAACCCGGCGGTCAGCGTGGGCCTGTGGGTGGGCGGAAGGTTTCCCGGACGCCTGGTGCTGCCTTACATGCTGGTCCAGGTGGCGGGCGCGACCTGCGCGGGTTACCTGCTGACGGTGATCGCCAGCGGCGCGCCGTACTTCACCATCGATCCCTTCGCCGCCGGCGCGCTGGCCAGCAATGGCTACGGCGTCATGTCGCCGGGCGGGTATTCGCTGGAGACGGCGTTCCTGGTGGAAATGGTGCTGACGGCGTTCTTCGTCATCGTGATCATGGGGGTCACCGACAGGCGCGCCCCGGCGGGGTTCGCCCCGATCGCCATCGGCCTGGCATTGACGCTGATCCACCTGGTCGGCATCCCCGTCACCAACACGTCCGTCAACCCCGCCAGGTCGACCGGCGTTGCGCTCTTCGCCCACTACACCGCCCTGCACCAGCTGTGGCTGTTCTGGCTGGCGCCGCTGTTGGGCGGCGCCGCCGGCGGGATCGTCTACAGCGTTCTGGGGAAGGATCGATCGCGCGGCTGGTGACGCGCGAACGGATCCCGACAGCGGTCCGGAGAGGAAGGGACATGCTCATCTACTGCTGGCGCGACGGTGCGCTCGGGATCGCGGCAACGCTGCCGTCGGGCGCCATCGAGCTGGCGCGTGGCGGCAAGGTCGGCCTGCGGCGGTTGCTGTCGCAGGCGCGCGACCCGGCCCAACCCGTTGGTATCGACCGGCTCGCCGGACTGGCGGATGCGCCGGACGAGCAGCAGGCCATCGAACGGTTGCGATGCCACATCCGCCGGCTGGAAGAGCAGGCCGGCGACGGGGTTCGCTTCAATCACGCGCTGGATCTGCGCTTCCTGGGGACACCCTGAGGGCGTGCGCCATCGTTCGCGCGAGCGTGGTCCGCGCCGTCCCGCGTCCGGTACACGGCCCGTGCGGAAAATTCATTCCCGCGGCCCATCGCAGGAACTGGCCGGAAGGAACCGCCGGTGCCTGCCGGGCACCGGCGGCGCCGGCTTACTTGGTGGTGTAGCCGCCGTTGATCAGGATGGTCTGGCCGGTGACCCACCAGCCGTCGCTGACCAGGTGGCGGATGAACGGCACCACGTCCTCGATGTGGGTCAGGCCGGTTGGGCTGAACGGCGACAGCGCGGCGGCGGTCTTGTGGTAGGCCACCGCGTCGGCGCCTTCGGCCGGATAGAAGAACGGCGTGTCCATCGGGCCCGGGCCCACCGCCGTGACCGAGATGCCGCGCGCGCCGAACTCCTTGGCGGCCGCGCGGGTGAAATGCTCCACCGGCGCCTTGGTGCCCGCGTACGACGAATAGAACGGCGTGAACGCGCCCAGCAGCGAGGTCACGATGGTGCAGACCTTGCCGTTGTCGTTGAGCTGCTTGCCGGCTTCCTTGAGGAAGAAGAAAGCGGTCTTGCTGTTGACGGCGGTCATCTCGTCGTACTCGGCTTCGCTGATCTCCGCGATCGGCTTCTTCAGTACCTTGCCTACGGTGTTGATGGCGATGTCGGGGCGGCCCACGGCGGCGATGGTGTCGGCGAAGAGTTTTTCCACCGCGGCGGCGGTGGTCAGGTCGCCCTGCAGGGCGACGGCCTTGGCGCCCGCCGCTTCGATGGCGGCGACGGTCTTGTCGGCATCGGCCTTGCTGGAGGCGCTGTTGTAGTGGACGGCGACGGCCTTGGCGCCGTGCCGGGCCAGGTCGGTGGCCAGCAGGCCGCCCAGGTTCTTGGCGCCGCCGGCGATCAGCACCGTCTTGCCCTTGATGGAATGGTCGGTCATTGAAGAATCCTCCAGCGTTGTGGGAAGTCGAAATCCAGGGGGGCTTTCCCGGGCCAGCGAGTCCGCGGAAACGGGATGGAATATCCGGATTTCCTGGACAATCGCGGATCACCGCGCGGCGCACCCGCTATGGAAGAGAGGTGTGTAGCGTGCGGATCGCACCTGTCGGAAGGTCGGTCCGGACGGTCCTTGAATCGTACGGCATTCCGCGCTTGCTGATGCACAGGGCACGGAGAGACGGAGAGGCTACCCGGGCACCGGGGAGCAAGCTTCTGGATCACTAATGTGACTTCAAGAAAAAAAGCATCCGGCATATGGTGTGGGCATGCGGTGGGTCGCTTCTCCTTGCCCGCGTGCGGGAGGAAGCCCGGCAATGAAACCCGGACACCCGTGGAAATCACGCGCGGGCTTGCCGGTCCGGGCGGAGCGGCCGGAAACGCGGCTCCGCCGGGCAAGGTCGGGAGGAAGGCGGCATGAACGTGGATTTCCACAGCAGCGATCCGCTCGAAGTGCAGCGATGCCTGGAACGCATCTATGCCGGCAACCGGTTCCGGTTCCATGAGGCCGATCGCCAGGCATCCTCCAGCATCGTCGGCAGCCAGCGCGGCGCGGTCGGAGTCTATGACGTCCTCCATACCGCGCCGTTCGAGTTCGTTTCCGAAGGCGCCCGCAGCGCCTATCTGGTCGTCCTGGGAACCCAGGGGGAAGGCGTGTTCCGGAGAGGAGACCACGCCTTCCATTGCGGCCCCGGCAGCGGGGGAGTCGTCTCGGTGACGGGCGAATCCCGGGTGACGGGCGGCCAGCGCCTGGGCCACCTGTCGGTCCATATCGACGCGGACCGATTGACCGAGCACTGCGGCCGATGGCTGGGCGCCGAGCTGGAGGCGCCCCCCGTCTTCGAACAGGTGCCGATGTCCGCGGAACTGCTGCATCACTGGAGACAGGCGGCCTTCGGGCTGCAGTGCCTGTACCGGATGCAGTGGTGCCCGGAATCCGCCATGCAGTCCCTCACGGAGCACGCGCTTTCGCTCCTGGTCACGATGCATCCCCACGACTACAGCGCCTACCTGCATCGGCGATCGCGGCTGGACAAGCGGCGTGTCAGGGAAGCCCGGTGGCTGATCGAACATGCGCGCGAGCCGCTCACCGAAAGCATGCTGGCCTCGCGCATGGGATGCTCGGTGATCGAGCTTGCCATGGGCTTCAGGGAGCACGCCCCGGACACGCCGCTGGAGACGCTGCTGCGCTCGACCTGGAGGCGGGGCGGCCCGGGCGGCGGGCATGGCCATGGCGGGCTGGGCCCCACGCAGGCGCTCGCCGTCGACGACTACATCCGGCGCAACATCGCGGACCGGATCAGGGTCGCGGATCTGGCGCGCGTGGCCGGTCTTGGCCAGCCGCACTTCCTCTCGCGATTCCGCGCCACCTTCGGGACGACGCCGGCCCAGTACGTGATCCACCGGAGGATCGAGGAAGCCAAGCGGTTGTTGTCGGAAACGAAGATGAGCGTCGCCGACATCGCGGCAGACACCGGCTTCTCCAGCCACAGCCACCTGAGCGACCAGTTCTCGCTCAGGGTGGGCGAGAGTCCCATCGCGTTCAGGGGAAAGTCGCGCGCGGACCGGCCGGGCGCCGCGAAGTAGTGAGGCTGTTGCCCGGGGCATTGCCTGTGCCGGGCCATGACAGCCCCCGTCGTCCCGGCGCAGGCCGGGACCTAGCGACTTTCCGTCGTCCGGGTCCAAGGCACGGGGTCCCGGCCTGCGCCGGGACGACGGTGGACCATCGATTGCGGGTAGACATCGATACGAAAAACGTTCCAGGGCCGTCCCGATAGCATCAACAGGCCTTGGTCCGGAGCGCGCAATGCGCCTGCCGGCGAGGACTCCGCGGAACGCCGTTCGCAGGAGGACCGGCACGACGCGCATGGCCGGCTGAGTGTGAGCTGGATCAAGATGGATTGTGACAAATGTCCCATGGCGCCCTGCCAGCTCGTCCGTATCTCGAGCATCAAGTCAGGAAGTGCCTTTGTGATATCCCTTGCCAGAGACCGCGCCAAGCGGCTGTTCCTCACCTCGTGCGGTCTGTTATGGATCGGTTTGCTGGGTCTTGGCGTGTCGCCGGCCCTGGCGCAAAGCAACACCCTGCGCGTGAGCAAGGCATTCGACCCTGCCGTCATCGAGGCCGGTGGCACGGGGCAGATGATCATCACCCTGTACAACACCGACACCAGCGGCCCGCAGACCGGCGTCGGCGTCACCGACGACTTCCCCGCGGGCGTGACCTGGACCAGCGTGGCCAGCAACAGTTGCGGCGGCACGCTGAGCGCGCCGGGCGCATCGCTGACGCTCACCGGCGGCACCGTGCCGGTGGCGACGGGCAGCGGTCCCAGCACCTGCACCCTGGTGGTCAACATCACCGCGCCGGCCGTGGGCAGCTACGACAACACCATCCCCAGCGGCGGCGCCACCGGCGTGGTCAACGGCAACCCCACGGCCAACGAGAATCCGGCCGTCAGCACCCTGACCGTGGTGAGCAGCAGCGTCGTGCCGCTCACCGGTACCAAGGCATTCGCGCCCACCACCATGGCGCTGGGCGAAACCGGCAGCTTCACCATCCGCATCAACAACGCCAACGTCTTCGACATCAGCGGGGTGGCGTTTTCCGACGACCTGGCCGCGGGCGGCGGCAACATCACCTCGACTCCGGCGGGCGGCAGCCTGGTGCCCACCGGCATCACCAGCAACACCTGCGGCGGCACCGCCGGCATCAGCGGCAGCACGGTCAGCCTGAGCGGCGGCAGCATTCCCGGCGAGGCGTTCTGCACCGTCACGGTCACCTTCACCGCCACTGCGGCGGGCACCTACACCAAC
Source organism: Pseudoxanthomonas putridarboris (assembly GCF_038321125.1). Lineage (NCBI taxonomy): Bacteria > Pseudomonadati > Pseudomonadota > Gammaproteobacteria > Lysobacterales > Lysobacteraceae > Pseudoxanthomonas > Pseudoxanthomonas putridarboris. The sequence continues at coordinate 104,766 of NZ_JBBWWT010000009.1, read as the reverse complement.
CGCCTGCCCGCCGGCGCCATCACCGCCGGTTCCGATCCGGCCCTGAGCAATGTCGCTGCGATTTCCGCCAACCTCGCGGTGCAGGAGAACGCGGTCACGCTGGTCAAGAGCTTCAGCGTCGAGGAAGCCTTCTATCCCGACCCGTTCATCATGACCCTGCGCTTCACCAACAACACCAGTTCGGTGGTGGAGAACCTGGCGCTCACGGATCATTTCCCCGACACCAACGCCAACGGCGTGATCGACCTGGTGGTGTCCGAACTCGCACCGCAGGTCACCGAGAACACCTGCGGCGGGACCGTCACCGCGCCGGCGCTGGCCACCAGCGTCAGCCTGGGCGGCGGCACCATCGCGCCCAACGCAAGCTGCGTGGTGCGCATCCGCGTGCGTGCCAGCGAAAGCGTGACGCCCGACTTCAGGTCCGAGAACATCACCGAGCCGGGCACCGGCACCCTGGTGGGCGGCGGCGACTTCACCTTCCCGCCAGGCACCGCCGGCGTGGTCCTGCGCAGCAATGGCGAGGCGATCATCGTCGGCCTGGCCAAGAGCTACCTGTCCACCAACGTCGACACCGGCACCGTGGTACGCGGGCGATTGCAGCTGATGACGCCGGAAAACGTGGACATCGTGGCCTACACGATCACCGACACCTTCCAGCCCAATACCACGCAGGGCAATGCCAGCGACGTGGTAATGGCGCCGGTCGCGGGCAACTTCACCTTCCAGAATTGCGGCGCGTCGCCCATGGCCACGCCGCTGGGCGGCGGCAACGGCTTCACCCTGAGCAACATCGCCATCCAGGCGCAGAGCGGCGGCTACTACGGCGCCACCACCGGCTGGCCCAACCCGGCCTGCGTGGTGGAGTTCGACGTGCTGGGCAACGTGCCCGGCACCCACGTCAACACCATTCCCATCGACCAGGGCGCCGCCCGCCGCGCCACCGATGCGCCGGGCGTCGTCCGCGGCATCCTGAACCGGCACGTCACCACCAACTTCACCTATCTCAGCCCGCTGTCGGTCACCAAGGCGTTCACCCCCGGCGTGGTGAGCTCGGGCGGCCTGTCGCGGCTGGTCATCAGCCTGAGCAACCGCAACAACGCCAATCCGATCACCAACCTGTCGTTGACCGACAACCTGCCCGTCGCCGCCGCCGGCTCGGTCGAAGTGACCGTGGCGCCCGTGCCCAATATCGGCAACACCTGCGGCGGCACGGTCACCGCCGTGCCGGGCAGCAGCACGGTGACGCTGGCCGGCGGCGCGGTACTGCCGGGCTCCGAGGGCGGCGTGCCCGGCCTGTGCGAAATCGCGGTGGACGTGGTGGCCACCGACACGGTGGACGGCGACCACAGCTTCCTCAACCGCATCGGCGCCGGCACCGTCACCGGCATCATCGGCGGCGCCGCGGTCAGCAACAATGCCAATGCCGACGCGAACATCCACGTGCGCGCGGTGGGCATGGCGGTCAGCAAGACGTTCTCGCCGGCCACCATCGATGGCGGCGACACCACCCAGCTCACCGTCACCATCAGCAATCCCAACACCGCCACCTGGCTGATCAACGGCATCGGCATGACCGACACCATGCCGGCCGGCATGGTGGTGGCCGACCCCGCCAATGCCACCACCACCTGCACGGTGGACGGCATCGCCGGCGGCGCGCCGGCCACGGTGACGGCCACGCCAGGCGCGGGCAGCTTCAGCCTGGGCAACGGCGCGCTTTACGGCTCTGCCGGCGCGGGCGCGCCCGCGGGCGCCATCAGTGCGTGCACGGTGACGGTCACGGTCCGCGCGCTGATCAGCGACAACCTGGTCAACACCATCGCCGTGGGCGACGTCACGTCCGCCGGTGGCGCGGTCAACACCAATGCGTTCAGCGCCACCCTGGTGGTGCTGCCCAACACGCGGGTGACCAAGCGCTTCGTCCCCGACACCATCCCGGTGGGCGGCCTGTCCGAGCTGGAATTCGAAGTGCTGAACGCCAACACGGACGTGGCCACCGGCATCAGCATCCAGGACATCATGCCTACCCAGGTGACGGTGGCCGACCCGCTGGTGGTCACGCCGGTGGATGCCTGCCCCGGCCTGAATGTCAGTGCCGCGCCGGGCAGCAACACCATCCAGGCCACCGGCCTGAATCTGGGCGCCAACGAGCGCTGCCGCTTCCGCGTGCAGGTCACCTCGCTGACGCCGGGCACCTGGACCAACACCATCCTTTCGGGCCAGGTCAGCAGCGACCAGGGCGGCATCCGCACCGTGGACGCCACCGACGACCTGACCGTGGTCAACGGTCCGGAGGTGGACAAGTCGTTCGCCGACGACAGCTTCGTCTCGGGCGGGACCACCCAGCTGACCATGAGCGTGCGCAACCCGGCCACCGGCGGCACGCCGCTGACCAACGTGGTGTTCGTGGACAACCTGCCGGCGGGCATGACCCTGGCCGATCCGGTCAACCTGGTCACGGCCGGCGCCTGCGGCACCGGCACGGTGACGGCCACGGCCGGCGCCACCTCGGTGACCTGGAGCGGCGGCACCCTGGCCGGCAACGCGTCCTGCGACATCACCGTGGACGTCACCGCCACCACCGTTGGCACCTACACGAACGTCCTGCCGGCCTGCGACCTGGCCGCCAATCCCCCGGTGGCCGGCAGCAGCGCCGCCGCCACCGGCAACGACGGCGGCAACGTCACCTGCAACACCCTCGGCGCGGAAGACACGGTGGAAGTGATCGTTCCGGCCGAGCTGAGCTTCGTGAAGGCGCTGGCCAACGAAAGCATCGCCGCCGACAACGTCGCCCAGGCCGGCGAAGAGCTGACCTACACCATCACCATCACCAACGACAGCACCACCGACGCCACCGCGGTGCCGGTGATCGACATCGTGCCCGAGCACACCACCTTCGTCAGCGCCGACAACGGCGGCGCGCTCAACGGCGGCCAGGTGGAGTGGAGCGTGGACGTGCCCGGCGAGAGCCAGGTCGTGCTGACCGTGGTGTTCCGCGTGGCCGATCCGATCCCGGCCGGCGTCGCCGCGATCGCCAACAACGCCACGGTGGACGGCGAAGGCTGTGCGACGGATCCGTGCGTGGAAACGCCGACCGTGGAGCCGGCCTTCACCGTGACCAAGGCGGTCACGGCGGAGAGCGGTGCGGTTGACGGCATCGCCGAAGCCGGCGAGGAGATCACCTACACGATCACCGTCGCCAACACGGCGGGCATCGATGCGGCGGACGTCGCCATCGTCGACGTCGTGCCGGCGAACACCAGCTTCGTCAGCGCCAGCGACGGCGGCGTGCTCAACGGCAGCCAGGTGGAATGGACCGCCGACGTGCCGGCCAATGGCGCGATCACGCGCACCGTGGTGTTCCGCGTGGCCGACCCGATCCCGGCCGGTGTCACCGCGATCGCCAACAGCGCCACCGCCAACGGTGAGGGCTGCGCCACCACGCCCTGCGTGGAAACGCCGACGGTGGAACCGGCCTTCACCGTGACCAAGGCGGTCACGGCCGAGAGCGGCGCGACCCCGGGCGTCGCCGAACCGGGCGAGGAGATCACTTACACCATCACGGTCGCCAACACGGCGGGCATCGATGCGGCGGACGTCGCCATCGTCGACGTCGTACCGGCGAACACCAGCTTCGTCAGCGCCAGCGACGGCGGCGTGCTCAACGGCAACCAGGTGGAATGGACCGCCGACGTGCCGGCCAATGGCGCGATCACGCGCACCGTGGTGTTCCGCGTGGCCGATCCCATCCCGGCCGGCGTCACCGCGATCGCCAACAGCGCCACCGCCAACGGCGAAGGCTGCGCCACCACGCCCTGCGTGGAGACGCCGGCGGCCACGCCGGAGTTCACCCTCGAGAAGGCGCTGACCGGCGAAAGCGGCGGCGCCACCGCCGGCATGGCCGAAGCGGGCGAGCAGCTCACCTATACCCTCACCGTGGCCAACACGTCCGGCGCCAACGCCACGAACGTGGTGGTGGTGGACGTCGTGCCGGCCAACACCAGCTTCGTGAGCGCCGACAACGGCGGCACGCTCAATGGCGACCAGGTGCAGTGGACGCTGGACATCGCCGCCCACAGCAGCGTGACGCTGTCGGTGGTGTTCCAGGTGGACGATCCGCTGCCGGACGACGTGACCACCATCGCCAACAACGCCACCGTCAATGGCGAGGGCTGTGCCGCAACCCCGTGCGTGGAGACGCCGGTCGGCCGTCCGGTGCTGGAATTCGACAAGGTGCTCTCGGCCGAAGGCGGCGGCTACGCCGGCATCGTCGAGCCGGGCGAGCAGCTGACCTACGCCATCACCGTGACCAACAGCGGCACCGCCGCGGCGACGCAGGTACCGGTGGTGGATACGCTGGACCCCAATGTCGCTTTCGTGAGCGCCGACAACGGCGGCACGCACGCCAACGGACTGGTCAACTGGACGGTGGAGCGCATCGAACCCGACCAGAGCGTGACGCTGACGGTCACGGTGCAAGCGCCGGCGACGTTCCCGGCCGGCCTCACCCGTATCGTCAACAACGCCACCGTGGACGGCGAAGCCTGCGCCACCCAGCCCTGCGTGGAGACGCCGGTCGCGCGTCCGCCGGTGGCGGTGGACGACGACGGCGGCGTCAACCAGGTCGGCCTGGCCGTCACCCTGGCCACGCCCGGCAACGACCAGCCGGCCACCGCGCCGCTGGACCTGACCAGCGTGTGGATCGTCGGCACCGCCGGCCCCAACCAGCCGCTGGCCGTGCCGGGCGAAGGCACGTGGTCGGTGAACCCGGCCACGGGCGAAATCACCTTCACTCCGGAGCCCGGCTTCGGCAACAACCCCACGCCGATCCGCTACACCATCGCCGACACGCTGGGCCTGCGTTCCAACGAGGCCGTGGAAAGCCTGGAATACACCCAGGACTTCCTGCTGCGCCTGAGCAAGAAGGCTTCGGTGCGTACCGTGGTGGTGGGCGACCTGGTGCAGTACACGCTGACCCTGGAAAACATCGGCGGGATCGACGTGGTCGACGCCACCGTGCAGGACGTGCCGCCGAACGGCTTCACCCTGGTGCCCGGTTCGCTGCGGGTGAACGACGGCGACCACAGCGGCACGCTCGTCTCCACCTATCCGATGCGCATCGACGGGATCGATGTGGCGAGCGGCCAGACGGCCACCATCACCTATCTGATGGCGGTGGGCGCCGGTACGCTGCCGGGCACGCACACCAACACCGCGGTGGTGCTGTCCAACGAAGTGCCGATCAGCAACGAGGCCAGCGCCACGGTGGTCAGCACCGCCGACCCGCTGCTGGAACAGTCGCTGATCATCGGCACGGTGTTCAACGACCGCGACGGCGACGGTTGGCAGGACAGCGCCAAGGCGACGGACATCGTGGCCAAGGGCGGCATCGACGAATCGGTTTACGTCGCCGGTTCGACCACGGTCGATGCAGGCCAGGGTCCGCAGCCGCAGGCCGATGCCAGCGCGCCGCTCAACCATGGCCTGAAACTGGGCACCCTGGCGGGCCGCAACAGCGTGGCCGAGGCCGAGGACGCGCATCGCATCGTCATCTCGCAGCGCCTGCGCGAAGCCCGCTTCGCCGATGGCTTCACCCTGGTCACGGGCGAGGGCACCACGCTGCGCATGGATGCGGCCGGCAACGTCGGCATCGAACGCAGCGGCGACGCCGCCAGGGGCCTGACCGCGCAGGACATCCGCGTGCGCCGCGAGGTCACTCCGCTCGACGGCGGCGAAGTCCGCGTGGACTACATCGTCAGCAACGCCGGCATCGACGAACGCGGCATCCCGGGCGTGCGCATCGGCACGGTCGAGGGCCTGCTGGTCGAGACCGACGGCTACGGTCGCTTCCACCTGGAAGGCGTCACCCCCAGCCACTACGCGCGCGGCTCCAACTTCATCATGAAGGTGGATACCGCCACCCTGCCGAGGGGCAGCACGTTCACCACCGAGAACCCGCGCGTGAAGCGCGTGACCCCGGGCGTGATGGCGCGCTTCGACTTCGGCGTGAAGGTGCCGGAGGACGTCATCGAAGGCGGCACCCGCGACCTGCGGATGGATCTGGGCGAGGTGGTCTTCGAGGCCAACAGCGCCGTGGTCCGCCCGCAGTACGCCAAGGTGATCGAGCACATGGCCGCGCAGGTGCGCACGCACGGCGGCGGCGCGGTGGACATCACCGGCTTCGGCGGCGACCCCGAACTGGCGCTGGCCCGCGCCAAGGCCGTGCACGAAGCGCTGCTCGCGCAGTTGCCGTCCGATCTCGCCGGCAAGGTGGACGTCAGCGTCCGCGGCGAAACCGATGGTCCGGAGGTATTGACCTACGGCCAGCGCATCGGCATCGGCGAGGTGTTCTTCGACACCGACAAGAGCACGGTCAAGCCGGCCTACGACGCGGTGATCCGCAAGATCGCCGCCGAGGTGAACACGGGCAAGGTCGGCGAACTCGTGATCACCGGCCATACCGACAAGCGCGCCTCCGACGCCTACAACCTGGCCCTGGGCCAACGCCGTGCCGACGCCGTACTGGCCGCGATCCGCGCGTATCTCACGCCGGAGCAGCGGGACCGGATACGGGTCCAGCACCTGCCTCCCTCCAGCGCGGAAGCGCCCTACGAATCGGGGCGCGGCCAGTGAAGGAACACGCAATGAACATCCACACCACCCCGCGCGCCGCCGGGCGCGCTTCCCGGACCACCGTGCTGTCGCGCGCACTGCGCATGGCGCTGACCGGCGGCCTGCTGGCCACCGTTCCCGCCGCATGGGCGCAGGCGCCCGCGCAGGACGAAGTGAGCTGCGACCAGGACGGCTGCAGCGACGCGCAGACGCTCGTGCGCATCCGCACCGAGGGCAAGCGGCAGCCGCGCGCGGCCGGCGATTCGGCGGCCGCGCTGCAGGACAACCGCCGCGTCGACGTGGCGCTGCCGCCGCAGGCCGGCGATGCCGGCAGGAAAGTGGCGCAGGCGGTGGGCCGCTTCGCCTACACCCTGCCCAACGGCGGCATGATCTGGGCGATCGAGGATCCGGCCCTGGTAACGCCTGTGCTCAACGCCGGCGCCGGCAGCAGCGCTCCCGTGCAGGACGGCAAGCTGTCCGAACCGGTGCAGTTCAGCGTCTACAGCAACTACGCCAAGTTCATCGATCGGCTGGAGCTGTCGATCTATCGCGCCACCGATACCGACCTGGTATCGCCGCTGGCCACGCTGGCGCCGCAGGTCGGCAACGTCATCCAGGCCACCTGGGACGGCACAACCACCGACGGCCGCCCGCTGCGCGTCGGCGACGAACTGCTGTACGTGCTGCGCGCCTACGATGCCCAGGGCCACTTCGACGAGACCCAGCCGCGCACGCTGGCGCTGATGCGGCCGGCCGACCACGCGCGCAACCTGACCCAGCTGAGCAGCGGCCTGGCCGGCACCGCCGACGCGTTGCTGACCGGCCAGCAGGCGCAGGCCAAGCGGGTGGAGGAAACCATCTTCGGCGACAGCCAGCTGCGGCTGCAGAACATCCCGTTGCAGGGCTCGCGCGTGCGCGTGCTCGGCCAGGACATCCCGGCCGACCAGTTGCTGGAGATCAATGGCCAGGCGTACCCGGTGGACCTGGACCGCAAGTTCGTCGCCGAATTCCTGCTGCCGGTGGGCCAGCACACGCTGGAGCTGGCGCTGGGCAACGGCACCGGCGAACCGGCCGTGCGCCATCCGCTGACCATCGACGTCACCGGCAAGTACTTCTTTGCCGTGGGCCTGGCCGACGTGACCGCCTCTGACAGCAAGGTGGGCGGCGGCAACCGTACCGCGCTGGAACTGGGCGACGACAGCTACGACGACTTCCTGGTCGATGGCCGCCTGGCTTTCTACCTGAAGGCCAAGGCGCGCAACAAGTACCTGTTCACCGCGCAGGCGGATACCGGCGAGAAGGAGATCGGCGACCTGTTCACCGGCTTCCTGGACAAGGATCCGCAGGACGTCTTCCGTCGCCTGGACCCGGACATGTACTACCCGGTCTACGGCGACGACTCCACCACCTACCGCGACGTCGACACCATGGGCCGGCTGTACCTGCGCATGGACTGGGGCTGGAACCAGGCGCTGTGGGGCAACTACGACACCGGCCTGACCGGCACCGAGCTGTCGCAGTACGCGCGCAGCCTGTACGGCGCCGCATTGGCCTGGCGCAGCGAAGGCGCCAACGCCTGGGGCGATCCGAAGAGCCTGTGGCGCGTGTTCGGCTCGGAGACGCAGACCGCATTGGGCCATACCGAACTGCTGGGCACCGGCGGCAGCGTGTACTACCTCAAGCACACCGACCTGCTGCCGGGTTCGGACAAGATCGTGCTGGAGGTGCGCGACCGCACCACCGGCCGCGCCGAAAGCCGCATCCAGCTGGTCAGCGGCGTGGACTACGAGATCGACGCGCTGCAGGGCCGCATCATCCTGTCGCGACCGTTGTCGCAGCTCAGCCAGATCAACCAGGTCTCGATCATCCGCGACCGTCCGCTGGCCGGTTACGAGCAGCGCCTGGTGGCCGACTACGAATACATCCCGAGCGGTTTCGAGGCCGACCAGGTCACCGCCGGCGTACGCGGCAAGCAGTGGTTCGGCGATCACCTCGGCGTGGGCCTGACCTACGTGGACGAACGCCGCAGCGGCGACGACTACACCCTGGCCGGTGGCGACGTCACCCTGCAGGCCGGCCGCGGCACCTACCTGAAGCTGGAGTACGCGCAGACCGAATCCACGCAGTCCTCGGTGTTCTATTCGGACAACGGCGGCCTCAGCTTCACCCAGATCAATCCGGCACTGGACGCCCAACGCGAAGGCGATGCCTTCAGCGTCGAGGCGCGCGCCAACTTCCGCGAACTGGGCTGGACCTCGCGCGACTGGACCGTGGGCGGCTGGTGGCGCGAGCTGGGCCATGGCTATTCCAGCGTGCAACGCGACCCGGGCCAGGATTTGACCGAGCAAGGCGTGGAATTCAGCGGTCAGATCACCGACACCTTCCGCCTGGCGGGCCGCGCCAGCAAGGCCGAACTGGGCAACGCCGCGCTGGAGCAGTTGCAGGTCCTGGGCGACTGGGACATCACCGAACGCGACAACCTGACCGGCGAGATCCGCCGCGTGCGCGAAAGCGTGGTCGGCAGCGACGCCGACGGCCTGCTGGCGGCGCTGCAGTACACTCGGCGCGTCGCCGAGTCGCTGGAGCTCTATGGCATCGTCCAGCACACCCTGGACGATGACGATGGCCGCTACGCCGACAACGACGCCTACACGCTGGGCGCGCGCTACCTGTTCGGCGACCGTTCCACGCTGGCCGCCGAACACACCTGGGGCGACCGCGGCGACGGCACCAGCGTCGATCTGAACTACCAGGTCAGCAACGACTACAGCGTCTATGGCCGCTATACCTGGTCCACCGATACCAGCGAGCGCCTGTTCGACAACCGCGGCAACGATCCGGCCGGCCTTACCGTCGGCCAGCGCTGGCGTGTCAGCAACCAGGTCAGCCTGTACAGCGAAAGCCAGCAGCTCAAGGAAGGCAGCGAAACCGGCATCGCGCACACCTACGGCATGGATTTCGCCCTGGGCCGCGGCTGGAGCACCGGCTTCACCCTGCAGAACGGCGAACTGGATGCCGCGGCGGGCGAGGTCAAGCGCAACGCCGCCAGCATCAGCGGCAGCTTCCGGTCGGCCGACGTGGACTGGTCCAGCCGGCTGGAATACCGGAAGGACACCGGCGCCGAACGCCGCGAGACCTGGGCCAGCGTCAACCGCCTGATGTACCGCATCAACCAGGACTGGCGCATCGCCGCGCGCATCAACTACGCCGATACGGACGACGAGTACAACCCGTTGGCCAGCGCCCGCTTCACCGAGGCCAACCTGGGCTTCGCCTGGCGTCCGCACGACAGCACCCGTTGGGCGCTGCTGGGCAAGTACACCTACCTGTACGACCTGCGCAGCCTGGGCCAGGACAATTCGGGCACCGATCAGCGTTCGCAGGTGTTTTCCCTGGAAGGCGCCTATCAGCCCGACCAGCACTGGGAATTCGTCGGAAAGCTGGCGCGCCGGGAAGGCGAAGCGCGGGTCGATCGCGGCACCGGCCCCTGGTACGACAGCGCGGCGACGTTCGCCGCCCTGCAGGCCCGCTACCACCTGCCCTTCAAATGGGATGCGCTGGCCGAGTACCGCTGGTTGAACACCGATGTCGACGACGGCACCCGCACCGGCTGGCTGCTGGGCGTGGATCGGGCCATCGGTCCCAACTTCCGCGTCGGCGTGGGTTACAACTTCACCGACTTCTCCAGCGACCTGACCGACCACGATTACGACCATCGCGGCTGGTTCCTCAACTTCGTCGGCAGCTACTGAGCCGGCGAAGGGAAGCCAAGCGGGAAAATCGCAGGGAAGCAACACGACACGGCGCCGCAAGGCGCCGTGTCGCTGTCGGCCCGGTGTCTGCGATCGAAAAGGCGTTGCAGGATCCTGGCGATCCGGAAGCCACTCCGCCGACCTGAGAACCTGTTCACGATCTCGAAAAAGTGAGTCCGTCATCCCGGCGCACGCCGGAACCCAGCGACTTTCATCGAGTCGACGCGAGCATTCCGAAGAGCTTAAAGACACTGGGTTCCGGCTTGCGCCGGAATGACGGGCCCTCCCGAAAACCAAGGAAACCCGTAGGAGCGCCCCATGGGCGCGATGCTCCTGCCTCTCCCGTCCACCCACGGCAACCGCATCGCGCCCATGGGGCGCTCCTACAAAACGGGTGGCGCGGCCCCCGCTTCTCCTGTCCGCCCACGATAAATGCGTTGCGCCGGGTGGCTCCTGGAACCTGTTCACGATCTCGAAAAAGTGAGTTCGTCATTCCGGCGCACGCCGGAACCCAGCGACTTTCATCGAGTCGACGCGAGCATTCCGAAGAGCTAAAGACACTGGGTTCCGGCTTGACCAGCCATTCGGCTGCTGAAAGCCGCCGGAATGACGGGTCTTTTTTCTCGAATACCGGCCGCGCTGCTCGAGCCGGCCGCGCCGCTCGGGATCGTGAACAGGCTCTGACGACCCGCCCCGGGAAACAGCGGGATTCTCCGCATCGCCGCGCCGCCGGCGGGTTCGTCACCGCGGTGTGGCAGAACCCGGAAACCGCGCCGGATCCGCTCGATCACGTCCGACACGGCCGGACCCATGAGGTCCCCGGCGTGCTTCTTCGTGAAGCGATGAGCCGCGCCCTCCCGACATGCACCGCGTCCGGCCGGACGATCTCGTCGGCCTGGGCTTCGTTGAGCCCGCGGAAACCCGGGCTTGGCGAAGCCACGGCGATTACGAACAGCGACGCGCCGGGACGGCATCGCCGCGCCTCCATGTCCTCCGACCCAGGGAATTCCCGAATACAGGGAATGAGGGATGCGCGTGGTCCGAGACTTCCGGCGCGGTCCGGATCGGCGCCATGGGTGCAGGGGCACGCCATGCGCGCGCAACCCATGCCATCGACGGGGGGAAACGCACAGGCCATTGCGTCCGCATGCCTGCCACGAGGATCCGCAACGCATCGTCCAGGAGGAAAGCATGAAGAACAGGCCCGCACTGCTGTCCGTGTCGGCATTCGCCGCATTCGCCATGGCGCCGTCGCCGGCGGCCGCCGAGGACCTCTCGCCCGTGGACAGCTTCTTCGTCAGCGCCGGCGTGTACCGGTCCAGCAACGACGTGAAGCTGCGCTGGCATCCGTCCTCGGGCGCCGGCGCGGGCTCGCGCGTCGATCTCAAGCGCGATCTCGGCATCGACACGGACGGCACGGATCCGTTCTTCGAGATCGGCGGCTCCTTCGGGCACGGCAGGAACGGCCATCGGCACAAGTTCGAAGCGTTCCGCTACAGCTACGACGGCGGCTCCTCGCTCACGCTCGATGGCGACTACGTCATCGGCGACGGCACCTACGTCGATGGCGCGGACTTCGAAGGCGATCTCGACGTGGAGATGACCGGCCTGTCGTACACCTGGTTCTTCCACAACCGCGATGGCCACGCGTTCGGCGTCGGCGTGGGCGCGATCCGCTACGACATCACCGCGAGCTTCGCAGCGGCGGCGCGGGCGGACGAGGAGATCGAAGCCGTCTACGGCAGCGTTTCCGAGGCCGCATGGGTGCCGCAGATCCACGTCGAGTACGCCAGGTCGCTTTCAAGGCACTGGCGTATCGGGCTGGATGCTTCCTACGTCAAGAAGTCCGGCGGCAGCGTCGAAGGCGATGCCGTGGACATCGGGGCCAAGGTGGACTACCTGCCCTGGCAGCACTTCGGCTTCTCGTTGCGCTACAACTACAACGACGTCGAGCTGGACTTCAAGAAGAGCCGCTTCACGGGCGACATCGACGTGAAGAGCCGCGGCCCGCAGTTGATCGCGACCTACCGATTCTGAGTCCATGTCCGGGCGCATCCCCCGACGGGCGTTGACGGCCCTGGCCGCCGTGGCCCTGTCGGTCGGCACGGCGTCATCGCATGCCGCCGACGGTCCGGCGGGAGCGCCGCGGGAAACGGCCAGGCCCCGCACCTGCCTGGTGCTGGGCGGTGGCGGAGCCCGCGGCGCCGCCCATGTCGGCCTGCTCAAGGTGCTGGAGCGGGAGCGCGTCCCCGTGGACTGCATCGTCGGGACGTCGATGGGCGCGATCGTCGGCGGCATGTACGCCTCCGGCTACAGCGCGGAACAGATCGAGTCGATCCTGGCGCACGTGGACTGGGGCGAGGTCCTGCACGACAGGACGCCGCGGCAGGATCGTTCGATGCGCCGCAAGGCGGACGATCTGCGCCGGCTGGGCGGGATCGAGCTTGGCATCAAGGACGGCAGGATCGCCTTCCCGCGCGGCGTCATCCAGGGACAGCGGCTGGAACTGCTGCTGAGGAGGCTGCTGCTGCCGACGTGGGAGGTGCGCAGTTTCGACGACCTGCCGATTCCCTTCCGCGCCGTCGCCGCCGACATCGTGACCGGCGAGAAGGTCGTGTTCGACCGCGGCGAGCTGGCGATGGCCATCCGTGCCAGCATGTCGGTGCCCGCTGCGTTCGCGCCCATCCGCGTGGATGGGCGGTTGCTGGTCGATGGCGGGGTCGTCGACAACGTGCCGATCGACGAGGCCAGGAAGCTGGGGGCGGAACGACTGATCGTCTCCCGCGTGGGATCGCCGCTGTTCGACGAGGCGCATCTGGATTCCCCGCTGGCCATCAACGAGCAGACCTCGCGCGTGTTGATGAAGCGGATCGTGGAGGAGCAGGTCGCCAGCCTCGGCAGCGACGACCTGCTCCTCCAGCCGCCGCTGGGCAGCCTGGGCGCGCAGGAATTCAACCGCGCGCTGGAGGCGGCCGCGATCGGCCAGGCCGAAGCGGAAGCGCATGTGGCCGCGATCAGGCGCTTCAGCGTCGGCGAGGCCGAATACGCCGATTTCCAGGCCGGCCACGTGCTGCCGCGGCCGGATCCTCCCCTGGTCGCCTTCGTCGAGATCCTCGAGGAAGGCACCCGCACGGGCGATTTCGTGAAGAGGCGCCTGCACGGGATGGAGGGGAACCGGTTGGACCTGGGCGCGCTGGAGGACGGGCTGGCGCACGTCTATGGCGAGAACCGCTACGAGCAATTGCAGTGGCGCTTCAAGGACGAAGGCGGCGCCACCGGCCTGCAGATCGAACCGCTGGACAAGCGCTGGGGGCCGGCACTGCTGCATGCCTCGCTCAGGCTGTCCAGCGATCTGGATGGCGCCAGCGAGTACCAGCTCGGCGGCGAACTGACGCTGGCGGGGCTCAATCCGACCGGCGGCGAGGCGCGCCTGCAACTGGGCCTGGGCCGGAGGGACCGGCTGCGTGGGGAGTGGTACCAGCCACTGGGGAAGCGGGTGGAACATGCCTGGGTGGCCCACGCCGGCCACGAGGCGTTCGATCTTCCGCTGACCCTGGTGTCGGGAACGGAACAGGCGCAGTTCCGCTACGGCCGGTGGAGTGCCGGCGCGGGCTGGAGATACGCGCCGACCGCCCGGTGGGAACTGCGCGCGGATGCGGTCTGGGGCAGGGAGAGGACGCGGCTGCTGGTGGGCGACGGCGACGCCTGGCGGGGCTCGCGCGCGCGGACCGCCGGCGTGGGCGTCGGCATCGGCTACGACACGCTCGACAGTTCGTCCTTTCCGCAGCGCGGCTCCCGGCTGGACATCGCATACCAGCGCTACCTCCCGGGCATGGGCTCGGACGTGAGCGCGTCGGTCGCGCAGCTGGCGTGGGACGGCGTGGTCAGCCGGAACGGCCACCACCTGCTGGCGGGGGTTTCGCTTTCCAGTGCCTCGGACGAGGGCGCATCCGTCCTCGTCACCCACCGGTTCCTGGGAGGGCTCGGATACCTGTCCGGATACCAGGACGACGCCATCTTCGCGCCGCAGACGGGCTTGGCCAGGGCCATCTACTACCGGCGCCTGGGACATGCCGACCACCTGATGAGCCTGCCCCTGTACGCCGGGGCGAGCCTGGAAGCCGGTGGCTTCTGGCGCCGGAGGGAGGATGTCGGCAGGGACGGCGTCATCGGCGCAGGAAGCGTTTTTCTCGGAATGGGAACGGGGCTGGGCCCGGTGCTGGTCGGTTACGGCCGGGCTGAGCGCGGCGTCGATTCGTTCTATCTGCTCGTCGGTTCGCTGTTGCGCGAGCAACGGGAGCCGTGAGCCCGTCGGAGACGGGAGTTCGGTTGGTCCTTCATCCACGCACAGCTAGGGAGACGAACGATGTACAGGCATATCGCAACGCTTTCCGTCCTGCTGGGGGCCGTCTGGCTTCCCGGCGCCGCATCGGCGCAGGAGACGGTGGAATGCATCTCGCACGACTACCAATACAACGAATGCTACGCGCCGCTGGATGCGCCGACGCTGGTGTACCAGAGCTCGCACAGCGCCTGCATCATCAACCGGACCTGGGGCTTCAACGCGAAAACGAGGCGGCTGTGGGTGAGCGAAGGCTGCTCGGGCGTTTTCGCCGACGCCGACGGTTATCACCACGGCCAGAGCGGCACGTTCGATGCGGGCGCGCGCCAGTACGACCATCGGGGCCACGACACCGGCGCCGTGGTGGCGGGGGCGCTGCTGGGCGCGGTGATCGAAGGCGCGCTCGACGGCGACAAGAAGAAGCACACCACCACGAACAGCTATTACCACACGGGCAAGACGGGTTCGGGCTACACCGGTTGCCATGGCGTCGGCTGCCTGGTGGACAACCCGGACGCTCCGGCGTCGTACGACGTGCCGGAGCCGGGACAGACCGAGTTCCGCAGCCAGCGGTCCGATGTGCCGGAGCCCGGCCAGGGCGAATTCTCGGACAACAACTGAGCGGGACGGGACGCGCATGGAAAGGATCGGACAAGTGAGCCGCGGCTTCGCATTGCTGGCCGCGGCGGCCGTCGTCTCCGCGTGTGTCGCGCCGAGCGGCGAATCGAAAGCCCAGCAGGACCCGTTCGCCAGCCATCGGGGAGAGGTCCTCGCGGGCACCGCCGCCGACACCGCGCTGTCGGCGGCGGTGGCGCCCGAAGCACCGGGCACGACGGCGGATGCTCCTGCGGCGCCTGCCGCCGATACCGAAGGCGCCGCGTCTCCGGATGCCGATGTCGACAAGCAGATCCAGGACCTGCTGGGCGATCCCGGACCTTTCAGGGACGTGTTCGACCGGCTGCAGCAGGCGGTGAAAGCGGACGACCGGAAGGCGGTGGCCGCTCTTGTCGACTATCCCCTGACGGTCAGGCCGAAGGGCGGGCCGGCCAGGGCGATACACGACCAGGAGGCGTTCGTCGCCCACTGGGACACGATCATGACCGAAGAGGTCAGGAAGGCGGTGCTGGAGCAGAAGTACGCCGAACTGTTCGTCAATTGGCGTGGCGTGATGGTGGGCTCGGGCCAGGTGTGGATGAACGCGATATGCCAGGACGATGCCTGCGCCGAGAGTACGGTCCGCATCGCCGGCATCAATCCGGATGCGCCGTAGCGGTCCCCCGCCGTGGCACGCGACCGACATGCTTCGCCGCCGACGCATCGAAGGGGAGTGGCCGCGCCTTCGCCGCGTGCCTCCCGCCGGTGGCGTGCGGCGGCGGCCTTCGTGAAGCGGGCCGCGGTCCTGGCGTGCCTGGCGCTTGCGTCGGGATCGGCGGCGCTGCCGGTTCGCGCCGGAAGTGCGGAAGATTCCGCGCAGGGGCAGGACGCCGGCAAGCGCGGCGGGGAATTGCGGGTAGGCGTCTATGTCGATCCGCCGTTCGTGGCGAGGACAGGCGGGGAAGGCTATGCCGGCATGGCGATCGAGCTATGGGAGATCGCCGCCCGCGATCTGCAGTGGCGATACCGGTACGAGGAGGTCGGGAGCTACGAAGAGCTGGTCGATGGCCTGGAAAGCGGCAGTCTGGACGTCGGAGTCGCCAACATCGCGATCACGCGGGAGCGCGCCGGGCGCATGGACTTCACCCATCCGTGGTACGACGCGGGCATGCGCGTGATGGCGCCGAAGGCCGGCAAGGGCAGCGGCCTGCTGGGTGGCATGCGGGAAGGCGGGCATCTGCGGGTCTATGCGGTGCTGGGGTTCGCGATGCTGGTGGCCACCCTGCTGCTTACGCTGGCGGACAGGAAGAACGACAGGAAGTTCACGCGCCACTGGGGCGAAGGGCTGGCGGAGAATTTCTATCGCGTCGTCTGCGGTGTCGCGCTCGTCGCCTACATCGCCTCTTCCACGTTCAGTGTCATGAGCGTCGATGTGTTGAGCCGGCAGATCAACGATGTGCGGGACCTCGAGGGCAGGCCGGTGGGCGTCGCCGCGGGGAGCGCCGCGGAGCGGTTCGCCATCGACACGGGCCTGACCCCGGTGCGGTACAGGGGAATGGAGGAAGCGGCACGGTTGCTCGCGCGAGGCGATGTCGCGGCGATCGTGGGCGATGCGCCGCTGCTCGAATACTACGCGCACGCCTATCCGGAAGCGGGCCTGGAGGTGGTGGGGCGCCTGTTCAACCCGGACAAGTACGGCTTCGTGATGCGCCACGGGAGCGCGCTGCAGAAGCCGTTGGCGATCCGGCTGCTGAGACTGCGGGAGGGTGGGCAGTTGGAAGCATTGCGTTCCCGGTACTTCGACAGGACAGGTGGCTGACATGTCCGCGATGGCCGGGTCGTGCCGTCGCGCGCAGCGCGCGGACGGGACAGAAGCGGGAGCCATGCAGGGAAACCGGAAGCGGAACCGGCCGGCGCAGCGGCGCCTGGCGTTCGCGTTGCTGGCCGTCGTCCTCGCCGCTGTGCCGATGGCATGGTGCGCGAGTGCGGCTTCGGCGGATGCCGGGCACGAGCGGCGCCTCGCGATCGAGCAGGCCTACGCGAAGCAGGTGGAAGGCGGGCGGCCGTCGCAGGCGCAGTTGGCGTTCTACCTGTCGCGCATGGACGAGGCCGGCTGGACATTGGCGGACGTGGAGCGCGACATCGTCCGGCAACAGGCCGGCCAGCGCGCGCTGGCATTCCCGTTGAGGACCGTGGTCTGCGAAAGCGTCCGCCACCGCCGCCAGGAGTGTCCGGCCACGTTCGCCGGCAAACCCGTCCTGGTCGAGCGCCTTTCCAAAGGGGCGTGCACGGAGGGGCGGACATGGGGGGCGGGCAGGAACGGTGTCTGGGTGTCGGAGGGATGCAAGGCAAGGTTCTCCGACAGCCAGGCCGGCACGGCGCTGCTTCCGTGCGTCAGCCGCGATGGACTGCACGAATGCCGCACGGGATTCCAGGATCCGGTGGCGTTGGCGCGGCATACGTCCCTGGTCGAGTGTGTCGAAGGCGTCAACTGGGGACAACGGCCGGGCCTGGTCTGGGTGAGCGCGGGGTGCAGCGCCGACTTCATCCGCGTCAGCGGCGCTGCGCGACCGATCGACCGCCCGGTGGCACCGACCAGCTACAGCATCACCTGTGCCAGCGACGATGGCCATCGCAAGGAATGCCATTGGACTTCGCGCAAGGCGCGGCCCGTGCTCGTGCAGCAAATATCGGAAGTGCCCTGCGAGTACGGCCGGACGTTCGGCTACCTGCCGGCCAGCGTGTGGGTGGACAAGGGCTGTCGCGCCAGGTTCGGCGTCGAGGCCGGAGCGGCGCCGGAACACAATGCGTGGTGCGCCAGCCACGAGGACGGGACGGAGAGGAACTGGTGCGCGTGGCCGCCGCACCGGGGAACGCCGCATCTCGCGCATGAATTCTCCAGGACCAAATGCGTCGAGGGGCGGACCTGGGGTTACGTCGCGGCGCAGGGCATCTGGGTGAGCGGGCAGTGCGTCGCGCGCTTTTCCAACCGGAAGCGGGACGGGAAGACAGGCGCCTGAGGCGCCGGCTGTCCATGCGCCCACCCGCGCCATGGATCCCGCATGCCCGCTGCTGTTTCGGACGTTCCATCGAATCGATGCAGTCGAAGTCGCCAGGCGGATGCGCGAGACACCGAGGCCCGCGATCATCCCGACGAACGTCCGCACGCAGGCAAACAGGGTGCGCGTCCCGCATCCCGTGGTGTGGTGCCTTCATGGAAGCGGATGCGAGAAATGTGGAGGCATTGCGCAGCGGACGGGCGGCAATGGAACCTTTCCCGGAGGATCGTGGCGGCCAGCGAGAGCACGCACGCGCCGGAGGCGATGCACTGGTGGAGAAGGGCCTTCCGTGGAACGGAAGGCCCGGCCAACGATCAGACGCGATCGAACTTGATGCCGCACCCCTTCCTGGCGGAAGCGGCTTCCAGGGCTTCCATTTCGCCCTTCAACTGGGCGAGATCCGAGGCGGACTGCGTGCTGTGGCCGTGCGTGAAGAACAGTGCCGGCCAGAAGACGATGAGGCCGGTGGCGACGATGGCCTCGTCCTGGTGGCGGTGCCGGCGCTCGATGCCCGCCTTGTCGTGGGCCTTGTTGGAGACGTTGATGGCTTCGCTCGCGATCTGCTGGCAACTGAGGCTGTCGTAGACCGCCTGGGGAGCGTAACCCGGCTTGACGTTCTCGGGCTTCGGCGCGCAGGCACCGAGCAGGCACACAGCGGTAGCGGCGAACAGTGTCTTCTTGGCGTACATGGTCATGCCCCTGGCAGTTGTGGGTGACATGTACTGCTTCGGGAAATCTCGCAGGCACAGGACATTCCCGGCCGGCTTGCCGCCGTTCGCCGGGCGGGAGCCGGTGCGGCGCACTCAGGAGTGCGTAGGGTGGTTGTCCAGCTGGCTCTGCAGGAAAGCGCGCGCCTTGCGCCAGTCGCGGCGCACGGTGCGCACCGTGATGCCGAGGATTTCTCCGATCTCCTCTTCCTCCAGCCCGCCGAAATACCGCAGCTCCACGACCCGCGCCAGACGGCTGTCGACGCGCACCAGCCTTTCCAGCGCTTCGTTGATCTCCAGGAGCTGCTCGAGTTGCGAATCCACGGCCAGTTCGTGGGTTTCCGACAGCGACTCGGTGAAAGGGTTGTTGCCCCGCTTGGTCGTCAACGTGCGCCGGGCTTCGTCCAGCAGCACGAACCGCATGGCGCGTGCGATCAGCGAGGTGAGGTGCGAACGGCACCGGGCCGAGAACTGCGACCGCGCGAGCCGGAGCCACGTCTCGCTGACCAGCGAAGTAGGGGA
Organism: Pseudoxanthomonas putridarboris; assembly: GCF_038321125.1. Classification (NCBI taxonomy): domain Bacteria; kingdom Pseudomonadati; phylum Pseudomonadota; class Gammaproteobacteria; order Lysobacterales; family Lysobacteraceae; genus Pseudoxanthomonas; species Pseudoxanthomonas putridarboris. The sequence continues at coordinate 85,178 of NZ_JBBWWT010000009.1, read as the reverse complement.
GATTCCGGGCTGCACATGCTGCCGTACCAGCGACCGCGCGATCCGATGCAGGTCGTGATAGACCAGGTTGTAGATCTGGTTCCAGGCTTCGTCGTTCCCCTCCTCCACGTCCACCAGCAGGCGGGTTACCGATGCGAGCGTATCGCCGGTGGAGGCGGCTTCCGGAGGTTCTGCGTCATCGAAGCGATCGGTGGTGCTCATTATGTCCTGTCTGGCGCACAACTCGCGATGCATATTGCAGAAGCATCGCCAGTTTAGCCGAGTAACGTATTTGCAAGTCCAGACCTTATTTACTCCCGGGCTTGGCGTTTGCAGGCAACGTGCGGCTTTTTGCCTGCTGTCCGGTCCTGGCTGGAGTACGCTGAAAACAGCCGTGTTCTGGAAAACGTGCTGTCCAACGCATAATGAAAGAGATACAGGCCACATATTCATCCGGTCCAGGAATGGAAATGGGCCGGATCGCGGCTCCATGGCGAGTCGGTATATCCGGCGGGAGGGTACTGCGGTGATGATCGACAAGAGCGGTGCGGCAGTAGACAGGGAGGAACGCCGATGGCGCATCGACGCGATGGCCTGGCTGTGCGGCGGACTGATGGCATTGGCGCTCATGGCGTGCAGCAAGACGGAGCCGGTGCAGGCGGCACCTGCACAACCCACGGCGCCGCAATCGGAATCGGTGCGGTCCGGTGCCGCGCAGCCCGCGCCGACCGATAGCGACGACGCCGTTCCCGGGACGGAGGAGGGCGATGCCGGTCCCGCGTCCCATGCATTCGAACTGCGAATCTCGCTGTCGAAGGAAGCCGCGGAGAAACTGGAATCGTCGAAGGAGGGCGCCGTGGCCTTCTTCAGCTACGCCGGAGACCCGGCGCCGGGGACAGGAGAGGCCTTCGTGGACGAACTGGGACAAATCGACCTGGGGCAGGCCGAGGAAGACATCACCGGCAAGTCGGAAGTGATGATCGACGGGCGCGCGCTGAAGGTGGACAGGCTCAGGTACGTGCGGGGAGAGCCGCGGGTCAACGTGAACATCGCTTCCGCAAGGCGCGTGTTCGAAGACAACATCCTCGATTGCGATTCGTTCGACGACGATCTGAAGGTGGCCATCGCCGCTCCCGTCGTCCTGCATTGCAAGCTGTTGGACTGGCCGGCCAAGCGCATCCGGTGACCGGAACGCCGGTCCGTTCGCGCCTGGCGCTTCGGGGAGGGGATATGGGCAACAGAATTCCGCGATGGTCCTTCGCCGTCCTGGTCGCCGCCCTGTCGGGGTGCGGTGGAGGCGACAGCCCGCCTTCTTCCGCGGAGGGAGCCGCCCCGGCCGCCGATGCCTGGCCCGGCGGGTTCGCCTTCAAGGTCGCGGTGTCGCTGTCGGAAGCCGCCAGGCGGAAACTGAGCGCCGACGGAGAGCGCATCGTCGTGTCGGTGGCGTACTCCGGCGGCCCCGCGCCGGACGTTCCGCCGGGCGTCGTCAACGATGTCGGCCTGGTCGACATCGGGCGGGACGAAGGGACCCTCGATGGGGAAGGGGTCGTTGCCTTCGACGGGCGCGCGGCCCATCGCGACAGGCTCGGGATGACGCAGGGCGAATCCGACGTGCTGGTGAGCGTCTACTCCGCGCGCCGGTCGTCGCCGGACAACATCCTCGACTGCGACACCTACCAGGACGAAATGCGCCTCGCGTCCGGGCGGACCCTGCACTTGTCCTGCCGCCTGCTGTCGGAGCGAGAATAGGGAATCCCCCTACGGGCCGGGCATGCCATGACGACGGCACCGTTCTTCCAGCGCCGCAGGACTCCGCAATGAGTTCGATCGAAGCGCGTGCGCTGCGGCTGTTCGACCGTTTCGTCGAAATGCCGCGCGAGGAGCGGGAACGGGAGCTGGCCTCCCTTCGGCGCGAGGATCCCGATCTCCACGCGGCCCTCAAGCGGCTCCTGGACGCGGACGATTGCTCCAGGATCGAGCGCGCGCCGATCGCGGCCGTCGCCGCGCGCATGCAATCGATGGAAGCGCAGGAAGACGACAGCATCGGCCGGCAGGTGGGCGCGTGGCGCATCGTCGGCATCATCGGGCACGGGGGCATGGGCACGGTCTATGAGGTGGAGCGGGCCGACGGCCATTTCAGCCAGCGTGCCGCGCTCAAGTACGTGAAGGCCGAAGTGTCCTCCGCCCAGACGGAAAGCGCCTTCATCGAGGAAAGGAACATCCTGGCCAGTCTCCGCCATCCCGACATCGTCCCGTTGCTGGACGGGGGGCTGGACGAGGCGGGGCACCCGTGGTTCGTCATGCGCCGGGTGGACGGCGAACCCATCGATGCCTGGTGCGACAGGCAATCCCTGACCCTCAGGCAGCGCATCGAACTGCTCGCCACGATATGCGACGCGGTGTGCTACGCGCATTCGCGGGGGATCATCCACCAGGACATCAAACCCTCCAATATCCTGATCACCGCCGACGGAAAGGTGCAGTTGCTGGACTTCGGATTGTCCATGCCGGCCGAAGGACGGGCGGACAGGCGGCTGGCGGTGACCTCGGGCTATTGCGCGCCGGAAGTGATGGCGGGCGGCTCGCTGGGTTTCGGCGTGGATGTCTACGCGCTCGGCGTGCTGCTGTACCAGCTCGCGTGCGGCCAGTGGCCGGTTCCACTGAACGCGGTCCGGCACCAGCCCCGGCCGGTAAGCGCGCTGGTCCCCGGCATGACGCCGCAAATGCTGGCCAGGCGCGGCGAGAAGGACGTGGAGGCGCTGTCGCGCAAGGTCCGGGGGGAACTGGACAGCATCGCGCTCCACTGCGTCGAGACGATGCCGGGCGAACGCTACGAGAGCGTGGCCGACCTGCAGCGCGACTTGAAGAACTGGCTTTCGGGCGCCCCCGTTTCCGCGTACGGAGGCGGGCGCTGGTACCGGTTCAAGTGCTTCGCCCGGTGCCATGCCGCCGCCTCGATCGTGGTCTCGGCCGTGCTGGGGTGCCTGGGGATGTTCGCCGCGCTCTACGCGTGGCAGCACATGCACGCCGAACGCGAGCGGGTCGCTTCCAGCTACGCGGACAGGCTGCTGGAATCCAGCCTGGGCATGGCGACCCTGTCCGGTCTTGGCGATGCGCCCCTGAGTTCCGCCGCCATGCTCGAAAAGAGCGAAGCCTATCTGCGCGGCGAATCGCTGGACGGGCACCCGGAAGTGCGGTCGCGCGGATTGTCCGTCATCGCCCGCAACTGGGCGGCGGTCGGAGAATACCGGCGGGCCGAGGAACTGGTGAGCGAGGCGATCGCCCTGGGCGGCGCGGATACCCTGCAGACGGCCTTCAACCTCTCCACGCTGGCGCAGGTGCAGAACCAGCAGGCCAGGCATGCGGAAGCCCGGCAGACGGCTCGCAAGGGAACTGCGCTGCTGAAGGTGAGGCTGTCGGACCAGCACCGGCTCGCCTACGCCAGATTGCTCAACCAGGTGGCCATCGCGCAATCGGGCCTGGGCGATTCCGGGGCCGCGTTCCAGACCTTGTCGCAGGCCGTCGCCGAAGCGCGGCAGCTGCCGTCGCTGTCCAGCGACGCGGTGGTGGCGCAACTGCTGGTCCAGCGCGGCACGTGGTACCGGTGGCGCCTGCGGATGAAGGAGTCCGAAGCGGACCTGCTGCGCGCGATCGACCTGGCCGGCAAGGAGGACGTCGTCATCGCCGACGATGCCCGCGAATCGCTGGTCAGGACAGTGCGCGCCTCGCGCCAGAGCGGACGCGAGAAGCGATCGTTGTCGCTGGCCACCGCGCTGCTCGCCAGCCGGCAGCGCACACTGGGGTATCGGCACCCGCAGACGGGAATCGCATGGTCGGAACTGGCGTTCGTGCGGCTGCTCAACGCCGACAACCCCGGCGCGGAAGAGGCCATCCGCCACGCCGAGAGCATCCTGCGGGAGTCCCTCGGCGAAACGCATCCGGCGTATGCCCGCACCTGCATCGCCAGGGCCCACCTCGACGCGCTGGAAGGGCGGCACCAGAGCAGCATCGCCGGGGTGGAGAAGGGAATCTCCATCTACAGGGCCCGCTACGGCGAGACGCACGAATTCACGCTGGAGGCGAGGTTCCTCCTGGCCAATCGGTACTGGGCGGAATTCTCGCGGACCGGGGACGTGGAGAAACGCAGCCAGGCGCTGGACCTGATCGGGAAGGCCATCGGCGACAGCGTGGCGGCGCATGGAGGAGTGCCGGCCATCCATCGCCTCGCCTATGCGACGTTGTTGGCGAACACGGGAGAGACGGCGCAGGCGGCGGAACAGCTGCGGACCGCGCGCGCGGATGCCGTCGACCAGTACGGAGAGGGGAGCCAGGAGTCCCTGCACATCCGCGCGACGGAGCTGTCCATGGCGATCGACAACGATGCCGACGCCGCATGGATGGAGCCGGCCTTCAACGCGATCGTCGCCGATCTCGGCAAGGTCGATACGCTCTATGCGCGCGCGATAGCCCACACGGTATGGCTGGAGCGGGCGCGCTGGCTGCGGCAGCAAGGCGCCAGCGGGAAAGAGGACGTGCGGCAGGCGTTGCTCAACGCGCGGGACGAAGCGGTCAAGGCCGGCCAGCCGGCGTGGGTGGCGGTCGCCGACCTCCGCATGCGCGAACTGGAGGAGGACGCTCCCGAAGCCCGGTAGCGGCCGCTTCAGGGCGGGCTGCCCGTTTCCAGACGATGCGACGGGTCTTGCTGCGCGTCCGCGTCATCCGGCGGATGCGTTTTCCATGTCCCCTTGCGGCGACATTTCGCGAAGCTACCCATGGAACGGGGCAAAACTGCGGGTTTCGGGGAGAAGTGACGATGCGGACGTGGGCGGCGATGCTGGTCATGGGAATGGCCATGGGAGCGGGCGACTGCGCCATGGCGGCGCCGGAACGCCAGGCGGACGTGGAAGTCGAAGCGTCGCGCGACCAGGCCTTCCAGGCGTGGCTGTCGGAACTGCTCGAGACGGTCCGCCACGACCGGAACTACGCGCGGCTTCCGTTGGATACCGATGCCCGGGCCGAGGAGTTCTCGGTGGTGCTGTACCGGCTGTACCGTGGCGAGATCGGCGACCCGGAATTCATGGAATGGGTGGATGCCCGCTACCCGGGGCACCGCTACGAGCAATTCACCATTCTCAAGGCCCTGCACGAGCACAAGCGGTCCCTTGGCCGCTGAGGCGGCGAGATCACCCGGTCGTTCGCGTCGGGACAGGCGCGTGGAAGGAGGCGGATGGAAGAGCTTTCACTGCCCATCACGGTCATCGTCAGCACGTACAACGCCGAGCGGTGGCTGGAGAAGGTTCTGCTGGGCTACTTCGTCCAGTCGCACAAACGTTTCGAGATCGTCGTCGCCGACGACGGCTCGGGACCGGAGACGGCAAGGCTGGTCGCCACGTTCGCCGATCTCGGTTCCGTCCCCGTCACGCACGTGTGGCACGAGGACCGCGGCTACCGCCGGCAGGAGATCCTGAACAATGCGATCCTGCATGCCCGGTACGACTATCTGGTTTTCACCGACGGGGACTGCATCCCGAGGCGTGATTTCCTGAAGGTCCATGCGTGCCTGGCCCAGCCCGGCCGCTTCCTGTCGGGGGGCTACTGCAAGCTGGACATGTCCACCAGCATGAAGATCGGCGCGGACGACATCATCGACGGGACCTGCTTCGAGCCTGCGTGGCTGCGGGCGCGGCAGCGACTCGGCATGTCGAACCGGCTGAAACTGGGATCCGGCCCGGCCGCGGCCAGGTTCCTCGATGCGACGACCACCGCCCGGGCGACGTTCAACAATTGCAACTCATCGGCGTGGAAGCGCGACATCCTGGCGGTCAACGGATACGACGAGCGGATGAAGTACGGGGGAGCCGACAGGGAACTGGGCGAGAGGCTGGCCAACGCCGGCATCACCGGCCTGCAGATCAGGCACCGCGCGGTATGCGTCCACCTGGACCACGACCGCCCGTACCGGACGGCCGAATCCCTGCGCGACAGCCGCGAGATCAGGCGCGAAACCCGCAGGCTGCGGCGGGTCAGGACGCCCTTCGGGATCGACAGGGGTTTGCCCCATGCGTCGCCGGACGGCACCGGAGACAGGCATGGCTGGCATGCGGCGTTGCCATCGCGGGAAGAACATGGGAGGTCGGGATGATCCGGTGGAGGACACGATGGCGCACGAAGACATGCCGGATGGTGGCGGTCGCCGGCCTGCTGCTCTTGTGCTCCATCGCGTCGGCATCCGCCACGGCCCCTTTCTGGGGAGCGAAGCAGTCGAGGAGCGTCGACACGCCCCTCGGCGAACTCGGGCCCGGGGACTGGATCTGGGGAGGCGACGACAAGGCGATGGGGCCCATGGTCGCCGTGGCCAGCATCGACGAGCAGCGCCTGTACGTGTACCGCAACGGGGTGCTGGTGGCCGTCTCCACGATCAGCACGGGAAAGCCCGGCCACGAGACGCCTACCGGTGTGTTCACCATCCTGGAAAAGGACAAGGACCATCATTCCAGGAAGTACAACAACGCCCCCATGCCGTACGAGGAGCGCCTGACCTGGGACGGCATCGCCATCCACGCGGGCGGATTGCCCGGTTATCCCGAATCCCATGGATGCCTCCATCTGCCGACGGAGTTCGCGCGCCTGCTGTTCGAATCGACCGACATGGGAATGACCGTGGTGATCGCGCGGCAGGGCGCGGTGCCGATGGCCCTGGTGCATCCGGGCGTGGTTTCCCCGGTGGATCCACGTTCCGGCAAGCATCCGGACATGCCGTCGCTGGCGGATGGCCGTGAGTACCGCTGGACGCCGGAACTGGCGGAGGAGGGCCCCATCTCGCTCGTACTGAGCCGCAGCGACAGGCAGCTCGTCGTGCTGCGCGGCGGTGTCGAGATCGGGCGTTCGCGATTGGCCCTGGGCGGACCGCCGCGCAGCAGCGGCACGCACGTATACGTGATGTCCCCGGCCTACATGGACGGGACATTCCCCCGGTTTCCGGGCGGGAAAGCGCCCCAGTGGCATGCCTATCCCGTTCCCGGCCACGAAAGCGAAGGCGGCGAAGTCCTGGATGCCGCCACGATCGACAGCGTGAGCCTGCCTCCCGCGTTCGTGGACCATGTCTACCCGCTGCTGCGGCCCGGCACGATCCTGGTGGCGACCGACGCCCCGATCCTGCCGGCCACGACGGGCGGACAGAAAGTGCGTGTGGTGGACGCGGAGCCTCCAGGCGGGCCGTGATCCGATACTCGCTACGGCCGTTGCTGGCGCGGCGGCCATCTCGCGGGCGCCGGGCTTTGGCGCGCAGCGACCGGCGTACAGTGCCCGTGATCGCGTCCCCGCATGAAAGGAGGAATCCGATGTCGGAAGAGAGTGCGATGCACGTGGCGTACCTGGTGGCGATCGTGGCCGAAGCGATGACGGCGGCGCTGGTCGCCGGGCGGCGCGGCATGGACTGGTTCGGAGTCTGCGTGATCGCGAGCGTCACGGCACTTGGCGGGGGCACGGTGCGCGACGTGCTGCTGTCCCACTATCCCCTGGGCTGGGTGCGGCATCCGGAGTACCTGGGCTATGTGCTGGTCGCGGCGCTCTCGGTAGGCGTCCTGGCGCCCTTGATCGTGCGGCTGAGGAGACTGTTCCTGTTCCTCGACGCGCTGGGACTGGTGGTGTTCACGGTGATCGGATGCAACGTCGCGCATGCGCTGTCGCTGCCGCTGGCCATCGTCATCGCAAGCGGCATGATCACCGGCACCTGTGGCGGCGTGCTCAGGGACCTCCTGTGCGGGCAGACGCCGCTGCTGTTCCAGAAGGAGCTTTACGCCACGGTCTCCCTCATCACCGGCCTGGTGTACATGGGCGGGAGCCAGCTCGGCGTGCACCACGGCGTCGCCATGCTGTCGGCGATGGGCCTGGGACTGATCCTGAGGCTGCTCGCGATCCGCCATGGCTGGGACATGCCGGGATTCGCCTATCGTGGGAAATGGGACTGAGCGGGCGGTTTGGCAATCGAGAGGCTTTTCTCAAGCCTCGCCAGAAAAACGGGGGAGCTGGCGAGAAATCCGGTCCCGGATAACCGCGAATAGGCGAGAACACGCTCGCCAACGGGTTGTCGCGGGTCCAGGCCCGGGTTGCCCAAGCAGGGGAATGGCGCGCCCGGAGGGATTCGAACCCCCGACCAATGGCTTCGGAAGCCACTACTCTATCCGGCTGAGCTACGGGCGCGCAGAGCGGCATAGCTTACCCGAAGCGCGCGAGCGACCCAATGGCCGCGGCATCCGTTCAGGGCAGCAGCACCGCGCGGCCGTGGATCCGGCCTTCGCGCAGACGCTGGTAGACCTCCACCGCCTGTTCCAGCGGGAAGGTTTCCACGTCGGCGCGGATGCGGCCGTCGGCGGCCAGGGAGATCACTTCCATCAGTTCCGTGCGCGAGCCCCAGTACGGCACGGTGACCTGGCAGCCGTAAGGGGGGCGGTTGGCGGCGTAATGCACGACGCCCCCGCCCAGGCCGACCACGCTCAGGCGGCTGTTGCGGCCGACCACGCGTGCGCACAGGTCGATGGTGGGCTGCGCGCCGACGAAGTCGAGCGCCACGGCCACGCCGCGCGGACCGGCCAGGTCGGTGATCGCCTGGGCGGCGGCCTCGCCATCGCGGGTGTTCAGGGCGTGTTCCACGCCCAGTTCGCGCGCATGCGCGAGCTTGGCGTCGTCGATGTCGCCGGCGATCAGGCGCGCCGGCGTCAGCGCGCGCAGGATCTGCACGGCCATGTGGCCCAGGCCGCCGACGCCCACCACCAGCGCGGTGGCATCGGGCGTCAGCAGTGGCAGGGCCTGCTTGATCGCGTGATAGGGCGTCAGCGCGGCATCGGACAGCGGCGCGGCGGCGATCGGGTCCAGTCCCTGCAGCGGGACCAGCAGGCGGGGTGAAGGGATCAGCATGTATTCGGCCATGCCGCCGTCCGAGCCCAGGCCGCCGCCCATCGTGCCCAGGGCGGCATGGTTCTCGCAGTAGTTCTCCATCGAAGTCTGGCAGGCGTGGCAGCGCCCGCAGCCCCAGGGGCCGTAGACGGCCACGGCGTCGCCCTCCTTCCAGCCTTCCACGCCGACGCCGAGGCCGGCGATCCAGCCGGCGTTTTCGTGGCCCAGGGTGAACGGCCCCTTCAGGCCGAGGTCCTCGTCCATGATGTGCAGGTCGGAATGGCAGACGCCGGCCCCCGCGATCTTGAGGAGCACCTGTCCCGGACCGGGCCGGGGCGTGGGCAGGTCGATCACTTCGGCCAGTCGGCCGGTTTCGACGAAGCGGACGGCTTTCATCGCGGGTTCGTTTCCTGCGCGGCGTTAGAATCCCAGCCTGCGCCGATGCCGGTTAGCGGTCCGTCAAGCCGGCATGCGCGTCCCGTTGGATGAATGTTCCGCGATGGCTTACGAACGCTTCGAGACACCTGCCGTCCCGCGCTGGCGGGAGCGGTTGGGTCAGTACTGGAAACTGGTGCGCGGCGACCGGCCGATCGGCGTGCTGCTGCTGCTGTGGCCGACGTGGTGGGCGCTATGGCTGGCCGCCGATGGCGTGCCGCCGTGGTGGACGCTGTTCGTGTTCACCGCCGGCGTCTGGCTGACGCGTTCGGCCGGCTGCGTGATCAACGATTACGCCGACCGCTGGCTGGACCCGCTGGTGGAGCGCACCAGGGGCCGCCCGCTGGCGACCGGCGCGGTGAGCGGGCGCGAGGCGCTGCTGGTGTTCGCGGCGCTGATGATCGTGGCCTTCGCGCTGGTGCTGACGCTGAACCGTTTGACGGTGTACCTGAGTTTCGCCGGCCTGTTCCTGGCCGCCAGCTATCCGTATCTCAAGCGCTACACCTACCTGCCGCAGGTGTACCTGGGGCTGGCGTTCGGCTGGGGCATCCCGATGGCGTTCGCGGCGGTGCAGGGCGAGGTGCCGCCGCTGGCGTGGGTGCTGTACGCCGCCAACATCCTGTGGGCCACGGCCTACGACACCTGGTACGCGATGGTCGACCGCGAGGACGACATCCGCGCTGGTTCAAAATCCACCGCCATCCTGTTCGGCGACCTGGACCTGGCGATCCAGGGCGTGCTGTACGCACTCGTGTTGCTGGCCCTGTACCTGGTGGGCCGGCAGGCCGGGCTGGGTGCCTACTACTGGGCCGGGCTGGGCGTGGCGGCATTGCTGGTGGCGTACGAATTCGTCATCGCCCGCCATCGCGGGCGCGATGCCTGCTTCAGGGCTTTCCTGCACAACAACTGGGTGGGGGCGGCGGTGTTCGCGGCGATCGCACTGGATCTTGCGCTGAAGCGCTGAGGCCATCCTCCGGTGCCGCCGGGGCAGGGTGCGCCTTGGCGCGGCGCTCCGATCCGGACGCTCTACGCCAGCGGCTTCTGCAGGCGCCGCAGCCGCAATGCCACCGCGATCTGCAGCACGCCGTAGAGCAAGGCGCCGATGGCGATCCACACGGCCACGGTGACCAGGCCGATGCCGGGACGCGCGAAGAACAGTACGCCCAGCGCGATGGCCAATAGCCCGCTGAGCGCCAGCAGCCATTCGCCCCGCACCAGCTTGCGCACCTGGATGGCGAAAACGATGCGCGCGAAGCCGGCGATGATCAGCCACAGCGCCAGCAACCACAGCAACGCCTCGGCCATCGCGACCGGTTGCGTGACCGCCAGGAACCCGAACCCCAGCGACGCCGCTGCGTACAGCAGCAGCAACCAGTTCGGCAGCGCGATGTCCTTGCGGAACACGCTCAACAGGCTGACCACGCCGTCGGCCAGCGACAACATGCCGAAGGTCAGCACCAACGCCAGCATGGTACGGCCGGGCCACAGCAACGACGCTGCGCCGAAGACCAGCGCTACCAGTCCATACAACAGGAACACCCATCAACTGCGCGACATGCTCGCCAACGGGCCATTGTTCATCGCCGCCTCCAGGGTTGGGAACGCGGCGTACGAATACGCCTGCGGTGGGAGCGGGTCAAGCAAGCAAGGGTGTCCGGATCGCGGCGCGGAGGGGTTTGGACCCATCCGTCGTCGTTCCGGGATCCACCTCCGGGATCCATCTACCGTCATTCCGGCGCAAGCCGGAACCCAGTGCCTTCGCTTCTTTGCACAGGACGTGCGGGTTGTTTCCTGTGCAGCAAGAGGTAGGCACTGGGTTCCGGCTTGCGCCGGAATGACGGGATTTGGGGCTTACAGGTCGCTGCCATACTACGCAGGCGCCAGAAGCCTGCCATCCTTGTGGAGGCGACTTGTGGGAGCGACGCAAGTCGCGATGAGGCTTTACCGATAGACCCGTCGCGACTTACGTCGCCCCCACAGGAGCCTATCCAGAAACGCCTTACGGCACCCGCGCGCAGACCCAGGCATCCACGCGCGCCACGCCGGCTTTCTTCAAGGCCTTCGCCGCCGCGTGCAAAGTGGCTCCGGTGGTCATCACGTCGTCGACCAGGGCGACATGCACGGGAAGCGGATATTCCATCTCCACGGCGAAGGCGCGCGCCATGTTGCGCTGGCGGGCGGTGGCATCCAGCTCCGATTGCGGCGCGGTGGCGCGAACGCGCCGCAGCAGCCCGGCGCGCAGGGGCAGGCCGAGCGAGCGGGCCAGCGGTTTGGCCAGTTCCAACGCCTGGTCGTAGCCGCGCTGGCGCAGGCGGCCGGCATGCAGCGGCACCGGGACCAGCGCCTCCGGGCGGGGCGCGGCCGCCAGCGGGCCGGCCATCAGCTGGGCCATCAACCGTCCCGCGGCCAGGTCGTGGTGGAACTTGAAGCGCGGCACCAGCCGGTCGAGCGGGAAGCCGTAGACGAACGCGGCCACCGTATGGGCGACGGGCGGGGGACGGACCAGGCATTCGCCGCACTCGTCCGGCAGGGGCAAGGGCAGGCCGCAGCGAGGGCAGGCGGAACGATTCCATGGCAGGCAATCGCGGCATTTCGCGCACAGATCGCAGCCGTTGATGCCGCGTTCGCTACACAACAGGCAGCGCGGCACCAGCAGGCCACGGCCCAGCCGGCGCCACCACCTGTCAACTTGCAGGATATCCATATGGTTGACAGCCCCGTCCGTGGTTTCCAGACTTCCCCGACTGTATCCCCGCGAGGCCGCGATGTCCGCTCACATTTCCAACGACACCCCGGCCCTGCGCCACGACTGGCGGCGCGAAGAACTGCTGGCCCTGTTCGACCTGCCGCTCCCCGAACTGCTGCACCGTGCCGCCAGCGTCCATCGCCGGCATTTCGACCCGGCCGAGGTGCAGGTGTCCACGCTGCTGTCGGTGAAGACCGGCGGCTGCCCGGAGGACTGCGCCTACTGTCCGCAGGCGCAGCGCTACGACACCGGGGTGAATGCGCAGAAGTTGATGAGCACCGAGCAGGTGCTGGCCAAGGCGCAACAGGCCAAGGCCGCCGGCGCGTCGCGCTTCTGCATGGGCGCCGCCTGGCGCTCGCCGAAGGACCGCGACATCCCCAAGGTCGCCGAGATGATCCGCGAAGTGAAGGCGCTGGGCCTGGAGACCTGCGCCACGCTGGGGATGCTGTCGTCCGAACACGCGCACGCGCTGAAGGACGCCGGCCTGGACTACTACAACCACAACCTGGACACGGCGCCGGAGTTCTACGGCGACATCATCCACACCCGCGAGTACCAGGACCGCCTGGACACGCTGGGCCACGTCCGCGACGCCGGCATGAAGACCTGCTGCGGCGGCATCGTCGGCATGGGCGAGTCGCGCGAGCAGCGCGCCGGCCTGCTGCAGGCGCTGGCCAACCTGCCGGCGCACCCGGACTCGGTGCCGATCAACCGGCTGGTGCAGGTGGCGGGCACGCCGCTGCACGGCACTGCCGAGCTGGACCCGTTCGAGTTCGTCCGCACCATCGCGGTGGCCCGCATCGCCATGCCGAAGTCGATGGTGCGGCTGTCGGCCGGCCGCGAGGGCATGAGCGACGAGTTGCAGGCACTGTGCTTCCTGGCCGGCGCCAACTCGATCTTCTACGGCGAGAAGCTGCTGACCACCGGCAACCCCGATACCGGGCGCGACCAGGCGCTGTTCGCCCGCCTGGGCCTGCGGCCGATGGCCGTACAGGTCGAAAACAGCCACGACCATCACAGAACCGATGCCCCCGGCAGCGGTACGGTGCATGCCGACATCACTGCTTCCGCGCCGCTCCGCGGCCGGGCGGCGTAGTCGGGATAGTGGACAGGGGGCAGTACGGAAGGATGTGACGCTGGCGCGGACGACGCGGGCCGGCGTCTTGTCGTCGCCGTGTGCGCCGGTCTTCGCATCCGCGCCGCGCCGTCGCCTTCTTTCCACCAGGCCCCGCCGACATGACCCGCCCCGACCTGCACGACCGCATCCTCGCCCAGCGCCAGCAGCGCATCGCGCTGGGTCGCCAGCGTGCGCGCCGCACCGTCGCCCGCCGCGATGGCGTCAAGGTGGAGGTCAACGGGCGCTGGCTGACCGAGTTCAGCAGCAACGACTACCTGGGCCTGGCGCAGCAGTTCGAAGTGGTCAGCGCGTTGCAGGACGCCGCCGCGCGCGAAGGCGCCGGCGCGGGCGCCTCGCACCTGATCACCGGCCACCACGCCGTGCACGAGGCGCTGGAGCGCGATATCGCAGAGTGGTTGGGCTATCCGCGCGGGCTGCTGTTCGGCAGCGGCTTCCTGGCCAACCTGGCCGTGCAGCAGGCGTTGCTGGAGGACGGCGATGTCTGCGTGCAGGATCGTCTGAACCATGCCAGCCTGCTGGACGCCACCCGGCTGGCCGGCGCCAGGCTGCGCCGCTATCCGCACCTGGACCCGGAAGGCGCGCTGCGCCAGCTCAAGCAATCGCCCGAGGGCGCGGCCATGCTGGCCACCGACGGCGTCTTCAGCATGGACGGCGACACCGCGCCGCTGCGCGCGCTGAGCCTGGTCGCCCGCATGCAGCAGGCGCTGTTCTACGTGGACGACGCGCACGGCGTCGGCGTGCGCGGGCCGGAAGGGCGCGGCAGCGTGGCCGAGGCGCGCATGGGCGTGGCCGACGTGCCGTTGCAGCTGGTCACGCTGGGCAAGGCGCTGGGCGGCTACGGCGCGGTGGTCGTCGGCGAGGACACGCTGATCCAGCACCTGGCCGAAACCGCGCGGCCCTACATCTACACCACGGCACTGCCGCCCGCGCTGGCCGCGGCCACGCGCACGGCGGTCAAGCACGCGCGCCGCGACCACTGGCGGCGCGAGAAGCTGCAGGCGCTGGTGGACCGTTTCCGCAACGGCGCGCAGCGCGCCGGTCTGGAATTGATGGCCTCCGAGTCGCCGATCCAGCCGGTGCTGTGCGGCAGCGACGCCAACGCACTGGCCCTGTCGGCCGCGCTGGACAGCGCCGGCTACCTGGTGCCGGCGATCCGGCCGCCGACCGTGCCCGACGGCAAGGCGCGCCTGCGCGTCACCCTGTCCGCGCTGCATTCGCCGCAGGACGTGGATGCGCTGGTCACCGCGCTGGCGCGTTCGTGGGATGCGGTGCAGCGGGTGCACGGCGCGGTGGCGTGACCTCCCCCTGACCACCGCCCGACCTGTAGGAGCGCCCCATGGGCGCGATGCTTTTTCGCGGAATTCCCGGCGAATCCCGTCGATCCCTGGTGGGCTGCGAAAAAAGCATCGCGCCCATGGGGCGCTCCTACGCACGGATGCGCGCGGCGGCCGGGTGGAATCGGCGACAATACGCGCATGCATATCGAATCCACGGGCAGTGGCCCGCCGTTGGTGCTGCTGCATGGCTGGGCCCTGCATGGCGGCGTGTTCGCGCCGCTGGCGCAACGGCTGGCCGACCGTTACACCCTGCACCTCGTGGACCTGCCCGGCCATGGCCACAGCCGCGACGCATCGACGCCGCTGACGCTGGCCGACACCGCGCGTGAAATCCTGTCGCGCACGCCGCCGGCACCATGGCTGGCATGGTCGCTGGGCGGCCTGTTCGCGTTGAAGGCCGCCTCGCTTTCGCCGCGCGTGCGTGGCCTGGCGATGGTGGCGGCCACGCCGCGCTTCGTGCGCGGCGACGGCTGGGCGCATGCGGTGGACCCTGCGGTGTTCCTGCAATTCGGCGACGAATTGCGCAGCGACTACGCCGGCACGCTGGAGCGCTTCCTGGCGCTGGACACCATCGGCTCGGAACACGCCCGCAGCGAACTGCGCACGCTGAAGGACGCGCTGTACGCGCGCGGCGAACCGGCGCCGCGCGCGCTGCAGGACGGCCTGCGCCTGCTGGAGGAATCCGACCTGCGCGCCGCCTTGCCGGCGCTGTCCGTCCCCAGCCTGTGGCTGGCGGGGCGACGCGACCGGCTGGTGCCGTCCGCCGGCATGCGCGAAGCGGCGGCGCTCGCTCCCGACAGCACGTTCATCGAGATCGCCGGGGGCGGCCATGCGCCGTTCCTGGGCCATGCCGATGCGGTCGCGGCGGAAGTGGACCGGTTCATGCAGTCGTTGCCCGTCGCCTCGTTGTAGGAGCGACGTGAGTCGCGACCGCCATGCCGACGCACCACCATTCCATCTCCAAGCCGAACGCACGGGCGGTTGCTGTTCGATCGTCCCCGTGCCGGCGCGCCCAGGGCGCTGAATCCACGCGGTCGAGACCGACGTCGCTCCTACAATGCACGAACTCATGACCACCTTCGACCATCGCCACATCCGCCGCGCCTTCTCGCGCTCCGCCGCCGGCTACGACGCGGCGGCGGCGTTGCAGCACGAGGTCGAGAAGCGGCTGATGGAATCGCTGGACTATCTGGCGCTGCGCCAGGGCGAAAGCGAGCGTCGCGATCCCCGGGTCGTGCTGGACGTGGGCTGCGGCCCGGCGCACGCGGCGGCGGCGATGCGCAAGCGCTGGCCCAGGGCGCAGGTGGTGGCGCTGGATCTGGCATTGCCGATGCTGCGCGAGGCCAAGAAGCAGGCCGGCTGGTGGAAGCCGTTCGCGCGTGTCTGCGCCGACCTGCGCGCGTTGCCGCTGGCCGAAGCCAGCGCCGACGTGCTGTTCTGCAACCTGAGCCTGCAATGGGTGGACGACCTGCCGGCCGCATTCGCCGGCTTCCGCCGCGTGCTGAAACCGGGCGGCCTGCTGCTGTGTTCCACCTTCGGCCCGGAAACCCTGCAGGAACTGCGCGATGCCTTCGCCCAGGCCGATGCCGTGCCGCACGTCAGCCCGTTCCCGCCCATCGCGCAGTTCGGCGATGCGTTGATGATGGCGGGCTTCCGCGATCCGGTGCTGGACCGCGACCGCTTCACCCTGACCTACGATGACCTGTCCGCCCTGATGCGCGAACTGCGCGCGATGGGCGCCACCAATGCGCTGCAACAGCGCCGCCATACATTGACCGGGCGTGCGCGCTTCGCCGCCGCCGCCGCCGCGTACGAACCGTTGCGTAGCGCCGACGGCAAGTTGCCCAGCACCTGGGAAGTGATCTACGCCCACGCCTGGGCGCCACCGCCGGGCGCGCCGATCCGCGGGCAGGGCGAGGACATCGCCGCCGTGCCGGTGTCGGCCATTCCGATCCGCCGCAGGGAAACGTAGGGTGCGCCCCGGCGCACCGCCGTGATGCGTATACCTGCCGTCGCTTCTTGCCCGTCCGTCACCCGGCGTGCTGCGGTGCGCCCGTCATCATCCTGACCACGGAACGGGCATCGGGACGTGGTGCGCCGGGGCGCACCCTACGCGTGGCGGGCCCGTCGCCCTGGCGGTTCCAGTCCTGCGGGTCGCAGGAGCGCCGATGGGCGCGATGCTTTTCCCGGCACGTCGCGAAGAGCATCGCGGGCATGGCCCGCTCCTACATACAGGATTCGTCAGCCGCCGACCTGGCGGATCCAGTCCTGCAGGTTGTAGTAGTTGGTCACGCGCACGATCCTGTCGTCGCGGATGTCGAAGAATGCGCCGCCGGGCAGCACGTATTTCTGTCCGTTCGCCGGCGGCAGGCCTTCGTCGGTGGCGTGGTATTCGCCGTGCACCACGTATTCCGCCGCCGCGCGCGCGCCGTCGGGCGAGGCCAGCACCACGATGTCGCGCAGCTGTTCGCGGTAGCGGGCGTTCATGCGCGACAGGAAGGCGGCGAACGCCTCGCGGCCGGTCTCGCGCGCGCCCTGGTTGAGGTCGTGCGCCACGTCGTCGGCCAGCAGCGCCAGCATGCCGTCCCAGTCGCCGCGGTTGAACGCCGTGTAGTAGGTCAGGACCAGTTCGGTGGCGCGGTCCTGTCTGCGCGTGCCGTCGATCTTCATGCGGGAATCCCCCCGGGAATGGCCGTCGCGCCGATCATACGCCACGCGCTCAGCGCGGCAGGCGGTCGCGATGGAAGAAATACACTTCCTGCAGCAGGAAGCGGCAGCGCGTGGCGAAGCTGCGGAAGCGGCTGGTCGGGGTGGGCGATCCCACCGCCTGGATGCCCAGCTCGCGGCTGATCCGCAACGCGCGCGCCATGTGCAGCGGATCGCTGACGATGATGACGCGGTGCAGGTCGTGCTGCTGCATCAGCGCCGAGGCCTGGCGCAGGTTGTCGTGCGTGTTGCGCGAGACCGATTCGATCAGGATCGCCTTGTCCGGCACGCCGTTGCGCAGCGCATAGCGGCGTGCCACCTGCGATTCGGAGAAGCGCGCGCCCAGGCCGCCGTAACCGCCGGTGAAGATGATCTTCGGCGCCAGCCCGCGCTTGTACAGGTCGATGCCGTGGCGGATGCGCTCCTCGAACACCGGCGAAGGCTTGGCGTCGTAAGCGGCGGCGCCCAGCACGATGATGGCGTCGGAGGCCGCCGCGTCGTCGCGCTGCCCGATCCATGCGATGTAGGCGGCCACCCCGACCAGCCATGCCAGCACCAGCAGCAGCAGGCGCCAGAGCCAGCGGGCCGGGCTGCGCCGGTTCCTGCCGCGCCGCGCGTTCATGCCCGCCCCCACGGCAGCGCATCCACGTCCACGTTGCCGCCGGACAGCACGATGCCGACCGACAGCCCCACGAACCGCGACCGCTGTTGCAGCAGCGCGGCCAGCGCGATGGCCGACGAGGGTTCGACCAGCAGCTTCAGGCACTGCCACAGCAACCGCATCGCCGCCACGGTGTCGGCGTCGGCGACGGTGAAGACGTCCACCCGGTGTTGGCGCAGCAGTTCGAAGTTGGGTTCGCCCAGCGCGCCGCGCAGACCGTCGCAGAGGGTGTCGGGTACGAAATCGACCTGCCGCTCGCCCGCGGCCAGGGAACGGGCCGTGTCCGCCGCGCCTTCCGGTTCCGCGCCGTAGACGCGGCAAGCGGGTGCGATGGCCGCGGCGGCGATCGCGGTGCCGGAAATCAGTCCGCCGCCGCCGACCGGGGCGAACACGGCGTCCAGCGGGCCGTTGGCGTTGAACAGTTCCAATGCCGCCGTGCCCTGGCCGGCGATCACCTGGCGGTCGGCATAGGGATGGACCAGGGTGGCGCCGGTCCGCTGCCGCACCTGCTCGGCCGTGTCCTCGCGGGCGGCGATGGTGGGCGGGCAGGGGTGCACGGTGGCGCCGTAGCGTTCGATGCTGGCCAGCTTGGCGGCGTTGGCGCCTTCGGGCACCACCACGTGGCAGGGAATCCCCCGGGTCCTGGCCGCCAGCGCCAGCGCGGCGCCGTGGTTGCCGGAGGAATGGGTCGCCACGCCGCGGGCGGCGTCGGCTTCTTCCAGCGCCCAGACCGCGTTGCAGGCGCCGCGGAACTTGAAGGCGCCGGCCCGTTGCAGGGGTTCGGCCTTGAAATGGAGCCGACAGCCGGCCAGATCGTCCAGCGCGTGTGAACGCAGGACCGGGGTGACATGGGCATGCGGGGCGATGCGTGCGGCGGCGGCCAGGACGTCGTCGAACGTGGGCAGGGGGATCGGCATGGACAAAGGTTAACGCATCGCCCCGATCGTCCGCCCCGGCCGGATTGCCTGCCGGGCGGGCCGGAAAGCCTTCGCCCAGCTGAGCGGCGACGGTACCGGCCGGCAGGGTTAAGCACGGATTCAAAGCCCGGGGCCGATGCTGCGATGGCACTGTAACGGGGGTTCCGCCATGAAGCGCACATCTCTATTGGCCGTCGTGTTCGCCAGCACCCTGCTGGGTGGCTGCGCGACCTATGACTACGTGGGCAATACCGCCCCGGGCGGCTACTACCATGGCAGGCCTTCGACGGAGTACTACAGCCCGTACGGATACGACGGTTATTACTACGGCGGCCTGGGCGTGTACGGCACGTATGGCGGTTCGTCCCGCTATCGCGGCTCCTATGGCTACCCGTACTACGGCTATTACGGGTCGTATTACCCGTATTACCGGCCGCACTACTACCCGCGTCCGCCCCGTCCCGGCGACACCGGCAACAAGCCGCCGCCGTCGTCCGGGGGCGGCAACCGCCCGCCGCCGTGGCGCGACCCGACCGGCCGCTGGCGCGAGGGCGGTTCGCAGCCGTTGGTTCCCAGTCGCCCCAACCAGGTGTCGCCGGCCCCCAGCCAGCCGCGCGTCGGCGGGGGCTACCAGCAGCCAAGGGTGACGCCGTCGCCGTCGATGCCGCGCACGGCGGAACGGCCGCGGACGATGGAACGCCCCGCCACGCCGCGGGTCGAAAGGTCCGCGCCGCGCGTGGAACGGGCCACGCCCCGTCCGAGCGCCCCCCGCGAAAGCAGCCGTTCCGTCCGTCAGCAGGAGCCCTGATCCCGGGGTGGACTATTGCGTTCCGTCCCCCATCGTCGCAGGCTTGGACCGCGAGTTGACCGGTTGCGTCGCTTTCTGACGTGATCGGCAATATAAGGTTCAATGTCGACGTTCGGCGGGGAAATCTGGATCCCCCCTGTTCCGGCCCCGCCGGGCGTCGGCGCCTATGCAAAAAGCCCGGCAATGCCGGGCTTTTTCTTGTCTCTGGTATCCTGCGCGCAATAAAAAAGGGGCCGGCAGTCCCCCGACTACCGGCCCCCGGCATCCCCGACGTGCGCATGGCTGGCCCCTGTTCCAATTCCAGCCTGGCGCCCCTGGTCGCTTGCCACGGCGGGTGCAAGGGGATGCAGCAGGAAGCGTGCCAACTTTGCCGCCCCGGTTTGCCCGGCCGGCTCATCCGTCCCTTCCAAGGCCGGTCCAGGCGCCGCCCACCGCCCACACCTCCACAATCACGATTCCACGTCCGCAGCGCATGAACGACCGCTTCCACCACTACGACGTCATCATCATCGGCGGCGGCCATGCCGGCACCGAGGCCGCGCTGGCGTCCGCGCGCGCCGGGGCGCGCACGCTGCTGCTGACGCACAACGTGGAAACCGTGGGCGCGATGAGCTGCAACCCGGCCATCGGCGGCATCGGCAAGGGCCATCTGGTCAAGGAGATCGACGCCCTCGGCGGCGTGATGGCGTGGGCCGCCGACCGTGCCGGCATCCAGTGGCGCACGCTCAACGCGTCGAAGGGGCCTGCCGTGCGCGCCACCCGTTGCCAGGCCGACCGCGCGCTGTACCGCGGCGCGATCCGCCGGGCGGTGGAGGCGCAACCCAACCTGACCCTGTTCCAGGCCGCCGTCGACGACCTGGTCATCGAGAACGGCACCGTGCGCGGCGCCATCACCCAGACCGGCCTGCATTTCCATGCGCCGGCGGTGGTGCTGACCGCCGGCACCTTCCTGGCCGGCAAGATCCACGTCGGCGAAACCCAGTACGCCGGCGGCCGTGCCGGCGATCCGCCCGCCACCGCGCTGGCGCACAGGCTGCGCGAGGGCCTGTTCGTCGTCGATCGCCTGAAGACCGGCACGCCGCCGCGCATCGACGGCCGTTCGCTGGACTACGGCGTGATGGAAGAGCAGCCTGGCGACGATCCGTTGCCGGTGATGTCGTTCATGGGCGATGCGGCCGACCATCCGCGCCAGGTCTCGTGCTGGATCACCCACACCAGCGAGCGGACCCACGAGATCATCCGCAATGCGCTGGATCGTTCGCCGTTGTACACCGGCCAGATCGAAGGCATCGGCCCGCGCTACTGCCCGTCCATCGAGGACAAGGTGGTGCGCTTCGCCGAGAAGGCCAGCCACCAGATCTTCGTCGAGCCGGAAGGCCTGGACGTGGCGGAGATCTATCCCAACGGCATCTCCACCTCGCTGCCGTTCGACGTGCAGCTGGCGCTGGTGCGCAGCATCCGCGGCATGGAGAACGCGCACATCACGCGTCCCGGCTACGCCATCGAGTACGACTTCTTCGACCCGCGCGGGTTGAAGGCTTCGCTGGAAACCAAGGCGGTGGCGGGCCTGTTCTTCGCCGGCCAGATCAACGGCACCACCGGCTACGAGGAGGCCGCCGCGCAGGGACTCGTCGCCGGCCTCAACGCCGCGCGCTTCGTGCAGCAGAAGGACGCCTGGTCGCCGCGCCGCGACGAAGCCTACATCGGCGTGCTGATCGACGACCTGATCACCCACGGCACCAAGGAGCCGTACCGCATGTTCACCAGCCGCGCGGAATACCGCCTGCAACTGCGCGAGGACAACGCCGACCTGCGCCTGACCGAAGCCGGCCGCACGCTGGGCCTGGTGGACAACACGCGCTGGCGGCGCTTCGAGGCCAAGCGCGAAGCCATCGCGCGCGAGACCGACCGCCTGCGCGCGCTGTGGGCGACGCCTGCCAACGCGCTGGGCCGTGACGTGCAGGAAACGCTGGGCGTGGCGGTGAGCCGCGAGACCAATGCGCTGGACCTGATCAAGCGCCCCGAACTGGGCTACGCCCAGCTGATGACGGTGCCCTCGCTGGGTCCCGCGGTGGACGACGTGCAGGTGGCCGAGCAGGTGGAAATCGGGGTGAAGTACGCCGGCTACCTGGGCCGCCAGCGCGACGAGATCGAACGCCAGCAGCGCAACGAATCGACGCCGATCCCGGCCGGCTTCGACTTCGCCAGTGTGCGCGGCCTGTCCGCCGAGGTGCAGCAGAAGCTGGAGCGCGTGCAGCCGGAAACCATCGGCCAGGCCCAGCGCATCCCCGGCATGACCCCCGCCGCCATCTCGCTGCTGCTGGTGCACCTGGAGCGCGCGCGGCGCAGCCGGGTGGCGTGACGCCGTCTGCATCCTGTGGGAGCGACGTGAGTCGCGACAGGAGGACCTCAAAAACGAAAGACATCAATCGACACGAATAAATAAGGATGAAGCGCTTTTGCTTCGATCCACCTTTCCCTGTTGATCCGTGGCTGAAGACTCTGGGTTTTCTGTCGCGACTCACGTCGCTCCCACAGGCCGAGCCTTCGCCTTGCATGGGTCGCGCGATTGGCCTGCTTCTCACTGTAGGAGCGACGTGAGTCGCGACCGCGGATCCAAGCGTGCCTGCACAATTCGGTTCGGCGCCATACCCACGCGGCACATCCGTTGTGAAGAATCACCCTTGGTTTTCGGTCGCGACTTACGTCGCAGTGCAGGTACCGGGCCATGCCGGTGCCGCGTGCTCATGACGCCTCCGGATGCCGTTGCTTCCATTTCGCCAGCTGCTCGCGGTAGTGCTGCATCTGCTCGGCATACAGGTCGTACACGCAGATCGGGCAGCCGCTGTTGCAGCAGTCGCTGGGCAGCGGCGCTTCGGGTTCCACCGGGCGCGGATCGTCGTCGGGCAGGTCGCTCGCCATGCGGTCCGGTCTTCCGGTCAGTCGGCCCGCATTTCCTTCAGCAGGTGCGGCGCCGGGTACACCTTGTCCATCAGCCAGCGCATGTAGCGCATGTCGACGTGCACGGCGCGCTTGTAGCGCGGGTCGAACATCCAGCTGGCGCTGACCGATTCCCAGTTGCTGTCGAAGTTCAGGCCGATCAATTCGCCGCGCGCGTTGAGCACGGGCGAGCCGGAGTTGCCGCCGGTGGTATCCAGGTTGGTCAGGAAATTGACCGTCTGCGTCTCCAGCGCCGCGTCCTCGGTGCCGGCGAAGTCGCCTGCGGCGATGCCGTCCAATAGCGGCTTGGGCGCGTCGAACGGCGCTTCGCCGGTGTTCTTCTCGACGATGCCGGCCACCGTGGTGACGGGCGTGTAGCGCACGCCGTCGCGCGGCGAGAAGCCATCCACCTTGCCGAAGCTGACGCGCAGCGTGCCGTTGGCGTCCGGATACAGCGCGCGGCCCTGCTGCTGGCGCCAGGCGAACAGCGCGCGCATGTAGGCCGGGCGCAGGCGCAGCTGCTCGCCTTCGCGGGTCTTGCGCTGCTGCTCCAGCGCGAGTTGCGCGGGCACCAGCTTCGACGCAAGGTCGCCCAGCGGATCGGCGGCCAGCGGCCGGCCTTCGCGCGCGGCGGCAAAGCGCGAAAGCCGCGCGGCTTCGTCGCCCAGCGTGGTGCCGGCGTACAGCGTGTCCAGCGACTTCTCCAGCTCGGCGGGCGTGCGGCCGAACGCGGCATCGAACACGGGCAGGCGCTGCGCGTCGGGCAATTGCTGGTAACGCGCCAGCAGCGCAGTCAGCAGGGCCTTTTCCACTCCGGGCGAGTAGCGGCGCTGCACTTGCTTGAGAAAACCTTCGATCAAGGCGTGATCGCGAACCTGGTAGCCGCTTTCGCGCTCGGCATCGGGCTTGGCCGATTCCACCCGCAGCCGTTCCAGCATGATCGCGGCGCGCATCAGCTGCGTCTGCGATCCGAACAGGCCCAGCAGCAGTTCGCGCTCGCGCACGGCCGAGGCTTCCGCCAGCGACGCGGCCAGCGCGGCGATGTCCGTGCGTTCCTTTTCGGCCGCGGCGGTGGCCAGCATGTCGCGCTCGTCCTCGGCGCGCACCCGCGCGGCGTCGCTGCGGCGCAGCCCTTCCAGCTCGCCCGCGGCGCGCTTGCGGTTGTTCTTCAGCGATTGCAACTGCGCGGCATAGTGCGTCTTCGCGTCGGCGTCGCGCGCGCCGGCGGCTTCGACCACGCCGATCAGTTCGTCGAACACGTCCACGCGCGCCGGCAGGGTCCAGTTCACCTGCTCGTCGAATTCGGCGGCGGTGCGGTGGCGGTAGGTGATGCCGGGATAGCCGGCCAGCATCGCGTAGTCGCCGGCCTTCGGGCCGTCCTTCGCCAGCGTGAGGTGCGCCGGTGCGCGGTAGGGCACGTTGTCCGGATCGTAGGCCGCCGGCTTGCCGTCCTGGCCCACGTAGGCGCGCAGCAGGGTGAAATCGCCGGTGTGGCGCGGCCACATGAAGTTGTCGATCTCGTCGCCGTAGTTGCCGATCGCCCGCGGCGGCGCGTACACCAGCCGGATGTCGCGCAGTTCCAGCTGCTTGATGCGGTAGAAGTCGGTGCCGTAGTGCGTGTTGGCCACGCTGCAGCGCATGCCGGCCTCCTGTTCGCATTCGGCCACGATGGCCTTGCTGGCGCGGTCCACCGCGTCGAAGTAGTCGCGCCCGGTCTTGCCGGCGGCCTCCTCCAGCACCGCCTCGGTGACCTTGTCGTAGCCCACCGTCACCAGTACGCGGAAATCAGGATTGGCCGGCAGTTCGCCCGCGCGGTCGGCGGCGATGAAACCGTGGTCGATCAGGTTGTTCCCGGGCTTGCTGTTGTACTGGATCACGCCGTAGGCGACGTGGTGGTTGGTCAGGATCAGGCCGTCGGGCGAGACGAACGATCCGGTGCCGCCGCCCGCGCGCACCACCGCGCTGAGCGGTGCCCGGGTCACGTCGGCCAGCGACTCCGGATCGCCCTTGAAGCCGGCCTCGCGGAGCGTCTTCGCCAAGCCGGGCAGTTGCGAAGGCATCCACATGCCTTCGTCGGCGTGCGCGGGCAGGGTGAAGGCGATGCCCAGGGCGAGGGCGGAGATCGGGAGTCGGCGGCGCATCGTCATGGTCCGTGGGAACAGGACGGCGACGATAGCGGCATGCGTCCGATGCGGCAAATGCCGGGCGCCGCCGCAGTTCAGGCGATGCGCACGGGCATGCCCAGGAAACGCTCCAGTCGCATGGCGGACGTGCGGAGGCCATCGCGTTCGGCGTCCGTCAGCGCCCGCAACGGCGCGACGACCGCCTCGCCGCGCGTGTCCGCGGTGCGCTTCCACGTGGCGACGACGCGTCCATCGATCACCACGGTGGGGCTGACCAATCCGTTCGCGCCGATCACGCGCCGTGTGTGTTGCGGCTCCAGTACCGCGTCGCGGTGCCGGTAGCCGATGACGTACTCGTCGAACGCGGGCAGCAGGTGCACGGCGCGGGAGGCGCGCGGTCGCGCGGCGTCGCTTGCCGACCACCATGTCCGTCCATCCCGCGTTTCCTGCGCCAGCCTGGGCGAGGCCAGTGCCAGCGCGGCGTTCGCATCCTTCTGCGTCAGGCCCGACCACCAGGCCAGGTCGGCCGCGGTCGCCGGGCCGTGGCCTTGCACGTAGCGCAGCGCCAGGCGTCGCAGCGCCTCGTCGCGCGCCAGCGGGGGCGCGGGCGGCACCCAGGCATCGAACCAGACGAAGGTGGGTTGCCTGCCTTCGCGCGGGCCCTGGCAGATCAGGCTTTCGTGGGCCAGCCAGTTGAGCACGTGCAGGCCGCGCTGGCCGCTGCTGTCGATGCCGGCTTCGTCGAGGCGTGCGTACAACGCGCCGCGCGCCATCGGCCTGCCGTCGGCCAGCGCTCTTTCCAGCACGCGCCGGCAACGCGCCAGCGTCTTCGCGTCCAGCCCGTAGTCGCGGGCGATGCGCGCGGCATTCGCGGCCTGCACCCGCGGCGCCATCAGCGCCAGCATCCAGCGCACGTCCTCGCGCGCCAGCAGGTGCAGCGTGCCGCGCATCGGCCAGGTGCGGACGATCTCGCCGCGTGCGATGGCCTCCTCGACATCCTTCGCCGTCGCTCCTGTCGTGCGCAGGCCCACCGCCCACAGCGAGGCGTGGTAGTCCTGCGCCTGCACCGCAGCCATGCGGCGCACGGCCTCGGCCGGCGTTTCCGCCACGGGCCCGACAATGCCATGGCGGTGGAGGCGGTGTAGCGTCAGCGGCGAAGCGGCCATCGGCAACAATCTCCTGCAGGAGCGGCTTCAGCCGCGACCGTGGAGCCTGAAAGAATCATCAGACGCAGATCAAGGAGAATGAAAGCGATCAAGAACGTAATGCTTTATCCGTGTTCATTCGCCTTGATCCGTGTCTACTGCATTTCCGGACTCCACAGTCGCGGCTGAAGCCGCTCCTACAGGCGAGCGCTACTTCTCCCGGCGCCAGTTGATCGAGCCGCGGCTTTCGATGGTGCTGGACTCGATCTCGATGTCGAAGCCCTTGCGCAGCAGGTACTTCAGCGTGACCGCGGAACCGGAACCGACCATCGACACGCCGTAGCTGACGTACAGCTTGGGCGAGAGGTACTTGCCCACGCCGAACACCGAGCCGCCCAGCGTGCGCGATTCCAGCACGCCGGCGTCGTCCAGCCCCAGCTGCGCGCCGAGCTGCGAGGCCAGCAGGCCGGCGCCGGCCGACAGCGCCGACGAGGCGGCGTTGATCTGCCGGCTTTCGTCGCTGCTGGCGGTGGTGAGCGAGCGGCCCAGCACCAGGTAGGCCAGCGCTTCGGATTCGGAGGTTTCCGGATTGGACCAGACGCGCGCGCGCGGCTGGCTGGCGCGGCCGGTCACGTCGATGCCGGCGGTGACACCGGCGCTGACCACCTCGCGCTCGGCGCGGATGTTGATGCGCGGGTCGGACACCGCGTTGTTGCTCCAGGTCAGTTCGCCGCGGGTGATGCGCAGCTTCTGTCCGTACGCTTCGTAGCGGCCGTCCACGTCCAGACGGCCGGTCGCGGCCATTTCCTGGCCGGGCCGCGAGCGCACGCGCAAAGTGCCGGCCAGCGTGCCTTCCAGGCCGTAGCCCTTGAGGTTCACGCCGTCGCCCACGTTGAGCGCCAGGTCCAGGTCCAGGCGCGAGCTGGGCGCGCGCTCGGGATCGGCCGGGTCCAGCACCACGACGTCCTCGGATGTGGACACGCCATCGCTGAGTCTTTCCACGTCGATGGTGGCGGAGGGAATACCGACCGCGCCGCGCACCTGGATGGTGTTGTCGGCGAAACCCACCTGTACGTCGGGCGAGACCACCGCGCGCAGTTTGGTGGTGTCCGAGGCCAGTATGTTGTCGCCGCGCACGCGGAACTGCAGCGGCACGTCATCGTTGTCCCAGCCCAGGCTGCCGGTGACGTGCAGCACGCCGCCGGGTTCGCTGCCGCCGGTGGCGGAAGTGCTGCGCATCGAACCGTCGATGCGCGCGCTGCCGTCGGACAGGGCCACCAGGTCGGCGCTGCCGTCGGTCAGCGCGATGCCCAGCGAGGGCAGTTCGCCGCTGAACTCGGTCAGCGTGGCTTCGCCGCTCAACAAGGGCTTGCCGCGCGTGCCGGCCAGGCCGATGTGGCCGGCCAGCTTGCCGCGCGGGCGCACCAGATCGGGCGAGAACAGTTCCAGCCAGAACAGCCGCGAATTGTGGAAATACAGGTCGCCGCGCAACGGCGCGAATTCGTCCCAGCCGGTGTTGAAGGTCGCATCGACATAGCCATCGCCCTTGAAGCCGGTGCCCAGCCGTGCCTGGATGCGTTGCGGGGTGAAATCCGCATCGAAGGTGAAGTTGTCGTAGTGGATGATCTCGCCGCGCGATGCGCTGCCCATCCTCACCCCGCCGTCGAGAGAGGCCAGGTGCACTTCGCCCTGCCATGCGTTGCCCGCCGGACGCAGCGAGGCGTCCAGGGTGAATTCGCCGCGCAACGCCAGCGGGCGCCCGTTGTTGGGCGGCAGCCACGGCTGCACCAGGGCCAGTGTCAGCGCTTCGCCGCGGACTTTCAGGCCCTGGCGCGGCCAATCGGCGCTGGCGCACAGTTCGCCGCCGATGCCGGGGGCCAGGCAGGCTTCCGACAGTGTCCACGCGTTGCCGTTCTGGGCGTAGCGCGCGGGTTGCCGCAGCGTCCATGCTTCGCCCTTCGCCGGCGCCACGCGCAGCGCGTCCAGCGTGCCCTGCCAGTTGGGGCCGCGCTTCTGCGCGCTGCCGGAAAGCGCCACCGCGCCCATCGCATTGCGCGCATCGCCGTCGAGTCGCAGGTCCTCCACCGCGCCGCGCGCGTCCACCCGCACGCTGTCCAGCACCATGCCCACGTTGACGGCGGTGCCGCGCAACGCGATCTCGCCACTGCCGTTGCGCCAGGGCAGGCGGCCGCGCAGGCCGAGGCTTTCCGCGCTCCAGTCCCGCCACTGCAGGTGGTCGCCGGAAAGATCGGCATCGACATTGGGCGCATCGCGCGCGCCGGTCAGTTTCAGCGTGCCGGCCAGGCTGCCGCTGCCGTCCGGCAGCAGGTCGTTGAGGCGCAGCGGTTGCAGTCGCGCATCCACGTCCAGCGTGTCGCCGACCTTGCCTTCGGCCTCCACGCGGCTGCCGCCGAGCGTCAGCGCCAGCGTGCCTTCGCCCTGCGTGCCGTCCAGCGAGAACCGTCCCTTCGCATCCAGCGGGCGATCGCGCAGGCGTCCCTCCAGCTTCGGCACATCCAGCGTGCCCTGGAACCGGCCGTCCTCGCGCTGCATGCCCTTGGATGCCAGCCGCCCGGATATGTCGCCCTTCCAGCCGGCGAGGAAATAGCCGGGGTCGAACCCCGCCAACGTGGTGGCGATGTCCCATTGCAGCGTCGGTGCCCAGCCGACCTGGCCGGTGGCGTCCAGCGTGCCGGTGGGCATGCGCACCTGCAGCTTCTCCAGGCGCACGCGCTCGCTGTCGCCGCGCCCGTCGAAATCGAGCACAGCGCTTTCGCCGTCGCGGGTCAGCGTGGCCTTGCCGATGGCGGCCCAGGCCTCCAGTTTTCCGGCGAATCCGAAATCGCCGTCGGCGCCGATCATGCTTTCGGCTTCGGTGCCCCAGCGCAGGTTGCGCGCGTTGACGGCGAAGCGGAAGTCGGGGTTCTCCGGCACGGTGAAGTCGGCGCGTCCGCGCAGCGTGACGATGCCATCGAAGAGGCGCACGGCCAGCGGCTCGACGGTCAGCACCTCGTCGTCGATGCGCGCGCGCGATGGGTCGATCACCAGCGCCAGTTCGCCCTGCCGCGCGTTGCCCTGCAATTCGGCCGCGCCGCCGGCGCCCTTCGCCGTCAGGTCGAACGCCACCGGCGTGCTGTCCTCCATCACGCCCAGCAACGACAGGTCCAGCGCCTCGGTCTTCGCGGCGAAATTCCAGGTGGGCTTCTGCTCGCCGCTCAGGCTGAGCGTGGCGCGCAGCGGCGCCGGCGCGGCGCCGGCGATGCCCACGCTCATCTGCGCGCGGTTGCCGCGCGCCACCAGGCCCAGCCGCGCCGGCGTGCGGCCGCTGCCGGCCGGGAAGACGCCGGTGGCCACCAGGTTTGTCAGGTAGCCGTTGCGAGGCGCGTAGCCGCCGTGGACGTGGAACTGGCCGCGGTCGCTGCCCACGGAAAGGTCCTCGGCGTGGAAGTAACCGTTGCCGATGTCGATGCCGCCGCGCGCGCGCGCGATGTCGATGACCGGCTGGCCGCTCTGCCGGATCGCCAAGCCGTCGATCTCCAGGCGATCGGCCTGGATCGACAGCGGCATCTCGATCTGCGGCAACGACCCGGGCCAGTGCGGCAGTTCGAACGGTTCATCGCTCTTGGGCATGTCCAGCGTGGCGCCGGCGATCTTCAGCACGTCCAGCCGCAGGCGCTTGCCCAGCAGCGGGCGCAGGTCCGGGTCCAGGTAGACCTCGCGTGCGGTGAAGCGGATATCGTCCCAGCGGAAATCCACGCCGCGCAGCGTCAACGGGCCAGCCACCGGGCCATCCACTTCCTCCCACGTCAACGAAGCATTGGCCGGCATCCGCGCGATCACCTGCGCCAGCAACACGTCGCGGCCCGCCACGGTCTGCAGCAGCCAGTACAGGCCGATGCACAGCAGCACCGCCAGCACGGCGGCACCGATCGCGCTGCGGATCGCCAGCACGCGCAGCCGCGCCCTGCGGCGCGCGCGCAGCTCGGCGATGCGCGCCTCGCGCTGTTCCGGGGTCAGGTCGTCGCGCGGCCGGCTCACAGGTCGGTCCCGATGTTGAGGTAGAGCTGGAAGCTCGAATCCGGGTCGTTCAGGCCGCGCGCGATGTCGATGCGCACCGGCCCCACCGGCGAGCGCCAGCGGAAGCCGACGCCCACGCCCGTGCTCAGGTCCGGGCGCGTGCCGTCGAAGGCGCTACCGGTATCGACGAACACGGCACCGCCGAACGGCCCGCCATTCGGGAAGAACTCGTATTCGACGCTGCCGGTCACCACGTTCTTCGCGCCCAGCGCATAGTCGCCGCGCCGCGGCCCGACCTCGCGCCAGGCGTAGCCGCGGATGCTGCGGTCGCCGCCGGCGAAGAAGCGCAACGAGGGCGGCAGGGCGATCAGCGAGCTGGTGAACGTGTGGCCGTACTCGCCGCGCACGATCAGCGCGCTGTTGGTCTTGTACTGCTGCGACCAGCGCGCGCGCATGTGGAACTGGGCGAAGTTGGCGTCGGAGCCGACGCCTTCCACGCCGCCGCGCAGCAGGATCGAGCCGGCCAGCTGGTCCGGGCGGTTGGAGCCCAGCGGCGAATTGGTGTAGTCCGCGCGCAGCGAGGGGTAGGTGAAGGTGGCATAGGAGACGGTACGGTCGGGCTCGCCCGTGACCGGGTCCTCCTCCACGTAGCGCCAGCGCTCGCGCATCGTGTGCAGCGACGCCACCGCGGTCCACTCCTCGGTGATCTGCCCGCTGCGGCTGCCGGTGAGTTCCACGTGCCGCAGGTCGATGTAGTCGGTCTGTTCGTCGCTGGCCTGCAGGCCCACCGTGTACCAGCCGTCCAGCCACTTGAAGGCGGGGACGCGGTATTGCGTCAGCAGGGTCTTGCGCTTCTGCGCGTAGTCCAGGTGGGTGGACAGCTTGTGCCCGCGCGCGTTGACGTAGCGGCGGTCCAGCCCCATGCGGATACCCGGGCCGCTCTCGGTGCCGTAGCTGACGCCGGCGGTGTAGATGTCGCGCTTGGCCAGCGACAGGTTCACGTCCACCGGCACGCGGCCGTCCTCGGCCTTGTCGGGATTGGCCTGGATGTCGATGTTGCTGAAATAGTCCAGCCCCACCAGCGATTCGCGCAGCCGGTCCAGCTTGCCCTGGTGGAAGTAGCTGCCTTCTTCCCAGTACACCAGCTTGTCCAGCAGGCCTTCGTTGAACTGGTCCTGGTGGAAGAGGGTCGGCCCCATGTCGTAACGGATGCCGCTGACCCAGCCCAGGTCGATGTCGGCCGCGTGCTCGGCGCGCGTCACCTCGACCCGGCGATGGGTGAAGTCGGCGTCGAAGTAGCCGCGATCGGCCAGGCGGCGCACGATCTTCAGCTTGCTGGCTTCGTAGGTGGTGTGGTCGAACGTCTCGCCGACCTTCGGCTCGAACGCGGCCAGGTCCTCCTTCAGGTAGCGGTCGTCGCCGCCTTCGCCTTCGATGGACAGGTTGGCGCGGCGCACGCGGACCGGCTCGCCCAGTTCGACGCGCAGGGTCACGGTGAGGCGTTCATCTTCGGCCCCTTCGGTGCGCGGCGCCTCCACGGTGACGGTGGGCGCGTAGTAGCCGAACGGCTCCAGCGCTTCGCGCGCTTCGGCCGCGGCTTCGTTCAGCAAGTACTCCAGCCGCGACTCGCCCAGGCGCCTGCCCAGGGAGTCGTTCAGCGACAGCGCGACGTGGATGTTCTCCACCATCAACTCGTCCTCCAGTCCCACGATCTCCACCTTGTCGATGGTGGCGGCGGCCCAGGCCGGGCCGGCGGCGGCGAACAGGAACAGGGCTGTGGCGAGTCGGGTGATTCGTCGCATGCGGGCAGGATAACCGGTGGGTGTTAAGCGTGGTGAATGGCGCCGTAGCGTGGGCCGGGCATCGCACTTGTGCGGTATCGGCTGCCGGCATGGATGGACGTCCATGCTCCCCAGGAGCCGTCATCCCGTCTCCCTGGAAGCCGTCATCCCGGCGAAAGCCGGGACCCAGCGACTTTCGGCCGTTACGCCAGACGGCACAGCCAAAGGCACTGGGTCCCGGCTTTCGCCGGGATGACGGTGGAGAGGGCGCCGCGTCAGGCTCAGTTCGACAGGTGCTCGATCGCGGCGACGGCACGGAAACGGTCGGCCAGGCGCTTCAACAGGGCCAGGCGGTTGGCGCGGATGGCCGGGTCGTCGGCATTGACCATCACGCTGTCGAAGAACGCGTCCACCTGCGGGCGCAGGCGCGCCAGGTGGTTGAGCACGGTGACGTAGTCATGGTGATGCAATGCCTCGTCGGTGTCGCCCAGCGCGGCCTCCACCGCTTCGGCCAGCGCGCTTTCGGCCGGATCGTTCAGCAAGGCGCGGTCCACCGCATGCGGGATGGCGATGTCGGCCTTCTTCAGGATGTTGCCGATGCGCTTGTTGGCCGCGGCCAGCGCCTCGGCTTCCGGCAGCGTGGCAAAGGTGCCGATAGCGTCCAGGCGGGTGTCGAAGTCGTACAGCGAACCGGGCAGGCGTGCGGTCGGGGCTGAAGCCCCTCCTGCATGCGAGCCGCCTCCTGTAGGAGCGGCTTCAGCCGCGACCGGAGAAAACAGCGCTGCCACGGCGTTGAAGTGCGC
This sequence comes from Pseudoxanthomonas putridarboris, assembly GCF_038321125.1. Lineage (NCBI taxonomy): Bacteria > Pseudomonadati > Pseudomonadota > Gammaproteobacteria > Lysobacterales > Lysobacteraceae > Pseudoxanthomonas > Pseudoxanthomonas putridarboris. The sequence continues at coordinate 52,747 of NZ_JBBWWT010000009.1, read as the reverse complement.
AGCGGGCGCGCCCTTGTCGGTGTAGTAGCCACGCAGGCGGTCGAGGATGAAGTCAAAGAGTTCGTTTGCTTCGGAAGCAATACGAGCAGATGCTGGCTTTTCGGTGACCGAGAAGCTACCAGGGCTCTTCGCCCTGGCCGCTTCGAACTCCGTTGACCATATCGAATCGTAGACACGTTCGAGTTGCTCTATGAGCAAGCCACGCAGATCCAGATCAAACCCACTCTCGATCACCGTCCGCGCCAACCCCAGCGCATTGCGCCGCAGCGCGAACGGGTCCTTGTTGCCGGTCGGCTTCAGGCCCGCGGCGAAACCGCCGGCCAGGGTGTCCAGTCGTTCGGCGATGGCCAGCACCTTGCCCAGCGGCGACAGGGCGATGTCGTCGCCGGCGAAGCGGGGCTGGTAGGCCTCGTCGATGGCCAGCGCGATCTCCTTGGGCTCGCCCGCGGCCAGCGCGTAGTGGCGGCCGGCGATGCCCTGCAGTTCCGGAAACTCGTTGACCATGCGCGACTGCAGGTCGGCCTTGGCCAGCTCCGCGGCGCGGCGTGCCTGCGCCGGGTCGGCGCCGACCTGCGCGGCGATGGCCTCGGCCAGCGCGGCCACGCGCGCGAACTTGTCGGCCACCGTGCCCAGCTTGGCCTGGTAGGTGACCGTCTTGAGGCCCTCGTTCATCGACGCCAGGCCCTGCTTCAGGTCCTCGTCGAAGAAGAACTTGGCATCGCTGAAGCGCGGGCGGATCACGCGCTCGTAGCCCTTGCGTACTTCGGCCACATCCTGCGACTCGATGTTGGCGATGCCGATGAAGTGCTCGGTCAGCTTGCCGCTGTCGCTCAGCACGGGGAAGAACTTCTGGTTGATCTCCATCGTCTCGATCAGCGCTTCCTGCGGCACCGCCAGGAACGCGGCCTCGAAGCTGCACAGCACCGCCGCCGGCCATTCGGTCAGGCAGACCACCTGTTCCAGGTTGTCGTCGGTGACGCGCGCGCTGCCGCCGGCCTGCGCCGCGGCCTTTTCCACTTCCGCCACGATGCGCGCGCGGCGCTCGTCGGCGTCCACCAGCACGTGCGCACCGCGCAGTGCATCCACGTATTCGTCCGGCTGGCCGATCCACACCGGCTTGTCGTGCTCGAAGCGGTGGCCGCGGCTCATGCGGTCCGACGTCACGCCCAGCACCTGCGCGTCCACCACGTCCTTGCCCAGCAGCAGCACCAGCCAGTGCACCGGCCGCGCGAAGGCGTAGTCGTGGTCGCCCCAGCGCATCGGCTTGGGGATCGGCATGCCGGCGATGGCCTCGCGCACGATCTCCGGCAGCAGGTGGGCGGTCCTGGCGCCGGGCTTCACCGCGCGGTGGACGAAGCGCTCGCCCTTGCCGTCGGTGGTGCGTTCCAGCTGCGTCCAGTCGATGCCGGCCTTGGCGGCGAAGCCTTCCAGCGCCTTGGTCGGCGCACCGTTCGCGTCCAGCGCGATGTTGAGGTACGGGCCCAGTACCTCGGACTTCTGCTCCGGCTGTTCGACCGACACGCCCGGCAGCAGCACGGCCAGGCGGCGCGGCGTGTACAGCGGCTTGGCGTCGCCGCGCTCGAAACCGATGCCGCGTTTTTCCAGCGCGGCGATGACGCCGTCGAAGAAGGCCTGCGCCAGTCCGGGCAGCGCCTTGACCGGCAACTCTTCGGTGCCCAGTTCGATCAGCAGGGGTTTTTGTTCGCTCATTTCATGGAACCTTGTGTGTTCCCTTCTCCCTTTGGGAGAAGGTGCCCGAAGGGCGGATGAGGGTGTGGCGGAGTCCGTGGCGGCGAACCATCCGGATTCCGCCGGACCCTCTCCCCAACCCCTCTCTCCCACGGGGACTTCCTTCGGTCGCCACGGGGAGAGGGGCTCAAGCGGCTTCTTTCTTCAATCCCGGAAAACCCAGCTTCTCGCGCTGCGCGTAGTACGCCTCGGCCACCGCCTGCGCCAGCTTGCGCACGCGCAGGATGTAGCGCTGGCGTTCGGTCACGCCGATCGCGCGGCGCGCGTCCAGCAGGTTGAAGCTGTGGCTGGCCTTGGTGACCTGCTCGTAGGCCGGCAGCGGCAGGCCGGCTTCGACCAGCGTGAAGGCTTCGGCTTCGTACGCGTCGAAGCGCTTGAACAGTTCTTCGACGTTCGCATGCTCGAAGTTGTAGGTGCTCTGCTCGACTTCGTTCTGGTGGTACACGTCGCCGTAGCTGACCGGCGTGCCGTCCGGGCCGTAGGTCCACACTAGGTCGTAGACGTTGTCGCAGTTCTGCAGGTACATGCACAGGCGTTCCAGCCCGTAGGTGATCTCGCCCAGCACCGGCCGGCACTCCAGCCCGCCGGCTTGCTGGAAATAGGTGAACTGGGTGACTTCCATGCCGTTCAACCACACTTCCCAGCCCAGGCCCCAGGCGCCCAGCGTGGGCGATTCCCAGTTGTCCTCGACGAAGCGCAGGTCGTGCACGCGCGGATCGATGCCCAGCGCCTTCAGCGAGCCCAGGTACAGTTCCTGGATGTTGTCCGGGTTGGGCTTCATCACCACCTGGTACTGGTAGTAGCGCTGCAGGCGGTTGGGATTCTCGCCGTAGCGGCCGTCGGTGGGGCGGCGGCTGGGCTGCACGTAGGCGGCGTTCCACGGTTCCGGGCCCAGCGCGCGCAGGAACGTGGCGGGATGGAAGGTGCCGGCGCCGACTTCCAGGTCCAGCGGCTGGATCAGCACGCAGCCCTGGGCCGCCCAGTACTGGTTGAGGGTCTGGATCAGGCCCTGGAATGTGATCGGGACTTGCCGGAAAGCGGACATGCAGCAATGGCCGTGCGTAAGGGGTGCGCTAGTATACCGGCCCACTTGCGGCGACCCCGCGCGACAGGCCCAGGCGAATGGAACAACGGCTTCAGGCCAGCCCCACGGCGGTGGTTGTCCCCGCGCCGACGCCATCGCCCGCATTGCCGCCGGGCCGGCTGGGGTTCGAGGCGGTGGCCGCCGCGCTGCTGGCCGATGGCCTGGTGGCGCCGGCCGACCACGACCGCATCCAGTTCTCCGCGCAGGGTGCGCGCAACGCCAGCGAAGTCCATCCGCTGGTGCTGCTGGCCAATCTCAAGCTCGCCTCCAGCGCGCCGGGCGGCGGCGAGCTGGGGCTGGAAGAGCTGACCGAATGGCTGGCCCGCCGCACCGGGCATCGCTACCTGCGCATCGATCCGACCCGCGTGGACGTGGCCTCGGTGACCGCCGTGGTCTCGCACCCCTATGCGCGCCGCCACCGCATCCTGCCGCTGGCGGTGGAGGCCGAACGGATCCTGGTCGCCACCAGCGAACCGCTGGTGCTGGACTGGCAGGAGGACATGCAGCACCTGGCGCGCCGCCGCATCGAGGTCGTGCTGGTCAATCCGCTGGACCTGCACCGCTACACCATGGAGTTCTTCGGGGTGACCCGCTCGGTGCGCGGCGCGCGCGACGGCCGCGCCGACGCGGGCGCCGGCCTGCCCAGCTTCGAGCAGCTGGTGGAGCTGGGGCGTTCCGGCGACGTCAACGCGGACGACCACCACATCGTCCACATCGTCGACTGGCTGCTGCAATACGCCTACGAGCAGCGCGCTTCGGACATCCACCTGGAACCGCGCCGCGACGTGGGGCGCATGCGCTTCCGCATCGACGGCGTGCTGCACAAGGTGTTCGAAGTGCCGTCGACGGTGATGACCGCGGTGGTCAGCCGGATCAAGGTGCTGGGGCGGATGGACCTGGGCGAGCGCAGGCGCCCGCAGGACGGCCGCATCAAGACGCGTTCGCCGGGCGGCCGCGAAGTGGAGATGCGCCTGTCCACCATGCCCACCGCGTTCGGCGAGAAGTGCGTGATGCGCATCTTCGACCCCGACGCGGCGTTCAAGAGCATCGACCAGCTCGGCTTCAGCCCGCAGGAAGCGGCCAGCTGGAACGCGCTGGTGGAGCGCCCGCACGGGATCGTGCTGGTGACCGGGCCGACCGGTTCGGGCAAGACCACCACGCTGTACTCGACCCTCAAGCGGCTGGCCACGCCGGACGTCAACGTGTGCACGGTCGAGGACCCGATCGAGATGATCGCGCCCGAGTTCAACCAGATGCAGGTGCAGACCAACATCGATCTGGATTTCGCCAGCGGCGTGCGCACCCTGCTGCGGCAGGACCCGGACATCATCATGATCGGCGAGATCCGCGACCTGGAGACCGCGCAGATGGCGGTGCAGGCCTCGCTGACCGGGCACCTGGTGCTGTCGACCCTGCACACCAACGACGCGCCGTCGGCGATCACCCGCCTGCTGGACCTGGGCATGCCGCACTACCTGGTCGCCTCCACCCTGAACGGCGTGCTGGCGCAACGGCTGGTGCGGACCCTGTGCCGCCACTGCAAGCGGCCGCATGCCCTGACCGACGCCGACTGGGCGGTGCTGCGTGATGCCGGCGAGGCATTACCTGATGCGATTACGCCATATGCACCGGTCGGCTGCCTGGAATGCCGGCGCACCGGCTATCTGGGCCGGGTCGGATTGTACGAATTGCTGCCCATCACCCCGCGCCTGCGCGGTTTGATCCGGGCGGAGATGGACCTGGCCGCGTTCAGCCAGGCCGCCCGCGGGGACGGCCTGCGCACGTTGCGCCGCACCGGCCTGGAAAAGGTGGCCGAAGGTTTGACTACAATCGAGGAAGTCCTCTCCGTTCTCCCCCCCGTGGAATGAAGCACGCCCCCTTCCTGATAGTCGAAACCGGGCAACCGGTCGCATCGATGCGGCGCTATGGCGGATTCCCGCACTGGATCCGGGTGGCCGCCGGGCTGGAGGCCGGCGAGACGGTGGTGGCCAACGTCGAACGCGGCGATGCGCTGCCCCGCCACGATGGTTTCGCCGGCGTGATCGTCAGCGGTTCGGCCGCCATGGTCACCGACCGCGCCGACTGGAGCGAGCGCAGCGCCGACTGGCTGCGCGACGCCGCCCACGCGGGCCTGCCGCTGCTGGGCATCTGCTACGGCCACCAGTTGCTGGCGCACGCGCTGGGCGGCGAGGTGGCCTACAACCCGGCCGGGCGCGAATCCGGCACCGTCCACATCGACCTGCACCCGCAGGCGCAGGACGACCCGCTGTTCGCCGCGCTGCCATTGAAGTTCGCCGCCCACGCCACCCACGTGCAGACCGTGGCGCGGCCGCCGGACGGCGCCACCGTGCTGGCGCGGTCCGAGCAGGACCATTGCCATGCCTTCCGCTGGCGCGACCGCGCCTGGGGCGTGCAGTTCCACCCGGAATTCGCCACCCACCACATGCGCGGCTACGTGCACGCCCGCGCCGACCACCTGCGCAGCGAGGGCCGCTGCCCCAGCCGGATCGCCCGCGACGTGACGGCGGCGCCGCAAGCCCGCAAACTATTGCGGCGGTTCGTCCGCCATGCGCGCGGGCTGCACGCGCGCTGATTCCACGGCTGTATACATTCAGGAACCCCGATGTCGACGATCAACAAGGTGCCGGCCAGTGCCGGCGCGGAATGGCTGCTGGGCGGATTCGCGCTGCTGAAGCGCGCGCCGGTGCCGCTGGGCAGCCTGACGGTGCTGTGGGGCCTGGCCTCGCTGCTGCTGATGCTGGTGGCGGTGGTGGTGCCGGCGACGCTGTATGCGTTGCAGTTCCTGTTGATCCTGGGCGGCCCGCTGTTCTTCGCCGGCATGATCTGGGCGGTGCGCGAAGTGGACCAGAATCGTCCCGCGCTGCCCGCGCACCTGTTGCAGCCCGTCCGCGATGGCCATGTGCGCGCGCTGCTGGCCACGCTGTTGCCGCAGGCGGTGGCCGCGCTGGTGATGGGCGCGCTGCTGTTCGTGCTGGTGGGCACCGATGAGCTGAAGCACCTGGGCGAGGTGTGGAAGGAAATGCAGGCGATCGCCGCCGCCGGCGGCCAGCCCGATCCGGCGATGATGGACGGCCTGCCGGCGGGCCGCCTGTTGCTGTGGCTGCTGCTGGTGGCCATCGTCTTCGTGGCGGTGAAGTGGATGACCTTCGTGGCCTCGCCGCAGATCCTGTTCTCCGGCACCGATGCATGGACCGCCATGCGCAACAGCCTGCGCGCCTGCGCCGAGAACTGGCCGGCGATGCTGGTGTTCTATTTGCTGGCGGGCATCGCCATCTTCGCCATCACGATGGGACTGTTCCTGCTGGCCTCGCTGCTGCAGTTGCTGGTCGGCCCGATGATCGCGCTGGTGCTGTGGCAGTTCCTGCTGATGGCGGTGCTGGTGCCGGTGCTGGCGGGCGCGGTGTACTGCGCATGGCGGCAGATGATGGGCGGCGGCGACCGTGCGCCCGATCCGCAGGCGCCGGCGCACATCGAAGCCTAGCGCGGCGGGAATCCCGGACGCGCCTTCTGCGGCGCGCGCCCCGAGTGATCGGTTCGCGGCTCACGGCCTGCCGCGCAGCGTCGTGCCTGCGCCGCTGGATTCCATATATGGGCGCGTGGATGGGAAGCGCGGCTTGCGCGGGATAGTCGGTTCCTTCCGCGTCCGTCTCGATACGTGCGGAACACACGCTTGATCGCTGCCCATGCGTTGCAGCGCACCATGCCGGCGCCACCGCGATGATGCGCCGCACCATCGAATCCATCGACGTTTTCGCCGCGAAAGTGCGGCCGCATCGACATCGCTGCGTTGATAAGAAGCGCCGATGTAGGAATCGCTCGAAACGATTGGCTTCTCGCCGAATCCTCGGAAACCATGGCGCACGCCGCAGCAGACGGCTGCTCACGTCACCGCGCTTTCCGGCGCGGCCATTATCAAGAGAGGGTGATAATCAGCATGGCCAAGATCGTTTGCGTACTGTACGACGACCCCATCACGGGCTACCCCACCAGCTACCCGCGCGACGACCTGCCGCGCCTGGAACGCTATCCGGACGGCCAGGCCCTGCCGACGCCGGAAGCCATCGACTTCAAGCCCGGCGCGCTGCTGGGCAGCGTTTCCGGCGAACTGGGCCTGCGCAAGTACCTGGAATCCAACGGCCACCAGTTCGTGGTCACCTCCAGCAAGGACGGCGCCGACAGCGTGCTGGACCGCGAACTGCCCGACGCCGACATCGTCATCTCGCAGCCGTTCTGGCCGGCGTACATGACCGCCGAACGCTTCGCCAAGGCGAAGAAGCTGAAGATGGTGGTCACCGCCGGCATCGGTTCGGACCACACCGACCTGCAGGCGGCCATCGACAACAACGTCACCGTCGCCGAGGTCACCTACTGCAACAGCAACAGCGTCGCCGAACACGTGGTGATGACGATGCTGGCGCTGGTGCGCAACTACATCCCTTCGCACGAATGGGCGGTCAAGGGCGGCTGGAACATCGCCGACTGCGTGCAGCGCTCCTACGACATCGAGGGCATGCAGGTGGGTACCGTCGCCGCCGGCCGCATCGGCCTGCGCGTGCTGCGCCTGCTCAATCCGTTCGACGTGCACCTGCACTACCTGGACCGCCATCGCCTGCCGGCCGAAGTCGAGGCGGAACTCAACCTGACCCACCACGACAACCTGGAAAGCCTGGCGCGCGCCTGCGACGTAGTCACGCTGAACTGCCCGCTGCACCCGGAAACCGAGCACATGATCAACGCGGACTCGCTGAAGTGGTTCAAGCGCGGCGCCTATCTGGTCAACACCGCGCGCGGCAAGTTGTGCGACCGCGACGCGGTGGCGGCGGCGCTGGAAAGCGGGCAGCTGGCCGGCTACGGCGGCGACGTGTGGTTCCCGCAGCCGGCGCCGAAGGACCACCCGTGGCGGACCATGCCGTACAACGGCATGACCCCGCACATCTCCGGCACCTCGCTGTCGGCGCAGGCGCGCTACGCCGCCGGCGTGCGCGAGATCCTCGAATGCTTCTTCGAGAACCGCCCGATCCGCGACGAGTACCTGATCGTGCAGGGCGGCCACCTGGCCGGCGTCGGCGCGCATTCCTACAGCGCGGGCAACGCGACCAAGGGCTCCGACGAAGCGGCGCGGTTTGGAAAGTAGCGGCTCCGCGGCTGCGCGGTCGCCGCAGGCGGCGCAAGGCGAGTCGCGGCGCAACCGGGTCGCCGGCATCCTGCTGGCCGGCCTGGGTGCGTTCGCGGCCCTGGCGACGGTCGGAGGGCTGGCCGCGGCAACGGGCCAGGCCTGGGTGCTCGGTTCGTTCGGGGCTTCGTGCGTGCTGCTGTTCGGCTTCCCGGACGGGCCGTTCTCGAAACCGCGCAACGTGATCGGCGGCCATGTGCTGGCGTCGGCGGTGGGCCTGGTCTTCCTGCATGCGCTGGGACCGGGCTGGCTGCCGATGGCCGCGGCCGCGGCCTGCGCCACGATGCTGATGATGGCCACCGGCACGGTGCATCCGCCGGCCGGCAGCAATCCGGTCATCGTGTTCCTGGCCCAGCCCGGTTGGGATTTCATCGTCCTGCCCACGCTGGCCGGGGCCTGCGCGCTGATGCTGCTGGGCCGGCTGTACTGGCGGCTCGCCAGGAGCCTGCATGCCCGAAGTTGAGCAGGCCGCAACCGGCTGAAGTTCTGCCGCTGCACCAGCCCCGCCGCCGCATCCGCTGTCCCGACGCATCCCTATTTCACGGCGTCCTCTCCGGCGCGCTGCCAGCGCGCAGGGGAAGGCCGTCCCGTAGCAAGAGTCGAGGAGGAGGCCACCATGTCGTCAGTTCCGAGCGAGGGTACCCGCGCGCCGCATTCCACCGCCGCGCCGTTCTTTTCCAAGGAGCGGATCATCGCCGCTCCCGGCTTCAACCGATGGCTGGTGCCACCGGCCGCGTTGGCCATCCACCTGTGCATCGGCATGGCCTACGGTTTTTCGGTGTTCTGGCTGCCGTTGTCCAAGGCGCTGGGCATCACCGAGCCGATCGCGTGCGCGGCGGACACCGGCTTCTTCCACGAACTGTTCAGCACCAGCTGCGACTGGAAGATCTCCACGCTGGGCTGGATGTACACGCTGTTCTTCGTGCTGCTGGGCAGTTCGGCGGCGATCTGGGGCGGCTGGCTGGAACGGGCCGGCCCGCGCAAGGCGGGCGTGATCAGCGCGCTGTGCTGGTGCGGCGGCATGCTGCTGTCGGCGCTCGGCGTGCACCTGCACCAGTTCTGGCTGATGCTGCTGGGCTCGGGCGTGATCGGCGGCATCGGGTTGGGACTGGGCTACATCTCGCCGGTGAGCACGCTGATCAAGTGGTTCCCGGACCGGCGCGGCATGGCCACCGGCATGGCGATCATGGGATTCGGCGGCGGCGCGATGATCGGTTCGCCGCTGGCGGCCGAATTGATGAAGCTGTTCGCCACGCCCACCGACGTCGGCGTGGTGCCGACCTTCGTGGTCATGGCGCTGGCCTACTTCGTGTTCATGGTGGGCGGGGCGCTGGCCTACCGGGTGCCGCCGTCGGGCTGGAAACCGGCGGGCTGGACCCCGCCGGCGTCGCAGGCCGGCAACACGATGATCACCCAGCGCCATGTGCACGTGAGCAGGGTCTGGCGGATCCCGCAGTTCTGGCTGGTCTGGATGGTGCTGTGCATGAACGTCTCGGCCGGCATCGGCGTGATCGGCATGGCCAGCCCGATGCTGCAGGAAGTGTTCGGCGGCAGCCTGATCGGCGTGCCCGGACGCATCGCGGACCTGGACCAGGACCAGCTGACCGCCATCGCCGGGGTGGCCGCCGGCTTCGCCGCGCTGCTCAGCCTGTTCAACATCGGCGGGCGCTTCGTCTGGGCCAGCTTCTCCGACAGGCTGGGACGCAAGATGACCTACGTGGTGTTCTTCGTGCTGGGCGGGCTGCTCTACGCGAGCATCCCGATCAGCGCGGGAATCGGCAGCAAGCTGATGTTCGTCGCCGCGTTCTGCATCATCCTGAGCATGTACGGCGGCGGCTTCTCGACGGTGCCGGCCTACCTGGCCGACCTGTTCGGCACCCAGATGGTCGGCGCCATCCACGGCCGCCTGCTGACGGCCTGGGCGACGGCAGGCATCCTGGGGCCGGTGGTGGTGAACTACATGCGCGACTACCAGCTCGCCATCGGCATCCCGCGCGAGCAGGTCTACAACCAGACCATGTACATCCTGGTCGGCATGCTGGCGATCGGGTTGCTGTGCAACCTGCTGATCCGGCCGCTGGATCCCAAGCATTTCATGACCGAGGCGGAACTGGCCGAGGAAAGGCGCCTGGCCCACGATCGTTCCGCGGCGGTCGCGCCCGGCGCGGCCGGCGAAACGGCCGCGTTCCATCGCAGCAGTCCGGTCCTGCTGGCGCTGGCCTGGACGGCGGTGGGCATTCCGCTGGCCTGGGGTGTCTACCGCACCGTGCTCAGCGCGGCGAACTTTTTCCATTGACGGAGAGATCGCGCGGGCCGCGGCGGCGCGTCACAGCTGCACGTGGGTATCGACCCAGCGCTGCAGGTCGAGGCTGCGGAAGCTCTGCAGCGCGGCCTGCAGCAGCGGCCCGCGCGGTTGCTGCTGGTCCAGCAGGACGAGGCCGATGTCGCGGCGCATCTCCGGCGACATCGGGATGGCCGAGAGCTGCTGCGCGGAATCGGCCAGGCACAGCGCGCTGTGGGGCAGGATGCTGTAGAGGCCGGCATGGCGGATATGCGCGCACAAGGCCGTCATCGAATCGGTCTCGATCTGCGGCGTCGCCACCACGCCGGCCACCGCGAAGGCGCCGTCGATGCCGCGGCGGCACTGCATGTTGGACGTGAACAGGCATAGCGGCAGGGTCGCCGCGTCGGCCCACGGCATCGATTCGGCGCCTTCGAACATCGCCTGGTCGCCGGCCACCAGCACATAGCGTTCGCGGAAGATCGGCACCGTCTCGAAGGCGCCCAGCAGCCGCTCGTCGTCGAGGTAGCTCAGGCCCAGGTCGAGCTCGAAGTTGGCGACCTTGGTCAGCGTTTCGGCGGCCGACAGCGTGTAGATCTCGTGCCGCATGCGCGGGAACTTGCGCAGGCAGCTCTGGGTGAGTTGCGGCACCAGCGGCAGCGAGGCGGGAATCGCGCCCATCCTCAGGATGCCGACCGGATCGTCCTCGTTGGCGCGCGCGCCCTGCCGCAGCCCTTCGCAGTCGGCCAGCACGCGCCGCGCCCACGCCAGCACCCGTTCGCCATCCTGGGTGAATCCCTCGAAGCGCCGGCCGCGCTGGACGATGACCACGCCCAGTTCCTGCTCGATGCTGCGGATGGCGCCGGACAGGGCCGGTTGCGACACATGGCAGGCGGCCGCGGCGCGTCCGAAGTGCTTCTCCTGCGCCAGCGCCACCAGATAGTTCAACTGCCGGATGAACATCAGTCTCGCCTCATCGGATTCGACGTCCTGTTGCGGGGGCGGCACCGATCGCGATACGGGGAACGGATCGCGTTGGCGAACGCGGGGACGGGTGGATCGGGGCGTGCGCGGGAGAGTGGACCCGGTCCATCCCTATCGCGGATCGGGGCTTTCGTTCTCGTTCTCGCCGGGTTTCTTCAGCCAGCCGGCGACGAGGATGCCGGCTTCGTACAGCAGGCACATCGGGATCGCCAGCATCAGCTGCGACACCACGTCCGGCGGGGTGATCAGCGCGGCGATGACGAACACGCCCACCACCGCGTAACCGCGTGCCTCGCGCAGCTGCCTGGGCGTCACCCAGCCCAGCAGCACCATGATCACCAGGGCCACCGGCAGCTCGAAGCTGACGCCGAAGGCCAGGAAGATCACCATCACGAAGTCCAGGTACTTCGCCGGGTCCGGCGCGATGGTCACGATGTCCGGGGTGAACACGGTCAGCGCATGGAACACGCCCGGCAGCACCAGGAAATAGGCGAACGCGCAGCCGGCGTAGAACAGCACGATGGCCGACACCAGCAACGGCACCGCCAGCCGCTTCTCGTGCTTGTACAGGCCCGGCGCGACGAAGCTCCATGCTTGGTACAGCAGCCACGGCGAGGACAGGAACAGCGCGGCGAAGAACGCCAGCTTGATCGGCGCGAAGAAACCCGAGGTCGGGTCGCTGGCGATCATCGGCGCGATCTGCCCGGCCGGCAGCTGCGAGACCAGCGGCAGGGCCAGGCGGTCGTAGAGCGGCCTCACGAAGGGCAGCAGCACCAGCAGCATCGCGCCCACGCCCATCAGTCCGCGCACCAGCCGCGTGCGCAGTTCGATCAGGTGTTCCAGCAGGCTGCTCTCGGCTTCCTGCTCAGGGGCTTCGCGGTTCATCGCGGGGCTCCTTGGGCGGGAACAGGTCGGGCGTGGTGCCGACCTCGCGGTCCTGGTCGGCGGGGGTTTCCGCGGGCGCGGACTCCTCGGCGTCCCGGGTCGGCGCGGGCAGCGGATCGGGGGGCGGATTCGCCGGCGCGTCCGGCGACACGGCCGATTCCACGTCCTCGCGCAATGCCCGCGCGTCGTCGCGCACGGCCTGGCGCATCTCGTCGAACTGGCGCTCGGTCTCGCTGGCGCTCTCGCGGATCTTCTGCTCGGTGTCGCGCAGCGCGTCGCGGGTGTCCTTCAGGCTGCGCTTGAGTTCCTCGGCGGCCAGTTCGCGCTCCAGCTCGTCCTTCACCGAATACCACTGCGCGCGCGCGCGCCGCACCCACAGGCCGGCCAGGCGGGTGGCCTTGGGCAGACGTTCGGGGCCCAGCACGATCAGCGCCACGATGGCGATGACCAGCAGTTCACTGAAACCGATGTCGAACATGGCGGCGGCCGGGGTGCCGCCGGATCAGTTGGCGTCGCGGTCGCGCTCTTTGGTCGCGCCGGCGTCTTCGCCGCGCGACTTGTCGTCGAGCTGGCCGGTGGGCTTGTCGTCGTCCTTCATGCCCTTCTTGAAGCCCTTGACCGCCTCGCCCAGGTCCTGGCCGGCATTGCGCAGGCGCTTGGTGCCGAAGACCAGCAGCACCACGACCAGCACGATGATCCAATGCCAGATGCTCAAACCGCCCATGGTGTACTCGCAGGAAAAGTCGGGGCGCTCAGGATAACGCAGGCCGGGCCCGGGAATGAGGACTCCGGGCCCATTACTTCCGTTACGGGGTGCCGTTCAGCGGCTCGGTGCGCACTTCGCCTTCCTGCACGGGCTGGAAGCCGTCGGTCTGCGCGGGGGGCTCGACCACCACCGGCGCGGCGACATGGGAGGCGGCATGCGCCTGGGTGGCGCCGCTTTGCGCGGGCGTGCCCTGGGTGCCGCGCGCGCTGCGCGCGATGGCGGTGGCTTCCTCCAGTTGGTCGCGGAACACCACCACGGCATCGGACGGATGGCCGGCGCGGCCCTCGAAGATGGCGCGCGGCGTGGCGGCGCTGCCGTACACGGCCACGTTGGCGTCGTCGTCGATCTGCAGCACGGCGCCATCCAGCGCCACGCCGGCGAACAGCCCGCGCGCGCGCGACCACGACCAGATTTCCGCCTTCAGCTGGCCATCGGTGGCGGCGGCGGCGTTGCGGCCGACCGGACCGGCGGCGACGCCGGCATCGGCGCCCAGCGTGAACTTGCCGTTGACGATGTTGTCCAGGTTGCGGTCGTTGCGGAACACCAGCACCACGTCCGACGACTGCACGCCGGCCTGGAAGCCGATGCTGCCGCCGGTGAGCTTGACGAACACCGGTTGCGACCAGGCGCCGTCCGGATTCTTGACCGACATCAGGCCATGGCCGCGCCGGCCGCCGACCACCAGGCCGGCCTTGAGCGTGTCCGGGATGACGACGATGGCCTTGCCCTCGTCCAGCAGCTTGTCGGGGATGCCCTGTTCGGGAATCTTCTGGATCTCGGTCAGCACGCGCACCGCGTTGGTGGCGCGTTCGTCTTCCTTCGGCCCGGCGATGGCCTGGCTGGCGAACAGGGCCGCGGCCAGGGCCAGGGCGGTGGGCGGCAACAGGCGGCGGGAGGTGCGGTTCATGGCGGGCTCCGAATGCGGATTGGCAGCAAATTACTGCAACCGCTTGAAAATAGGCGCGAACGGATGAATCGGCGCTGACGCCAGGCCATCGTACCGATGGCCATCCCATGTAGGAGCGCCCTCGGGCGCGATGCCATTGCTCCTTTCCAGCATACGAGCGAAAAGCATCGCGCCCGAGGGCGCTCCTACAGGCCGCCCGATCGCTGCGATCGGCGATGCGGATCGGCAGCGATGGCGCGGTCTGAGACAATGCGCGCATGCCCGACGCACCCATCACCGCCCTGCTGGCGGTCAACCTCGGCACGCCCGAAGCGCCTACCGCGCCGGCCGTGCGCCGCTACCTGGCCGAATTCCTGCGCGACCCCCGCGTGGTGCAGATCCCGCGCGTGCTGTGGTATCCGCTGTTGCACGGCGTGATCCTGCCGCTGCGCGGGCCGAAGGCCGCCGCCAAGTACGCCAGCATCTGGCTGCCGGAAGGATCGCCGCTGGCGGTCCATACCCGCCGGCTGGCCGAGGCGATGCAGGCGCGGCTGCCGCAGTGGCGGGTGGAGGACGCGATGCGCTACGGCCGGCCCGCGCTCGCGCAGCGGCTGAAGGATCTGCGTGCCGCCGGCGTGCGGCGCGTGGTGGTGCTGCCGCTGTATCCGCAGTATTCCACCACCACCACCGAATCGGTGCGCGATGTCGTCCTGCGCGAGGCCGCCGGGCTGGACGTGCGCTTCATCGAGGACTATTCCGGCGATGCCGGTTGGCTGGCGGCCGTGGTCGATTCGATCCGCGCATGGCGCGCTTCGCGCGGCGCCGGCGAGCACCTGCTGTTCTCCTACCACGGCCTGCCGCAGCGCGTGGCGCGCAACGGCGACCCGTATCCGCAGCGCTGCGAGGCCAGCACCCGCGCCATCGTCGCGATGCTGGGGCTGCGCGACGACGCGTGGACGCTGACCTACCAGTCGCGTTTCGGAAAGGAGCGCTGGCTGGAACCGGCCACCGACGCGACGCTTCGCGAACTGGCCGCGCGCGGCGTGCGCAAGGTGGACGTGGTGTGCCCGGGCTTCGCGGTGGACTGCCTGGAGACGCTGGAGGAAGTGGGCATCGGCTTCGCCGAGGAGTTCGCGCACCTGGGCGGCGAGCTGCGCTACATCCCCTGCCTCAACGCCGGCGACGCGCATGCCGACGCGCTGGCGGCGCTGGCCCGCCGCGCCGGGGAAGGTGGCGCTTGAGCCTGCGCGAGTTCGAGGTCGCCACGCCGATCGGCCGCATCGCCGGCCTGCGCGGCGGCGATGAGAACAGTCCACGGGTGATCGCGTTGCACGGCTGGCTGGACAACGCGGCCAGCTTCGTTCCGCTGGCGGCGCACCTGCCTGGTCTCCATCTGGTCGCGCCCGACCTGCCCGGGCATGGCCGCAGCGCGCACCTCGCGCCGGGCGCCGAATACACCAGCGGCGTGGCGGTGAACGCGGTGCTGGACATCGCCGACGCGCTGGGCTGGGAGACGTTCTCGCTGCTGGGCCACTCGATGGGCGCGGGCATCGCCAGCCTGGTGGCGGCGTCGGTGCCGCAGCGCGTGCGACGGCTGGTGGCGATCGAAGCGCTGGGCGGCCTGGCCGAAACGGTGGAACGCACCACCGACCGCTGGCGCGAGGCCATCGCGGCGGCGCGCGCGCTGCCGGGCAAGAAACTGCGGGTGTTCGCCGACCTGGCCGCGCCGGTCCGGGCGCGCATGCAGGCTAACCAACTGGGCGAGACCGCCGCGCGCCTGCTGGTGGAGCGTGGCGTGCGCGAAGTGGACGGCGGCTACGTGTGGAGCAGCGATCCGCGCCTGACCCTGCCCACGCCGCAGCGGTTGGGCGAAGCGCAACTCGGCCAGCTCGTGGCCGGCATCGACTGTCCCACCGCCGTGGTCTACGCCGATCCGCCGCAGGCGTATTTCCCGGAACCGCTGCGCACGCAGCGCGCCAACCTCCTGCCCGATGGACGCCTGCACGTGATCGCCGGCACCCACCACCTGCACATGGAAGATCCGGGCGCGGTGGCGGCCGTCATCGGCGATTTCCTGCGCGGTTGACCGATCCGGACTTGGCGCGCTGCAGGTCCAGCGCCAGCCGGAGGTCGGCCTTGCGGATGGGGGCGGGACTGCGCCACCAGGTGGAAGTGATGGCCTCGAGTTCGGGATCGTCGCCGGCCAACCGCCGCAGCAGGACGATGTCCTCGGCCGTGGCCAGCTGCTCGTCGGGCAGGTAGTAGTGTTCGAGGGGCTGCCGCGCCGCCGCGGGCACGCGCGTCAGGCAGGCCAGCGCCGCGATGCACACGATGCCGACGACGCCATAGCCGATCAGCAGCCAGGATTGCGATTCCCGCGTACTGCCCATCCAGGCCAGCGCCGTGCCCATGAGCGCCGCCAGCGAGAGCAGGACCGCGGTGGCATTGAAGCGGCCGATCCGGCCGGCCTGGCGGCGACGCGCCTGTGCGCGTTGGTTCGCTTCCTCCACGGACAGGCCTTTCCGGCTCATGAGCGCGCGGCGCGCGGCGATGCTGGCGGCTGTTTCCGGGGAGTGCATCGAGTACAGCGCGAAGGTGGCCAGTGCGGGCGGAACGGCGGAGCCGTCCGCATCGCGATGCGTGTCCGGTTCGGTGGTTGGGCGAGGCATTGCGAAGTAGGTCATGGCGCTTCCCCGGCGAAGGTAAAGACCGGGAAGGGGGCGGCGCCTGTCCGGCCCATCCTTTCCCCGGCTCACCTGTGTAATACCGAGATATCGGTCGCTTTCAGGACAGGGATCGCGCCGGATCAGTCCTCGGCCAGCAGCCGGTGCAGGGTGGCCTTCAGCCGGCGGCCTTCGGCATGGAAGTACGCGCGCTCGTCCCGCCAGGCGGGGCAGCGGGCCTCCACTTCGCGCCAGAACGCCGGCGAGTGGTTGGCCTGCAGCAAGTGGCACAGCTCGTGGACCAGCACGTACTCGAAGGCGGATGGGCGGCCCAGCACCAGCGCCAGGTCCAGCGCCAGCGTGCCGTCCGGGCTCAGCGAGCCCCATTGCGAGGACATCACCTTCAGCCGGACCTGGCGTGGCGCGCGCGGCAGGCCGGCCAGGTAGCCGGGCAGCCAGCGGCCGATGTCGGCGCGGGCCTGGGCTTCGTAGAACGCGCGCAGCGTGCGCCGCAGGGTGGTGGCGTTCGCGCGCGCGGGCCACTGCGCATGCACGCCATCGTCGTGCAGCTCGATCCGGGCGAAGCGGCCTTCGCGCCAGTGCAAGGGCAGGGACGCGCCACGCAGCAGCAGGTGCGTGGTCTGGCCGGGCACCAGCGCGCACGCGTCGTCGTCGGGCAGATGGCGGGCCAGTTGGGCGGCCAGCCAGTCGCGATGCTGGTGCAGGAAGCGTTCCCCGGACACCAGGCTGGCGCGCAGCGGCAACGTCAGCCGCGCGCCGCGCTCGTCCACGCTCAGCTTCAGGCGCTTGGCGCGAGGATCGCGCACGCGCTGGACGGTGAGGGTGCGGCCATCGTCCAGCGGCAGTTCCACCATGTCGCGTTCCACGCTGCGTGGCGTGCGGGCGATCAGGCGGCGGAGCAGCAACGAGCGCATGGCACCATGTTAGCCGTAGGAGCGCCCCATGGGCGCGATGCTTTCCACGGGCTACCCGATATCGCGCCTATCGCGCCCATGGGGCGCTCCTGCATGCGGAGATCAATCGACCTTGCTCAGCTTCAGCGCGTTCTCCAGTACCACGAACAGGCGCTTCACTTCGCCGGCCATCAGCGCGAAGCGGGCGTCGAGTTCGGCGCGCAGGTCGTCGTGCTCGGTGTTCTCCAACTGGTCCACGGCGCCGTCGAGGAACTTCAGCTTGCGCACGATCAGGTCTTCGCCGAGGACGAACGACACGTGGTCGTCCAGTACCAGCGCCAGCCTGGTGACCTGCTTGCCCGCCTCCAGGTGCTTGGCGATCTCGTCGCTCTGCAGTTCCTGGTTCTGGCACTTCACCACCGCGCCGCCGTCCATCGCATCCTTCAGTTCGCATTCCTCGCCCAGCGACACGCCTTCGGGCAGCGGTTCGCCGGCGATCCAGCCGGTCAGCACCGAACGCGGCGCGACTTCGGCGTTCAGCGGCAACGCGGGAAAACTGCCCAGCGCGCGGCGCACTTCCGATACCACGTTCTCGCCGGTCTTGCGCGAGGAGGCGTCGACGGCGATGAAGCCGTGTTCCAGGTCGATCAGCGCATCGGTGCGCGAGGGCTTGACGAAGGCGCGCGGCAGCAGTTCGTGCAGCAGGTCGTCCTTGAGCCGCTTGCGGGTCTTGCCGCCGGGCTTGCGGCCTTCCTTCGCCTCGATCTCCTGCAGCTTCTTCTGCAGCAGGTCGTTGACCACCGCGCCGGGCAGGATCTTGTCCTCGCCGCCGATGCTCAGCCAGATGGCGTCGTTGATGCGGTGGGACAGCGCTTCCTCGCCGCGGCCGAACGGCGAGATGAAGCCGCGCGACGACAGTTCCAGCGGCCCGACCGGCTTCAGCACGGCCTCCGGCAGCAGTTCGTCCAGTTGGGTGAAGTCGAGCGAGGTGGGGAAGCGGAACAGCGTCAGATTGCGAAAGAACATCGAAAGGCCGGGAGTGGGGAAGGGGGAATAGGGAAACGGAACAGCAGGTAATCGGTGCAGGAGTCGGAAGTGCGAGGGGCCGTAAGCTTCTACGGATCCCCATTCTCCATTCCCGATTCCCGGCCGGCATTGCCGGCCAGCCACGCCTGGGCATCCGGCAGCGCGGCGCCGTCGCGATGGCCCAGCGACAGGAAATCGAACAGCCTGGGATCGCTGAGCTGCGAGGGACGGATGTCGCCCAGCGCGCGGGCGATGGTTTCGATGCGGCCGGGCGTGTCGCGTTCCCACGCGTCCATCATCTTCTTGACCTGCTTGCGCTGCAGGTTCTCCTGGCTGCCGCACAGGTTGCAGGGAATGATCGGGAACGCCCTGGCCTGCGCGTAGGCGGCGATGTCGTCCTCGCGCACGTAGGCCAGCGGGCGGATCACCACGTGCTTGCCGTTGTCCGACAGCAGCTTGGGCGGCATGCCGGACAGCTTGGCGTGGAAGAACAGGTTGAGGAAGAAGGTGGCCACCAGGTCGTCGCGGTGGTGGCCCAGCGCGATCTTGGTGAACCCCTGTTCCTCGGCGTACGCATACAGCGCACCGCGGCGCAGGCGCGAGCACAGCGAGCACATCGTCTTGCCTTCCGGCACCACGCGGGTGACCACCGAATAGGTGTCCTGCTCGAGGATCCTGTAGGGCACGCCGACCGACGCCAGGTATTCCGGCAGCACGTGCGCGGGGAAGTCGGGCTGCTTCTGGTCCAGGTTGACCGCGACCAGTTCGAAGTCCACCGGCGCCTTCTTCCGCAACTGCAGCAGGATGTCCAGCATCGTGTAGCTGTCCTTGCCGCCGGACAGGCACACCATGACCTTGTCGCCTTGCTCGATCATGCCGAAATCGGCGATCGCCTGGCCCACCTGGCGGCGCAGGCGCTTGGCCAGCTTGGCGTGTTCGTGCGCGACGCGACGCGGGTCGGCGGCCGCGCGGCGCGGGATCGGATCGGGCAGGGGCAGGACGGCACTCATGAGCCGGGCATTGTACCGGCCGGCCGCGGTGACGGTCCGGCCGCGGCCGGTGTACGCTGCCGCAGTGGAAGCCAGCAATCCGTCCGAAATCGCCCGGAAGGTCGCCGAACTCAAGCTCGAACACCGCGAGCTGGATGAGGCCATCGCGCGGCTGGTGGCCGACCTGGACGCGGACGAATTGACCGTCAAGCGGCTGAAGAAGCGCAAACTGTGGCTGAAGGACTGCATCGCGCGGCTGGAGAGCGCGCTGATTCCCGACGAGCCGGCCTGACCCGGGGGCCCCGAGGGCCGTTTCCGGCGGTCCGTCCCAGGCTGAATCTGACCCAGGACGTCACCCGGCGACCGATGCCCGCGCCCCGCTGCCACGGGCCTGCCGCGCGGGATGGCCATTCTTGAGGGCCCGGCGCGGCCGGGCATGCCCGGGTCCGGCCGGAGGACAGTTGGCCCGATGCTTGCTTGGATCCAGGGGTGTGGGGAATTTCCCTACGACTGGCCGCATGCCGTCCTGCCGGCGCCGCGGCTCCCAATGCATCGCCGTGGGCGCTTTACGCCCGCACGGTAAAGGGAGTGGCATGGAGCAGGGCAAGCGCATCCTTCATCGTACGCCGGCCGCCGGCCGCGCCGCCGTGGCCGCGACGGCCTCCGCCGAGCAGGCCACGGCCGGCCTGGGCCTGCGGGTGCGGCGCATCCTGCCGGGCGAACCGCTGGGCGACGTGCCGCGCCTGCGCCGCGAGGTCTACTTCCACGAGCAGGGGCAGTTCGGCGACCGCAGCAAGCGCGTGGCCGATGGCCTGGACGGCTGCGGGACGACGGTGCTGGTGGAGAAGGATGCGTACGCCATCGCCACCTTGCGGCTGCACGATTTCAGCTCGCCGGCGGTGCAGGTGGAATACGGCAGCCTGTTCCAGGTCGATGCGTTCGCCCGCGCCTGGCCCTTGCCCAAGGTGGCGGTGGGCACGCGCTTCGCCGTGCAGGCCGACCAGCGCAGCAAGATCGTCGTCGACAAGCTGTTGGAAGAAGCCTACCGCTGGGCGCAGGAATCGCGCGTCCACTTCTGCCTGCTGGCCTGCGAGCCGTTCCTGCACGGCGTGTTCGAACACTACGGCTTCCGCGAATACCTGCCGCCGGCCATCCTGCCCGGCGGCGTGGACCTGCTGCGGATGGCGCTGGTGGTGGAGGACGAGCCGCACCTGTCCGAATGCGGCTCCCCGCTGCACAGGCTGGTGCGCGAACCGGCGCGCGCCGTGGCGGCGAAGGCGTGGTTGGCCCGTACCTTCCAGGCGATGGAGTGAACGCGGCCGCCGGGCTTGCGTACCGGCCCTGTTTCACGGGCAGAGGGCATGCAAGGCGGCCAGCAAGCGCATCAATGACGGTTGGCTGCGCTCGCCGGTCTTGTCGAATACCACCTTCAACCGCGTCTGCGCGGCGGACAGGGCGATTCCGCACTCCTGCGCGGCAAGGGCAAGGTCGGCGTGTCGCAGCAGGGCCACGGCCAGCCGGCGCTCGGGTTCGGTCAGGCCGAAGAGTTGCTGGAGCGCGCGTTCCAGTTGCAGCAGGACGGGCGCGCCCAGTGGCTGGACGAACACGAACAGCGCGGCGTCGCCCGTCGCCGCGGGAGGAGGCAGCGGGTGCGCCGTCAGCGCCAGGCTGTTGCCGTCGCCGTCCTTGAGCACCAGCCGTTCGGCGTCGCCCGCGCGTGCGCCCGAGTGCAGGGTCCTGGACAGCAACTGCTGCAGGATCACGTCCTGCCAGCCATGGATGGAGAGGCGCCCCAGCGCGCAGTGCAGCACGCCCTGGGAGAGCAGGCGCTCGCCGCTGGCGTTGGCGCGCAGCAGCCGCAGGTTGGACGCCAGTGCGAACATGGCCGTGGGCGTCTGTTCCAGCGCCGCCTCCAGCGACGAGACGCGTTCCTGCAAGCCTTCCAGCCTGCGCATGATCGCGTAGGCGTTGACCCAGTGCGGGGCCACCTGCCGAATCAGTTCCAGTTGCCGCGCCGAATAGGCGGGCAGCCGCCCGGACCGGCATACCGTGGCGGTGACCACGTTCCGGCCGTCGAAATGCGCGCACAGCGCGACGGATTGTTCGACGTCGCCGGTACGCAGGTATTCGTTGTAGTAGCGGCTGCGGCGCAGTTCACCACGCGGCACGAAGTCGTCGCTGTCCAGCACCGCACCCGTCGCCAGCTGGTCGACGCTGCGCCGGACCCACAGGTTGTCCGCGGCGAACTCCCGCTCGTAGCGCGCCGCTTCCACCGGATCCGCGCCCACCACCAAGTCCAGTCGCCCGCCGTGGCGGTGCACGTCCTGCACCATGATGGCGCCGATGTGGCTGCCGGTCGCGCCCGCCAAGCGCGCGCAGAATTCTTCCAGCCGTTGCGGCTCCAGCGTCGCGGCGTAAAGCGATTCGAGCAGCGCGCCGAACGCGCCGTGATCGGCCATGATCGTCCCCCTGCCGTTGGCCCGGGAGTTTCCCCGCCCCCGATGGCAGTTATAGCAGAGCCGTCCCACGCAGACGGGGATGCGTGCACCGGCAGGGGTATCCGCGGTCCTGCACGGTGTTGCGGTGGGCCGCGCCGGGCGGGCGTGGAATGGTTCCGTGCGCGACCGCGCGCGACGAGGGGATGCCTGCTGTCGGCCCGAGGGCAGGCCGGTGCTATTCGACGGGCGCGGCCTGCGGTTCCACCACCGCGGCTTCCGGGCTGACCCGCTCGATGGTGTGGCGCAGCTCGCGGCCCAGGATGGCCTTGGCGTCGCGCGCCCAGGCGTCCAGGCGGTCGTCGAACAGCAGCTTGCTGTTCTCGTCCGGCCAGACCAGCTTCAGTTCGCGCAGCTTCTGGATGAAGCCGCGGAACAGGGTCCGGTCGAAGAACTCCGGCGCGGCCGGCGCGTACAGCAGGCTCAGCCGCTGCGCGGCCTGCTGGCACAGGCTTTCCAGTTCGGCGGCGCCCAGCTTGCCGGGGCCGTTCTTCACCAGCACCGAGATGGCGATGTAGTAGCGCTCGAAAGCCTGTTGCAGCGAATGGCCGATCGCGCGCAGGCGGAACACCTCGTCGGTCTGCCCGGCGCTGCGTGCCAGGATGCCGCCATCGTCCTCGTTGACCAGCTGCAGCAGGCCCTCGCGGACGAACACGTCGATGG
This sequence comes from Pseudoxanthomonas putridarboris, assembly GCF_038321125.1. NCBI lineage: Bacteria > Pseudomonadati > Pseudomonadota > Gammaproteobacteria > Lysobacterales > Lysobacteraceae > Pseudoxanthomonas > Pseudoxanthomonas putridarboris. The sequence continues at coordinate 30,168 of NZ_JBBWWT010000009.1, read as the reverse complement.
TGCGGTCCATGCGCTCGGCGAATTCGTCCTCGGTCCACGGTAGGAACAGCTCCTCCTGCAGGAACGGGTACAGCGTGCGGCCCAGCCTGAGTACGCCGGCGCGGCTCATGCGACGGTTGTTCTGGAAGCAGCAGGCGATCCACGACGAGGCCGTGAACAGGTGCACCACGTTGTTGCGGTAGTAGCTCATCAGCACGGCGGTGTCGCCGTCCACGCTGAGCACGTCGCCCAGCGGATGCCGGGTCCGCTGCAGCATGTTGATTTCCTCGCCGTGGCCGATGATCCGGTCCGGCGTGTGCGGGGTGACGGTGACGCGGTCGGAATACGGCAGTTCCGCCAGCACCTTCTTCGACAACTCGATCTGCGCGATCAGGTCCGACTCGCCCATCGCGTGCTTGGGCGTGGACAGCAACGCCAGCGCCAGCAGGTTGATCGGGTTCACGTCGGCGGCGCGGTTGATGTTGACGTGGATCTGCTGCGCCAGCGCATCGACGGTGTCGGACAGCCAGGCCGGCTTTTCCTCTTCGCCAACGGGACTGCCGTCCCATTCCGGCGCGTGCCGGGCCAGCGCATCGTTCAGCGGGATCGGTTCGCCGAAGTTCACCACCACCTGGCCGTAGTTCTGCCGCAGCACCCTGGGGATGCCCCACAGCACGGCCCAGATGGATTCCTTCTCCTTCGGCCGGCCGCTCAGTTCGTCCAGGTAGCTGTTGCCTTCCAGCAGCTTCTCGTAGCCGATGTAGACCGGCTGGAACAGCACCGGCTTGCGCGGCTGACGCAGGAACGCGCGCACGGTCATCGAGATCATGCCGCCCTTGGGCGGCAGCAGCCGGCCGGTGCGCGAGCGTCCGCCTTCGATGAAGTACTCCAGCGAGTAGCCGCCGGAGACCAGCTGCGCGACGTACTCGGTGAACACCGCCGAATACAGCGGGTTGCCGCGGAAGCTGCGGCGCATGAAGAACGCGCCGCCCTTGCGCAGGATGGTGCCCACCACCGGCAGGTTGAGGTTGATGCCGGCGGCGATGTGCGGCGGCACGATGCCGCGCTCGTACAGCAGGTACGACAGCAGCAGGTAGTCCATGTGGCTGCGGTGGCAGGGCACGTAGACCACTTCATGCCCCGGCGCGGCCTCCTTGAACTTGTCCAGGTGATGGACCAGCACGCCGTCGTAGATCTGGTTCCATACGTGCGACAGCAGGAAGCTGGCCGAGCGCACCACCGGGTTGGAGTAGTCCGCGGCGATCTCCCACGCGTAGGCATGGGCCTTCTTCCACGCCTCTTCGGGCTTGCTCTTGTCGCGCTTGGCCTGTTCGGCGATGGCTTCCTTCACCGGCTCGGCGGCCAGCACCTGGTCCACCAGCAGCCGGCGCGTGGACAGGTCCGGGCCGATCACCGCTTCGCGGATGCGGTGGAAGTGGGTGCGCAGCACGCGCGAGAGCTTGCGCACCGTGCGTTCGGGGTCCAGCCCTTCGGCCACCGTGTCCTTCAGCGACACCGGCGGCGCGAAGCGCACGATGGTGCCGCGGCCGTTCAGCAGGATGGCCAGCAGCCGGCGGAAGCGGCCGACGATGGCCCAGTTTTCCGAGAACAGCACCGAGAACCAGCCGCTCTGCTTGTCCGGCGCGCGGCCGACGAAGATCGAGACCGGCACCAGTTGCACGTCCAGCTCCGGGCTGGCGCGGTGGGCGTCCAGCAGCTTGGCCAGCGAGCCGGAGTGGGTTTTGGCGCTGATCTGGTCCGGGATCAGGGTGCTCGCGTTGCGCCGCGACAGCGCCACGTAGGCGCGCTTGCGGCCCAGTGGATTGCCGGACACCGGCAATGGGAGCAGCGGCGAGGGCAGGCCGGCATCGCGGCAGGCGCGGTCCAGGATGAGCGCGTTGGACAGGCCGTAGTCTTCCAGCACGTAGCAGACCGGGCGGCCGTCCAGCAGGTCGGCGGGCGCTCCCGGCTCGATGTTCAGGGCCAGCCACGGATCGGCCAGCCGGCTCATCAGCCGCGCCCACCACGGGCGGCGGGCCTGGCGCGGGGGCGCGGCAACGGGCACCGGCAACGCCGGCGCGGTCGCGGCGTCGGACGGGGTGGGCGTGGCTTCCGGTTCTGGCCCGGCCTTCGGTTCCGGCTTCTTGTCCGGTGGCGGTGGCGTGGGTTCGTCCGGGAAGGGCAGGGGATTCTGTTCAGGCATCGGACGCATTATGGCCCAGCGTCATGGCCGGCTGGGAAGCGGTTACAGCCGAAGGACGCCGGCCGTGGCGACGCTCCGCATGCCCCGGACCCGGACAGGGACGGGCTCAACGTCCCCGGTAAGGTTCGCAACCGACCCCGTCGTTGTCCCGGTCCAGGTGCGGCCCATAGCCCGGATCGCCCCGCCGGACCGGTGCGGCACCGTAGGCGCGCGCCTCGTCGCAATTGCGGAAAGCGCGGCCGGGTGGCGCTTTTTTCTCGTCCGTGCCAGCGGGTGCGAACGACGGTCGCCCTCCTTCCGCGCCGCCGGCAGGCGCGGGCGACGCCGGGAGCGGGGCGCGGTGGCAGTGGTAGCCGCCGGTCCTGCGGTCGTTGTGGCAGCCCTCCTTGTTCAGGCCCCCGGGGTGGGCCGCTCCCGGCATTGCGACGGCCAGGCCCAGCAGGCCGAGGAGGCAGCCGAGCTTGCGGTTGCCTCTCGCCAGGCGTGGCCCTCCGGTCACGGCCTTGGGCCGCCTTCCTCTGGAGCGGGCGGTGGCTCGATGGGAGCGGCGCCGGGCGGCTGGGGCGGAGCGGGTGCCGGCACTTCCGCCAGCACGGCTTCGGCGTGCCTCAGGGTGTCGCTCAGATACCAGCGGCCGTTGCGGCGATCCAGCGTGACCACCGTGTCGATGTCGTGCTCGCCCAGCGGATAGTGGATGCGGACGGTGGCGGTGTCGCCCTTCTGCTCGACCAGCCCGGTGCGCAGGTCGGCGAAGGTCCTGTCCAGCGGCAGGCCGTAGCGGGCGAAGGTGGCCTTGGTTTCGACGAAGAACGGCGCCAGCCTTCGCAGGCTGTCCTGCATGCCGGCTTCCTGCAGGGCCGCTTCGCTGGTCAGTCCGCTTTCGCGCGCGGCAGCGGCCAGTTTCGCGAGGGTGGTGCGGGCCAGAGCGGGGTCGGCGAGCGGCGCCCGTTGGGCCCAGTCGCTCAGCGCGGCGATGATCTGGGCGTAGTGGTCGCGTTCCTCGGCGGTGTAGTCGCCTTCGTGCTTCACGTACTGCACGCCGAACAGGCCCAGCGTGCGGGCGGCCTCCCTCAGGTCGCGCTCCTGGCGCGCGAACTGGCGCTCGAAGCTGCGCTGCAGCGTGGTTTCCGAATCCTTCTCCGCCAGCGCGGCCAGCAACGGCACCAACTGGTCGTCCAGCGGCAGTTCGGTCAGCGGCCAGCGGCTGTGGCCGCTGCGCCATGCCGCCTCGAGCGGGGCCTGCATGTCCGCCGGGACGGCATCGCGCGCATACGCCACCAGATCGTTGCGTTGCACGTGGCCGGCCAGTTGGCGCACGGCCGCGGCCGGCTCGCTGGCGGCCCCCGCCAGTTCCGCCGGCTTGTTCTTGCAGCCGGCCAGCAGCGACGCGGCCAGCAAAGGCGCGGCAAGGACCCGCAGCGAGAACCCGGACGGCATCGGCATCATGATGGTGGTGGTGACTCCCCAGTCGCCCCGCATCTTCGCGGCCGGCCGGGTGGGGGGCAAGCACGGGTGTCGCAACTTGGCGCGCCGCGCGGGCAATAAAAAAGGAGGCCGTGCTTCTTGCGAAGCAGCGGGCCTCCTGAAGTCCGGCCGAAGCCGGAGGACGAAGTGTTGTGGCACATCTCCGGCCCGTGGGCCGGATGCGCACAGCCTACCTGCGCCCGGATGCTAAGGCAACACCTGAAATAGATCCATATAACTTATTGATTTTATTTGAACGCTTCCACAATCTCGGCCTGGATGGCCTCGGCGGCGGCGCGCGGATCGTCGGCCCGGCTGATCGGTCGGCCCACCACGATGGCGTCCGCTCCCCGTGCGAACGCTTCGGCCACGCCGACGGTGCGCTTCTGGTCGTCGCCCACCGGGCCGCCCGGGCGGATGCCGGGGCAGACGATGGAGAAGCCGGGGCCGGTGGCGGCGCGGATCAGACCGGCTTCCTGCCCGGAGGCGATCACGCCGTCGATGCCCGCGGCCTGCGCCGCGCGTGCACGCTGCACGACGATGTCGGCCGGTTCGCCGCCGATGCCCATCGCGGACAGGTCGTTGCCGTCCATCGAGGTCAGCACCGTGACCGCCAGCAGGCGCATCTCGCCGCTGCGCGCGGCGGCCGCCGCTTCCATCATGCCGGCGTGCCAGCCGTGGATCGTGCAGTAGGTGACCGGCCAGCGCGACAGGCCACGGACCACCCCGGCCACGGTGGCGGGGATGTCGAAGAACTTCAGGTCGACGAACACGCGCTTGTCCCGCCGCGCCAGTTCGTCCAGCACGGTGAAGTAGTCGCCGCTGGCCAGCAGTTCCATGCCGATCTTGTAGAACCGCACCGCGTCGCCCAGCCGGTCCACCCACGCCAGCGCGTCGGCGCCGGACGGCGCGTCCAGCGCGAAGATCAGGCGTTCGCGCGCCGTCAGCGCGACGGGGCCCGGTGCGCTCACGGCGCGTAGTCCAGCGCGTCGCGCTTGGCCTGGCTGCGCGCGGCGGCCGGCTGCGCCCAGTCGTTGTTGAACAGCGCCGGCTCCCACGAGCCGTAGGTCGGGTTGGGCAGCATCCACCAGCGTTCGCCGAACCAGTCGTCGTATTCGTCGAACAGCGCCTGGCGGCCTTCGCGCGTGTTGGCGACCACTTCGGTGAAGTCGCCGATCTGGTCGCCGAACTGCATCAGCACGCGGTATTTCTGCCCGGCCAGGCGGCGGCGGCAGTTCTTTTCCGAGCCGTTCTGCTCGCAGCCTTCCAGCACCGTGCCCAGGCCCAGGAACACGCTGTCGTCGGCCACCGGCAGGCCGGCCTCGCGCAGGTTGGCCAGCGTGGCTTCCTTCAGGTGCACCGCGCGGTTGGAGATGTACAGGATGGTCACGCCCTTGGCGTTGGCGGCCTTGGCGAAATCCACCACGCCCGGCAGCGGCCTGGCCTTCTTCTCGGCCACCCATTGGTCCCAGCTGACTTCGTCGTATTCCCTGCTATCGCGGATCAGCCGCGCCTGGTAGGGCGAGTTGTCCAGCACGGTCTCGTCCACGTCCATCACCACGGCCGGCTTCAATCCGGCGGCGGCATTGCCGCGTTCCTCCGGGACCAGCGCATCCCAGTGCTTCTCCTTCAGCGCCGTGTCCAGATGGTCGGCGGCGGCGCGGAAAGTCTGCGTGGACAGCGCCTTGTATTCCACCGACGCCTGCACCCAGGCCACGGCGTTGAGGTTGTCGTGGGAAGTGCTAGTGGCAGGTGCGGTCGCGGCGGGGGCCGGGGGCGCCGCGGGTTCGGTGCGCTTGCAGGCGGACAGGGTCAACAACGAGACTGCCAGAGCGGCGGAAAGCAGGGAAAAGCGCATGGGAAATCCGGTATCCGGGATGCGCGGATTCTAGCCGACCGGTGTTGCGCGCGTCGTTCCGACAGGAAGCCATGGCCGGAACGGACGGGCGTCCGGTATATCCTGCCCGCCCCGCTGCACACAGGATCATGTCCCCATGGCCGACGCCGCCACCGCGCTGCCGGAACCGCTGACGACCGCCGAAGCCCGTCTGCTGGGTTGCCTGATCGAGAAGGAAGCCACTACGCCCGATACCTATCCGCTGACGGTCAACGCCGCGCAGGCGGCCGCCAACCAGAAGACCGCGCGAGAACCGATGATGGCGCTGGACGTGGGCGCGGTGAACCACGCGCTGCGGCAGCTGGAGCAGCGCGGCCTGGCACGGCAGGTGTTCTCCTCGCGCGCCGAGCGCTACGAGCACCGCGCGCCCACGTTCTTCAGCCTGCCGCAGCAACAGGTGGTGCTGGTCGGATTGCTGCTGCTGCGCGGCCCGCAGACGGTGCACGAACTGCTGGCGCGCAGCGAAAGGCTGTTCAAGTTCGCCGACGCCGAGGACGTGCGCCACCAGCTGGACCGCCTGATCCAACGCCAGCCCGCATTGGTCGTGCAGATCCCGCGCGGCCCCGGCCAGCGCGAGGACCGCTACATGCATTTGCTGTGCGGACCGGTGGACGTGGCAGCGATCTCCACGCGCCCGTCGCCGGGCACCGCGTCCGAGCCGGCGTCGCCCGAACTGGAGGCGCGCGTGGCGGCGCTGGAGGACGAAGTGGCCGCGCTGCGCGAGCAACTGGCCCAATTGCTGGCGGCGCGCGGGGATTGAAGCCGCAGGCATCCCCTGGAAAAGCACGGGACACGGAACGCGTCGATGCATCGTCGGCGGGATGTCCTCGCGACGAACAACGGTTTCACCCGGGTCGCCGGCTGCTGCGCAGCAGGAACAGACTGCCGATGGCCGTGCCGGCGAAGGCGGCCGCCAGCCCCAGCCCTGCCGCGATGGCCAGCTCGAACGGCCAGAACAGATGCGCGCCGGGTTGATCCACGATGTTCGCAACGATGCGTACCGCGACGGCGACCGGCACCGCGGCCGCAACAAGCAGCCATACCTGCAGGAATCGACCGGTACCGAAGGCCCGCAACAGCAGCGCCACCACGGCCACCGCCGCCAGCCCGGGTCCGTACAGGGCGTCGGGCAGCCCGGCCTGTGCCACCGGCAACCGCCAGTAGGGAAACCCCATGCCCACGAAGGCGATGAGGAAACCGATCAACCACCAGATGCGGCTGTTGCGCGTCATCGTCCATATCTCCCAATGATCCGCGCGCAAGCGTACCTTGCGCACGCCACCCGTGCGCCTATCCGTGGGAGCGACGTCAGTCGCGACCGGGGAAATGAAAAGCCGTGGCCACGGATCGGTCCGGATGCCACGGATCAAAAGCCTTATCCGCGCCGATCTGCGTCAATCCGCGGCTGATCTTCATTTCCGCGGTCGCGACTGACGTCGCTCCCACAAGAGGCGGCGGGGTCGCTCAGTCGAACAACGCCTGGATCGCCGCCAGCCCGGCGCTGGCGCGTTCCTTCTTGCGCTCGGCGTCGGCCACCGGGTCGGCGCCGTCGCGTTGCAGTTCCTCCGCCGGCAGTTCGTCGATGAAGCGGCTGGGCTGCAGGCGCATGCGTTCGCCGAAGCGGCGCGTCTCGCGGTTGTGGCTGAGCCACAGCGCCTCCTTGGCGCGGGTGATGCCCACGTACATCAGACGGCGTTCTTCCTGCAGGTTGCCTTCCTCCACGCTGGTCTCGTGCGGCAGCGTGCCGTCCTCGCAGCCGACGATGAAGACGTAGCGGAATTCCAGCCCCTTGGCCGCATGCAGGCTCATCAGCCGCACCTGGTTGCCGCCATCGTCCTTGTCGTTGCGCGACAGCAGCGCGAGCTGGGCGGCCAGGTCGCCGGCGTTGCTGCCGCGCGGACCGCCCTCGAACCAGTCCGCCAGTTCGTCCAGGTTGGCGCGCCGGCGCTGGAACGAGGCTTCGTCCTTGCATTGCGCACGCAGGTCGGCCAGCAGGCCGGAGCGCTCGCTCAGGCGTCGCACCAGTTCGGCCGGTGGCAGTTCCTCGGCGTGCCGGCGCAGGTCGCGCACGATGTCGTTGAACGCGCTCAGGCCGTTGGCCGCGCGCGGGGGCAGCGCCTTCAGCGCGCCCATCGATTCGGCGGCGCGCGACATCGGCAGACGCGCGTGCTGGGCCATCTCGGCCAGTTTCGCCAACGAAGTCGCGCCGACCTCGCGCTTGGGCGACTGCACGGCGCGCAGGAACGCGGCATCGTCGTCCGGGTTCACCAGCAGCCGCAGCCACGACAGCGCGTCCTTCACTTCCTGGCGTTCCAGGAAGGCGGTGCCGCCGGTCAGGTGGTAGGGGATGCGCAGCAGCTGCAGCGCCTTTTCCAGCGGCCGCGACTGGTGGTTGCCGCGGAACAGGATGCAGAAATCGCTCCACGCCGCGCCACGCGCGGTTTGCAGGAAGGAAATCTCGGCGGCGACCTTCTCCGCTTCGTGGTCGTTGTCGCGGCATTCCCACACGCGGATGCGGTCGCCGTCGGCCTGGTCGCTCCACAGCTTCTTCGGGTGCTCGTGCGGGTTGTTGGCGATCAGCGCGTTGGCCGCGCGCAGCACCCGGTTGCTGCAGCGGTAGTTCTGCTCCAGCTTGATCACCTGCAGCTTCGGATAGTCCTTCGCCATCTGCAGCAGGTTGTCGGGGTTGGCGCCGCGCCAGGCGTAGATGCTCTGGTCGTCGTCGCCCACGCAGGTGAAATCGCCCCGTTCGCCGGCAATGGCCTTCAGCAACCGGTACTGCGCGTCGTTGGTGTCCTGGCATTCGTCCACCAGCAGGTAGCCGATGCGTTCGCGCCACGCGGCGGTGATCTCGGGGTGGTTCTCCAGCACCTGCACCGGCAACCGGATCAGGTCGTCGAAGTCGACCGCGTTGAACGTGGTCAGGCGCGCCTGGTAGCGCTGGTACAGCAGCGCGGCCTCCTTCTCGCGGTTGCTGCGCGCTTCGGCCAGCGCCTCTTCCGGCGACAGGCCGGCGTTCTTCGCCCGCGAGATCAGGTTCTTCGCCATCTCGATGTCGTCGGGCTTGGCGCCGTACATCAGGTCCTTGACCTGGGCGGTGGCGTCGTCGGCGTCGAAGATCGAGAAACCGCGCTTCAGGCCCACCGCCGCGTGCTCGATCTGCAGGAACTTCAGCCCCAGCGCGTGGAAGGTGCAGATGGTCAGCCCCTCGGCCGCGTCGCCCCTGATGCGCTTGGCGACGCGCTCGCGCATTTCCTTGGCCGACTTGTTGGTGAAGGTGATGGCCGCGATGCGCCTGGCCGGGAAGTGCCCGGCCGAGATCAGGTGGGCGATCTTCTCCACGATCACGCGCGTCTTGCCGCTGCCCGCGCCCGCAAGCACCAGCAGGGGGCCCTGGCTGTGCAGGACGGCGGCGCGTTGTGGGGGGTTGAGGCCGTGCATGCTGGAGAGAATTGTAGCGGGCCGAGCATGGTCTCCACGAGCTCGTAGGAGACTTGCGGCTTGCCGTGAGTGGTGGTACTGATCCCTCAGGAACACATCTAGGGAGAGAAACAATGCGTTTGAAGGACAGTGCATTGCTGCTGTCGATGGCCATCTCGGTGCCGGCGTGGGCATCGGTTCCTTCGACGACAGAGGATTGCCGGAAGAAGCCGGCCAAACCGGTTCCCGCAGAGATCATGACGGACGGCTTTTTCGAGGCGCACCCCGACCTGCGGTGGCGCAGCATCGGGCTGGGCGAATACCGCGAGGGCAAGTATGCGGAGGCAATGCGCAGCTTCAAGCAAGCTGCGTCGTATGCGGACAAGTTCTCCCAGTCGATGGTGGCCCACATGTACTGGGACGGCTTGGGCACCGCATCCGATCGCGCACTCGCCTATGTGTGGATGGATCTGGCCGCGGAGCGCATGTACCACGACTTCCTATATCAGCGGGAGCTTTATTGGAGCATGCTCGACGAGACACAGCGTGCGGACGCTGTCGTGCGCGGCCAGTCGGTTTTCGAGCAGTACGCCGACCGTCTCGCCAAGCCCAGAATGGAAGCACAACTGCTGAAGGTGCGCACGACCATCACCGGCAGCCGCACGGGTTACGTCGGTGTGGGGCTGTATGTCAAACCGATGACCGGTCCGGCTGCTGGCGAGGAAATTCCCGGGGCGATAATGTACGCGCCGGAGTACTGGGAGCCCGAGCAGTACTGGTGCACGCAGGACAGCTATTGGAGCAAGCCGCAGGGCGGCAACGTGGACGTCGGCAGTCCCGTGCAGGTGCAGGACGCCGAGAAGCCCGGCAAGTGATGCAGGTGCTGTGCGCCACCGGTGGCCGCCGGTGGGCGGTCTACAATGCCGCATGGCCAAGCTCTACTTCTACTACTCGGCGATGAATGCCGGGAAGACGACCACGCTGCTGCAGTCGGCGCACAACTACCGCGAGCGCGGGATGCGGGTGGCGATCCTGACGCCGCGGCTGGACGACCGCGCCGGGGCCGGCGTGGTGGCTTCGCGCATCGGGTTGCGGTCCGATGCGGTGGCGTTCGAGCGCGACGACGACCTGGAAACCCGGATCCGCGACGACATCGCCGCGCATGGTCGGCTGGATTGCGTGCTGGTGGACGAGGCGCAGTTCCTGACCCGCGCGCAGGTGTGGCAACTCAGCGAGGTGGTGGACCAGTTGCGCATCCCGGTGCTCTGCTACGGCCTGCGCACGGATTTCCGCGGCGAGCTGTTCGAGGGCAGCCAGTACCTGTTGGCCTGGGCCGACGAGTTGAGCGAGATCAAGACCATCTGCCATACCGGCAAGAAGGCCACCATGACCGTGCGCGTCAACGAGCGGGGCCATGCCGTGCAGCAGGGCCCGCAGGTGGAGATCGGCGGCAACGAGCGCTATGTGTCGGTCAGTCGCGCGGAGTTCAAGAGGATCGCCCGCGGCGAGGGCCGCATCGACCCGTTGCAGGCGCCTTTGCCACTGGATTGAGCGGCCTCAGCGGCCGGCCTCAGCGGCAGGCGGCGCGGATGTCGGCGGCTTCGCGCGGGATGACGCCGCCGTCGGGCTGCTGGATGCGCAGTTCGCCGATCAGCGCATCCAGTTCCTGCCGCGCGCGATCGCCTTCGCCCAGGCGGCAGCGCGCTTCGGCCGCGTAGGCGCGCGCCAGCCAGCGCAGCTTGGGCGCCTCGCTGCCTCCGCCCGCGTGCTTCGCCAATACCTGCAGGGATTCCAGGGCATCGGCGGGGCGCCCCAGCCGGGTCTGGTGGCGGGCCATCGACAGTTCCGAGAACCAGGTGCGCGGATGGTCCGGGCCGAAGCCGACGCGGGTCAGCCGCACCGCGCGGTCGAAGCGCTCGCTGGCGCCCGCCAGGTCGCCCTTGGCGGCCAGGACTTCGCCGATCAGGCGGTCGGTCTCGCCGATCAGCGGATGGCTGGCGCCGATCTGCGCGGCGCGCACGCGGCGCGATTCCTCCAGCGCGGCCAGGGCCTCGTCGTTGCGGCCGGCGCTGTGCAGGACCATGCCGTAGTTGAACAGGCCGCCCGGCAGGATCTGCGCGCTGTCGGGCGCGCGCCAGATCGCCACGGCCTGTCCCACGTCGCGCACGGCGGTGTCGTAGTCGCCGCGCTCCCACGCGATGATGCCCAGTGCGTTCCAGCTGGATGCGGTGTCGCGATGGTTGGGCCCCATGGATTCCAGGGTCAGCGCATGCAGGCCGCGCAATTCCTCCTCCGCCTGCCGCAGATGGCCCAGGTCCACGTGGACGGCGGCGATGTGCCGGCGCAGCGCCTGGGTGACGGGATGCTGCGGGCCGTGGATTTCCTGGGCCAGGTCGCGCGCGCGCTGGAGGATGGCCAGGGCGGCGTCGGTCTCGCCGCGGTTGCGGTACAGCATGGCCAGGCTGCGCTGGATCTCCACGGCCAGTGGTAGCCGGCCGTAGCCATGCGCCTGCAGGTGGGCCAGCGCGGCGCGGTAGCCGCGCACGGCGGTGTCGGCATTGCCCAGTTCGGCCTCCAGCGCGGCTAGGTCGCGCATGTTCTCGGCGACCCCGGCCTCGTCCTTCAGGTCGCGGCGCAGGGCCAGCGACCGGTCGAACATCTGCCGCGCCACCTGCCGCTCGCCGGCATCGCTGCGGCAGCGGCCGTTCTGCGACTGGAATTCTGCCACCGGCAGCGGCAGGCGCGTCTGCAGCACGGACAGCCGCGATTCCATCGGCGCCATCACCGTCAGGCATTGCCGGGATTGGCCCAGCAGGCGCAGCACGCGGCCGTGCTGGGTGGCCGACTCCAGCCGCAGGCTGTCGGGGGCATCGTCCAGGCCTGCCAGCAGGCGCGCCTGTTTTTCCAGCAGGGCCAGCGACTGGCGGTAATCGCCCAGGCCCAGCCGCAGGCGCGCGATCAGGCCCAGCAGTTCGGCATGGGCCAGGGGTTGCCCGGCCAGTTCGCGATCGCCGCGGCGCTCGCCGGCGGCCAGCAGTTCGCGCGCATCGAAAGTGCTGCCCTGCTGCGAGGCGCTGGCGTTGTCGAACAGGCCGATCACGAAGTCCTGCATGGCCTGCGCGCGGGTGGCTTCGCGCATGGCCTGGCGCCCCTGCCAGGCGGTGACGGCCAGCGCGGTCACCAGCACCAAGCCGGCGACGCTGCCGCCGGCCAGTGCCCACCGGTGGCGCGACAGGTATTTGCGCAACCGGTAGCCGACGCTCTGCGGCCGTGCGTGCACCGGGCGGCCTTCCCTGTGGCGCTGCAGGTCCAGCGACAGCGCCTCCACCGAGGGATAGCGGTGCTCGGGCTGCTTGGCCAGCGCCTTCAACGCGATGTTGTCCAGGTCGCCGACCAGCTTGCGCGCGCTGCGGCGGGTCTCGGGACAGCGCGTGCGCGAGCCGTCGGTCGTGCGCAGCGTGGCGACGGAAGGTTTCAGCGGCTCGACGGCCAGGATCGCTTCTTCCCACTCGGCGTCGGTCTGCCGGCGCAGGCGGTAGGGCTTGGTGTCGGCCAGCAGTTCGTACAGCACCACGCCCAGCGAATAGACGTCGGTCATGGTGGTGACCAGCTCGCCGCGCACCTGTTCCGGTGCGGCGTAGTGGAGGGTGAAGGCGCGGACCTCCGTGCGCGGGTGGACGGGGGCCGGTTCCGGGTCGTCCAGCAGCTTGGCGATGCCGAAATCCAGCAGGCGCACGTCGCCGTTGGGCGTGACCAGGATGTTGGACGGCTTCAGGTCGCGGTGGACGATCAGGTTGGCGTGCGCGTGGCTGACCGCCTCGCACACCTGCAGGAACAGTTCCAGCCGGCCATCCAGCGGGATGTTGTTGGCCGCGCAGTACTCGTTGATGGGCACGCCTTCGACGTATTCCAGCGCCAGGTACGGCTGGCCCTCGCTGCCGACGCCGGCGTCCAGCAGGCGGGCGATGTTGGGATGCTCGAGCCGCGCCAGGATCTCGCGCTCGCGGGTGAAGCGCAGGCGCAGGTTGGGGTCGGCCAGCCCCGGGCGCAGCAGCTTCAGCGCGACGCGGCGCTGGTACAGGCCGTCGGCGCGCGAGGCCAGCCAGACCATGCCCATGCCGCCTTCGCCGAGCATCGACTCCAGGCGGTACGGGCCCATCAGCGTGCCCGGCTGCAGCTGGCCCGGCTTGTCCAGCAGCGGCTGGTCGATGAAGCCTTCGTTCCCGTCTTCCAGCGCCAGCAGTTGCTCGAGCTCGCCGGCCATCGCCGGGTCGTCGGCGCGCAGGATCTCGAGCTGGTGCGCGCGCGCCTCCGGCTCCAGTTCGAGCAGGATGTCCAGCAGCGGGGACAGGCGTTGCCAGCGTTCGGCGTCCATCGCGAAGGTCGACGGCGTGCCTCAGTTTTCCTGCATGGCCGACAGCAGGAACAGCCGCGCCTTCTGCCAGTCGCGGCGGATGCTGCGCTCGGAACGCTGCAGCAGTTCGGCGATCTCCAGTTCGGAAAGGCCGGCGAAGTAGCGCATTTCCACCACTTGGGCCAGGCGCTCGTCGGCCAGCGACAACTTCTCCAGCGCGTCGTTCAGCGCCAGCATGTCCTCGTCCAGGCGCAGGTGGCCTTCCACTTCCTCGGGAATGTCGGCCACGCGCTTGAGGTCGCCGCCGCGCTTGCGCGCCAGCCGGCTGCGCGCGTAGTCCACCACCACGCTGCGCATCGACGAGGCGGCATAGGCGAAGAAGTGCGCACGATCCTCGAACTTGGCGTTGCCGCCGCTGCCGATCAGCTTCAGGTAGGACTCGTGCACCAGCGCGGTCGCATCGAGCGTGTAGCCGTGCTGCCCCGACAACTGGCGGCGGGCCATGGTGTGCAGTTCCTGGTACAGCGTGGCGAGCACGCGGTCCAGCGCGGCGCGGTCGCCGCCCCGGGCCGAGTCCAGCCACAGGGTGATATCGGGTGTATCGGCCATCTCTCTTCCCCAGACGCCAAGGTGAGGAATATAACGTCAATCGGGGAGGGCGATGTGTAGGCGGAAGGGCGGGCGCCGGTTCAGCGCTGGCAGTGCCCGCACCAGACCGTGGCGCGCTGGCCGATGCTGGCCTGCTTCATCGGCCGCCCGCAGCGCGGGCAGGGCTCGCCGCCGCGCCCGTACGCGGACAGTTCCTGCTCGAAGTACCCCGGCGCGCCGTCGGGGCTGAGGAAATCGCGCAACGTGGTGCCGCCGCGGGCGATGGCATGGGTCAGGATCGCCTTCACCGCGCCGGCCAGCGCCGCGTAGCGTTCCCGCGAGACCTTGCCGGCCGCGCGCAGCGGCGAGATGCCGGCGCGGAACAGGCTCTCGGCCGCGTAGATGTTGCCCACGCCCACCACCACCGCCTGGTCCATCAGGAAGGTCTTCACCGGCGCCCTGCGGCCACGGCTCAGGTCGAACAGGTAGTCGCCGTCGAAGTCGTCCGACAGCGGTTCCGGCCCCAGTCCCCGCAACAGCGGGTGCACCTCGCCGAGCGGCTGCCACAGCAGGCTGCCGAAGCGGCGCGGGTCATTGAAGCGCAGCACGCGACCCGGCTTGCCGGCGCTGCCGGCAAACGCGATGTCCACGTGGTCGTGCGTGGAAACCGGAATCGTGGCCGGCAGCACGCGCAGGCTGCCGGACATGCCCAGGTGCAGCAGCGCGCTGCCGGCGGCGGTATCCACCAGCAGGTACTTGGCGCGCCGGCGCACGGCCTCGATGCGCTGGCCCGGCAGGTCGCGCGCCACTTCCGGCGGGATCGGCCAGCGCAGGTCGGGCCGGCGCAGCGTCACCGACTGGATGCGGCGGCCTTCGATGTGCGGCGCCAGCCCGCGGCGGGTGGTTTCGACTTCGGGCAGTTCAGGCATGGCCGGGGAAGGCTCCGTAATAGTCGCCATCGCGGCGCACCTGCACCGGACCGCCGAAGGCGTGGCTCAGGTGCGTCTCGGTCAGCGTGGCGGCACGGTCGCCGTCGGCGTACACCGTGCCGTCGCGCAGCAGCAGCACGCGGTCGATCTCGGGGATGATCTCCTCGATGTGGTGCGTCACCAGCACCAGCGTGATGCCGCGCTGGGCCAGGCCGCGCATCAGGCCGAGGAAGTGCTGCCGCGCCACCAGGTCGAGTCCCGCCGTGGGTTCGTCCAGCAGCAGCGCCTCGGGTTCGTGCACCAGGGCGCGGGCGATCAGCACGCGGCGCATCTCGCCGGTGGAGAGTTCCGCCACCTGCCGGTCCGCCAACGCGGTGGCGCGCACGTCGGCCAGCGCTTTGCGGGCACGCTCGCGCATGTCGGCGCCGACCTCGCGGTGCGGCGGCACCACGAAGCTGGAGAAGAAGCCGGTGACCACCGCATCCTCCACGCGCAGGAACGGCATCTGCTGCAGGTCGTGGGTCAGGTCGCTGGTCACCACGCCCAGGCGGTTGCGCAGTTCGCTGACGTTCCAGCGGCGCAGGCCGAACACTTTCACCGGCGCATCGCCCTCGCGCGCCAGCGGGTAGAGCTCGCGGTTGATCAGCTTGATTAAGGTCGACTTGCCGCAGCCGTTCGGTCCCAGGATGGCGGTGTGCTGGCCCAGGGGAATCGTCAGCGACAGGTCGCGCAGCACGCGCGACGGGCCGCGCACCACAGTGGCGCGGTCGAGTTCGAACAGCGGGGCGACCATCGTCGGGAGCGGCGGGCTGGCGGGTAGGTTCATCGGGATGAGGGCAGGGCGGGGGATGCCGGAAAGGATCTGAATACCATACGCCGGCGACGGGTGAAGTTTGCCGTGCCAGGCGGCATTATTGTCCCGCCGGCACGGCCTTTCCGTGCCCTCGTTCCCCCGGAGCCCGGCTGCCATGTTCGACGCGATCTTCCCGTTCCTGACCGGTGGCCTGCTGGGTCTGGGTTGGGCGGGCCTGCTGGTGACGCTGCTGGTATTCACCCAGCTGACCATCTTCTCGGTCACGCTGTACCTGCACCGCAGCCAAGCGCACCGCGGCGTCGACTTCCATCCCGTGCTGAACCATTTCTTCCGTTTCTGGACCTGGCTCACCACGTCCATGATCACCAAGGAATGGGTGGCCATCCACCGCAAGCACCACGCCAAGGTGGAAACCGAAGAGGACCCGCACAGCCCGCGGACCAAGGGCATCGGCAACGTGTTCTGGCGCGGCGTGGAACTGTACCGCGAGGCGCGTTGGCAACGGGCCGACATCGAGCAGTACGGCAAGGGCGCGCCGGACGACTGGATCGAGCGCCATCTCTACGCCCCGCACGCCACGCTGGGGCCGACGGCGATGCTGCTGGTGAATTTCGCGCTGTTCGGCATTCCCGGCATCGCGCTCTGGGCCGTCCAGATGGCGTGGATTCCCTTCTGGGCCGCCGGCGTGGTGAACGGCCTGGGCCATTGGTGGGGCTACCGCAACTTCGAATCCGCCGACACTTCCACCAACCTCACCCCGTGGGGCGTGTGGATCGGCGGCGAGGAACTGCACAACAACCACCATGCCTTCCCCAGCTCGGCGCGCTTCTCGATGCGGCGCTGGGAATTCGACATCGGCTGGGCGGTCATCAAGGGCCTGGAGAAAGTACGGCTGGCCAAGGTGCTGCGCGTGGCGCCCACGCTGGATATCCGCCCGAACATTGCCGTGCCGGATACCGACACGCTGAAGGCGCTGCTGTCGCACCGCTTCCAGGCCATGACCGATTACCAGCGCAACGTGCTGATGCCGGCGTTGAAGGAAGAAGCCGCACAGGCCGGTGCCCGGCTGCGCCAGCTGCTGCCGCGCCAGCTGCGGCGCGGGCTGGTGGACGACGGCCGCTGGCTGAAGCCTGACGCGCGCGAGCAACTGCAGCAGTGGGTCGCCCAGCGCCCGCGCATCCGCGCGCTGATGGAACACCGCGCGCGACTGGCCGCCCTGCTGGAAGCCCGCACCCACGACGCCTCCGAACGGCTGAAGCAGTTGCAGCTCTGGTGCCAGGAAGCCGAGGCCAGCGGCATCCGCGCCTTGCAGGACTATTCCGCCCGCCTCAAGGGCTACGCACTGGCGCACTAGTCCCCCTGTAGGAGCGACGTAAGTCGCGACCGCACGTTTCGCCACGTCCACGCACTGGACGAAAGGCGGTATCCCGTCTGCCTCCGAACGACAGGCAGGTGGGCCCGTTCGTTCTTCAATCGATTCGCCTCGCGATCCGGCACGCTTGCCGAACCGGGCAAGCCCGGCTCTACAATGCGGCATGTACCCGCGATGCCTTCCGCTCGTCCTCCTCTGCTTGCCTTTTGCCGCGCATGCGCAGGTCACCGCCACCAGCGACTATCTGGCGCGCATGGATACCGACGGCGACGGCCGCGTCAGCCTGGCCGAGTACCAGCAGTGGATGAGCTACGCCTTCGACCGCATGGACCGCAACAAGGACGGCGTACTCGGCACCGACGAACTGCCGGGCGGCAAGGGCAAGCCGATCACCCGCGAAGCGCACCTGGCCCAGTTGGCCGAGCGCTTCAAGCGACAGGACGCGGACGGCGACGGATTCCTCAGCGAGAAGGAACTGGCCGCGCCGCCGCGGTGATGGCGGTCGGTTCCAGTCGTGGGCGTGCGGGTTGGCGTGGTTATCCGGCGGAATGCATGGGAGGCGCAATGCCGGTTTGACGGCAGGCGGTCCCGCAATGAGTGGCCAATCCGTTGTTCTAACAAGCCTTATCTGCTTGACTGCCGTCCGACTGAAGCTGGACACGAATTTCTTATCCCCGGATTCGGGGTCCGAATGTAGTTAGGCAGTGGTATCGTTTCCTCGGTTATTCATGATGAACATCACAATCGCTTCGGAACATCGCTTGGTCATCCAAGACAAGACTCAGGTCGCAGACGCGATTAGTCTGTGCTTGGGTACGGATGGGCTACTTCTGACCGAGAATGACGTTGGGCATGATTTCTTTCGCCTTGAAAGCGGAGTTGCGGGCGAGCTTCTACAAAAGCTCGTTAACTACGGAGTCAAGACCGCTTTCGTATGTCCTGATCCAAGCGCATACGGGCAGCGATTCTCCGAGCTAGCCTTGGAGCACTCTACTCATCCGCATGTGCGGTTCTTTCGCGCCCCACAAGAGGCAATTGATTGGCTGCGTGCGGGTGGTGGGGCCAGTGCCTAGCAATTCATTCAAGCCGACGCCACTTCGCGGCGCGGCTTGATTCAGGCGTTCGGCCCTGCTGATAAGCCTTCAAAGCACCAGACGCCAAAGGACACAACGCAAATGTATCCCTTCCGTCTTCGCACTCTGGATGCGGTCTTTCTATTGGCTCTTTCTTCTTCTCTTTTTGCCTCAAGCTCCGAACGACCTTCTATAGGCAGTTCCGTTGACGCACAGCCGCATCCAGGGGGCACTCTCGATTCTTCGCCCGCACCGACCTATTCACAAGAAGTGCCGTTATGGCCCGAAGACTCCAAGGTTCTGCAAGACGGGATAAGAGAACTTGCCAACGAAGAGTGGGCCAATACCCATCCGACATTCCTGCTTTATTACCCACAAGCTCCTTCCGCACGATCAGCCGTCATCGTGTTTCCAGGGGGCGGATACAAAGCGTTGGCGATTGGCCAGAAAAGCACGATCGGGGTCAACGGTGCCGATGTATGCAAGTGGCTGACTGACTCTGGCGTCACCTGCGTTCTTTTGAAATATCGGGTCCCCAATACCGGATGCAATTGGAATCGGGAAGCTCACAGGCATGTGGCGCCTGATATTCCAATGGCGCTGCAAGACGCTCAAAGGGCTATTTCTATCGTTCGGCACAACGCGAATGAATACGGCATAGACCCCGATAAAATTGGCGTCATGGGCTTTTCAGCCGGAGGGAATATGGCGGTTCTTTCCAGCACGGCCTTCAAGGAGCGATCGTACGATCCCGTCGATGAAATCGATCAAGTGAGCAGTCGTCCGGATTTCGCGATACCTGTTTATCCGGGGCACATGACGATGGAGCACAAGAACAAGACTCCAAGGGAAATAGCGGCGCAAGAACTCAATACCGACATTGTGGTTTCCGCGGAAGTGCCACCAACTCTTCTCGTACATGCAAAAGACGACCCGGTTGATCCGGTCCATTTTTCGGAAGTGTACGAGAGGGAATTGAAGAAAGCCGGCGTGAACGTGAAGCTCATCATCTATGAGACCGGCGGGCATGCTTTTGGAGTCAGGAAGCAAGGCACGGACACTGATCGCTGGATGGATGATGCTATCGAGTGGCTAAGGGAAATCAAGATCCTCTGACACGACGCCCTGCATGTTGTTGCTTGGGTCGTAACCATATGCCTTAACGTTCCAGGCAGGGACCGAAGACAAGCGATCTTTGTGTTCCAATGCTCTGCTCTCTTTGGAGTGACTGTGATGAAGATTCAACGGATCGTTGCCAACATCGAGACCGGCGACGTCGAGGCAGCAGATGCGTTCTATCGTGGGGTGCTGGGTCTCGATGTGGTCATGGATCATGGCTGGCTTCGCACTTATGCTTCCGCGTCAAAAATGACGGTTCAAGTCAGTATTGCCAGTCAAGGCGGTTCGGACACGCCAGTTCCTGATCTTTCGATAGAGGTGGACGATCTTGCGGAGGCTC
Source organism: Pseudoxanthomonas putridarboris (assembly GCF_038321125.1). Classification (NCBI taxonomy): domain Bacteria; kingdom Pseudomonadati; phylum Pseudomonadota; class Gammaproteobacteria; order Lysobacterales; family Lysobacteraceae; genus Pseudoxanthomonas; species Pseudoxanthomonas putridarboris. The sequence goes on along the minus strand of NZ_JBBWWT010000009.1, from coordinate 10,616 downwards.
TTCGGAGAGTCAAGGACTCTGGAACCCCTATTGAATACGGTCCCATAAGCGAGCCTTGGGGCGTCCGTCGGTTCTACGTTCGGGATCCATTTGGCAAGCTCGTCAACATCTTGCAGCATGAGCCGTCGGGTGCGCCCTGACAATCCATTCAAGCCGATTTCAGGCGTTAGGCATAAGAACAGGGGAGATCATGCAAGCGAGTTCTGAATTCTTTGTTGGTTGGGGAACCTTGTCCCTTATCAATGCCGGCTTGGCTCAGTCCAAGGGACGAAGTGGCCTTGGCTGGTGGCTTGGTTCAATCTTTATCGGACCACTGGCGACGCTCCTTATCGTCGTGCTTCCGCCGTCGCCAAGTCGGACAGGCTGATGCTTAGCAATTCATTCAAGCCGATACCGCTTCGCGGGTCGGCCCGACCCAGGCGTTAGGCGCCGCGGAGTTCGCGCATGTCCGATAGTCAGATATTCGAGGGCGGATGCCTGTGTGGATCCGTACGGTTCCGGGCTACTTCCCAGCCTGTCCGTGGCGTGATCTGCCACTGTGGGATGTGCCGCAGGCATTCCGGCGCGCCGGCCCTCGCTTTCGTCCACTTCCCTGCCGAGTCATTCGCATGGCTCGGTTCGCAGCCAAGCTGGTATCGCTCATCCCGGTTCGCGGAGCGGGCATTCTGCTCGTCCTGCGGCAGCACGCTGGGCATGCGGGAGGAGGTCCTGGGCGATCGGGTGCAAGTCTGCGTCGGCAGCCTCGATGAGCCTGGCCGCGTGCAGGTGCAGGACCACGTCTGGACAAGTTCCCGCGTACCTTGGTTCGACACCAGTGACCACCTGCCGCGCTTTCCGAAGAGCAGCACTGCGGTGCCATCCAGGGCGTAGAGAGGTGGGGCGGCATCTGACAACTCATCCAGGCCGATGCCGCTTCATGGGCCGGCCTGATTCGGGCGTCGGGGCGTAGAGATGCCGACAGGCCCGCCTCTGGCTCCATATCGGCGCAAAGAAAACGCCGGCCACGAGGGCCGGCGTCGAGGTTGCGCCGGAGGGCAATCCGGCGCGGGGGGAGAGGGTTGCGTTACTTCGTGATGTCCACGTCCTTGGTTTCCTTCAGGAAGAACGTGCCGATCACGAACGTCATCAGCGCCACGATGATCGGGTACCACAGGCCGTAGTAGATGTTGCCGGTCAACAGCACCAGGGCGAACGCGGTGGTGGGCAGGAAGCCGCCGAACCAGCCATTGCCGATGTGGTACGGCAGCGACATCGAGGTGTAGCGGATGCGGGTGGGGAACAGTTCCACCAGCCACGCCGCGATCGGGCCGTACACCATGGTCACGTAGATCACCAGGATGGTCAGCAGCAGCAGCACCATCGGCTTGTTCATCTGGTCGTTGTCGGCCTTGGCCGGATAACCGGCGGCGTTGATGGCCTCGGTCACATCGGCCGACAGCTTGTCCTGCGCCGCCTTGGCTTCTTCCGGCGACAGCGCATTGACGTTGACGCTCTGGATCACCTTATCGCCGATGCGCACGCTGGCCAGCGTGCCGGCCGCCGCTTTCTCGTTGGTGTACGGAACGCTGCGGGCGTTGAGCAGGTTCTTCACCACGTCGCAGGAGTTGGTGAACTTGACGTGGCCCTTCAGCTCGCCGGGGACGAACTGGAACGAGCAGTCGGCGGGGTCCGCCGCCACCACGGCCGGCGAAGTGGCCGCGGCCGCTTCCAGCGCCGGGTTGGCGTAGTGGGTCAGGCCCTTGAAGATTGGGAAGTAGGTGATGGCGGCCAGCAGGCAGCCGGCCATGATGATGGGCTTGCGGCCGATCTTGTCCGACAGCCAGCCGAACAGGATGAAGCCGCCGGTGGCGATCGCCAGCGCCGCCGCGATGAACAGGTTGGCCGTCACCGCGTCCACTTTCAGCGTCTGCGTCATGAAGAACAGCGCGTAGAACTGGCCGGCGTACCACACCACGGCCTGGCCGGCGGTTGCACCGAACAGCGCCAGCAACACGATCTTGCCGTTGCTCCAGGTGCCGAAGCTCTCGGTCAGCGGCGCCTTGGACTGCTTACCTTCGGCCTTCATCTGCTGGAACATCGGCGATTCGTTCAACTTCATGCGGATCCACACCGAGACCAGCAGCAGCACGAAGGAGATCAGGAACGGAATGCGCCAGCCCCACGCGCTGAACGCCTCCTCGCCCAGCAGCTTGCGGCAGCCCAGGATCACCAGCAGCGACAGGAACAGGCCGATGGTGGCCGTGGTCTGGATGAAGCTGGTGTACAGGCCGCGCTTGCCCATTGGGGCATGTTCGGCCACGTACGTCGCCGCACCGCCGTACTCGCCGCCCAGTGCCAGGCCCTGCAGGCATCGCAGGACCACCAGCAGGATGGGGGCGGCGATGCCGATGGACGCGTAGGTAGGCAGCACGCCCACCAGGAACGTGGATATGCCCATGATGACGATGGTCACCAGGAACGTGTACTTGCGCCCGATCATGTCGCCCAGCCGGCCGAACACGATGGCGCCGAACGGGCGCACCGCGAAGCCCGCCGCGAAGGTCAGCAGCGCCATCACGAATGCGGAGCCGGACGGCAGCGACGAGAAGAAGTGCACGGCGATGACGGCCGCCAACGAGCCGTAGAGATAGAAGTCGTACCACTCGAAGATGGTGCCCAGGCTGGATGCGATGATGACGCGCTTGTGGCCCTGGGTGAGCGTGGCCGGTGCGCCGGCCCCGTTTGCGGTTGTGCTGGACATTAGGGTTACCCTCAGAAGGTGTACTTGATGTGGGTCTGCAGGCGGTTCAGCTCGCCACTGTCGCCGTTCTCGAGTTCGCGCTTGCCCCAGATGAGTTCGGCGCCGACGTCCAGCTTCGGCAACGGCGTGTAGATCAGGTTGACGTGCGCGGATTGCGCGCCCTTGGTGATGCCCAGCCCGGTGAGGGCGGTCTCGTTGTCGTACTCGGCGCGCGAGTAGAAGACGTTGGTGCGCAGCTTGGGACCGAACGCATGGCGCCAGCCGACGAAGCCGGCCAGCACGCCGATGTTGTCCAGGTTGCCGTCCACGTCCAGCACCGCGTCGTTGTTCAGCGCCAGACCGACGTAGCGGCCGATGCCCTCGCCGCCGGTGAGCATGTAGCGGATGTCGTCGTTCGCGCCCAGGTTCCACTTGCCCGAAATGCTGATGCCGTAGCCGAACTTGTCCTCGTCGATGTCGGCCGGACCGTTGCGGTACTTCAGCTGGCGCACCAGGCCGGCGACGCTGAAGTGGCCCCAGTCGCCCTTGGGGTTGTAGCGCACGGTGAAGTCCGGCACCGCGCCCTTGTCGGCCTGGATCTGCGCCATGTTGCCCTGGTAGGGCGTGAGCACGGTTTCCGGGTTTTCCACCGAGACCGACCAGGGTCCCTTGGTGTAGCGCAACTGCGCCTGGCGCACGAACACCGTGCCTTCGGTCGGGCCCAGGAAGTCCACGGTGTCCGGCAGCGCGGCGGTGTCCTGGAAGTTGGTCCAGGCCTGGCCGGCCAGCCAGTTGTTCCAGGTCACGTAGGCCTGGCGCAAGGTCAGCGCATAGGTGTTGGTGGCCACTTCGTTGCCGGTGAAGGCGGTGCTGCCGCCGCCGAACAGATCGAATTCCAGGTAGCTCTTGATCTTGTCGCCGCTGTCCAGGTCGGTGTCGGTGGCGAACCAGAAGCGCGAGAAGTTGGCGCCCATGTCGGTGTTGGCCCCGCCTTCCCTGGCGGCGCCGCCGCCGACCGGGATGGTCTTGGGCACGTAGAACAGGCGGCCGACCGAGCCGTCGGCGATGTCGCCGTCGTTGGTGCTGGTGACCGAGGCGTCCAGCTTGATGAAGCCGCCGTACGTGAAGCGCGTATTGGGGCCTGCACCGGCGGAGATCGGCGTCTGCTGGATGCCGGGCTTCGCGGCGGCGGGCTGCGCGGCCTGCGCCGCCTGCACCTGCGTCACCTGTTCCTGCGTGGTGGAGATCTGCGTCTGCTGCTGTTGCTGCGAGGAAAGCAGCAGTTGCACCTGCCGCTCCAGTTCGGCCACGCGGGCCTCCAGCGCTTTTTCCTTCGCGGTCTGCGCGAACGCCATGCCCGGCGCGATCAGTGCGACGAACAGCGCGGCGGCCAGCGGCCGTCGCGCCATGGATGCGGAACGTTTGGTCATAACCCCTCCCGAAAGGCTAATGGCCGCGTTGCGCGGCTGGACTGCAGACTTGCGCCAGAGCATCGTCGGCGCCTATTCGCCATTAGTCGTAAGTGCCCGGCCGCGCTCGCAAGGTCCCGTCGTTGTTACGTTTCCGTATGCGCGGCCCGCGCCGGCGAGCGCGGATTTAAGACCAAGGTCTAAGCCCCATGTTGCAATGCCGCACGGCGGAATGCGTCAAACTCGGGGCGCTTGTCCGGTCCTCGCGGCCGGCACGGCATTGCTGTCAGAATCGCTTGTCTTGTTTCGCTTGTTTCGAACGTCTTCGGGAGGACGCCATGACTGATCTGTATCCGGTCAAGCCGGAATTCGCCGCCAGGGCCCGCATCACGCGCGAGGCCTACCTGCGCGACTACCAGGCCTCGATCGAGGATCCGGAGGCCTTCTGGGGCCAGGCGGCCGAGCGGCTGCAATGGTTCAAGAAGCCCACCCGGATCAAGGACGTCAGCTACGCCCTGGACGACTTCCATATCCGCTGGTTCGCCGACGGCGAGCTCAACGCCAGCGTCAACTGCCTGGACCGGCAGCTGGCCACGCGCGGCGACAAGGTCGCGCTGCTGTTCGAGCCGGACAGCCCCGACACGCCTTCCTACGGCGTGACCTACCGCGAGCTGTACGAACGCACCTGCAAGCTGGCCAACGCGCTGCGCGCGCTGGGCGTGCAGAAGGGCGACCGCGTCACCCTCTACCTGCCGATGATCCCCGATGCCGCCGCGGCGATGCTGGCCTGCGCGCGCATCGGCGCGATCCACTCGGTGGTGTTCGGCGGTTTCGCGCCCAACTCCATCGCCGACCGCGTGGCCGACTGCGGCAGCAAGCTGATCATCACCGCCGACGAAGGTCTGCGCGGCGGCAAGAAGGTGCCGTTGAAGGCGAACGTCGACGCCGCGCTCAAACTGCCGGGCACCAATTCCGTCGAGACCGTGCTGGTCGTGCGCCACACCGGCGGCGCGGTGGACATGCAGATGCCGCGCGACCGTTGGTTCGACGCCGTGGTCGATGGGCAGCCGGCCGAATGCGAGCCCGAGCGCATGAACGCCGAGGACCCGCTGTTCATCCTCTACACCTCCGGCAGCACCGGCAAGCCGAAGGGCGTGCTGCACACCACCGGCGGCTATCTGCTGTACGCCAGCTACACGCACGAGGCGGTGTTCGACCTGCGCGAGGACGACGTCTACTGGTGCACCGCCGACGTCGGCTGGGTCACCGGCCACAGCTACATCGTCTACGGGCCGCTTGCCAACGGCGCCACCGCGGTGATGTTCGAGGGCGTGCCCAACTATCCCAGCGTCTCGCGCTTCTGGGAGGTCATCGACAAGCACAAGGTCACCATCTTCTACACCGCGCCCACCGCGATCCGCGCGCTGATGCGCGAGGGCGAGGCGCCGGTGAAGAAGACCTCGCGTGCCTCGCTGCGCCTGCTGGGCAGCGTGGGCGAGCCGATCAATCCGGAGGCCTGGCGCTGGTACTACGACGTGGTCGGCGACGGCCGTTGCCCGATCGTCGATACCTGGTGGCAGACCGAGACCGGCGGCATCCTGATCACGCCGCTGGCCGGCGCCATCGACCTCAAGCCCGGCTCGGCCACGCTGCCGTTCTTCGGCGTGCGGCCCGCGCTGGTGGACGCCGGTGGCGAAGTGCTGGAGGGCGCCACCGAGGGCAACCTGGTGCTGCTGGATTCCTGGCCCGGCCAGATGCGTAGCGTCTACGGCGACCACCAGCGCTTCATCGACACCTATTTCCGCACCTATCCGGGCACCTACTTCACCGGCGACGGCTGCCGTCGCGACGAGGACGGCTACTACTGGATCACCGGCCGCGTCGATGACGTCATCAACGTCAGCGGCCACCGCATCGGCACCGCCGAAGTGGAAAGCGCGCTGGTCGCGCATCCCAAGGTCGCCGAGGCGGCGGTGGTCGGCTTCCCGCACGACATCAAGGGCCAGGGCATCTACGCCTACGTCACCCTGAAGGCGGGCGAGGCGCAGAGCGACGAACTGCAGAAGGAACTGGTGGCCTGGGTGCGCAAGGAGATCGGCCCCATCGCCACCCCGGACCATCTGCAGTGGGCGCCGGGCCTGCCGAAGACGCGCTCGGGCAAGATCATGCGCCGCATCCTGCGCAAGATCGCCGAGAACGCGCCCGAGCAACTGGGCGATACCTCGACGCTGGCGGATCCGTCCGTGGTCGAATCGCTGGTGGCGGAGCGCAAGGTGCGCTGAGGCGGAGATTCGGGATGAAGGGATTCGGGATTCGAAGAAGCCGTACCCATCATCACCACGCTTGGGTTTCCTTCCCCCGGGCGGCATGATGTCTCCATCCCGACTCCCGAATCTCCAATCCCGGCTCTACCGATGCCCACCCTGCTGATCGCCGACGACCACCCGCTGTTCCGCGAAGCCTTGCGCGGGGCGGTGCAGCGGGTCATGCCCGGCGTGAAACTGCATGAGGCCGACAGCGTCGACGCGCTGTATGCCCTCGTGGACGCGCACCCCGATGCCGACCTGTTGCTGATGGATCTCAACATGCCCGGTGCGCAGGGCTTCAACGCGCTGGTGCACCTGCGCGCGCTGCACCCGCAGTTGCCGGTGGTCATCGTGTCCGCGCGCGAGGAACCGGCGGTGATGCGCCGCGCGCTGGACCATGGCGCACTGGGCTTCATTCCCAAGTCGGCCGATTCGGACACCATCGGCGAGGCCATCGGCGTGGTATTGGAAGGCGAGCGCTGGGCGCCGGAGGAAGCGCACAACGCACCGGCCACGTCCCGCGACGAGCAGGAGATCGCCCAGCGCCTGCGCGACCTGACCCCGCAGCAGTTCAAGGTGCTGCAGATGCTCGGCGTCGGCCGCCTCAACAAGCAGATCGCCTACGACCTGGGCGTGTCCGAGGCCACCATCAAGGCCCACGTCACCGCCATCCTGCGCAAGCTGGGCGTCACCAACCGCACCCAGGCCGTGCTGGCCGCCGGACGTCTGGCGGTGGACCCGGACGGCATCGTGCTGCCGCTGGAGGAAGCGGAGTAACCGAAGGCGCGGTGGCCGGTTCGGCGGCCGCATGGTCGGCGTTCTGCGATCAAAGCGGTCGAAGAAGGCGAGGGCGTGCCGGCCGAGTAAGCCGTCGCATAGTCACATTCACGTGTCGCCATTTGGTAGCAAGGGCTCCATGCGCTTAATCGAAGGAGCAGAATCGTTGTCGGGGTAAACGCTGCGAAGCGCGCGGGCGGTCAAGCGTCCGATGGCGCTCGTGCCGCCCATTGGGAGAACAGGATCTGAAATCATTGTTGTATGCCCCAACTTCCTCTAAGCCCGGAATCGGCGGGTTTGGCGAAACTCATATCTCCAGACCACGAAGCAGATCTTCGAGTTTCCGCTCACCGTCCTTCGTCTGTGCACCGATCTTGAGTCCGCCCCGAATGAGACTTGCGGCAGCGGGACGTTCGAAGAGGCCTGCCCACGCGTCGTGCTCGCGACGGAAACCTTCCTGCAAGTCTTCCGCGGGCAAGGCCTTCTTGGCTGCGGCAATCACGCCCTCCGGCAATGCGGCGATGTTGTTCGCCAAGCGATCAACGAAGTCGTCGAGTTCGGCCGCCGGCAATGCCCGGTTGATCCAACCGTAGCGTTCCGCCGTCGCAGCGTCGACAAGATCGGCGCCGAGGATCACTTCGAGAGCGCGCCCGCGCGTCATTCGACTGGACAGATACTGGGTAGCGCCACCCCCGGGCGTGATACCCATCAACGCCTCGCACTGGGCCAGCCCCGCCCGGCCCTCGGCGGCAAACGCCATGTCGGCCGCCGCGACGAACTCTGCACCGCCTCCGCGCGCGAAACCGGCGAGCTTGATGATCGTCACCTGCGGCTGCTCCCGTAGAAGTTCGCCGAATGCCTGGAACGGGTTGAGGCCTTCAGGCGCATCGCGGGCGACTTCGTCGAAGGCCTGCGGCTCATCGATCAGCGTCATGTCGACATGCGCGATGAAGAACTCCGGATCTGCGCTCTGAAAGACGATCACGCGAATGGTTGGGTCGTCGCGAACGGATAGAAGATAGTGGCGAATCTCAACCATCAAAGCCACATCAAGCAAGTTCACCGGCGGATTATCGATCGTGACTCTGGTGACGCTTCCAGCCCGAGAGATGTGAATCCGGCTGTATGTCTTGTCTGTCATATTCAATTTTCCATCTAGTGGATTACTGGCACGTCCATAGGTTCACGCCAAAACGTTTCGCCTATTCTCAATAAGCGCGCGAGGTGTCCAAGCGCCCGATAGCGCCCGTGCCACCATTAGGAGGATAGGATCTGAACTCATTGATATGCGTCCTTACCAGCCACAGCAGGCGATTGACCATTGAGAGAACATCGAGTTCGCTCAAGCGATTGCGCCTCCGTCGACGGTCAAGGTGGCGCCCGTGATCATGCTTGCGGCGGGACTGGCAAGAAAGACCACAGCGTTCGCGATTTCGCGTGGCTCGGCGTAGCGCCCCAAGGACGTCAGGCTTCGCTGGAAATCGGCAGTCTCGCCATCCGCCGGATTTGCATCCGTATTGGTTGCGCCAGGTTGCACAAGATTCACGGTGATGCCCATCGGGCCGAGCTCGCGCGAAAGGCCGCGGGTGAAGGAGGTAAGTGCCGCCTTGGACATCGCATAAGGCGTTATGCCCGTAAACGGAACCCGCTCCCCTAGGGCCGAACCGATCGTGATGATGCGTCCCCCTCCCGCGAGATGCGGAATAACCGCCTTCGCAAAAAAAACCGGCGCTCGCACATTGATGTCCATCACTGCCTGATAGTCGTGCAGGTCAAGGTCGGCGATCATTCCAGCGTGACCAATCGCTGCGCTGTTGACGAGGATGTCGAGCCCGCCAAGCGTCGAGACGGCATCGTTCACGGAGCGCGAGATGGCCTCCGGGTCGGTGCTGTCGGCTTGGATGGCGACCGCGCGACGCCCCGTTTTCTCGATCGACTTGGCCACCGCTTCAGCTTTCTCAACTGAGTTCTGATAAGTGAATGCGACGTCGGCCCCGTTGTCCGCTAGTGCCAGCGCGATCGCGGCTCCGATACCCCGCGATCCCCCGGTTACCAGTGCACGCTTCCCGTTCAAATCGATCATGTATTTGTCCTTTCCGAAATTCATTCGTTCAGATATCTATGTGGTTCGCGTAGACAATGCCGCTCAACGGCCTGAACCGCGAACTTAGGCCCGCATTCAGTCTGTGTCGCTGTCGGGGAGGTGGACGCTCAGGCGAAACATGCGCCACCAGGCAGCGCAGCTCAGGAAATAAACCTTGTCACCCCCGTATGCGATCCGGTAGTGCCCTTTTCTGGAGAACTGTGTCGCGAGAACAGGAGCGACGCATTGGGAGTTCCTATGTCAGGATGCGTCGCGAAACCAGGAACGCTAAGTTGGACATCGAAGATCTTCGGACATTCGTGGAAGTTGCCGACGCCGGTGGAGTCTCGCCCGCCGCCCGCCGGCTTGGTGTCTCGAAATCGATCGTCAGCCGGCGACTCGCCCGGGTCGAAGCGGAACTTGGCGTCCAGCTTCTGGCACGGACCACACGAGGTGCCGCCCTCACAGAGGCCGGCGTCACGTTCCGGGACCATGCCGCCCGGGCCTGTGCCGAGATCGACGTGGCCAGGGAAACGATCCTGCCTACCGGCGAGCTGCGTGGGCGATTGCGGATCGCCGCACCACTTTCCTTTGGCCCGACCCACTTCGCACCCGTGCTGGCGCAGCTGGCGAAACGCCATCCGCGGCTCGGCATCCACACCAGTTACAGCGATCGCTTCGTCGATCTCATCGCCGAAGGTTTTGATTGTGCAATCCGGGTTGGCTATCTCCAGGAATCCAACCTGATCGCCAGACGCGTTGGACCGATCCGCGGCAAGCTCGTCGCCAGCCCGGACTACATCGCGGCGCACGGCGCTCCCGAGACGCCGGAGGAAATCATTGCCCACGAGGCCCTGATGCAGGGAACGGAAACCTGGCAATTCATGAACGGCAACGAGACCGTTACCGTGCATCCACGGGGGCGCTTCAAGGCAGACGATGCCACGGCCCTCGCTTCGGCCGCGGTCGCGGGACTTGGCATCGCCTGGCTACCTGATGGGATTACCGATGAGTACGTTGTCGCCGGTGCACTCGTCCCCATCATGACGCGTTATCCGCCACCCACGGCAGGGATCTATGTCGTTCGCCCATCGAGCCCACACCCATCACCGAAGGTGCAGGCACTCACCGAACTGTTGATCGAGTGCTTTGAACAGGTGGTGGAATTCGCGAAGGTGATCGACAAAGCAAAAAGCGGACTGGCCTGCTGCCGATTTCACAGACACCTAGTTTAGGTGCAATGATGAAATCGGAGGTGGTAAATGGCAAAGCGGACGTTCACGCCCGAGTTCAAGCTTGAGGCGGTAAAGCTGGTCCGGGAA
>NZ_JBBWWT010000008.1:0-144182 GCF_038321125.1 Pseudoxanthomonas putridarboris | reverse complement strand
TGCCGCAGGCGCGACATTTCAGTCGTCCATCCGACAGGCCGTAGTGTCGGCTACCACCGCAAGCAGGACATTGCTTCATGACCAAATCCTCTCAGATTTGGTCCGGTTTGCTTGGGAATTACCGGTTTTTAACAGCCGAATGGCTGGTCAGCCCCTCCCACAGAACCGCAGGGCGGGCCCTGGCCCATCGTCGCGCATGCAATGCATGGCGTCGAGAATCATCGGACGAAGCGTCAGCATCGCTCCGCCGGACGTGGTTGCCACCGGAAGCAGGGTGAGGGTGGGCCAGGGCCCGCCCTACAACGCCGCCAGGAAGCGCCGCGGCGCGCCGTCGAAGCCGCCGTTGGACATGAACACCACGTGGTCGCCGGGACGCACGATGGCCTTCAATGCCGCGATCAAGGCATCGGCATCCGGCACGGTGCGCGCATCGCCGCGGATCGAAGCGACGACCTTGCCGGCATCCCACGGCAGTCCGGGGCGATGCAGGAACACCACCGCGTCGGCGATGTCCAGCGACGGCGCCAGCGCGTCGGCGTGCGCGCCCAGGCGCATCGAATTGCTGCGCGGTTCCATCGCCACCACGATGCGCGCCGCGCCTACCTTCGCGCGCAGGCCTTCCAGCGTGGTGCGGATGGCGGTGGGATGATGGGCGAAATCGTCGTAGACGGTGGTGCCGTCGTGCTGGCCGATCACTTCCAGCCGCCGCTTGATGCCGCGGAAGTCCGCCAGCGCCGGCATCACCAAGGCGATATCCACCCCGACCGCGTGGCAGGCGGCCAGCGCGGCAAGGCCATTCAACACGTTGTGGCGGCCCAGCATCGGCCAATGCACTTCGCCGATCTCGGCGCCGTCGTGGCGCACGGCGAAAGCGCTGCCGTCCTCGCGGATCAGGCGCGCACTCCACTCGAGGGTGGAATCGGGCACGCTGCCCTGGAGCCCGAAGCGCTCCACCGGCGTCCAGCAGCCCATCGCCAGCACTTCCGCCAACCGCGCGTCCTCGCCGTTGACGATCAGCCGGCCACGGTGCGGCACGGTGCGCACCAAGTGGTGGAACTGGCGCTGGATCGCGGCCACGTCGGGGAAGATGTCGGCGTGGTCGTATTCCAGGTTGTTGAGGATGGCGACCAGCGGGCGGTAGTGGACGAACTTGCTGCGCTTGTCGAAGAACGCGGTGTCGTATTCGTCGGCTTCGACCACAAATAGTGGTCGGCCCAGCGGGGCCGACACTTGCTCTCCTTCTCCCTTCGGGAGAAGAGCCTGCCCCGTACTCGATACGGGGTGGCGCGCAGCGCCGGATGAGGGTTCGGCGACACGGGCGCCCACGCGCGCCGACACGCCGAAATCCTCGGCCACGCCGCCGATCAGGAAACCCGGCGAACGCCCGGCGGCTTCCAGCAGATAGGCCAGGATGGTCGTGGTGGTGGTCTTGCCGTGGGTGCCGGCCACGGCCAGCGTGTCGCGGCCGGGCAGCACGCGCTCGGACAGCCATTGAGCGCCGGAGGTGTACTTGCGCCCTTCGTCCAGCACGGCCTCCACGGCCGCATTGCCGCGCGACAGTGCGTTGCCGATCACGACCTCGTCGCAGTCGGGCGAGATGTTCTCCGGTACATAGCCCTGCGCCAGCGCGATGCCCAGCGTTTCCAACTGGGTGGACATGGGCGGGTAGATCGCCTGGTCGCTGCCCTCGACCGTGTGGCCCAATTCACGCGCCAGTGCGGCCACGCCGCCCATGAAGGTGCCGGCGATGCCCAGGATGTGGATCTTCAAGAAAGCGATTCCGTGATGACTGCGCAGACTTTAGCCGAGCGCGACGGATTCGGCACGCCCTTGCATGTCGCGAAATCCACTGCGTGGCGATTCAACGGGAAAAACGCAGGGCCTCCAAGTCGAAGCCGTCGCTTTCGGCCTTGACCGACAGCGTGTTCCGTCCCGGACGCAGTTCGAGCCCGGCGAATCCCGCAGCCAGGTCCGACTGGCCCAGCGGTTCGCCGTTGAGCGACAGCGACACGCGTCCTTGCCCACGGGCGGCCAGCGCGAGCCGGTAGGTGCCGGCCGCGTCGGCGTCGAAGGTGTATTTCAGCCATTCGCCCCGGCGCATGTCCGCCACGAACAGTCCGCCGTCCTCGGTCTTGCCCAGGTCGACGCCGTCGTTGCGGTAGGCCATGGCCGGATTCCAGGTCACGCGCTCGCCGCCGTCGGAAATGTGGTGGTTGGCCGGCGTCAGGTCGTGGTAGGCCACGCCGTTGCGGCCCATGTCGAAATCGACCGCGGCGATCTCACCGCCCGCCGCGCCGATGACGTGCGCCTTGAACGGCACGGATTCGTCCGAATGCGGCGCGCGGAACAGCGCGTCGACGACATCGAGGTGGACGAGGTTGTTCTCGTGGCGGACGTCATGGGTGGCGAACCGCATTAGTGCGGCTTCGGCTTCCTCGACGGACGGCCGCGGCGCATCGCCCTTCCAGTAGGCCAGCACCTTGCGGTAGCCATCGTTGGGCACGATCTGCAACGGGTTGTTGTAGCGGATCTTCTTCAGCGGCCACCAGGCCCAGCCGATGCCCTCGCCTTCCACCAGCGCCACGGTGCGGGCGAACCAGTCGTTGGAGTTCTCGCCGGTTTCGCCCAGCCACAGCGGCATGTCGTGCTTGTCGCGCAGCGCCAGCAGGTCGGCGATGCTGTCGTGGGTGGTGGCGTTCCAGTACTTGTGGAAGCTGATGACCAGGTTGTCGTCCCACGGGCCGTCGTCCAGCACGCCGCGGTAGTTGTTGCCCCAGCAGTTGCCCTCGATGACGACGATGTGGCGCTGGTCCACTTCGCGGATGGCCGCCGTGGTGCGCACCAGCAGGTCCTTCAGCGGCGCGTTGCCGTTCTCGGCGCAACCGTTCCTGTCGTTGGGATCGGCGAAACCCCAGTTCGGCTCGTTGATGATGTCGTAGGCGGCGATGTAAGGCTCGTCCCTGTAGCGCTCGGCGAGCTTCTTCCACAGCGCCACCATCTTATCCTGATGGCGGGGGTCGTCCCACAGCGACGGCGTGTCCGGGTCACGGTCGGCGATGTTGATGTCGTTGCCCTGCCCGCCCGGCGCGGCATGCAGGTCCAGGATCAGGTACAGGTCGTTGGCCTTGGCCCACGCAAGCAGTTCGTCGGTGCGGCGGAAGCCTTCCTCCACCCAGGTCTGCCCGCCGGCCACGGGTTCCTGTTCCACCGGCAGCGTGTACAGCGCGTAGTGCATCGGCAGGCGCACGGAGTTGAAGCCCCAGCGCGCCATCGCGTCGATGTCGGCCCGGGTGGTGTGGTTGTCGCGCCAGGCCTGGTAGAAGGCGTCGGCCTTCTCCGGCCCGATCAGCTCGGCGATGCGCGCATGGATGCTGCGCTGCGTGCCCACGCCGTCCACGTCCAGCATGTAGCCTTCCTGCAGCATCCAGCCGCCCAGGCCCATGCCGCGCAGGATCACCGGCTTGCCGCTCTCGTCGATGATGTGCCTGCCCTCGGCGCGCAGGAAGTCCTTGGCCTGGGCGAGGGGAGAGGCGGCCAGGCAGGCCAGCAGCAGCAAGGCGGTCTTCTTCATCGGTGGCGCGCTCCGGCGGCAGGGACGGAGCCGGACCATAGCAGCCGCTCTCCTCGCGTGACAGGCCGTGCATCACACGTCGCCAGCCAGCGATACCGCATGGACCCGGCCGAAACAGGAAGGACCTTCTCCGATGCTCCTCATCCGCGCTTCGGGCACTTTCTCCCCGCAGGTGGGGCAAGGACTCACTCCTATCGGACAATGCCGACATGCGTCGCAGATAACGATAGCCCCCCTCTCCCCGCGCGCGGGGAGAGGGTGCCGAAGGCGGGTGAGGGGCGGCCGAAGTCCGTCCTTTCAACGGCACGAACCTCTGCCCGAAGACAGGAGCGTGCGTCCGCTTGCCGGCTCCATCCACGCTTCCGCATGCATCGGGAGCGTGTTTCCCGGCCATGATCCCCAACGAAAAAAGCCCCGCGGATCGCGCGGGGCCTTGCTTCATCGCCGTCCTTCCAACGAAGGCCGATGGGATCAGCCCACTTCCTTCGCCGGCGACAGCGCTTCGATCAAACGGCTGAACACCTCGTCCAGCGTGCCCACGCCGTCGACCACGGTCAGCTGGCCGTGCTGGCGGTAGTAATCGATCACCGGCGCGGTCTGGGTGGTGTACTTGTCCAGGCGGTTGCGCACCACTTCGGGGGTATCGTCGTCGCGGCCCTCGGCGGCGGCGCGGCCGGCGATGCGTTCCACCAGCAGGTCGGCCGGGACTTCCAGTTGCACCGCGTAGTCCATCGGCTGGCCGATCTTGTCCAGCAGCGTGCCCAGCGCGCCGGCCTGGGCCAGGTTGCGCGGGTAGCCGTCCAGGATGAAGCCGTTGGCGGTGTCGGGGCGGGCGAAGCGGTCCTCCAGCATGCCCAGCAGGATCTCGTCGCTGACGAAGTCGCCACGGGCCATGATTTCCTTGGCCTGCAGGCCCAGCGGGCTGCCGGCGGCCACTTCGGCGCGCAGCAGGTCGCCGGTGGAGATGTGCGGAACCTGCAGGTATTCCTTCAGGCGCGCTGCCTGAGTGCCCTTGCCCGACCCGGGTGGGCCCAGTAGAACCAATCGCATTGTGTAACTCCCGAACTAGAATCCTGCTGGCGGATGGCAGACCGGGCGCCCACGCGCCGCGCTGCACCGCGACATATGTGTGAAGCTTACCGCATCCTGGCAACCCGGAACGAACCCCACATGGCCTCTGGCACCCTACTTTATGCGCAGTCCGGCGGTGTCACCGCCGTCATCAACGCCTCCGCGGCGGCCGTCATCGCCGAAGCCCGCGCCCGCAAGGTCAAGGTGCTGGCGGCCCGCAACGGCATCCTCGGCGCCCTGCGCGAGGAACTGATCGACACCAGCAAGGAGTCCGCCGCCGCCATCCGCGCCTTGGCCCACACCCCGGGCGGTGCCTTCGGCAGTTGCCGGGTGAAGCTGAAATCGCTGGAGGCCGACCGCGCCCGATACGAGCGCCTGCTGGCGGTGCTGAAGGCGCACGACGTGCGCTGGTTCCTCTACAACGGCGGCAACGACTCGGCCGACACGGCGTGGAAGGTCTCGCAGCTGGCGCAGGCCTTCGACTATCCGCTGACCTGCATCGGCGTGCCGAAGACGGTGGACAACGACCTGGCCGTCACCGACACCTGCCCCGGCTTCGGCTCGGCCGCCAAGTACACGGCGGTGTCGGTGCGCGAGGCGGCGCTGGACGTGGCCGCCATGGCCGAGACCTCGACCAAGGTCTTCGTCTACGAAGCGATGGGACGCCACGCCGGCTGGCTGGCCGCCGCCGCCGGCCTGGCCGGCCAGTCGCCCGATGATGCACCACACATCATCCTGTTCCCCGAACGCCCCTACGACGAGGCCCACTTCCTCAAGCAGGTGAAGAAGACCGTGGACCGCGTGGGCTGGTGCGTGGTGGTGGCCAGCGAAGGCATCCAGCACGCCGATGGCCGCTTCGTCGCCGACGCCGGCGGCGGCAAGGATTCGTTCGGGCATACGCAGCTGGGCGGCGTGGCCTCGTACCTCGCCGGCCGGGTCAAGGACCAGTTGGGCCTGAAAGTGCACTGGACCCTGCCCGACTACCTGCAACGCTCGGCGCGCCACATCGCCTCCAGGACCGACTGGGAACAGGCGCAGGCGGTCGGCAAGGCCGCCGTGCAATACGCGCTGAAGGGCCAGAACGCGGTGATGCCGGTGATCGTGCGCACGTCCGATGCGCCGTACCGCTGGAGGATCGAAGCCGCACCGCTCGCCAAGGTCGCCAACCACGAGAAGAAATTCCCGCCCGGCTTCATCCGCAAGGACGGCTACGGCATCACCGCCAGGGCACGCGCCTACCTGCAACCCCTGATCCGCGGCGAAGCCTATCCCCCCTACGGCACCGACGGCCTGCCCAAGTACGTGGCGCTGAAGAACGTGGCGGTGAAGAAGAAGCTGCCGGCGTGGGAAGAATGAGCCGCGCCGTCGCCTGACGGCTTGCACGGAGTAGGCATGGCCGTCCGCATCGTCCGCCTCGGCAGTCCACGCGCGAAGGACGAAGGCCTGCGCATCGGCACCGTGCGGCGTCCGCCGCGCGGCGTGCCGAAGTCGGAGTTCGCTGCGCGGGACTGGTACGACGTGTGGTTTCCCAACCTCGCGCCCAGCGCGGAACGGGTGAAGCAGGCGCAGGACGCGAAGACGCCCAAGGAATGGGCCGAGTTCGCAAGGCATTATCGCGCCGAAATGGCTACGCCGGAAAACGCGCGCACGCTGGATCTGCTGGCCGCGCTGTCCCACCAGGCGAACTTCTCCGTGGGCTGCTATTGCGAGGACGAGACGCACTGCCACCGCACGGTGCTGCGCGAACTGCTGGAACAGCGTGGCGCGAAGCTTTAGGGATATGGCATCCTCCCCGCGCATGCCGCACCTGGGAGAAACGGCTTGGCCACGCGCCCGCGCAACCTGCTCGGTTTCATCGCCTTTTTCGCCGCCGCCGTGGCCACATGGCGCCTGGCGATCGCCGCCAGCACGCATTGGGGTTCCACTCCGCTGCAACGGCACGCTGTGTTCGCGGCCCTCGTATGCGCCACCACGATCGCGTTGGTCGCGCTCGCGCTGCGACTCCATGGGCAAGGGCCGCGCTGGCTGGGCATGGCGAAGGCCGGCGCATTCCGCGCCGCGGCGACCGGACTGCTGAGCCATCTCGTCCCGGCCTCCATCGCGTTGGCGGCATGCCTGGCGACCGGCATGCTGTCGCTGTCGCCGCAGGTGCCGGCGATGGAACTGCTGTTCGGGATACTGACGGTCGCGGCGCTGGTGTTCGCCAGCGAAGCCCTGCCGGAGGAACTGCTGTTCCGTGGATACGCCTGGGCACGTTTGTCCGGCACCCTGCGCACCTGGCAGCTCATCGTGGCCCAGGCGGGCCTGTTCGTGCTTTTCGCGCTCCTGGTGGGCGCCGTCCGCAACCCGCTCGATGCCTCGTTCCTGTTCTGCTTCGGCTTCGCGCTGGGCGTGCTGCGTGCGGCCACGCAAAGCTTGTGGGCTCCCATTGCCTTCCACCTGGCCTTCATGACCGCACAGCAGGCGACAGGCAGCGCCCGGGCGCTCTTTTCCGTCGGCAATCCCGAAATGCTGCAGACCGTGGTGATGGCGATGGTGCCTTTCAGCGCCGCCATCATCTGGCTGCACCGGCGGGTGGACTGGACGGGCGGCGCGGTTCGCAAGCGCGTTCCGGAACAGGCCTAGGCGCGCGGGAGCGCGACGCTGCTCCCGTCGGCAGTGCCGCACCGGATCGGCGTGCGATCCCTCTTGGCGGCGAAAGGCCGATGCGCTAGCGTAGGACGGACAGGGGGAACCAGCATGCATCATGCACGAAGGCGGCTGGCGGCCGGGCTTTGCGGCGCGCTTGTGGCGGGGTATTGCTTCGCACAGGAGGCGTCCTCCCGTGCGGAGCCTGCCGCCATCGCCGATACCGCGATGGTGTTTTCCGCCGCTGCCGATATCCAGTCCGACGCCCATGCGTGCTGTACGTTGGCCGACGGCACGCCGGTCGTGCTGGAACTCCTGGACCCGATCAGTTCCGCCCGTTCCCAGCGCGGCGGGAAATTCCGGTTGAAGCTGCAGGAATCCGTGGTGGTGGACGGCGTCACCGTCCTGCCGGCCGGCACGGAGGGCATGGGCGAGATCGTCCATGCCGAGCGCTCGCGCGGCGGCGGCAAACCGGGCGAACTGATCCTGACGGCGCGGTACCTTCGACTCGGCGACCGCACCATCAAGTTGCGCAGTTTCAAGCTGGGGGGAAGCGGCCGCGACACCAGCCACATCGCCATCGGCGCGGCCGTCGCCATCGGGCCCTTCGCGCAATTCATCCACGGCAAGGAAATCGAAATACCGGCGCACGCCTCCGGCTCGGCCAAGCTGGCGGAAACCGTGCAGTTGCCCGCGGCACCCGATGCCGCGCCCGACTTCCTCGATGCGGCACCCGCATCGGAACCCGACCCCGATCCCCCGCAAACCATCCCTGAAGCCACCCAACCTTCCAACATCCAGGAGTAGTGCCCATGCGTCACCCGCTGAATCGTTCCCTTCTTTGCCTTGCCCTGATCATGCCGGTCGCCGGCCACGCCCAGCCGCAGGAGTCTGCGGCAGCCGAAGCACCTGAAGCAGTCGAGGAAGCCGCTGCCGACGCGGCGGCCGATGTCGATGCTGCTGCCGACGTGGTGGCTGAATCCTCGGAGGCCGATGCCACGCCCGCCACCGCCACGAACGGCCTGATCGCCGCGCCGCCGGAAGGCAAGGGACAGATCGTGTTCTTCCGCGAGAAGAAGTTCGCCGGCGCCGCCGTGCGCTACAAGGTCCGCGAGGGCGAGACGGAACTGGGCAAGCTCAGCAGCGGCAGTTATTTCGTCCACGTGACCGAGCCGGGCGCGCACCAGTACACGGTGCACTCGGAAGCCAAGGACGTGCTGAATCTGGAAGTGGAAGCGGGCGAAACCTACTACGTGCTGGGTTCGGTCACGATGGGCATCCTCGCCGGCCGCCCCAACCTGTCGCCATCGGACGAGGCCATTTTCTCGGGCATCTCCAAGGAGCTGAAGGTCGCGAAATAATCGCGTCGGACATGCCCCGTCGCCCTCTCCCGCCAGTGCGGGGAGGGCGACAGCCCGCCTCATTCCGGTCCGCGCAATGCCGGCGAATACGGCACCGGCACCAGCGTGCGGTCCTCGATGTCGCCCACCATCTCGCCATGCACGCGCGTGCGGGCCTTGATGTCGGACCATTCCCGGTCCGCCATGAACGCGGCCCACCCGGCTTTCTGCGCGGCCTCGTCGGGCCATTCCAGCAGGTAGACGAACTCGGTACGGTCGCCATGCCGGGTTTCCCACATGCCCAGGATGCGGAAGCCATGCCGCGCCATGATGCGTGCGGCATGGTCGCGGAAGCGGTCGTGGAAGGCGCCCTTGGTGTCGTCGAAGATTTCGTAGATGCGCAGTTGATGGATGGGCGTCGCATCCGTCTCCTGTGCGACGGATACGCCAGGCAGGCAGGCGCACAGCAGCACGAGGAACGACAGCCGCCGCATCACCGGGCGTGGAACGCGGCTCGCAATGGAAAGCGCGATGAGGGCGGTTTGCAGGGCGCGACGAGGCATGCCGTTTCTCTCCGGATGACCTGGGAACGCGATTTTCCCAGCCGATCCCGGCCCATGCTCACGCTTCGCCGCGGGTCCTGCACATTTCGACGCATGCCGGCGCATTCCTCACTGGCAGGCTTTTCCTTCCACCGTCATCTGCGCGGCGTACAGCGGCACCTGCGGCACGTTGCCGGCGGCGGCCTGCTGCCTGGCGTCTTCCAGGTAGATGCGGGCCTGGCCCTGGCCGTCCAGCGCGGGCGTGGACGTCGTGGCGGGCTTGCGCCATACGCGCACGACGGCCTGCTGGCCGGGACAGGCGGCATTCGGCACGCGGATCAGGTCGTTGAACTTCCAGCCACCGGCCTCGGACGGCTGCGCCTTGGCGAAATCGACGAAGCGGGCGCGCGGCTGGCATTGCGGGCTGGTGCGCACCACCGCGTACCGGTAGGGCTCGGCGGCGTCGCCGGTGAAGGCGCCTTCCATCCGCGCACAGGCTTCCGGGATCTGCCGCAGGCTGTGCACGACGCCCACCGCCTGGGCGGTCGCCGGCGGGCGCTGGATTTCCGGGACGGGGTCGGCCGCGCGCGCGCCGGGCGCGAAGGCCGACCAGAGGACGGCGGCGGCAAGGGCAGCGATGGCGGTCGGTCGCATCGGGGACTCCTTCGGACGGTCGGGCGACAGAGGCTGGCACGCCACGGCTGAACCCCGGCCGGCGCGGCTGGCGGGGCGGCCGGCATCCGGTCATACTCGGGCCGGCTCCAGGGATTTGTCTGAACACGTCGGGTTTCGCGCTGCAGGGCACCGCAGCGGTCGAGTGCGCTCAATCGTTCAACAGGCTCCACCGGGATTGGGTTGCACGTTCATGCGTTCGCTGGACTTCATCCATCAACCTTGGGAGGGGTCATGCTGGAACAACACGGTTTGACGCTGGCGCTGGTCTGCGCCGCGGTGGCGATCATCTACGGCGTGGTGTCGGCGCGCTGGATCCTGAAGCAACCTGCCGGCAACAGCCGCATGCAGGAAATCGCGGCGGCCGTGCAGGAAGGCGCCAGCGCCTACCTCAACCGCCAGTACACCACGATCGCCATCGCCGGCGTGGTGCTGTTCGTATTGATCGGCTTCTTCCTCAGCTGGCCCAGCGCCATCGGCTTCCTGATCGGCGCGGTGCTGTCGGGTGCGGCCGGCTACATCGGCATGAACGTGTCGGTGCGCGCCAACGTGCGCACCGCCGAGGCCGCCCACAAGGGCATGGGCGCGGCGATGGACGTGGCGTTCCGCGGCGGCGCCATCACCGGCATGCTGGTGGTGGGCCTGGGCCTGCTGGGCGTGGTGGGCTACTATGCCGTGCTGCACCTGCACCTGGGCTATTCCGAGGCCGATGCGCTGCATGCGCTGGTCGGGTTGGCCTTCGGCAGTTCGCTGATCTCGATCTTCGCGCGCCTGGGCGGCGGCATCTTTACCAAGGGCGCCGACGTCGGCGCGGACCTGGTGGGCAAGGTGGAGGCCGGCATCCCCGAGGACGACCCGCGCAACCCGGCGGTGATCGCCGACAACGTGGGCGACAACGTGGGCGACTGCGCGGGCATGGCCGCGGATCTGTTCGAAACCTATGCCGTCACCGTCATCGCCACGATGCTGCTGGGCAGTCTGATGGCGGCGCAGGCCGGCGGCAACGCGGTGCTGTACCCGCTGGTGCTGGGCGGCGTGTCGATCATCGCCTCGATCATCGGCGCGTTCTTCGTGAAAGTTAAAGCGGGCGGCTCGATCATGGGCGCGCTGTACAAGGGCGTGATCGTGTCGGCGGTGCTGGCGGCCATCGCGTTCTATCCCATCACCACGCAACTGATGGCCGATTCGTCCTATGGCGCGCTGAACCTGTACTTCTGCGCGCTGGTCGGCCTGGTGCTGACCGGCGCGATCGTCTGGATCACCGAGTACTACACCGGCACGCAGTACGCGCCGGTGAAGCACGTGGCCGCCGCGTCCACCACCGGCCACGGCACCAACATCATCGCCGGCCTGGGCGTGTCGATGAAGTCCACCGCCTGGCCCGTCGTCGCCGTGTGCGCGGCGATCCTGGCGGCGTATGCGCTGGGCGGGCTGTACGGCATCGCCATCGCCGCCACCGCCATGCTGTCGATGGCCGGCATGATCGTGGCGCTGGACGCCTACGGCCCGATCACCGACAACGCCGGCGGCATCGCCGAGATGGCCGAACTGCCGCCGGAGATCCGCAACATCACCGATCCGCTGGACGCGGTGGGCAACACCACCAAGGCGGTGACCAAGGGCTATGCCATCGGTTCGGCGGCGCTGGCGGCGCTGGTGCTGTTCGCCGACTACACGCACAACCTGCAAACGGCCAATCCCGGCGTGGCGTTCACTTTCGATCTGTCCAATCACCTGGTCATCGTGGGCCTGCTGATCGGCGGCCTGATCCCGTACCTGTTCGGCGCGATGGCGATGGAAGCGGTGGGCCGCGCCGCGGGCAGCGTGGTGGAGGAAGTGCGCCGCCAGTTCCGCGAGATCCCCGGCATCATGGAAGGCACCGGCAAGCCGGACTACAGCAAGGCGGTGGACCTGCTGACCAAGTCGGCGATCAAGGAAATGATCGTGCCGTCGCTGCTGCCGGTGGCGGTGCCGATCGTAGTCGGGCTGCTGCTGGGCCCGCAGGCGCTGGGCGGCCTGCTGATCGGCACCATCGTCACCGGCCTGTTCGTGGCCATCTCGATGACCACCGGCGGCGGCGCGTGGGACAACGCCAAGAAGTACATCGAGGACGGCCACCACGGCGGCAAGGGCAGCGAGGCGCACAAGGCCGCGGTCACCGGCGACACGGTGGGCGACCCGTACAAGGACACCGCCGGCCCGGCCATCAATCCGCTGATCAAGATCATCAACATCGTCGCCCTGCTGCTGGTGCCGGTGCTGCCGGTCAACGGCTGGCTGGGCGCGGGCGGCGAGACCGGCGCGCACGCCGCGCCGATCGTGGCGGGCGGGCCGGTCGACGCGCGGCTGGCGAAGGTGTACTTCGACCTGGGTTCTGCGGTGGTGCCGGCGGACGCCAGCGCGCGCCTCTCCAGCGTGCTGGGCACGCTGCACGCGGACCCGGACAGCCTGGCCCGGGTTTCCGGCTACCACGACACCAGCGGCGACGTGGCGGTCAACCAGGAACTGGCCAAGCAACGCGCGGTGGCCATCCAGCAGTGGCTGGTGGTCAACGGCGTGGCGGCCGAGCGCATCGTGCTGGAAAAACCCTCGGAGACCACCGGCGACGGCAGCGCCGACGAAGCGCGGCGGGTGGAAGTGAAGGTGGAGTGATCGCGCGCTTCCGGCGATACGGAAAAGGCGGCCATGGGCCGCCTTTTCTTTACCCATGCACGGCACGTAGGGTGCGCCCCGGCGCACCATGCTCCACCACCATCACGAGAACCGACGGCATGGTGAGCCTGTAGTGTTTCATTGCAACCACATGGATGCGACGCATGCGGTGGTGCGTGGTGCGCCGGGGCGCACCCTACGCGCAAGCGGAACTCAACTCACGGCCCCGGCTGCAGCGCCACCACGCGCACGTTGAATTCCTTGCAGGCATCGTCCACGCAGATGCCGTTCACCCAGGCTTCGCCATTGCCGAACATCACGCCCTTGTAGTTGACCATCAGCTGCGAGTACTTCTGGCCGGTGATGGCATCGGCGATGTCCGGGGTGACGATGCGGTCGTATTCGCGGACGAATTCATCCGCGTTGGCCACCTTCAGCGGCTTGCCGTCGCGCACGGTGGTGAAGGGATAATCGACCAGCGATGCGACGGTGGTGGCATCCTTCGCCGACACCGCCTGTTGCAGTTGGCGGATCACCGCTTCGTAGCGTGCGTGGTCGCCCAGCGTGTCGTCGATGGCCTGGTTGACCGCGGTGGGATCGTCCGCCGGGGACGTTGCCGCGGCGGGCGTGATGGTGGCCTCCCCGGCGGGCGTCGCCGCGGTCGGCATGACGGCGGCGGCCTGCGTGCCGGCAGATGCGGCGGCCACAGGGGTTGCGGTCGTCGCGACCGGCGATTTGTCGCAGGCGGCCAGCAACAGCACCGCGGCGACGGCGATCAGCTTGTTCATCGTGTGCATCCTGAGTGTGGTGGGCGAACGTGGCGACGGCCCATCCCTGGCGTGCGACCGGACTGCGGCGGTGCGCGGCCATGGTAACCAGCCGCCGCACCGCCTTGCGTTCGGGAATCGTTATCCGCCGCCGGGTCAGGTCAGCGCGTCGGCCAGCACCTTGCGGCCCACCGTGACCGCCTCGCTGTCGGCGGGTTCGACGGTTTCGCCGCGCGCTTCGGCCTGCTGCTTCAGGTAGACCGGGCAGTGCTCCATCATGTAGTCCACGTCGAACTTCATGCGCTCGACCAGGAAGTCGACGAAGGCCCGCACCTTCGGCGACTGCACGTGCCCGCGCGGGAACACCGCGTTGAACTCGTACTCCTGGCCCGCCCAGCCGGCCAGCACGCGTTGCAGGTGGCCCTGCTCCAGGTAGGGCTTGACCATCACGTCCGCGCCGATCATCAGGCCCTCGCCGCACAGCAGCGCGCCCTTCAGCGCGGCCGGGTCGTTGGCGACCAGGATCGGGTTGATCGGATAGTCCTGCTCGCCGGCGCCGTCGCGCAGCGTCCAGACGAAGCCGTTGCCGCGCCGGTTCTTCGGCATGGCCAGCACGCGGTGGTGCTGCAGGTCGTCCGGGTGCAGCGGCTCGCCATGGCGCGCCAGGTATTTCGGGCTGGCGTAGACCTGCGTGCGCAGCGTGCTCAGCCGGCGCGCCACCAGGTTGGAGTCGGGCAGGCTGCCGATGCGCAGCGCCACGTCGATCTCGCCGCCGATCAGGTCCAGCGTGTCGTTGGCCAGCAGCATCTCCACGCGCACTTCGGGGTATTGCGAATGGAATTCGCCCAGCAGCGGCGAGATCTTGTCGATGCCGATGGAATACGGCGCGGTGAAGCGCAACCAGCCGCGCGGACCGGCATGCAACTGGCTGACCGCGCTGGCCGCTTCGTTGAGCTCGCGGGCGATGCGCTGGCAGTGTTCGTAGTAAATGTTGCCGGCCTCGGTCAGGCCCAGCTTGCGCGTGGTCCGGTGCAGCAGTTGCGCGCCCAGGCGCGTCTCCAGTTCCTGCACCTTGCGGCTGACCGTGGTCTTGGGCAAGCGCAGCGCGTTGGCGGCGGCGATGAAACTGCCCTGCTCCACCACTTTGACGAAGATCAGGGTGTCGTTGAGATCGTGACTCATCGGAATGGCTCCGTGGGGGACGCGGACCGCATTGGACCGCTGACGGGATGATTATTCCCCTTAATCAGGACTAATCAAGTCCTCATTGCAGGCGTAACGTGGCCACCTGTCCCCACCGCCCGAGTCGCCGCCATGTTGCTCGCCCGCCTGTTCCGCTCGCTGGACCGCCCCACGGAGACGCCGGAATCCAAGGATTCTGGCGCGCTCCTCGTGTCGAACCGCTTGAACGGACAAGGGTTTCGCGGCCCGTCGCCGTCGCGCCGCCAGCAGCTCGGGGGCGCGCCGGGCCGTACCGGTTCGGCCGGCACGCTGGGCATGTATTCCGGGATTATCCCGAGAACGGGAGTATTCATCCCATGAACGGGACACTGGCACGTACCTTGCCGACGGACGGCACCATCGCAGGTCCCTCCTCCCTGGAGGGGCGGAATCATGCAACTCCCTCGCTGGGCGCGGTCGCGCCGCAACCGCTGCGGCTGACGGCATGCAAGCCGTTCTGCGCCGGCCCAGGCGATGCCATGCAGGATCGGGCAATGGCCGGGCAGGATCCGGATATCGGCGCAGGGCCATCGGCGCACAGACTTTCCGCCATGCCCCCCTCCCTCGCCCCTGCCACCTGGCATGTCCGCGCGCGCCGCTGGCTCGCGCAATGGTTCCGCACGTTGGCCGGCCCGTCGTCTCTCTCCCCCGCGACGGGCCGGTCCACCGTGCGCTTGCCCTTCGCCGGCCGCGCCCTGGGCTTCCGCGAATTCACCGTGCCGCGCCGGCTGGCCGATGCCGGCAAGTTGCGCCTGCGGGTGAAGTCCACCGGCTTCAGCGCACGCATCGCGCGGCTGCCGACCAGGAAACCCCGGTGAGCGCCGCCATGAAGGACAGCCTCACTCCCGGCGTGCTGGTGCTCGGCGCCAGCGGCACGGTCGGTTTCGGCGTGGTCGGCGCATTGCTGGAAGCCGGCAGCCCGGTGTTGGCCGTCGGCCGCGACGGCCCGCGCATGGGCGCCTTGGCCGAGCACTTCGCCGACGAACCCGGCCTGGAGCTGCTGCATTTCGGCTGCATCCAGAGCGACCGGGATGCCGAGCGCCTGGCCGCGCAACTGCGCGAGCGCCCGCGTCCGCTGCGCGCGGTGTTCGCCAGCCTGGGCACGCCGATGCAGAGCGGCCGCCTGCTGGACCGGCCGGCGACCTTGTTGATGGAGAAACTGGAAGCGGACCTGCTGCCGCACCTGGCCGCGGCCCGCCACCTGCTGCCGCTGCTGGCCGAGAGCAACGCCGATACCGCGCACTACGTGCTGATCGGCGGACCGCATGCCGAACGCGGCTGGTCGGGCTATGGCCACGCATCGGTGACCGGCGCGGCGGTGCGCATGCTGGCGCAGGTGCTGCACGAAGAAGCCCACGGCCTGGGCGTGCGCGTGCAGTTGCTGTCGGTCGACAAGCCGATCTCCACGCCGGACAACCTGGTGAACGCCTGCGCCGAATGGCCCAACGCCCTGGCCGTGGGGCGCAGCGCGGTATCGCTGCTGACCCGCACCGATGCCGCCGCAAAGCCCATCGTGCCGTATTCGCCGCGCGATGCGGTGCCGCCGAGCACCACGCTGGCCTGCGATTTCGAGGACGCGCTGTGGGCCGTGGCCGGCGCGCGCCGCAATGGCCGCACGTCCGCGTGATGTCACGGCGGAACGACATGGAACGTCTCTTCGGCATGCGCCGCCACGCATGCCACCACCGCTTGACCTCAACCTAACTCGAGGTCCTAGCCTTCCCGCCTCCCCTCTCCCCCACGAGACCACCACCCATGAACACCTACCTCTCCCATCTCCCGCGTTCGCGACGTCTGCTGGCACTGGGCGCTTTCAGTGCACTCGCGCTCGCCGTCCTGGCCGGTTGCAGCGGACAGGCGGCCGAGAACGCCGCCCCGCCGCCGCCGCAGGTCAGCGTGGCCGCCGTGCCGGTCAAGACGGTCAGCCAGTGGGATGAATTCAGCGGCCGCGTCGAGGCCATCGAGAACGTCGACCTGCGCCCGCGCGTGTCCGGCTACATCGACCGCGTGAACTACAGCGAAGGCCAGGAAGTGAAGAAGGGCGATGTCCTCTTCACCATCGACTCGCGCAGCTACCGCGCCGAACTGGCGCGCGCGCAGGCCGAACTGGCCCGTGCCCGCACCCAGGCCGAACTGGGCCGCAGCGAGGCCGCGCGCGCCAAGCGCCTGTCCGAGATCCAGGCCCTGTCCACCGAGGAATACGAGCAGCGTCGCGCCAACGCCGACCAGGCGCAGGCCAACGTGGCCGCCGCGCAAGCCGCCGTGGACACCGCGCGCCTGAACCTGGAATGGACCCAGGTGCGCGCGCCCATCGACGGCCGCGCCGGTCGCGCGCTGGTCACCGCCGGCAACCTGGTCACCGCCGGCGATGCCGCCAGCGTGCTGACCACGCTGGTCTCGCTGGACAAGGTGCACGTGCACTTCGACGCCGACGAACGCGCGTTCCTGCGCTACGCCGAGATGGCGCGCAAGGGCGAGCGCCCCAGCGAACGCAACGGCAAGGTGCCGGTGCGGGTGGCGCTGTCCGACGAGGCCGGCTTCCCGCACGCCGGCACGGTGGATTTCCTGGACAACCAGGTGGACCGCAGCACCGGCACCATCCGCGCGCGCGCGCTGCTCGACAACGCCGACCGCCGCTTCACGCCCGGGTTGTACGCGCGCGTGAGGCTGCTGGGCAGCGGCGAGTTCAAGGCCGCGCTGGTGGACGACAAGGCCGTGCTGACCGACCAGGACCGCAAGTACGTGTACGTGGTCGACGAGGAAGGCAAGGCGCAGCGCCGCGACGTGCAGGTGGGCCGCATGGCCGACGGCCTGCGCATCGTCGAGCAGGGCCTGAAGGCCGGCGACCGCGTGATCGTCAGCGGCGTGCAGAAGGTGTTCTTCCCGGGCATGCCGGTGGACGCCAAGGCCGTGGCGATGGGTGCGGCCGATGCCGCGCCCGCGCAGGCCGTCGCCGCGAACTGACGTACCGGTCCGCCCCACCCGGCGTGCCCCCATCCGCCCTCCGGGCACCTTCCCCCGCAAGCGGGGGAAGGGCGTGATCCCTTTTTCTTTTTTCTGGAAATCCACCCATGGACTTCTCAAGATTCTTCATCGACCGGCCGATCTTCGCCGCGGTGCTGTCGATCGTGATCTTCGCCGCCGGCCTGATCTCGATCCCGTTGCTGCCGATCGGCGAGTACCCCGAAGTGGTGCCGCCCTCCGTGGTGGTGCGCACGGTGTACCCCGGCGCCAACCCCAAGGTGATCGCCGAAACCGTCGCCACGCCGCTGGAGGAAGCCATCAACGGCGTCGAGGACATGATGTACATCAAGTCCGTCGCCGGCTCCGACGGCGTGCTGCAGCTGACGGTGACCTTCAAGCCGGGCGTCGACGCCGACGATGCCGCGGTGCGCGTGCAGAATCGCGTGGCGCAGGCGCAGGCGCGCCTGCCCGAGGACGTGCGCCGGCAGGGCGTGACCACGCAGAAGCAGTCGCCCGTGTTCCTGATGGTCGTGCACCTGGTGTCCAAGGACGGCAAGTACGACTCGCTCTACCTGCGCAACTACATGCGCCTGCACGTGAAGGACGAACTGGCGCGCATCCCCGGGGTGGGCGACGCGCAGCAGTTCGGCGGCGGCGACTATGCCATGCGCATCTGGCTGGATCCGGACAAGGTCGCCGCGCGCGGCATGACCGCCGGCGACGTGCTGCGCGCCGTGCGCGAGCAGAACGTGCAGGTCTCGGCCGGGCAGCTGGGCGCCGAACCGATGCCGAACGGCAGCGACTTCCTGCTGCCGATCAACGCCAAGGGCCGCCTGGAAACCGTCGAGGAATTCGGCGACATCGTGCTGAAGAGCGGCGCCGACGGCGAGATCGTGCGTCTCGCCGACGTGGCCCGCGTCGAACTGGCCGCCGGCGACTACACGCTGCGCGCGCGCCTCAATGGCCAGAACGCCTCGGCCATCGGCATCTTCCAGGCGCCCGGCGCCAATGCGCTGCAGATCCGCGACGCCGTCGTCCAGAAGATGGCGGACATCGGCAAGACGCTTCCGCCGGGCGTCGAGATCGTCTCGGTCTACGACACCACCGTGTTCGTGCGCGACTCCATCAAGGCGGTGGTCACCACGCTGCTGGAAGCCACCCTGCTGGTGGTGCTGGTGGTGATCCTGTTCCTGCAGACCTGGCGCGCCTCGATCATCCCGCTGCTGGCGGTGCCGGTGTCGGTGGTCGGCACGTTCGCGGTGCTGTACCTGCTGGGCTACTCGATCAACACGCTGACGCTGTTCGGCCTGGTGCTGGCGATCGGCATCGTGGTGGACGACGCCATCGTGGTGGTGGAGAACGTGGAACGCCACATCGAGCACGGCGCCACTCCGCTGGAAGCCGCGCACCTGGCCATGAAGGAGGTCTCCGGACCGATCATCGCCATCGCCCTGGTGCTGTGCGCGGTGTTCGTGCCGATGGCGTTCCTGACCGGCGTGACCGGCCAGTTCTACAAGCAGTTCGCCGTCACCATCGCCATTTCCACGGTGATCTCGGCGATCAACTCGCTGACCCTGTCGCCGGCGCTGGCCGCCAAGCTGCTGAAGTCGCACGACGCGCCGAAGGACGGCCCGTCGCGCCTGATCGACCGCCTGTTCGGCTGGCTGTTCCGGCCGTTCAACCGCTTCTTCAACCGCAGCTCGCAGCGCTACGAAGGCGCGGTGTCGCGCGCGCTGGGCAAGCGCGGCGCGGTGTTCGCGGTCTACCTGGTGCTGCTGGTCGGCGCCGGCGTGATGTTCAAGGCGGTGCCGGCCGGCTTCATCCCGGTGCAGGACAAGCTCTACCTGATCGCCGGCGTGAAGATGCCGGAAGGCGCCTCCATCGAGCGTACCGATGCCGTGCTGAAGAAGATGACCACGCTGGCGATGGAAGTGGAAGGCGTGCAGGACGAGATCGCGTTCCCCGGCCTGAACCCGCTGCAGTTCACCAATACGCCCAACAGTGGCGTGGTGTTCTTCAACCTCAAGCCGTTCAACCAGCGCAAGAACAGCGCCGAGCAGATCACCGCCGAACTGAACCAGAAGTTCGCCGCCATCGAGGAAGGCTTCACCTTCGCCTTCATGCCGCCGCCGATCCAGGGCCTGGGCAACGGCTCGGGCTGGTCGCTGTTCATCGAGGACCGCACGCGCCTGGGCTACGGCGAACTGCAGAACGCCGTGCAGGCGTTCCAGGGCGCCGCGTCGCAGACGCCGGGGCTGGGCTTCCCGATCAGCAGCTACCAGGCCAACGTGCCGCAGCTGGACGCCGACGTCGACCGCGTGAAGGCCAAGGCGCAGGGCGTGCCGCTGACCGAACTGTTCGACACCCTGCAGACCTACCTGGGTTCGGCGTACGTCAACGACTTCAACATGTTCGGCCGCACCTGGCAGGTGATCGCGCAGGCCGACGGCCAGTTCCGCGACAACGTCGAGGACATCGCCAACCTGCGCACCCGCAACGAGAACGGCGAAATGGTGCCGATCGGCAGCATGGTGGACATCAAGCAGACCTACGGTCCCGACCCGGTGATCCGCTTCAACGGCTACCCGGCGGCCGACCTGCTGGGCGAGGCCGACCCGCGCGTGCTGTCGTCCGGCGAGGCGATGGCCAAGGTCACCGAACTGGCGCAGCAGGTGCTGCCCACCGGCATGGGCATCGACTGGAGCGACCTGAGCTACCAGCAGGCCACGCAAGGCAAGGCGGCGCTGGTGGTGTTCCCGCTGGCGGTGCTGCTGGCCTTCCTGGTGCTGGCCGCGCTGTACGAAAGCTGGACGCTGCCGCTGGCGGTGATCCTGATCGTGCCGATGACGCTGCTGTCGGCGCTGCTGGGCGTCTGGATCATGGGCGGCGACAACAACGTGTTCGTGCAGGTCGGCCTGGTGGTGCTGATGGGCCTGGCGTGCAAGAACGCGATCCTGATCGTCGAGTTCGCCCGCGAACTGGAACTGCAGGGCAAGGGCATCGTCGAATCCGCACTGGAAGCCTGCCGCCTGCGCCTGCGTCCGATCATCATGACGTCGGTGGCCTTCATCGCCGGCACCGTGCCGCTGGTGCTGTCCACCGGCGCCGGCGCCGAAGTGCGCTCGGTCACCGGCATCACGGTCTTCGCCGGCATGCTGGGCGTGACCCTGTTCGGCCTGTTCCTGACGCCCGTGTTCTACGTGGCGCTGCGCAAGCTGGCCAACCGCCCGCTGGTGTCGCACGCCCCCGTCGCCGATGCCACCGCGCCGGCGCATCATTGATCCTTCCCTCTCCTCCCATTGAGGTCATGCCATGAATACTTCTTCCAAGATCGCCCTCGTCACCGGCGCCACCCGCGGCATCGGCCGCGAGACCGTGCGCCAGCTGGCCGAGGCCGGCGTGCACACGATCCTCGCCGGCCGCAGCCGCGAGAAGGCCGTGGAGGCCACGCTGGACCTGCAGGCCCAGGGCCTGCCGGTGGAAGCCATCGCCCTGGACGTCACCGACGCGCCCAGCATCGCCGCGGCGGTGAAGGACATCGAACAGCGCCACGGCCGGCTGGACATTCTGGTCAACAACGCCGGCATCCTGGTCGACGAACCGGGCAGGAAAGTCTCGGAACAGACGCTCGACGTCTGGCGCGCCACGTTCGAGACCAACCTGTTCGGCCTGGTCGCAGTGACCCAGGCGTTCCTGCCGCTGCTGCACAAGTCCAGCGCAGGCCGCATCGTCAACGTGTCGAGCATACTGGGCTCGCTGACGCTGCACAGCGACCCCGCCTCGCCGATCTACGATTTCAAGGTGCCGGCCTACAACGTGTCCAAGAGCGCGGTGAACGCGTGGACCGTGCAGCTCGCCTACGAACTGCGCGACAGCGCCATCAAGGTCAACACCATCCATCCCGGCTACGTGAAGACCGACATGAACGCCGGCGAGGGCGAGATCGAAATCGCCGACGGCGCGCGCACCAGCGTGAAGCTGGCGCTGATCGACGCCGACGGCCCGCAGGGTGGTTACTACTATCTGGAACAGGTGCTGCCATGGTGATCCGTCCGCTCGTCGCAGGCATCGCGTCGGTGCTGCTGGCCGGTTGCGTGACCGTGGGGCCCGACTACGTGGCGCCGGCAACGGCACCCGTGGCGGTGCAGAACGCGGTGGCGGCCGACTTCAGGCCCAACTACCCAGTGGCCACGTGGTGGGGCCAGTTCGACGATCCGGTGCTGGACCAGCTGGTGCGCGAATCGCTGCTGGCCAACCCCGACATGCGCATCGCCGTGGCGCGCGTCAACGAAGCCCGCGCGGTGTTCAGCGAACGCCGCTGGGACCTGGCCCCGCACGTCACCGCCGGCGTGGAAGGCACCCGCACCAAGCAGCCGGTGGAAGGCGAAGGCCGCGTGGAAACGGACAGCTACAGCGCCGGCTTCGACGCCGCGTGGGAGCTGGACCTGTTCGGCCGCGTGCGCCGCGGCGTGGAGGCCGCGCACGCCGACCTGCAGGCCCAGCGCAACGAACTGCAGGACGCGCAGGTGATCGTGGCCGCGGAAGTGGCGCGCAACTACTTCGAGCTGCGCGGCACGCAGAAGCGGCTCGACGTGGCCCGCCGGATCCTGCTGACCCTGGGCGAAACCCAGCGGCTGACCGAGTCGCGCTTCGACCTGGGCGCGGGCAGCCAGCTGGACGTGCAGAGCAGTCTGGCGCGGGTGAGGGCGGTGGAGGCCGAAGTGCCCGCGCTGGAAGCGGCCGAAGGCCGGTCGCGCCATCGCCTGGCCGTGCTGGTCGGCAAGCGCCCCGGCGAACTGGACACGCTGCTGGCGCCGCGCGAAGCCCCGGCCTTCGCCAAGGCCCTGCCGATCGGCGACACCACCGAGGTGCTGCGCCAGCGGCCCGACGTGCGCGCCGCCGAACGCCGCCTGGCCGCCGCCACCGCGCGCGTGGGCGTCGCCACCGCCGACCTGTTCCCGCGGGTCAGCCTGCGTGGCTTCATCGGCTTCCTGTCCGGCGGCTGGGGCAACCTGGTCGACGGCGACAACCGCGCCTGGCAGGTGACCCCGTCGATCAGCTGGGCCGCCTTCGACATGGGCAGCGTGCGGGCGCGCCTGCGCGCCACCGAGGCCCAGGCCGACGGCGTGGCCGCCGAGTATGAGAAGACCGTGCTGGCCGCGCTGGAGGACACGGAAAACGCACTGCTGTCCTATGCCAAGCAGCAGGCCCAGCTGAAATTGAGGCTGGAACAATCCGTTGCCGCCCGCCGTGCAGCGGAACTGGCCGAAGTCCGGTATCGTGCCGGCTCTTCGGACTTCCTCACCCTGCTGGACGCGCAGCGCACCCAGCTGGCCGCCGACGACGCGCTGGCACAGGCGGAGGCGGGCGTGAACGTGGGGGTGGTGGCGATCTACAAATCGCTGGGCGGCTGGGGCGAACAGGACGTGGCCCCGGCGCTGGCGGCGCAGCCCTGAGCCGGCGCCGTTCCGCCGGGTTCGAATCCACCACGGAAGAAAAAACATCGCCGCGCCCACGGGCGCGGCCCGACTCCCCCTGATCGAGTGTGTCCCTGTGTCCGCGCATCCCCTCGCCGCTTCTCCTGCAGCACTGCCTTCCTCCTCTCCCTCTTCGCGTACCGGCTTGCCCCTGGCGCTGGCCGCGCTGTTGGCCGTGACCGCGCCGAACGCCACCGCGGCCGAGCCGCGGACCGCCTTCTACGTGCAGGGCGGCGTGGCCGAGGATGCGCAATCCGCGACGATCGGCGTGAGCCGCGACTGGCGCTGGGAAAAGCAGTACTCCTTCGGCCGCGTCACCGGCCAGTGGCAGGGCGAGGTCGGCCGCTGGCACAGCGACTCGCAGAACAGCACGCAGGTCGGCCTGACGCCCGCCCTGCGCCTGCACCCCAACCGCTGGAGCGAGAGCTGGTTCATCGAGGGCGGCATCGGCGCCAACGTCATCTTCCCCAAGTACAACACCGAGAAGAAGGAATTCAGCACCACCTTCAACTTCGGCGACCATCTCGCCTTGGGCAAGCGTTTCGGTGCGCAGCAGCAGCACGAATGGTCGCTGCGCATCCAGCATTTCTCCAATGCCCGCATCAAGCGCCCCAACCCGGGCGAGAACTTCCTGCAGTTCCGCTACACGCGCAGGCTTTGATCCACCCTGCTCTTGCAGGAGCGGCTTCAGCCGCGACAGCCTGCCGGGAAGAATGCAAGCCTTTTGTCGTTCACCCATCCTGCCGCGTGGCGACGCGTTCGTCCTCGCTGGCATCCTGAGGTTTCCTGCGGCGCGGTCGCGGCTGAAGCCGCTCCTACAGGGTGACGGCGGAAATCAGCGCAACGGCGTGGCGATGATCAGTGGCGCAAGGTCGTAGCCCATCGCTTCGGCCTGCGTCTTCAGCTGTTCGAACCGCGCGCGGTCCATCGTCGGCTCGCGCGACAGGATCCACAGGTATTCCCGGTCGGGTTCGCCGACCATCGCCCACTGGTACTCCGGGTCCAGCGCGATCACCCAGTAGTCCGCCCACACCCAGGGCAGCCACGACAGCCAGTCCGGCGCGAAGCGCACTTGCAGCCGCCCGGGATGCCCTTCCACCGGGCGCGCCACGCCCTGCGCCTGCTTCGTCGCGCCGTCGAGGGTCTTGCAGGCATTGAGCACGCCGACAAGGCCGCCCGGCCCATCCAGCGAGTAGCGTGCGGTGATGTCGCTGGCGCAGTCTTTCTGGAACGCCATCGGCAGGTGCGCGATCTCGTGCCACTGGCCCGCGTAGCGCGAAATGTCCAGTCGTGGCACGGAGGCCACCGGCCCGGCCGCCCAGACAGGCATCGCGCCGCTGGCCCCCAGGCAGATCGCCAGTGCCATGCGCGGCAGGCAGGAACGTCGTTTCATCGTGCTCGCCCCATGCAATGGATGCGGCTGTCCCGCGGGGATCATCGCGACGCGCGGGGAATAGCAGAGGAGCGGATGCGCCCTACGCTGGGACGCACCCGCTCCGTGCCACAACAGGGATGATGGTTATCGCGAGGCGAGCGTCAGGCCGCTGTCATCCACGCGGGTGACGCCCTCGATATTCCGTGCCACTTCCATGGCCTTGTCCTTCTGCGCCTGGTTGGCGACCGCGCCGGTCAGGGTCACGACGCCGTTGACCGTCTCGACCTTGATGTCCAGGCCGGAGACGTTCTCGGTGGCCAGCAGGTCGGCCTTCACCTTGGTGGTGATCCATGTGTCGCTGACCGGCTGGGTCGATTCGGCGTTCTTTTCCTCCGGCTCGTTGGCCTGCATCGCCGCCATGCCATGGCCGGCGACGGACAGCAGGCCCACCGACAACGCGGCGGCCAACAGCGAGCGCGAACGGGTGCGAATCTTGTTCATGATGTTTCCTCCTCTTTGTATCGCCGGGCCAGTCTTGCGAGGCGGGCGTACAGCGCGCGTGAAAACATCGGCTCGCTCGCGTCATCGTTGCGCTGCATTCATGGTGAATCGCACATGAAAGCGTCCGCACGACGAACTATCATGCGTCCTCCTCCTCCGACGCGATGCATACCATGCCGGATGTCCTGAAGGTTGCCCTGGTCGGCTACGGATTCGTCGGCAAGGTCTTCCATGCGCCGCTGATCCGGCACACGCCGGGCCTGACGTTGCACGCCGTGGTGTCGCGCGATGCCGGCAAGGTGCATGCCGACCATCCGGACGTGCGCGTGCGTGCGCAGGCCGCGGAGGCCTTCGCCGACGACGAGGTGGACCTGGTGGTGGTCGCGTCGCCGAACGACACGCATGCGCCGCTCGCGCTGGCCGCATTGGCGCAGGGCAAGCACGTGGTGGTCGACAAGCCGTTCACGCTGACCGTGCGGGAGGCACGGGATGTCGTCGATGCCGCCGCGCGGGCCGGGCGCATCGTCAGCGTGTTCCAGAACCGCCGCTGGGATGCGGACTTCCTGACGGTGCGGCAATTGATCGAAGCGGGGACGCTTGGCCGGGTGGCGGAATTCCATTCCCACTTCGACCGTTTCCGGCCCGTGGTGCAGGACCGCTGGCGCGAGCGCGACGCGCCGGGTGGCGGCCTGTGGTACGACCTGGGCCCGCACCTGCTGG
Source organism: Pseudoxanthomonas putridarboris (assembly GCF_038321125.1). Classification (NCBI taxonomy): domain Bacteria; kingdom Pseudomonadati; phylum Pseudomonadota; class Gammaproteobacteria; order Lysobacterales; family Lysobacteraceae; genus Pseudoxanthomonas; species Pseudoxanthomonas putridarboris. Next base: position 118,681 of record NZ_JBBWWT010000008.1, on the reverse strand, counting down.
ACCAGGCCGTGCAGCTGTTCGGCCTGCCGGAAACGATCACGGCGGACATCGCCCGGCTGCGCGACGGTGCGCAGGCCGCGGATTATTTCGACGTGCGGCTGGCCTACCCCATGCATCGCGTGGTGCTGCACGCCGGCACGCTGGTCGCCGCCAATGGCCTGCGCTTCGCGGTGCACGGTACGCGCGGCAGTTTCGTCAAGCATGGACTGGACATGCAGGAAGACCAGCTGCGCGCGGGAGCCGCGCCCGGCTCGACCGGCTGGGGCGAGGATCCGCGGTCGGGCCAGTTGACGCTGGCGACCGAAGGAACCGTCGGTACGCGCCACGTGGAAACGCTTCGCGGCGACTATCGCCAGTACTACGCCGGGGTGCGCGACGCGATCCTGCAAGGCACCGCGCCGCCGGTGACGCCGCAGCAGGCCATCGAGGTGATGCGGTTGATCGAACTGGGCATGCGCAGCGCCGAGGAAGGCCGCGCGCTCGCGCTGTGATGCCGCAGGAGCGCGGGGAGTCCTTAGAACCTGTTCACGATTTCGAGAAGCGCGGCCGGTATTCGAGAAAAAAGACCCGTCATTCCGGCGAAAGCCGGAACCCAGCGACTTTCATTGAGTCGACGCGAGCATTCCGAAGAGCAAAGACACTAGGTTCCGGCTTTCGCCGGAATGACGAACTCCTTTTTCGAGATCGTGAACAGGTTCTTACGCCACTTCCTTCCAGCGATAGAACCGCCGGTCCGCCATCGCCAGCATCGCATTGTCCTCGTGGGTATCGCCATAGGCGTAGACCGCGCGATAGGCCGAGGGGTCGCACAGCGACCTGATCCGCCGGACCTTTTCGTCTCCCACGCACTGCGCGCCCGCGTAGCCGGCCATGCGGCCCCCGCGCATGGCCAGCACGGAGCAGAGCAGTTCCAGCCCCTGCCGCCGGCACCAGGGCGCCAGGTAGACATCCAGCCCGCCGGATACCACGACGATGCGGTCGCCCTGCGCACGGTGCCAGTCGATGCGCGCCATCGCCTCGGGCCGCAGGGCGCCGGGCAGCACGTCGCGGGCGAACGCCTCGCCCCGTTCGCGCAACCGCGCCGCATCCACGCCGCGCAGGCCCACCTGCACCACGCTGGCGCGGGTGAGATTGCCGTCGACCCAGCCCATCCGGTAACCGGCCACGAGGGGCGCCAGCAGCAGCTTCCCCACCGCCAGCCGGCGCGGCGCGACGGCGAAGCGCATGAAGTCGGGAAACATCTCCCGCGTGGTGATGGTGCCGTCGAAGTCGAACAAGGCCAGGTTCATCGGGCGTTGCTATCCCTTAGGTTCCAGCAACCGCGCGCCCGGGCCCTGCTCGCCCAGTTCGTCCCACGGATTGCGCAGCGGGCAGGATTTCAGCGACAGGCAGCCGCAGCCGATGCAGCCGTCCAGCTGGTCGCGCAGGCGGACCAGGCATTCGATGCGCGCTTCCAGCGACGCGCGCCAGCGCGACGAGAGCTTCTTCCAGTCGGCGGCGGTGGGGGTGCGGTTCTCCGGCAGCGACGACAGTGCGGACTGGATCTCCGCCAGCGGGATGCCGGTGCGCTGCGCGACCTTGATGACGGCCACGCGGCGCAGCACCTCGCGCGGATAGCGGCGCTGGTTGCCCGCGTTGCGCCAGCTGTGGATCAGGCCCTTGGCCTCGTAGAAGTGGAGCGTGGACACCGCGACGCCGGCGCGCGACGCCACCTGGCCGACGGTGAGTTCGGTATCGATGGGGGGATGGGTGGACTTCGTCATGCGGGGTTGACCTCAATATTGGTTGAGGTTCTACCCTGTGCCTTCCGAGATGACAAGACCCGATGCCGCATGACCGCTCCCCTCAACCTCGCCCTGCTGTACGGCAGCACGCGCGAAGGCCGCTTCTGCGACACCGTGGCCGACTGGCTGCGCACGCTGATCGACCAGCGCCGCGACTACACCGTGGACGCGATAGATCCGGTGCTGCTCGACCTGCCCCACCGGCACGGCGGCGCGCCCAGCGCCGACCTGGTGAACCTGCAGCAACGCATCTGGCGCGCCGACGCCTTCGTGCTGGTGGTGCCGGAGTACAATCACGGCTACCCCGCCGCGCTGAAGTTCGTGATCGACTCGGTCCAGGCCCACTGGCAGGCCAAGCCGGTCGCGTTCGTCGCCTACGGCGGCATGAGCGGGGGCACCCGCGCGGTGGAGCAACTGCGGCAGGTGTTCTCCGGCCTGCATGCGGTGCCGGTGCGCAACGCGGTGCATTTCCCGCAGGCGTGGGACCGCTTCGATGCCACCGGGCAGCCGCGCGACGGCGAGGACAGCCGACGGGCGGCCACGCGCATGCTGGACCAGTTGGCCTGGTACGGATACGCACTGCGCCAGGCGCGCGCGGCGTGGCCGTATCCCGGCGGCTGAGCAGGGTTTCCCGTTCCCGGTGCGCCTGAAGGCGGCACCCGCCATGGACTGACAGATACATGTTCCGATTCTTCGAAAAACGCATCGATCCCTATCCCAAGGACGAGCCCGCCACGCCACCGCGGAAGCTGCTGCCGTTCCTGCTGCATTTCTCGCGGCCGTTGCTGCCGTGGCTGATCCTGATGTCGGTGCTGACCGGCGCGATCTCCGCGCTGGAGATCACCTTCTTCGACTACATGGGCCAGTTGGTCGACTGGATGGGCGCGGCCGACCGCGGCACCTTCATGCAGACCCACGGCCGACGGCTGCTGCTGATGGGCGCGCTGGTCGTGGTCGCCTACCCGCTGCTGGTGCTGGTGCAGTCGCTGATCATCCACCAGACCATCTTCGGCAACTACCCGATGATCGCGCGCTGGCAGTCGCACCGCTACCTGCTTCGGCAGAGCGTGTCGTTCTTCCAGGACGAGTTCGCCGGGCGCATCTCGCAGAAGGTCATGCAGACCGCGCTGTCGATCCGCGAGACGGTGATGAAGCTGATGGACGTGTTCGTCTACGTCATCGTCTACTTCGTCGGCACCGTGGTGCTGGTGGGCCAGGCCGACCTGTGGCTGGTGCTGCCGCTGGTGCTGTGGCTGGGCGGCTACCTGACCATCCTGTTCCACTTCGTGCCGCGCCTGCAGAAGGTGTCGATGGCGCAGTCCGACGCGCGCGCGCAGATGACCGGCCGCATCGTCGACAGCTACACCAACATCCAGACCATCAAGCTGTTCGCCCACACGATGCGCGAACAGGACTACGCGCGCGACGCGATGGACGAGTTCATGCAGACCGTGCACGGGCAGATGCGGCTGGTGACCCAGCTGACGGTCAGCCTGCACACGTTGAATGCGCTGCTGCTGGCCAGCATCGGCGGTATCGCGGTGTGGGCGTGGCTGCAGTCGTCGATCTCGCTGGGCGCCATCGCCGTGGCCATCGCGCTGGTGATGCGCATCCGCTCGATGTCGGACTGGATCCTGTGGGAGGTCGCCGGCCTGTTCGAGAACATCGGCACCGTGCAGGACGGCATCGCCACCCTCGCCCAGCCGCTGGCCATCGCCGACGCCAGCGGGGCGAAGGACCTGGTGGTGCGCAACGGCGAAATCCGCTTCGACCACGTCAGGTTCCACTACGGCCGCAAGGCCAAGGTCATCGATGATCTGTCGCTGGTCATCCGGCCGGGCGAGAAGGTCGGCATCGTCGGCCGCTCCGGCGCCGGCAAGTCCACCCTGGTCAACCTGCTGCTGCGCTTCTACGATGTGGAGGGCGGCCGCATCCTGATCGACGGCCAGGACGTGGCGCAGGTGACGCAGGAATCGCTGCGCCGGAACATCGGCATGGTCACCCAGGACACCTCGCTGCTGCACCGCTCCATCCGCGACAACATCCGCTACGGCCGCCCCGATGCGAGCGAGGCCGAGTTGCTGCAGGCCTCGCAGCGCGCGCACGCCGACGAGTTCATCCGGGACCTGACCGACGCCAAGGGGCGGAGCGGCTACGACACCCAGGTGGGCGAGCGCGGCGTCAAGCTGTCCGGCGGCCAGCGCCAGCGCGTGGCCATCGCCCGCGTGCTGCTGAAGGACGCGCCCATCCTGGTGCTGGACGAAGCGACCTCGGCGCTGGACTCGGAGGTCGAGGCCGCCATCCAGGAGCAGTTGTACGCGCTGATGGAAGGCAAGACGGTGATCGCCATCGCCCACCGGCTGTCCACCATCGCCGTGCTGGACCGGCTGGTGGTGATGGACCAAGGCCGCATCATCGAAAGCGGCAGCCACGAGGAGCTGCTGCGGCAGGACGGCCTGTACGCCGCGTTGTGGCGCCGCCAGTCCGGCGGCTTCATCGGCGTGGACCTGGAAGACGCGGAGGCGTGAGGTCAGGGGTCAGTGGTCGGAGAATGATCCGTTGCGGCATCCCATGCACGGACCCGCGGCAGCGACGTCCGCTTCTTGCCTGGTCTCTGGCCTCCGGCCCCTGCTCTCAGGCCAACCAGCCGCGATCCTGCGCCCTGTTGGCGTACCACAGCAGGAACACCGCGATCGCCAGCAGCACGGCCGGCATCACCAGCCCCGCCACACCATAGGCAGCCCACGCCGGCGTCACCACGTAGGCGCCGATCAGCTGCACCAGCAGGCCGATCAGCGACAGCAGGAACAGCGTGGCCGCCCAGCGCTTCTTCATCAACAGGCCGATGGCGCCCAGCACGCCGCCGAGGACCGCCACCGCGAAGGCGATGTTCAGCCACTGCGGCGTGGCCTCGTACACCTGGCGTTGCGGTTCGGTCATCTGCGCCAGCGCTTTGGTGGGCATGTTCACCTGCAGGTAAAGCATGGCGGCGCCGATCAGGTTCCAGATCAGCGCCAGCACGGCGATCGCCCAATAGCTGCGCGGACGCACGGAAGGCACGGCGGTGGTCGTATTCATCTTCCCTCCCCAGGCGTGTGGTCGGACCGGGGCGAGCATAGCGCCGATCGCCGCGTCGTCGCACCTGCGTTCGTCGGCTCAGGCGTCGTCCTGCCCCCAGGCACGCACGTCCGGCACGCCGTCCTCGTCCAGGCTCACGTGGATCTCGATGGGCCGGCAGCAGACCTGGCAATCCTCGATGTACTGCTGCTCGCCCGCGGAATCGTCGACGAAGACGGTGATGGTCTCCCCGCAATAGGGGCACGGGATGTCGGCGCTGGGCAGTTGCGGCATCGGGTGTACTCCGCTTCGGGCAGGCGGCCGGATGACCGTGCCGCGATCAGGCGGGACCCAGCGAGGTGACCGACGCGATCCGGTCTATCCAAAGATAGTGCGCTTTTTCCGGATGCGCGCGGTCGTCGATGCGCACGCCCGCATTGGTGCCCTCCACGCCTTTCGCATTGCGGAAGGTCTGCATGCTGGGCCGCGTGGACACGGTGCCGGTCACCCGGCTGCCATCGGTCAGGTGCAGTTCCACCCGCGCCTCCTGCGGCAACTGCACGATCAGCGCCTCGAGGCGCGCGATGTCGGCCCGCCGCGTATACAGATGCTCCGGTACTCCGATCATGTCCGTTCTCCGTGCAGGGCCTGGACGGGCACTGTAGCCGCGGCCGGGTAAACCGCCGTGAACGCGTCAGCGCAGCAGCCGAAGCACTTCCTGCGCCGCTTCTTCGGACGACGCCGGATTCTGTCCGGTCACCAGCCTGCCGTCGGTGACGACGTAGCTCTGCCACGGTTCGCCGCGTTCATAGGCGGCACCGTTGGCCTTCAGCATGTCCTCCAGCGAGAACGGCACCACGTCGCCCAGCCCGACCGCGTCTTCCTCCGCATTGGAGAACGCGGTGACGCGCTTGTCCTTCACCAGCGGTTCGCCCAGCGCACCGCGGGCGTGACGGAACACGGCCGGGCCATGGCATACCGCCGCAACCGGCTTGCCAGCGGAAAACGTGGTTTCTATCAGCCGGATGGAATCGCGATCCTCGGCCAGGTCCCACAGCGGGCCATGCCCTCCGGGGTAGAACACCGCGTCGAATTCGTCCTTCGCCACGTCGGCCAGCCTGCGCGTGGCGGCCAGCGCGGCCACCGCATCGGCATCGCCGCTGAAGCGCACGGTGGCGGCGGTCTGCGCATCGGGCGCGTCGCTCTTGGGGTCCAGCGGCGGCTGTCCGCCTTTCGGCGACGCCAACACGATCTCGGCGCCGGCGTCCTTGAACACGTAGTACGGCGCGGCGAATTCCTCCAACCAGAAGCCGGTCTTCTGGCCGGTATCTCCCAGCCGGTCGTGGGAGGTGAGCACCATCAGGATCTTCATGGCGGAGTCCCGTGAACGAAGGAGGACAACGCTAGCAGCCGGATCGATAAGGACCGGTGAGCGCCTGTAGGAGCGGCTTTAGCCGCGACCGCGCCCGGGGAAGAAAGCAGCCCTTTGTTGTTCCCCCACCCTGTCGCGTGGCGACGCGCTCTTCCCCACTGGCGACTTCTGCTTTCCTGCGGTGCGGTCGCGGCTAAAGCCGCTCCTACAGGGGAGGCGTCATTCCTTCTTGACCGCATGCCCGCCGAACTCGTTGCGCATCGCCGCCAGCAGCTTGTCGGTGTAGGAATCGTCGTCGCGCGAGCGCAGCCGCTCCAGCAGCGACAGCGTGATCACCGGCGCCGACACGTTCAGGTCGATCGCCTCGGCCACCGTCCAGCGGCCTTCGCCGGAATCCTCCACGTACGGCGCAATGCCCTGCATCTCCGGGTTCTTCTTCAGCGCATCGGCGGTCAGGTCCAGCAGCCACGAACGCACCACGCTGCCCTCGCGCCAGATCTCGGCCAGCGCGCCCAGGTCGAAGCCCATTTCCCGCTTCTGCTTGAGGATGGCGAAGCCTTCCGCATAGGCCTGCATCATCCCGTACTCGATGCCGTTGTGGACCATCTTGGCGAAGTGGCCGGCGCCCGCGGGGCCGACATGTCCCCAACCGCTGTCCTGCGACGGCGCCAAGGTGGCGAAAACCGGGCGCAGGCGTTCCACCGCCCCGGCATCGCCGCCGATCATCAGGCTGTAGCCCTCGGCCAGGCCCCAGACGCCGCCGCTGGTGCCGCAATCGACGTAATGGATGCCGGCGTCGGCCAGCTGCACGGCGCGGCGCTGGCTGTCCTTGTAGTTGGAATTGCCGCCGTCGATCACCGTATCGCCCGCGGCCAGCAGCGGCTGCAGCTGCGCCAGCGTGTCGTCGACGATCTTCCCCGCCGGCACCATCAGCCACAGCACGCGCGGCGACGGCAGCGCGGCGACGGTTTCCGCGAGCGTGGCGTGCGCGGCGATCCCGCGCGCGGCCGCCTGCTGGCGCGCCGCTTCGCCCGGGTCGAAGCCGTGCACGGTGTGCCCGCCCCGCGCGAGGCGCTCGGCCATGTTGGCGCCCATGCGGCCCAGTCCGATCATTGCCAGTTCCATGCGTACTCCCGTGCGGTCATGTGGAAAGAAGAAAAGGAGGATGGCGCGCGACCGCATCGTCGCGGCGACGTGGCCGCGATGCCTGCATGGCGGTGCGCGCGGAAGGTGTCGGGTTCATGCCGCCAGCAGCCAGTCGCGCAGCACCTGCGCGGTATCCCGTGGCAGTTCCATCGGCGGCAGGTGGCCGCAGCGCGCGAACACGTGCAGCCGCGCGTTCGGGATCCGCTCGTGCAGCAGCCGCGATTCCTCCGGCAGCGTCATGCGGTCGTCCTCGCCCACCGCCACCAGCGTGGGCTGGGTCAACGTGGGCAGCAACGGCTGCGAATCGGGGCGGTCGATGATCGCGCGCTGCTGGCGCAGGAAGGCCTCCAGGCCGACGCGCTGGGCCATCGCCATCACGTCCTCGCCGACCTCCGTGTCCACGCGGCTTTCATGCACCAGTTGCGGCAGCAGCTTGCGGGTGACGCCGGCGAAGCGGCCGGCCTCGGCCAGCGCCAGCCCGGCCAGCCGCACGGCCTTCCGCCTGGGCGGGTCCAGCCGCGCGCTGGTGTCCAGCAGGGCCAGTTTCAGCACCCGCTGCGGCGCCTGCCGCAGTATCTCGAACGCCACGTAGCCGCCCATCGACAGCCCGGCCAGCGCGAACGTCGGCGGCGCGGCGGCCAGTACGCGCGCGGCCATGCCGGCCACGCTGTCGTCGCGGGTGAGGTCCGGGTGATGCAGCTCCGCCACGTCGGCCAGCGCCTGCGCCGGGTCGCGCCACAACCGCGCGTCGCACAGCAGGCCGGGCAGCAACAGCAGGGGGATCCGCGACGTCGATGACATGCCGCCATTGTAGTGGGCGCGCGCCGGACCGGCCCGGCCGCGCGCCCGACGGTCCATCCCACCAGCGCAACACATGCGCCACACGCGCGCCGGCGTAGACTCGGCCTGCCTCCTCCGTCGTGGCTCCCATGCATGTCCTGATCACCGGCGGTACCGGCTTCATCGGCACCGCGCTCTGCGACCGCCTGCTGCAGGCCGGCCACGCGCTGACCGTGCTGACGCGCGATCCGGCGCGAGCACGTACGCGCCTGTCCGCCGTCCGCGCGATCGCCTCGCTGGACGAAGCCCGCGACGTGGAGGCGGTGGTCAACCTGGCCGGCGAACCGCTGACCGCGGGACGCTGGAATGCCGCGCGCAAGCAGGCCTTCCGCACCTCGCGCATCGGCACCACGCAGCAACTGGTGGCCTGGATGGCGCGCCAGCCGGTACGGCCGCGCGTGCTGGTCAGCGGCTCGGCGATCGGCTACTACGGCCCGCGCGACGACACTCCCCTGGACGAGTCCGCATCGCCCGGCGACGACTTCGCGGCGCAGTTGTGCCGCGACTGGGAAACCGAGGCGATCCACGCCGAGGCACTGGACGTGCGCACCTGCCGCGTGCGCACCGGCATCGTGCTGGCCGCCGACGGCGGCGCGCTGGCGAAGATGCTGCCACCATTCCGGTTGGGCGCCGGCGGGCCGATGGGCGACGGACGCCAGTGGATGAGCTGGATCCATCGCGACGACCTGGTGCGGCTGATCCAGTGGCTGCTGGACAGCGACCACGCCGGCGGCGCCTACAACGGCACCGCCCCGCAGCCGGCGACCAACCGCGACTTCGCCAGGTCGCTGGGCAAGGCGCTGCATCGCCCGGCCCTGCTGCCCACGCCGGCGCCCGTGTTGAAACTGGTGTTCGGCGAGATGGCGCAGTTGTTGCTGACCGGCCAGCGCGTGCTGCCGGCGCACGCGCTGGCGGAGGGCTTCGATTTCCGGTTCCCCACGCTGGATGCCGCGCTGCACGACCTGCTGCGGCGGCACTGACACGAACCATGCGGTCATGCCGCCGCTGAACGGGGAAACCCGTTCTTCATCGGATGCCCACGGGTCGATAACGCCTTCTCGCCGAGCATCGGATGCCTCGCAGCCCGCTGGAGGAATCCGTCCATGCCCGCCAAGAAGCGCGTCAACCCGCCGCAGACCCAGCGCCGCCAGCCCGGCCGGCAACCGCGCATGCGGCCGGAACCGGAAACCATCCGCGCCGGTTACCGCGGCAGCGAACGGCTGGCCGGCAAGGTGGCGCTGGTGACCGGCGGCGACAGCGGCATCGGCCGCGCGGTGGCGGTGCACTTCGCGCACGAGGGGGCGGACGTGGCCATCGCCTATCTGGAGGAAGACGACGATGCGCGCGAGACCCAGCGGCTGGTGGAAGCCACCGGCCAGCAATGCCTGCTGCTGCGCGGCAACCTGGCCACGCCGGCGCGCTGCCGGCAGGCGGTGGCGCGCACGGTGAAGCGGTTCGGCGCGCTGGACGTGCTGGTCAACAACCACGCGCAGCAGTATCCGGTGGACGAACCGGAAGAACTCACGCCGGCGCGCCTGCGACACACGTTCGAGACCAACCTGTTCTCGTTCTTCCACCTGATCGATGCAGCGCTGGAACACCTGCCCGACCGGACCGGCTGCATCGTCAACACCGGCTCGGTGACCGGCGTGCGCGGCCACGATACGCTGCTGGACTACGCCGCCACCAAGGGCGCGATCCACGCGATGACGTTCTCGCTGGCCAAGTCGCTGGCCGACCGCGGCATCCGCGTCAACGCGGTGGCGCCGGGACCGATCTGGACGCCGCTGATCCCCGCCTCGTTCACCCGCAAGCAGGTGGCCGAGTTCGGCTCGGACACGCTGATGAAGCGCCCCGGCCAGCCTTCGGAGGTGGCGCCGGCCTACGTCTTCCTCGCCAGCGACGACGCCCGCTACATCACCGGCCAGCTGATCCACGTCAACGGCGGCGGGCATATCTCGGCATGACGCAATGCATGGTGGAACAGGATCCGCTTGAGGACAGAGACTGACCTCGACATCGCTCTTCACCCGTCCGCCGCCGGCACGCCGGCGCTAGCATGCGCGCATGGACACAGCCGCCCTCAAACGCCACTGCCGCACCCTGCCCGGCGCCAGCGAAACGCTGCATGGAGAGCCCGCCAACATCCTGGTGTACGCGGTGGGCGGCAAGCGCTTCGCCCATTTCAAGACCAGCGAGCCGGAGCGCTGGCGCTTCAGCGTGAAGGTCACGCCGGAACGCTTCCTGGAACTGACCGACCAGCCCGGCATCAAGCCGGCGCGCTGGCTGGGCAACCACCGCTGGATCACCATCGTGGACGTGTCGGCCATGCCCTCGGACTACCTGCGCGAACTGGTGCGTTGGTCCTACCGGCACGCGCTGGACAAGCTGCCCAAGCGCCAGCAACGGGCCATCGCGGAAGGCGGCGATGCGGTGGACCGGGGCCATGGCAGATAACGCCATGCCCGTGTCGATCCAGCGCTTGCTGGTTCGTCGAAGAAAAGAACGGACTGCACCGGCACGCCGCCGGCGCGCGACCGTGTTGCCACCGCCCACTGGAGACCGCCATGAACGTCAATCCCTATCTTGTTTTCGACGGCGACTGCGAAGCCGCCTTCACCTTCTATGCCAAGGCCACCGGCGGCGAGTTGGGGCCGCTGATGCGCTTCGGCGAGTCGCCGGGCTGCGAGGACATGCCGGCCAGCCACAAGGACAAGATCATGCATACGTACGTGACGTTCGGGCAGACCGTGCTGATGGGATCGGACAACCACCCGGACTACCCCTACGAGGGCGTGAAGGGCTGCTCGGTGGCGCTGGCCGTGGGCAGCGTCGCCGAGGCCGAGCGCGTGTTCGCCGCGCTGTCGGAAGGCGGCCAAGTCACCATGCCGCTGGACCAGACGTTCTGGGCGGTGCGCTTCGGCATGCTGGTGGATCGTTTCGGCGTGCCGTGGATGGTCAATTGCGAGAAGGACGCATGACCTTGGCGGGATGCGGCGATGATCCGCTCCATCCCGCCGCACGGTGCACCGCAGCTTTCCCCGGCCGCGGCGCCGTGGTGTGATGCGCGCCATGCAGACGTCCGCCACCCACCGCGCGATCGACGCCGTCTGGCGCATCGAATCGGCCCGCCTGATCGCCGGCCTGGCGCGCATGGTGCGCGACGTGGGCCTGGCCGAGGAACTGGCGCAGGACGCGCTGGTCGCCGCACTGGAGACCTGGCCCGATGACGGCGTGCCCGACAATCCGGGGGCCTGGCTGATGACCACGGCCAAACGCCGCGCCATCGACCGGCTGCGCCGGCTGCAACTGCTGGAGCGCAAGCACGGGGAACTGGCGCACGAACTGGAAGACGTGCAGGACGACCGCCGTGCGCGCGAAGAGGAAGCGCTGGAACACGACATCGACGACGACCTGCTGCGGCTGGTGTTCGTGTCGTGCCATCCGGTGCTGTCGATGGAAGCGCGCGTGGCATTGACGCTGCGCCTGCTGTGCGGCCTGGCCACCGACGAGATCGCGCGCGCGTTCCTGGTGCCGGAGCCGACGGTGGCCCAGCGCATCGTGCGCGCCAAGCGCACGCTGTCCGAGGCGAAGGTGCCGTTCGAAGTGCCGCGCGGCGCCGAATTGCAGGAACGGCTGTCGTCGGTGCTGGGCGTGGTCTACCTGGTGTTCAACGAAGGCTACTCGGCCACCAGCGGCGACCACTGGACGCGCCCGGCCTTGTGCGAGGAAGCCTTGCGCCTGGGCCGCATGCTGGCGGCGCTGGCGCCGCGCGAGCCGGAAGTGCACGGCTTGGTCGCGCTGATGGAAATCCAGGCTTCGCGCCTGCATGCGCGCGTGGGCGAGGACGGCGAGCCGGTGCTGCTGCTGGAACAGGACCGCGCGCGCTGGGACCGTCTGCTGATCAACCGCGGCCTGGCCGCACTCGAGCGGGCGGAACAACTGGGCGGCGCGTTCGGCCCGTATGCCTTGCAGGCCGCCATCGCCGCCTGCCATGCCCGGGCGCGCAGCGCCGACGAAACCGACTGGCCGCGCATCGCCACGCTGTACGCCGCACTGGCGCGGGTGACGCCATCGCCGGTGGTGGAACTGAACCGCGCGGTGGCGGTGTCGATGGCGACCGGACCGGCCAGCGCATTGCCATTGGTGGACAAGCTGGGCGAAGAAGCGGCGTTGAAGCAGTACCACCTGCTGCCCAGCGTGCGCGGCGATCTGCTGTTCAAGCTGGGCAGGAAGGACGAAGCGCGCGCGGAGTTCGAGCGCGCCGCCGCGATGACGCGCAACGCGCGCGAGCAGGCATTGCTGCTGGGACGGGCGAAGGAGTGCCTTTCCTAGCGGACGACGCGCCGAAACAGCAAGACCGCGCCAGCGCAGGCAGCGCCCGCCGTCAGTGGTCGCCCAGAAAATCCCGCTTGCCCACCGGCACGCCGCTGTGGCGCAGGATGGCGTAGGCGGTGCTGACATGGAAATACAGGTTGGGCGTGGCGAAGCCCAGCAGGTAACCGCGTCCGTCGAACTTCAGCTCGCCGCGCGAGCGCGTCGGCAAGGTGATCGCACGCGTCTCGCTGCCGGCGAAGGCGGCTTCGTCGAACCTCCCCAGGTAGTCGATGACCCTGTCCAGCCGCGCGTACAGCTCGGCGAAGCTGGTTTCGTCGTCGTCGAACTTCGGCGACTCGACGCCGGCCAACCGCGCCGCGCCGAACTTGGCGGTGTCGGTGGCGTTCTGCACCTGGCGCAACAGCGGCAGCATGTCCGGGTACAGGCGCGTCTGCAGCAACACGCCGGCGTCGAAGCCGCGCTCCTGCGCATGGGCCTGTCCCTTTTCCAGCACATGCTTGAGGTTGCGCAGGGCACGGACGAAAACAGGAACGGAAGCCTGGTACATCGACAGGGATGGGCTCATGGGATTCACGGATGGGAAAGGTCGCGAGCATATCGCCGGTCCTCTCGTTTGATTAGTCGTCCATGCCGGGAGAGTGCATCCCGGAATCCATGCCGCATCTTCAAACGCGCGGCGCCATAGCGCGCGACGCCGTTACGGACGCTGAATCGCAGTCGTTCCATCCACGGGAAAGTGCGTCGCCATCCACGCCATTGGATGGCGTCCGCGTGCGCCCATCTTGTCCTCGCAACGATGGCTGCCCAGGCATTCCGCCAGGACCCGTCGCTGGAAACACCGCCACTCCCTCCCCCGCGCGGTGTGCCCTGCAGGAGTTCAACCGCAATGAACAAGAACAAGATATTGTCCCGTACCTTCGCCGCCATGTTGGTCGGCGCCGCCGCGTTCGGCGCACAGGCCGCCGACAAGGGTTTCTACGCCGGTGTCGGCGCGGGCCAGTCGCTGGTCGATGAAGGCAGTTACGACGATGAAGACACTGCGTTCTCCGTCTTCGGTGGCTACCAGTTCAATCGCTGGTTCGGCCTGGAAGGCGGCTATGCCGACCTGGGCAAGCTGGAATCCAAAGGCGAAGGCCGCAACCTGGAAGCCAGCTCGGTCTACCTGACCGCCGTCGGCACCGTGCCGTTCACCGAGAAGTTCTCCGGCTACGCCAAGGCCGGCTTCCAGCGCTGGGATCTGGACACCGCCCTGCCGGGCGTGACCGGCACCCGCGACGACAGCGGCACCGACCCGACCTATGGCGTGGGCCTGCAGTACCGGTTCAACGACAAGGTCGCACTGCGCGGCGAGTACAGCCGCTTCGAGATCGAGGATGCCGACCTGGATCTGGCGCAGTTGCAGGTCCGCTACGACTTCTGAGCCGCACGACGGAAACCGGACCCCAAGGCCGCCGGCAATCCCGGCGGCTTTTTTATGGGAAGAGATGCTGAATCTTCCGGGATGCCTTCCGTTCGCCCCTGCACCTCGGACTGCGTTAGCATCGTGCGCCCTGTCAGGCGACCTGCGCATGCCCCATTGGACCACCCTGATCCGCGACGTTCCCGACTTTCCGCAGCCGGGCATCCTGTTCAAGGACATCACGCCGGTGCTGGCCGATGCGCGCGGCCTTGCCGGCGCGATCGCCGACCTGGCGTTGCCGTGGCGCGATGCGGAGCTGGATGCGGTGGTGGGCGTTGAGGCGCGCGGTTTCATCCTGGGCGCCGCGCTGGCGCACGAACTGGGCGTGGGATTCGTGCCGGTCCGCAAGCCGGGCAAACTGCCGGCGCACACACTGGCGCTGGACTACGGGCTGGAATACGGCCGCGACCGGCTGGAGATCCATGCCGACGCATTGCCGCCCGATGCGCGGGTCATCGTGGTCGACGACGTGCTGGCCACCGGCGGCACGCTGAAGGCGGCCATCCACCTGGTCGAGCAACAGGGCGCACAGGTGGCGGGCGCCAGCGTGCTGGTCGAACTCGCGTTCCTCGAGGCCCGCGCCACCTGGCCGCACGCGGCGCCACTGCACGCATCGGCCGTTTTCTGACGCCCCGCCGCCACGGCTGCGCGCTGGACAGCCGGTTTACTCGGCTACCCGGGTGACGTAGGCGCCGGTGGCGATGACCTGGAAGGTGTCGTTGTCGATGCGCCGTACACGGCTGCCGTCTTCGAGCACATAGACCGGCGCATGATCGGGCGAGGATGCTGCCCCTGCACGGGATGCGGCGTCGGCCGCGTCGCGCGTCACCTGGATCCGGCAACGCCGGCCCGATTCATCCTGCGCGATGAAGGTATGCGTCGTCATCGTCTTCGCTCCCGGACCGGACACGGGCGCAGCGTACGCGCGGGCTTGTTAAGCGCGGCGAATGAAATCGTAAGCGGGCCGTATCGGCCGGGCCGCATCGTGGGGAAATGTCCACAGGCAGCCCGGCGCGCGCTTCCGCCCGCTGGCCTGGACGCAGGACGTGCCGGTGCTTCCCCGCCGGTTCGCCGGGGCATGCCGCTGACGATGTACCGCACGCCAGTGCAATCCCACGCCATTGCGCCGGGACAATCCTGCCGGCACGACAGCCATGTGTCGGCGCACGCAGGAGCAGCGCATGCCTTTCCACGACACCCCCGGCTATCCCGCCGGCCGTACCGCACTGCTGTTCATCGACCCCTACAACGACTTCCTGTCCGAAGGCGGCAAGCTCTGGCCGCTGGTATCGGAGGTCGCGCGCAGCGTGGACCTGCATGTACACCTGCGCAGGATTTCCCATGCCGTCCGCGAGGCGGGCCTGCCCGTCTTCATCGTGCCCCACCATCGCGCCGAACCCGACGACTTCCGTGGTTGGGACCATCCCACGCCGTACCAGCTGGGCGCCGCGCGCATGCAGCCGTTCGCGAAGGACAGCTGGGGCGGCGACTGGCATCCGGAATTCGCGCCGCAACCCGGCGACATCGTGGCGAAAGAGCACTGGGGCGCCAGCGGCTTCGCCAACACCGACCTGGATTACCTGCTCAAGCAGCACCACATCAGCCACCTGATCCTGGTCGGGCTGATCGCCAACACCTGCATCGAGACCACCGGCCGCGTCGCCGCGGAACTGGGCTACCACGTCACCCTCGTGCGCGATGCCACCGCGGCGATCAGCGCGGAGGCCATGCATGCCGCGCACGAGGTCAACGCGCCGACGTTCGCGCACCGCGTGCTGACCACGGCGCAACTGCTGCACGCGCTCTGTACGCCGTCATGAGGTTGTGACCCTCTTGTCCTCCTTTTCCCAAGAGGGCGCCGCCGGCATCATCGCCCGGGCCGGCCAATTTCCGCCAACCTCCGCATAACCATGCTGAAGCCGATGCTTCGCCTCGCGCTTGCCCGCGCCCATGCCGTCGGCGCCGCGCATCGGCGGGATGCCACGCGACGGTTCGTTGACGGGAATGGCACGGGCGCACAGGTGCGATGCGGCGCCCATCGCACTCCCTCTCACGATTCATCCATTGCTTTTGCGTTGCGCGCGGGTGCCTGCGGCGAGGAATGGAATTTGCGACCGCGTTGGCACCCGCCCTACCCCGGGTACTGGCTAGCATGACGTTCGCGGGCCGACGCCAGGCCCCGATTTCCCTGCAAGGAGCGCGCATGAACGCGAACGTGAACACCGGCCTGGCCGGCACCTGGCAACTGCTTCCCGAGCAGTGCGACTACCAGTTGGGGCGGCCGCCGCGCAGCGCCCGTTACCAGCTGGACTACGACATCGACGGCACGCTGTCGATCGCCTCGGAGTGGATCAGCGCCACCGGCAAGCGCTATCGCGCCGCGTTCAGCGGGCCCGCCGACGGCAAGCCCTATCCGTACCACAGCACGCCGCAGGTGGATGCGCTGAGCTTCCAGCCGGTGTCGCCCACGCAACTGCATTCGGCGACATGGCACGACGGCCACCAGGTGCAATGGTCCGAGCGCGAACTGGTCGACCCGGACACACTGGTGATCCGCATGCATGGCCACCTCAGCAACGGACGGCCCTACACCAACGTGGGCGTGTACCGCCGCCGGGCGGATTGAGGGCCGCCCCGCAGGGTAAGGGGTAAGGAGGGAAGTCGGCGGCTTCGCCGCCTGTAAACCAGAAGCGACAGCACTCGTCCCTGCCCTTTACAGGCGGCGAAGCCGCCGGCTTGCCAGTGCGCTCAGCGCACGACTTGCCGCTTCCAGCTAGCGGGCCTCCACCCGGAAGGGAAGATTGGCGTAGGCGGCATGGCCCTTGCCGTCGTGGACTTCCACGAACAGGCGATAGTTGCCCGGTGCTTCCGGCGCAGTGAAACGCAGGCCGCCCTTGCCGTCTTCGTCCATGCGCAGCGGCACCTGCGGCGGCACGTCTTCGCGATCGCCGCCGATGGTACTGGCGGTACTCTCGCGCAGCACCGTCCAGCGATAGCTCAGCGCATCGCCGTCGCTGTCCTCCGCGTCGGCCCGCGCTTCACAGGAAACGCCGGGCCGCAGGGTGACGCTGTCCAGCGCGACGCGGCCATCGAGCCGCAACGGACGGATCGACGGCGCGCGGTTGTCGGGCCAGCGGCCGGTCCACACGTACTGCATCGCATCCACCGCCGGCGTGGTTTCTCCACTGGGCAGGAACAGGCCGTACCAGGTGGGCGTGCGTTCCTGCTTGTCGCCCCACAGGAACACATATGAGCCCAGCCCCTGCTTCGTGTCGGCGGCGATCACCCGCTCGTAGCGCTCCTGCAACAGCTGCGCCTTGCGCGAGGCATCGTCCTCGATGGGCGCCTGCCACGTGGTCAGCGGGCTTTCCCAGTGCCCGGTGGGACCCCATTCGGTGACGATGTAGGGGCCGGTCCAGTCGCTGGCGCGCAGTTTCCCGGGCAACTCACCGATGTCGCCGTACAGCTGGATGCCGATCAGGTCCAGCGAACCGGCGCGCGTCTTCAGCAGGTCGATCAACTTCGCGTCGAAACCCGCCACCGTGGTCATCACCGGATGATTCGGATCGACCTGGTGGATCATGTCGGCGATCCGGCCCACCGCATCCCACACGGCGGGGTTGCTGTATTCCAGGTTCAGCTCGTTGCCCGCCACCCACATCAGCACGGCCGGGTGGTCCTTGTAGAGTTCCACCTCGGTGCGGATGCGCTGCAGCTGCTCCGCTACGGCATCGGCGTCGTCGTAATCGAAACCATGGCGCTCGTTGCCCACCGTGATGCCCATGGCGACCATCAGGCCATTGCGCCGCGCGCGATCCAGCATGGCCAGCACTTCCTCGCGGTCGGTGCCGGTGCTCCAGGTGCGGAAGGAATTGCCGCCGCGCGCGGCCAGTTCCTCCTGGTCGCCGTTCGCCAGTCCGGCACCCTTCACGTGGAACGGCTGGCCATCGACCAGGAGCCGGTAGCGGCCCTCCTCCTGCACGATGCGCACCTGCGCGGGTCCCTCGCCGGCCTTCGCGTGCTGCGCGGAAGCGATCATCGGAACGCACGACAACAGCGCGACCAACAGCACGGAACGAATGGACATGCGGGCTAGCCTCCGACCGGATGGAACACCAGGAAGCCGGCATGATGCCATGGTGGACGGCCTGCCCGGATTCACGCTGCGCGCATGGCGCTTGCGCACTTCATCCCGCATGTGCGGATGGATCAGGCGCGGTGGCGCGTCCGCGATGGATGTGCCAGGAAACGTCCCGCGCGCGTCAGCCGCTGGCGGCGCGCTTCCGCAGCGCCAGCCATGCGCCCAGCCACACCTGCAACGGCAGGGTCAGCAGGATGCCGGTGCTGAACCACCACGGCCAGCCATCGCCCAACTGCGCCACCGCCACCACGTCGATGACCAGCGCCAGCACGAAGAAGGCGATGGCATGCCCGCGTGGCGCGCCGGGCGCCAGCTTCACCGCGGTCCACGTGGCCGCCACGCCGGCCAGGAACACCCACAGCAGGTCCCACGCCAATCGCGGATCGCCGCCCGCCGGCCATCCCGATGCCTGCGCCAGCCACATGCCCGCCAGGTTGACGACCTGCACCACGACGAAGGCCAGCGCCAGCGCGAGCAGCGAGCGCAGCGCGAAGACGAGTTTGCGTTTCAGCGACATGGCGATTCCCGCGTGACCAGGCCAAGGCATCCATCGTGCCCGAATTCCCCTCGCAGGGCACCACGCCACCCGGAACGGATCACACGCGCTTCGTGCGTGCTCCGTGGTCGATGGCATCGACGATCAGGCGCTTCGGCGCCAGGGCCAGATAGCTGTCGGCCAGCCGTCGCGCGATCCCGTCCCAGTCGGTGCCGGCATCCAGCGCGACACCGGCGATGTCGGGCCACCAGACCGGCTTGAAGAACGGCCGCTGCCTGAAGACCATCGCCTCCCGTTGGCCTTGCGGCACGCGGAAGGTCAGCACCGCCAGCGGCCCGTTCGACCCCGCAGCCTTGGCGTAGGCCGGCGGCCAGCCCTGGTCGATCATCACCACGTGCGCCAGGTTGCGCTTCCCGATCATCCAGCGCGTGCCCGTCCACGCCGCTTCCTCGTAGACGCCGGGCAACGCCAGGCAGATCGCGCGCAGCTTCTCGACGAATTCCACCGGCACTGCGGTCCGCGATGCGGCCATCCGCACGATCTCCCGTGAATGCGAATTGCGCCCAATGATATGCGCCACGCTGCGTAGCCGGCGCATTCGTCCGATCCGTGGGCGCCCGCGCCGGATTGACCCGACACCGGCGCGGCGTCACCCTGTAGGCATGTGGAATCCGATCAGCGCCGCCGTCGCGGCATCGCCCGCCTCCCCTGCCCGCCCAGTCGCGTCGATACCGTCATCGCTCCCGGACTGGATGCGCGACTGGGCCGAGGTCGCCGTGCCGGTGGCCGAGGCGCTGGCCATCCTGCTGGCGGCCTGGCTGCTGCGGCGCCTGCTGCGCGGCGTGGTGCGGCGCGTATGCGACCGCTACCAATTGCCGGCCGAGGTGGCGATCAGCGCGCGCCGGCTGATCGGGGTGGTGATCTACGCCTCGGCCACGATGCTCGCGCTGGGCCGGCTGGGCGTGTCCAGCAGCGTGCTGTGGACGGCGCTGACGGGCTTCACCGCGGTGGCCGCCGTGGCGTTCTTCGCCGCGTGGAGCGTGCTGTCCAACATTTTCTGCAGCGTGCTGATCCTGACCACGCGCCCGTTCCGCGTGCACGACCACATCGAGGTACTGGAGAGCGGCGACAAGCCCGGCCTGCGCGGCCGCGTCATCGACATCAACCTGCTCTACACCACGTTGCTGGAAGAAGACGCCGCGCGCGGCGACACCGTGCTGCAGATTCCCAACAGCCAGTTCTTCCAGCGCACCACGCGCCGCTGGCGCAGCGGTTCTCCGTCCGCCGCCGCCGCACCGGAATGATCGGCGGCACCCGCGCTCACGGGCGCGACCCGCACGCCACCGATGGCGGCAGCCGGGCGGCCCCGGCGCGCGCGGTCCGGCGCGCCCACGCATACAGCAGCAACCCGCCCAGCGCGGTGGCCGCGCCGACGTAGCCGGTGGAGGTCCAGCCGTAGCCGGCGGTGATCGCCATGCCGCCCAGCCAGGGCCCGAGCGCGTTGGCGGTGTTGAATGCGGCGTGGTGCGAGGCGGCCGCCAGCGTCTGCGCATCGCCGGCTACGTCCATCAGGTGCGATTGCAGGATCGGTCCCAGCGCGCCCATCAGGCCAATGGCGACCGTCGCCAGCAGGATCGTCGGCAGCCCCTTCGCCATCAGCGGGAACAGCAGCAGCATCGCCAGCGCCCAGCCCAGCACCAGCGGCACGCCGCGCAGCTTGAAGCGGTCGAACAGCCAGCCGCCGGCGAAGTTGCCGATCACCCCGCCCACGCCGAACCCGGCCAATCCCAGCGGAATCCACGCCGGCGACACGCGCGTCACTTCCAGCATGGTCGGCGCGAGGTAACTGAAGACCGCGAACATGCCGGCGAACCCGATCGCGCCGATGCCCAGCGCCTGCCACACCGGCAGGCGGTGGAACGCACGCAGTTCGTCCCGCGGCTTCGGCTTCGGGCCGTCGATGCGCGCCGGCAGCCAGATGGCCAGCAAGACCACGGTGGCCAGCGCGATCAGCGCCACCGCCGCGAAGACCCAGCGCCAGTCCACGACCTGCCCCAGCCACGTCGCCAACGGATTGCCGATCAGGATCGCCAACGTCAATCCCAGCATGACCAGGCTGACGGCGCGCCCGCGCTTGTGCGGCGGACTGATCGCCACCGCCGTCAGCGCCGCCACGCCGAAGTACGCGCCGTGCGGCAGGCCGGCGATGAAGCGGAACAGCAACAGGCTGTGGTAGTCCGGTCCCAGCGCGCTGGCCAGGTTGCCCAGCGCGTAGAAGCCCATCAGCGCCAGCAGCAGCGTCTTGCGCTTCCAGCCCGCGCCGATGATCGCCAGCAGCGGCGCACCGACGACCACGCCCAGCGCATAGGCGCTGATCAGGTGGCCCACCTGCGGTTCGCTGACGCCCAGCGACACCACCATGTTGGGCATCAGCCCCATGCTGGCGAACTCGCTGGTGCCGATGGCGAATCCGCCCAGCGTCAGCGCGAACAGGATCAGCCCCACCTGGCGCGGCGTCAGGCCGGTGGCGGGGTCGGCAACCGCAGCGGGGGAAACGGGGGACATGGCGCATTATGCTGCAACGCAGCAGAACGGTCGATCCCGCCGCCGGAACGCTGCATTGAATGCGCTGCACCGACGAACGATCGGGCGCGATTCCCGGATAGGGAGACTCAAGGCAAAGGGGGCTGTCCGGGATCGGATCGTCGCGGCCACTTCGTCCGCGCCTCGTAGAGAAACGACAGGGCCACCAAGGCGGTGCCGAGCGTGCCGATGAACTGGAACCACGGATTCTCGAAAACCTTGTCGGCAAGATCGTCTTCCTGCAACTGCAGCCGCAGCAACCGGATCTCGGTGGCGATGGCATCGAGCTGACGGTTTTCCAGCGATGCCGCGGCCTCGGCATCCACCCTGGCTTTCGCATGCGCCATCCTGGCCCGCAGTTCGGCATCGGCGCGGTGCTCCGTCACGCCCACCACCAGGCTGGTCAGCAGCACCAACAGGAACCCGATCCCCCGCAGCAGGGGAGGCACATGATCCTTCATCCGTGCCGGCTCCCTCCGCTGCCATGGGTTGCCGGGATGCGCGGAACGATGCTCATGGAGACTGCGCGTTCGCCCGCTTGCCCAATTCGATCAGCATCCTGGAAGCGAGATACAGGCGCGGCGGGATGGAATCGATCTCGATGTACTCGTCCTTGGCGTGGTAACCCCAACCGGCGAGTCCGAGGCCCTCCAGGACGGCCGGATGCCCCGAGCGACCGGCGAAACCGGCATCGGTCCCGCCGTTGGTGGTCGGGTGCATGAGCAGGTTCCTGCCGTCGAGTTCGGCATAGATGCTCTTCGCGAGATCGGCCAGGGCCCTGCCCTTGTCTCCCGCCACGTAGATCGGGCGCTTGGGGTCGAGGGTCACGGTGGTCGTGGTATCGGGCACCACGCTGCTTTCCCGGACCTTGGCCTGCAGGGCGGCCAGCAGCCTGTCGTTCGCATCCGCTTCCGAAACGCGCACGTCGCCGCCGGCCTCCGCGCTTTCGGGGATCTGGTTGCGCACCG
Organism: Pseudoxanthomonas putridarboris; assembly: GCF_038321125.1. NCBI lineage: Bacteria > Pseudomonadati > Pseudomonadota > Gammaproteobacteria > Lysobacterales > Lysobacteraceae > Pseudoxanthomonas > Pseudoxanthomonas putridarboris. Next base: position 96,497 of record NZ_JBBWWT010000008.1, on the reverse strand, counting down.
TGCCCGCGGACGCCGTGGTCCAGTTCAACTGGGCGCCCTCGACGCCTGTCGCGACATCGCGGGTTTGCAGGATCTGGTGCGCCAGTTCGACCAGTGCGTTGCGGCCCTGCTCGGGCGCGGCGCCGGCGTGCGCTGAGCGACCTTGCACCTTCATCCTGACTTCGGAAGTGCCCGCCGCGCTCAACAGCACGCCCTCGTCCTTGATGACCGCCTTGGCCGGGGACGGTTCGAACGACAACACGACATCGTGCTGTTCGCCGAGTGCGGCGATCGTCTCGCCCGATCCGGGCGAACCGATCTCCTCGTCCGGATTGAACAGCACGGTGATCCGGGCGTAGTCGTTCCAGCCCCTTTCCTTCAGCAGGGCCAACGCATGCAGGATGACCGCCACGCCGCCCTTGTCGTCGGCGATGCCCGGGCCGTACAGCAGGTTTCCCTCCTGGCGGTAGGGTTCGGTCTCGAGGATTCCCTTGTCGTACACCGTATCGGTGTGCGCGATCAGCATGATCCTGAGCGCGCCGCGGCCTTCGAGCACGCCCCTGACGATGTCCGGCCCGCCCGTCAGCGACGCGACACGGTCCACCTCCGCGTCGAGGTTCTTCAGGCGCCCTTCGAGGTACGTCGCCAGTTTCCCGAGTCCCTCGCGATCCGCCGAACCCGATTCGATGGTGACGAGCTCGCCTAGCGTGGCGACGACCGCGGGCTGCTCGGCGCGGGCGGCCTCCAGGAGGCGCTGGTCGGCTTCCGATGCGTGGGCCAGCACGCCGTATCCCGCGACGCCCAGCATGACGAGACCTGCAGACAGCGACTTGCTTGCGATACCCATGGTTCGACTCCTGCGACTGGAAGTGGCTGGACGATGGGACGATGTCAGAACCGGTATTCGAGGCCCATTCCCGGCCCCTGCATCGTCGTATCGAACTTGAATCCGCTCGACGTCTCGTAGTCCGTCGAAAGCCAGCGATAGCCCGCGACGACGGAGAGCCGCTCGTTGACGTCGTATCCCGCCAGCAGCATGACGTCCGTCGACAGATCGGACTCGCCCGCGCCGGCCAAGGCCCAGCCGCCCACGAACATCCGGTTGGAAAACGCGCGCCGGCCCTTGATGCCGACCTGCAGGTCGACCCACCGCTCCTGCTGGGAGCCGGAATATTGCTGCGGCACGGGCGGCGGCACGGGAACGGGAATGGAGTAGGCCAATCGCGTGCGCGCCGACCAGACGCGCACGCCCGCGACGAGATCCAGGTATCCGTCGTCGTTCTCGAGCCAGCCGTATTGGAACGCCACCAGGCCGGTCGCCGTGCGCGTCTTGAGCCTGACCGGCAAGGCCGCGCCGGCGACCGGCGCGTGGACCGTCGTGGAAAGCTTGGCCAGCATCCCGTCCGCGAGCATCCCGTACCTGCCCTTGCGTGCCTCGAACGTGCCCATCGCGCCGACGTCCAGGTTGTCCCAGACGTCGCCGAAACTCATGCTCGCATGCAGATCGATCGGCAATCGTGCGTGCGCGACGTTGCCGTCGATCGCGGAACCCCACAGGTACGGAGCGATGCGGAACGACCACGCTTCGTTGTCCGCGGCCTGCGCCCGTGCCGCGTGCGACAGCACTGCAAGGGCGACCAGCACCATCCCGCGCCACAAGGCCGACATGCCATCCCTCCCGATGGTTCAACGAACCACGATCCCAGTCGCCGCCCTCGGCCCCTGTCCAACCTCCCGGCGGCTTCCCGCGCACTTATACCAGCCCGCCGCCGGGCCTGCCATCCATCCGGAAGTGAAATCCACGGGTCGGCGTCATCATCCGTCCCGCAGTTCGCTCCGCAACGTCCGAACAGAGCGAACAAGAACATGCTCCGACCTCTATCTTGCTTGTCGAACACACCGCGCCAGTGGTGGCACCGATGCCGGCGACTCAGACGGACGCGCGTGCCCGGTCCTTCGCCGCCGCCGCGTCGCGGACCGGCGGGCGGCCGAACATCCGGCCGTACTCGCGGGTGAATTGCGGCACGCTCTCGTAGCCGACCGCGAACGCCGCGCTGCTCGCCGTCACGCCCTGCGACAGCATCAACCGCCGCGCTTCGATCAGGCGCAACTGCTTCTGGAACTGCAACGGCGACAGCGAAGTCACCGCGCGGAAGTGCTGGTGGAACGACGATGGGCTCATCCCGGCCACCGCGGCCAGCCGCTCGACCGGCAACGGATGCGCGAACTCGCTCCGCAGCACCGCCACGGCCCGCGCCACGCGTTGCGCGTTGCCGTTCGGCCAGCCCAGGCGCCGGATCGCCGGCCCGTGCCGGCCCGCCAGCAGCCAGTAATGCATCTCGCGCACGAGCTGCGCCTGCAATACCGGCACCGAGGCCGGCCGCTCCAGCAGGCGCATCAACCGCAACGCCGCATCGGCCACTTCGCCATCGGTCGGCTCCACCGTCACGGGCGCGTGGTCGGCCTCGGAGTGCGCTTCCATCTGCGTGGCCAGGTCGGCGATCACCGCCGGGTCCAGTTCCAGCACCAGCGAGAAGTACGGCGCGGCGGCGCTGGCGCCGGTGATCTGGCTGACCGTGGGTACATCGGCGGTGATCAGCAGCGAATCGCCCGCACGGAAGGCGAAGGCCTGCCTGCCCATCGCGACGTGCTTGCTGCCCTGCAGCACCAGGCAGGCCAGCGGGCGCGAGATCGCGTAGTCCAACCCGCTGGGCGCGGTGGCGCGCACGGTGGTGAGGCCGGCGATGGGAGTACGCGCCACGCCGGCGCTGTCGGCATGGGCGTCCGCATGGTGGCGGACGGCTTCGAGCAAGGAGGTCATGGGGAAAGCCTACTCCGGCGCCGCGGCCGCGCGGGGCCGTTCGCAGGATCAGGCAAGGAACGTCGAGATTCCAGCAACCGCGCGAATGGCTTGGGCACGAAAGTGGCGCCGTCCCATCCAGCACGCCCCAGGAGTCCGACCATGAACACCATCACCCTCGTCACCGGCGCCAGCCGCGGCCTTGGCCGCAACACCGCGCTGAGCATCGCCCGCCGCGGCGGCGACGTCGTCCTCACCTACCACAGTCGCGCCGAGGACGCGCAGGCCGTCGTCGCGGAGATCGAGGCGATGGGCCGCAAGGCCCTGGCCCTGCAACTCGACACCGGCCACGTGGCCAGCTTCCCCGCCTTCGCCGAGCGCCTGCGCGCGAGTCTGCGCCAGACCTGGCGACGCGATACCTTCGACCACCTGGTCAACAACGCCGGCCACGGCGACATGGCGCCGTTCGCCGATACCACCGAGGCGCAGTTCGATCATCTGGTCGACGTGCACTTCAAGGGCGTGTTCTTCCTGACCCAGGCGCTGCTGCCGGCGATCGCCGACGGTGGCCGCATCGTCAACCTGTCCAGCGGGCTGACCCGCGTGTCCTACCCCGGCTTCTCCGCCTATTCGGCGGTGAAGGGCGCGGTGGAAGTGCTGAGCGTCTACCTGGCCAGGGAACTGGGCAACCGCGGCATCGCGGTCAACACGGTGGCGCCCGGCGCGATCGAGACCGACTTCCTCGGCGGCGCCGTGCGCGACATGCCCGACCTCAACAAGGTCTTCGCCGACATGACCGCGCTGGGCCGCGTCGGCGTGCCGGACGACATCGGCCCGATGATCGCCAGCCTGCTGGCCCGGGACAACCGCTGGATCAACGCGCAGCGGATCGAGGTCTCCGGTGGCCAGGCGATCTGACCGGTCCGCCGGACGCCGCGGGCGGCCCCGGCAGGGTCGCCCGTTTCCTCTGCACGCGATGCAGTCGCGCGGACGGGATGCATCGCCTGTGCGATGCGTTCATCGCTGCGGGTGGGACTTGGTCTCCGACTTGTTCAGGACCTCGTGCACCTTCCGCCCTGCCCTTTCGTTCGTACAGGAAAACGGCTGCTCATGTTTCCTGCGCGACGAACCCCTTGAGCGCCGAGACACCGACGAATGCCCCCACCGCCGAGACGATGAACGAGAACACCTCCCCCACCCGCACGGGGAAGGATATCGGCAGTACGTTCACGCCCAGCACCGCCAGCCCGAGCACCATGACTCCCACCAGCATGGACATCAGGATGGCGATCAATCCGCGCCCGAATCGCCGGGACTGCTTGACGGTGGACGCCAGCCGGACGCCGCCGCCCAGCAGTCCGCCCAGCGCCGACGCGATGATGGTTCTCCAGGGCGGCGCATAGTCGATCGGCGCGGTGGCATTGGCCAAGCCCGGCATGGAGGCCGTTATCGTCGATGGACCGGTACCGTCGGACCGCAGCAGGGTCTCGGCATGGCCGGAACCGTCGAGCCTGAGCTGTGCGCTGGCCAGGTGCGCGGACGGATCCGCCTGCAAGGTCACCACCCGGTCCTTGGGATTCTCGATGCCCATGACGGCGACGCTTACCCGCGTGGTCTCGAGTCCATACCCCTGGATGGTCCGGCGGTCGAGCTTGAGGAACAGCGTGGGGTTGACCGTGAAACTGACCGGCACGCCGTCCGGGACGAATTGCGAGGCGACCCGCACGATGAAGGGCTCGATCGCATCCGCCGTGGCGATGTTTATCGTCGCGTACGGTGGACTCGTCCGTTCCAGGCTGACGTGCCCGGGCGATGCGACATCCTGTTCGAGCACCTGGAAGGTGAGCGGCGCGGAAAGTTCCTGGCTTCCTGGCTTGTCGACGGCGGCCACACCCACCCGCAGGTAACCGACGAAGGCGCCCGTCTGCGGCTGATATTTCAATGGCCCGCCCGTCATGACGTAGGGCTTGAAGTGGGCGACGCTCTGGTCCGCGCCGACGTCCCGGATGAGGTTCGGAAACACGGCGATGGCCGTGCCCGCGTTGCGCGGATCGGCTTGCAGCGCTTGCACGGCCCTCGATGCGACCTGCTCTTCGGGTTTGCTCAAGGCCACGCTGTAGAGTCCGGCCGGCAGCCGTTGCGCGCCGGATGGACGCGAGGGGACGGCACCGACCGGAACGCCGGCAGGCACCGCCACGCCCGGCACCTGCCGCCGGGCCGCCCCGATCGCCTGGCTCGGCCCGGCAACGTCGCGGTCCGTCGCAACGACACGCGTGCCTGCGATCGCATCGTGGTGCGTGGGAACCACCAGCTTGTCGACGGGGCGTTTCGCTATCACGTCCTGCAGCCTGCGCATTTCGCTGCTGCTCTGTGCACTGGCCGCATCGGCGAAGACGAGGCTCGCGGCCAGCAGGAACAACATCCCCGGATGCCGCACAACAGGCGCAACCCGAATATCCGTACGCATCGTCCTGACTCCGTCCTTCGGCGATCAAGCCACCCTCGGGATACCAACGCGATGCCGCTGAAGCATGGCCGGCAGCCCCAGCGGATGCACCTTCACGGTGTACGCCATCCTCGGGCTATCGGATCCAGGGCGTCGCGTGCCGTCTTGCTCTTGGTACAACGCCCAAGCCAAGCGAATTCGGACAAGGTAAATGCATGTAGCCGCGATGGACAGGCGCGCGTCGCGGCATGAGCGCATGCAAGCGCACTCTCCATTTTCTGCAGCAGACGGATCAGCTCGATCCGCCCGCGCGGTATTCGGCCACCACGTCGTCGGGACTCGGGTTGGCGCGGGCACGATGCCGCACGAACACGACCGGGATGCTGCCGTTCATCACCGCCATGACGCGATTGGCTTCCTCCTGCGAGCGCAGCGTGCTGAAGTCGGCGCTGCTCGCCCGCGCATAGGGGATGCCTTCCCGGTCCAGGTACTGCGCCAGCAGATCGGCGCGACGCGCCGCTTCGGAAGGACAGTTCGGCGGGGCAAAGATCACCACGTGGTAGCCCGATTGGCCATCCGGCAGCGGTATGTCCACGAAGCCGTGTCGGCTGTCGCCGCGCGCGGCCGGCGCGGCATTGCCGGACACCTTGTCCACGACCGCCTGCACGGCTTGCTTCGGCACGTATTCGCGCAATGCCAGCACCGCCACCGTGATGACCATGACGGCCATCCCCGCCTTCAGAACATTCATCCCTGTCTCCCCCTGGGCATGCGTCGCGGCCCATCGTCCGCGGGCACAATGTAGGTCCTGCGCCTGCCTTGCTTCAAGGACCCTCTCGCCATGAAACGCCCCGCCGTCCTGCTGCTGTGCCTGCTGGTTTCCGCTTCCGCCTCCACCCAGGCGCAGCCCAGGCCCGCCGATGCGCATGAGCGCGCCATCGCGGCGGGGTACAAGGCGCTGACGCTATGCAGCGGGTTGTTCAATGCCGGCCGCACGGCGGCGCAGGTGGAGGCGCTGGAACTGACCGGCATCTATCCCGAATACGACGCGCTGGTGCCGACGCTGCCCGCCGAAGTGGATACCGCACGCAAGCAGGTGGCGGTGCCGTTCGACGACGCGCTGCCGCCGCGCGTGGCGGCATGGCGGCCGAACCTGGGTTGCGCGCAGCTGCCGATCGGCGCCACGGCCGATGCGGTGGCCACACTGCCGCGCTTCGACGACGCCGCACCGGAACTGGACGGCAAGCCGTGGCCGCTGGGCGACAGGAACGCGACCGGCCGCCTGCGCGGCGACGCGCGCACCCTGGCACACAGCGTGGATGGCGCCTTCGACGGCACGCAGTACGGCGAGCGCCACCGCACCACCGCCGTGATCGTCGTGCAGCAGGGGCGCATCGTGCTGGAACGTTACCGCGAAGGCTTCGGCCCGCACGTCTCGCAACGTACCTGGTCGGTGGCCAAGAGCCTGGCCGGCACCCTGCTGGGCGTGGCGGCGGGGCAAGGCACGATGGACCCGGCGCAACCGGTGGCGCTGGCGGCATGGCGGGCGCCGGGCGACCCGCGTGCGGCCATCACCACCGACCAGCTGCTGCGCATGTCCAGCGGCCTGTACAGCAGCGCCTCCGGCAATCGCACCGATGCGCTGTACTTCGGCGGCGCGACGGTGGACCAGGATGCGGTGGCGGGACCGCTGCAGGCGCCTCCGGGCTCGATGTTCCGCTATGCCAACAACGACACCGTGCTGGCCGTGCGCGGGCTGCGCGAACGGATCGGCGACGACGCGCGAGCGTTGGCGTATCCGTTCACCCAGTTGCTGTGGAAGATCGGCATGACCCGCACGGTGCCGGAAACGGACTGGCGCGGGAACTACGTGCTGTCCAGCCAGGTGTGGAGCACGGCGCGCGACCTGGCGCGGTTGGGCCTGCTGTACCAGGACGATGGCGTGTTCCAGGGACAACGCCTGCTGCCGGAAGGCTGGGTGAAGCACGCCACGTCGCCGACCGGCCCCCAGCCGCCCAACGGCGACTTCGGCTACGGCGCCACGCTGTGGCTGCTCAACGGCTCGCCCGGCGTGCCCGCCGACGCCTTCGGAGCGTTCGGCAACCGCGGGCAGTACGTGATCGTCGTGCCCAGCCGCAAGCTCGTCATCGTCCGCCGCGGCGAAGACCCTGCCGGCACCCGTTTCGACATCGCCGCGTTCACCGCGGAGGTGGCGAAGGCGGTGGAGTGAAGGGACACGCATGCGGCGTGCGCGGCATACCCGTTCGATGAGGCGAACCCAAGTTAAGCTCTCATTCGCCAGGCGGGAGCCTGCCCATGGAAACGAAAATCAGAAAATATCGTGCCGTTCGCGGGTCGCCTGTGAGCGCTTGCGGTAATGGCCTTGGAAAGCATCGGCGACCTCCTCCAGCCGGTTATCGGCGAACCAGTCCAGAGCGCCGTACATGATAGCGGCCTTGCCGACTTCTGACGCTTCCAGCGCGGTGTCCACTCCACGTGGTCGAGTTACGGGATGATCTGTTCACGGGTAGACGGGAGCATGGCGGTGCTCCTTGATAGGTGATCCATCGTATGCAGCACCGTGTGTAGTCCACATTCGGATTTGATGCGCAATGAGAGGTAAGCCGTTTGCGTGGCTGGAGATCGCAGCAACAAGCGGGCCCTGCGCCCTGCCTTCGCATGATGTGCTACACGGGCTTGGAGGAGATGACATGTAGGCGGCTACCAAGCCCTCGTAATTAAGTGACGCACTTAACAGGAATGCATTTACCTAGGCGCTTCCTTGGCATACATGCGACAAAAAAGTGCTATGACTGTCTAGGCTCAACCGGGTCGTCGTCCCGCGATAGTGGGGCGTACTAACTAACAGCAGTATTACAGCACGCATAAGGAAATCGCATGAGTCAGCTAAAGCAAACTGTATCGATTGCCTCCCTCTGTCTCGCAACACTTTTCGCATCTCCATTCACGATGGCCGCAAATCCGATCGTTACTCCCCAAGTCACTTGCGGCAGCGCATCTTCACAGGTTCTACAAGGTGGTTTCGTCGTCAGCCTTACTTGCGATGGGAAGCGCATCAGCGGTATCGGCACGACCATGGATACGGCCACAAGCAATGCAAACGCCATCGCTTCCCTCCTCCAGTACGACGTCCGCTGTTCTTACTCTAGTTACAGCGGTGGACCAGGCGCATTCGTAGTCAGTTTCGGCTGCAGTAGACCCAACAGCGACGGAACCACCGGACGTTCCAGCCACGTAGGTGGTGTCGGAACGACATTGACGGATGCCGGGAACAACATCTTTGGTTTTGCCCAACTTTACGCGGCATCCAATGGCTATCGTTGTGATTCATCGGAAACGAAAGTCATTCCGGGCGGCTATATCACCAACTTCGGCTGCGGTTATCCCAGCACATCAGGCGGCACAGGGCGCGCCAGCACGATTGGCGGCATTGGCTCTACCGCAACCGATGCAGCCCAGAACACGCTCGGCTTCGCCGAACTTGGAGCATCCATCGACAGGAAGTGCTCCATTGTATCCGCCGGGATCGTTGGTGCCGCCTTTGAAGTGCGAGTCAGTTGTAGCGGTCGCTCAGTCACAGGATATGGCAGTACGCTTACGTCCGCTGGCAGGGATGCACTGCTGCAGGCGCAGTCTCTTTGAGACGACAATGCCGCAACCCGTCTTGCGGGTTGCGGATTGGTTGCGGAGGTTCTGTCAATACCAACGTATGAATCGAAGCCGACACTTTCACGCCTTCAAGAGTGATTTCAGCCATTGCGCTGCAGCAGCGGCCACTCGCCTGCGGATCCGGCCTCGCTGCCATGGTCACCGGCTGCGGTAACGTCGTTGTCAAGAGATCGGCCCGACCCGAGCCGCCGCGCGCCGACGGGGCATCGCCGAGTCATGGCCCGTCGCCTTGTGAGCGGAGGACATCCGGGCGTCCGCACGCGGTCGCGACCAGAAGCGGATGCGGATCGCAAGGATCGCACTTCCACGCGATTCAAGGTTGCCCAGCCGATACTTCCGCGCTTCCGTACTCGGAGGCCCGCATCCTCGTATTGATGAAATCCTTCATCATGTCGAGGTAACCCTCCGGCTGCCGCGTCGAGAGGCGCTCTCCGTCGGGACCCTCCTCGAATTCGTACATGCCATGCTCGGCATCGGGAAAGACCGCCGTCGCGATCGGGCGGCCGGCGCTTCTCAGCGTGGCCAGGCGACGACGGGTTTCATGGGGAGGCGCATCGCGATCCTGCCCTCCGAATATCCATAGCTGGGGAACTTCGAGGTTGACGAGCACCGGCAGCGGATCGTAATGGGCCGGGACGGCTTCGAGCAGTCGGGGGCCTTCTCCGCGGATCGTCTCGGGGGGCGTGGCAAGCAGGTAACCGGTGACGTTGCCCCGGACCGATTCGAACCATGGTTCGCCGCCGTACTTCGTCTTCACGGCCTCCAGCCGTTCGTAGCCCTCGGTGAAGTCGCTCTCGATGATGGCCGCCGCGGCATCGGCGATTTCCATGGCCTTGGCCTTGATCTCCGGGCCGTAGCCCGCACGCTCCATGTCGAACTCGATCGCCTCCCGGTCTTCCTCCAGCGGCGAGACGGCCAGCCCGAAGCTCACGATGACGAAGTCCACCGGCTCTATCCGCGCCGCCAGCGGAGCCACCCAGCCTCCTTGGCTGCCCGCCTGGTATCCCACGCGCCCCGCACGCGCGCCCGCGAGACGGCGCGCCTCGCGGGTGGCATGGATCGCGTCGATCGCCAGCGTCAGGTAGTCCTGCGTGTAGCGCCCTTCCGAAGCACCCGTGCCGCGCTTGTCGTACGCGAACACGCCGATGCCCGCGCTGGCGAATTCACGCTGCAGCGAATATCGCTCGAGTGCCGAGGAATTCTCGGAGCCATGGATCAGCACGACGATCGGGACACGTGCCTCGCCCGGGGGTAACGTCAATCGCCCGGCGAGAACAATCCCGCTGCCCTGGAAACGCGTGTCGATCTCGACCAGAGGCAATCGCCGACCCGCGACATCATCGAAGCGGATATTTCCACGCGCGCAGTCGCGAATGGCGACATGGTGCCCGTCGGGCCAGGATGTCCAACCCAGAGTACTGGTCCATCGGCCATTGCCCTGCGGCGTGAGCGCACCGGTACGCCCATCCGGGCGCCTCCAACGGAGCTGCCCTTGAGCGCCTGGACCAATGTCGAGCGAAGTGCCGTCCGTCATCAGGTAGCTGCCTACCTCGCAAGGAAGTCGCGAGGCGACCGGCCGTTGCTGTTCGGATGCAACTGCCGATGCGGTCAGCAAAAAGCCCGCGAGTGCCACAATCTTCAACAACGATGTCCTGATGCGCATGTCTTCTTCCCGCGAATGATCCGTCATGTTCACCGGGCCGGATTCACCGCTCCCCAGGGACCCGAAACGCCGGCCCGTCAGGCCAGCGACAATGGGAGGCTGTCACAGCGACATGGCGTCCCGCCATCGGCACAGGACGAAACCGCTTCATCCGCCGATGAATCCATGCGGATGGGTGGCGAAACACAGTTGAATCGCCCGCTCCGGGTGCAAGCGGACATGGCAGGAGCCGCCTGATCCGACCTTCACCCTGTATGGGATCGGCCAGCGGGGAGAGCGTCATGCACAATGTCCGCAGCCTCGCCCACAGTGGAACGAAGGCAGGGGCAGGAGTCGCACCGGCCCATGCTCCCTCGCAGCGTGGTGCGTCGCGGTTGCGGCCGGCTCAGCGCTCCGGCACCCACACGAAGCCATCGCCCTGGGCATCGACACGCCCCAGGCCGGGGAACGGGAAATGCACCGCGTAGACGCGCAGGTTGCCGTCGGCGGCGCGCTGCAGCAGCGCGCGCCGGCTGGCCTGCGCCAACGGTGCGTCGCCGTCGTATTGCACGGTCCATTCCGGGCGCTGCACCGAGACCACGTAGTGGTGCGCCGAATCGCCGAGATAAAGCAGGCGCTCATCGCCCGACGCTATCTCGTAGGCGGTATGCCCCGGCGTGTGGCCGTCCACGGCCACGGCGGTGACCGTGCCGGGGATGATCGCCGCACCGGGCTGGAAGGTCGCCACCTTCGGCGCGATCGCGGCGACGAGGGCGGCGGCATCGGCATCGCCCTTCAATGCATCCCATTCGGGTGCCGACAGATGGATGGCGGCATTCGGGAAGGCGAGCGCGCCTTCGCGGGTCAGCAGGCCGCCGGCATGGTCGGGATGCGCATGCGAAATGAAAATGTCGGTGACCTGCGAAGGTTCGACGCCGGCGGCCCGCAGCGAGGCAGGCAGGCGGCCGGCACGCGCGAAGGAGGCGTCCGCCGCGCCGGTGTCGAACAGCAGGACCCGCGCGCCGTCGCGTACCAGCAGCGGCTGGATGCTCAGGTGAAGGACATCGGTCGGTTGCCCCGCGGCGGCCAGCAACGCGGCCACCTGGTCGGTCGGCTGGCCGACGCCGAAGGTCTTGCCATCGTTGGCGGCGTCGATGTCGCCATCCTTCAACGCGACCGCGTCGAGCGTGCCGATGCGGAAGTGGAACACGTCGGGATGACTGGCCGACTGTGTCGCGGCGGACGTGGCCGGCGCGGAAGTCGCCCCGGCACCGGGCTGCGATTCCGAGCAACCGGACAACGTGGCGCCAGCCAGCAACACGGTCGTCAGGACAGAAAGCGAAGTGCGTTTCATGAGGGTGCCTCGCATGGGAGAAGAGACGCGACGGCCCTCGCCGCTGGCGGCCCCGCGCTCCAGCGAGCTTATGCGCGGCGGTATCGGCCAGCAAGGCGATGCCCCAAGACGCTGCGTCCCGCGCAGCGCCGGAATGCACGACCGTCCGGACCGGAGCCGCGAGGACCGCCAGCGCCGCTAGCCCACGATCCGGTGTGCGCTTCCGGCCAGGAACCGGCTGTTCCAGACACTAGCGCTCTTGGAACTCCGCGCGAATTTGCTCGAGGCCGTGCCCCTCGAAGTCAACCTGATCAATCATCAGCACCGCCATCCTGTGCGGGAAGCACCAATCAACCAGAGGACGCAGATCGACACCGGCGATCCCGGTTTGCACCCTCTGAATCCGCTCGCGCAACTCGCTGTTCAAGTAGCCCGGGATCATTCTGTTGGAAGCCGCCTGCATGACCCCTCGAGTAAGTCTTGCCCAAGGCCCTGTGCCTCCGGCGTCATCCCCAATCTCGCCTTGCCTGAGGGCATCCAGGATTTCGTGAAATTCCAGTCTGCATGGATCGCCGAACCTCGCCTGGCCAAATCGCCACTCCTGGGATGGACGAAGGAAGGCGCCATAGAACGAGTGCGGATCGCTCGCGTTTATCTTGAGCTTCGTCATGATCGGAGCAAGACTGCGGCTGGTCTCGAACAAGTCGAACTCGGGCCAATGCTCAAGTAGCGCGAGCTCCTTGGATGTGGATGTGACGCGGCGTTTGCTCAGCGAACCAATCGGGACGACCGGATTCGCGTCAGTGATTTTCGCCTGCACGATCAGGCTTCGGCTCGACAACACATAAGGAGCACTGCCCGCATTCATCTGGGTGCGCGTCCTGTGCACCAGCAAGTCGCCGACCTCGACCTTCGACTTTATCTCAAGCCCGTGGATGTCTTTCACGCTTGAACAGAAAGAAGCCAATGGGATCTTGTCGATCCAGGCTGCATCCACGTAGACACGCTGGTCGTAGTATCTCTCGTGACGCAAGGAGCTCTCTTCGTCTTCCTTGATCGCAAGCAGAACATCCTCGCCCATCAACGCCTCCAGAGCGCTCAGCTCCGTTGTGCGCCTGGAACGCTCGTAAGTGGCTCGAACCGCCTCCTGCAATGCGCCCACTGGAGCCCCTCCATTGATTGTCGATGCCGCGAGTCATGTTTCCGACATTCCAGGATTGCCCACCACGGACGAGGTGAACATTCTTGCTCAACAGATTACTTGATCCAGAAACCGAAATTCCGCTCGCTGTTTGAATCCAAGGCCGAAAGCAGACTGCCCGGCCAGGCGACCAGCCCAAGTCCTACGAACAGCCGCCCATTCCGCGTCCGTCTCTCACTGCGCACTGCTAGCTCCTTTGAAAGTGACGGGCGCATGCCGGGCCATCAGCTCGGCGATCCAATCGATGAACACGCGCAGTTTCCTGCTGACATGCCGATTCGGCGGGAACGCCACGTACAGCGGCATCGGATCGAGCCGCCACTCCCGCAATACCGGCACGAGTTCGCCGCGCGCCACGTGCGCCCTGGCCATGTAGTCCGGCAGCCAGAGCACGCCCAGTCCCGCCAGGCCCGCCGCGAGATAGGCGTTGCCGTCGTCCACCGCGAGCACGTAGCGGCCCAACACATGGATGCTCTCCCCGTCGCGATGCATGGCGTACGGGAAGACCTTGCCGGTGCGCGCCCAGCGGTAGCCGACGGTACGGTGACGGGTATCTTCCAGTTCCCGCGGGTGCGCGGGTGTGCCGAGCCGATCCAGGTAGGCCGGCGCTGCGTACACGCCCAGTTGAAGGTCGCCCACATGACGGGCCATCAGCGACTGGTCGGTGAGCTCGCCGCCGCGCACCACGCAATCGACGTTTTCATCTATCAGGTCCACCATCCGGTCGCTCACCCCCATGTCCAGCTGGATGTCGGGGTACAGCGCATGGAACGCGGGCAAGGCCGGCACCAGGATCATGCTGGCCAGCGGGCTGGGAACGTCCACCCGCAGCCGGCCCCTGGGCGATGCCGAAGCGCTGGACAGACTGGTTTCGGCATCGTCCATGTCGGCCAGCAGGCGCACGACCCGCTCGTAGTACGCGGCGCCGTCGGCCGTGGCGTTGACCTTGCGCGTGGTGCGGTTCAGCAGTTTCACGCGCAGGCGCGCTTCCAGCTGCTGCACCAGCTGCGTCACGCTGGTCTTGCTCATCTGCAGCGTCTCGGCCGCCTTGGTGAAGCTGCCGGTTTCCACCACACGGGCGAAGGCCTGCATCGCATCGATACGGTCCATGTCGGCTCCTGCGGCGGCGGGGATTATTTGGATTCTACAAACAGTGATGCCGCGATGGACGTGTTTATCCGCGGGCCGCGCCTGCCTAGAGTGACCGTATCGTTGAAGAACGGTCCATTACGGGCCCCACCAGGAGATCACTCATGACAAAGCGCGACGTTGTTTTCCCCGCCGGACGCCAGGCGCTCTACGAGCGCAACCGCTACTCGCCCGCGATCCGCTCCAACGGCTTCCTGTTCGTCTCCGGGCAGGTCGGCAGCCGCGAGGACGGTTCGCCCGAGCCCGACCTGGAGGCGCAGGTGAGGCTTGCATTCCGGAACCTCAACGCGATCCTGGAGACGGCGGGATGTACGTTCGACGACGTGGTCGATGTGACGATCTTCATGGTCGATCCCGAATCCAGCTTCCAGGCCATCTGGGACAACATCGTGCCGGAGTACTGGGGGAATGCGCCGCATCCCACCGTGACCGGCATCGGGGTGACGTGGCTGTACGGATTCCAGTTCGAGATCAAGGCGATCGCCAGGCTGCCCGAGGGCGCTGGCCGCTGATGGCCCCGGCAGGGGGCGTCGCCAGGCCGATGGGCTGCCGCGCCTCGAACATGGCCACCCTGCCGTGGACCCGCACCTGGACGCGGGCGAAATGATCGCCCAGCACGCGCTCGAGGTCTTCGGCGGTGTCGAGGCGGTTTCCGAAGATTCCCCGCCTGTTGTAGATCCGCATCAGCCGCCGGCCGAACCCGTTATGGGCGGCGGCGTCTCCCAGAATGGTCGCGCCGTACAGAACACCATCCTTCCCCAGATGGGGCTTCAGGTTGGCAAATACGACGGCCTTCTCGTCCATCGTTCCCGGCAGGCAATGGAGGAGATAGAACAGGGAAATCGAATCGAACGGTTCGCGGAGACTGGCGGGAAGCTCCGTGGTGACGTCATGCCGGACCAGGCTGGTCGCGCTTCGGTCCGACCTTCGTTCCGCTGCCTCCAGGCAGTCCGGATTCACGTCCATCAAAGTGAGCCGGACCTTCGGCGGGAGTTCCGCGTTTGCCAGGTAGTAGCCCGTGCCCACGCCGACATCGAGGTGGTTCCTGCCCATGTGCCGCCGAAAGAACGGAAGAAGCACCTTGTCCGTGCGGCACTTCCATGCGTACCGGTTCGATATGCGCAAGACCCACCAATCGTAGATCCTGAGAATAGTGGGGGAATAGATGGCGGAGCTGGCGCAGGCGCGCTGGGGTTTCATGGGATGCCTTGCTGCAGGACGCGGAGCATCGCCGATCGTCCATGGGCGTCGCCCAAGCTCTTGGCGACGATGCGGAAAGGGGTACTTGCATGTCGGTTGACTCTGTCGTGGGCGCTGTGGGGCCTGGAACCTGGGCCAGGGGACGAGGCGGCCATGGCCGTCCAGTCACCCGGAATCAGCGCGTTGCTTTTCTTCGACAGAATGCGAGTGGTGATTTGTGGTGGCTGCGACAACGCCTGACCGTTCGTTGGTTGGCGGGCCTGCTCTCGGCTGGACGATCGAGCGCGGATTCTCCTGCCGATATGCCTGCTGTCGAAGCGTTGACAGCTACCTGCCTGGACATCTCATGATCGCCGGCAACTGCAACGAATGAGTTGCCTGACAGGGACGCCAGACCCAAGGCCGTCATGACGGCGATACTGCGAATCACGTTGTAACTCCACATGCTATGGAAGGAAGATTGGTGTCAGGGACGCGTTGCGGCCTTGGTTTCGGTCGTCCGGCGTGATATCGCTGGAACGGCCACATGGACCGCCTGCCTGGGCGAATGCCTCGGGATTGGGAGAGAGCATCACTCGGGATCGTGTATCGGGGACCCGTATCGTAGGCAATTGCCGGCTACGCGATGATGTCGATGTGCCGCCGCCGGGTTACCGCTGTAACCGTGCAGTGGACTGTTGTGTTTCCAGTCGGTGGGTCGGTGCGCGTCTCATCGAGACAGGGCACGCTCTCGTGCTCGAGGCGGGCCGAGGGATCCTGTGCGCAGGGTCCGGCGCAGTTCCGGCGCGCGCGGATGGCAGTGGTCCAGCGTGAGCTGCAAAAAGGGTGTCGCCCTGTCCAGGGTCTCCCAAACTAGGCCCGACGCCGCGGCGCGGCAGTCGAACGGACACCCGGGGAGGAAGCCAGGCAATGAGACATCGGCCAAGCGATATCGTCGGACTTTGCGTCGATCGATGGAATCCAGGACCGAAAGCGAACATCGCCCGGATCTCAACCGAGTACATGCGCTTCGCTGGCGGCTTCTTCGATCTTCACCGCGATACCGCTGACCCGGATACCCGCGCGCAGGTCCTGTGGCACGGATACCGTGAGGCGGCTGGGACGGCCCAGGTCCTCGCCTTGATGGATGGTGAAGGTGCGCTGGGCAGGCAACGCGTCGCGCACCGCAAGATAGGCGCCGAGCGCGGCCGCCGCGGCCCCGGTGGCAGGGTCTTCCACCACGCCACCGGGCGGGAACGGGTTGCGGGCATGGAACGTCGCCGCGCTTTCGCGCCAGACCAGGTTCAGCGTGGTCCAGTCGCGCCGCGCCATGAGGTCGGCGAGCACGTCGAATGCATAGTCCAGTTGCGCGAGGCGCGCCCGCTTTGCCACGGCGATCACCGGATGCCAGGCTCCCGCATACGCGATGGCGGGCGGCAGCGCCGGGTCGAGTTCATCGCCACGCCAATCCAGCGCGGCCAGGATCAGGTCGAGGTCACTAGCATCGAGCGGCACCACGCGCGGTTCGACGCTGACCAGCGTGGCCGCCAACGTTTCATCGACGAAGACCCGCACCCGGCCGGCCCGCGTATGCAGCACTCGCTCGCCCGGGCCATGACGCTCGGCATGCGCGACCATCGCGGCGATGGTGGCGTGCCCGCAGAAACTCACCTCCGCGCGCGGACTGAAGTAGCGGATGTCGAATTCGCCGTCCGCCCGCGGCAGCAGGAAGGCGGTCTCGGAGTACCCGACCTGGGCGGCGATGCGCTGCATGTCGGCATCGGACATCCCCCGCGCATCGAGTACCACCCCGGCCGGATTGCCGCCCTTCGGGTCGGCGGTGAAAGCGCTGTAGCGCAGGACGACGGTGTTCATCGGACCTCCCCGGGCAACGCGCCGACAGGCGTGTCCAGCCGCACCACCAGATAGCGCAGGAAGAACTGCGTCACCGGCCCGACACCGAGGGCGAACACCACGGTGCCGACGCCGACCGTCCCGCCCAGCGACACACCGACGGCGAGCACGGTGACTTCGATGATGGTGCGGACCCGGCGGATGGACCAGCCGGTCCGGCGCGCCAGGCCGGTCATCAACCCGTCGCGCGGCCCCGGCCCCAGTTGGGCGCCGATGTACAGGGCCGTGGCCAATGCGCAGACCACCACGCCGGCCAGCAGGTAGGCGCACCGCACCGGCAGGCTGTCCGGCGTGCCGAGCAGCGCCAGGTTGAGGTCCGCGAACGGACCCAGCAGCAGGGTGTTGGCCACCGTCCCAAGGCCCGGCATCTGGCGCAGGGGAATCCAGGCCAGCAGCACGGCGACCGCCGTGAGGATCATGACCACGCCGAAGGACAGCGGCATGTGCAGCGCGACACCCAGGTGGAAAACATCCCACGGCGAAGCGCCCACGGCGCCTTCGATCATCAACGCGATGGCCAGGCCGTACAGCCAGAGGCCCAGCAGCAGCCGCAGCAGGCGCTCGGGCAGTCGCCCTGCCTTGAGTTGCGCGAGGGGGCCCAGATTGGCCAACCCGGAAGGAGGAGTGGTCGTTTTCATGGTGCCACCATTGCGTCAATTGGCTCTATAAAAAAGAGCCAATCGTGCGATAGTGGCCTCATGAACCGGTCCATCGCCCCAGATCGCCTCGCCGCGCTCGTCGGCGATTTCAACCGCTCGCCCGCCTATCGCGGCCTGCGCCAGGCGCTGCAGGAACTGATCGGCGATGGCCGGATCCCCATCGGCACCCGCCTGCCCAGCGAGCGGGCCGTGACCGAGGCGCTGGGCGTCTCGCGCAACACCGTCACCCGCGCGTACGCGGACCTGATCGCGGCCGGATTCGCCACCGCCCGGCAAGGTTCGGGCACGTATGCGGCCGCTCCGATCGATCGCCGCCGCGCGCACGACCATGCCCTCCACTCCCTGGGCGCGGCGCAGTCGCCCGAAGGCGCGATCGATCTCAACTGCGCGGCCGGCGCGGCGACGCCGGGTGTCGCCGCCGCCTACGAGCGCGCCCTCGCCGCCCTGCCGGCCTACCTGGCCAGCGACGGTTACCTGCCGTCGGGATTGCCGGGGTTGCAGGCCCTTATCGCCGAGTCGTACGCACGGCGCGGGCTGCCCACCGCCCCCGAACAGATCGTGATCACCTCCGGCGCCCTGTCGGGCATCGCCATCATCGCCCGCGCATTCTCCCGCCCGGGCGACCGCGTCATGATCGAGTCGCCGGTCTACTCGAACGCGATCGAGGCCCTGCGGCTCGGCGGCGGCCGCCTGGTCACCTCGCCGCTGGGCGACGCGCTGGGCGAAGAAGGCTGGGACGTGGACGGCATCGAAGCCACGTTGCGGCAGACCTCGCCGCACCTTGCGTACCTGATTCCCGATTTCCAGAATCCCACCGGCTTCCTGATGAGCGACGCGGTCCGGGCGCGATACGCCCGTGCGCTGCGGGCGGCGCGGACCATCGCCATCGTCGACGAGACGCTGCAACCGACCCGCCTGTCCGACGACCCGATGCCCGCGCCCTTCGCCGTCCATGCGCCCGATGCCGTCACCGTCGGCAGTACATCCAAGATGTACTGGGGCGGTTTGCGCGTGGGATGGATCAGGGCCCCGCGCCAACTCGTCGGCCGGATCGTCGCGGCACGCGTGCGGATCGACCTGGGCAGCTCGCTCTTCGATCAGTTGGTGGTCGCCGAATTGCTCGTCACCGACGACATCCTCGCCGCCCGTCGCGAGCAGCTGCGGCAACGCCGTGATGCGCTCGCCCGGGCTCTGGGCGAGCATCTGCCCGGTTGGCGCTTCCGGCTTCCCGGCGGCGGCCTGACGTTATGGGTGCAGATGCCCCATGGCAGCGCGACGCGACTGGCCGCCGACGTGGAACGTGCGGGCGTTTACCTGGCGCCGGGCCCGGTGTTCAGCGTGGAAGGCGGATCCGACAGCTGGCTGCGGATTCCGTACGCCAAGCCGGAGGAGGAGTTGGTGGAGGCCGTCAGGCACATCGCCGACGCTTTGCCAGCCGACCCGTTCGAATCGAGGAACCGCCGCGAGACGTCGAGGTTCCTGATCGCTTGATCCAGGGCGCGATGCGTCCCGGCGTACGGCCCAATGCGATCCGCTGGCAGCGGGATGGACGTCGAACCCCTCGCCCCACGCCTCTTGGGATATGGTTCGCCCGGAAACGCCGGGGCCGCGCGCCTGCAAAGGGTGACCGCGCGCCCGGGACGATACCGGGCCATGAACCTCGATGAGGACACCTGATCGGTCGCCATGGAAATAGTGCCCGGAAACCGGCAAGGACACGCACGCGCAGGCCAGGACCCCGAGCTGCTGCGTCGCCTGCTGCGCGCGAAGGACCGGATGGACGCCGCCTCGCACGAGGCGTGGCCCGTCCGGCGGCTGGCGCGCGTGAGCAACGTCTCCGAGGCCCACTTCGCGCGATCGTTCAAGCAGGCTTTCGGCGTCCCGCCGCACCGGTACCTGCTCACGCGCCGGATCGAACGGGCCAAGGCGCTGCTCCGCGACACCGATCTGCCCATCCTCGAGATCGCGCTGCAGACGGGCTGGAACAGCCTGGGGACGTTCGGGCGCACGTTCCGCGACGTCACCGGCGAGAGCCCGGGTGAGTTGCGGGCGCGCGAGCAGGCCGCCCGGCACGAACTCGAACAGGTGCCGCACTGCTACGTCAGCGCCGCCCACCGGCCCGGGCTCACGATCGCAGTTTCGGAGAAGCGGCGACGGGAGGCGGGTGCTACAAAAGGCACCCCGCAGAAACCGGAGGTCCCATGAGTCAGGGTATTGGCGTGGTCGGGCTATACGTTCGGGATCAGGACGAAGCCCTGGAGTTCTATGTCGGCAAGCTCGGATTCCGCGTCCATACCGACGCGCGCAACGGCGACTACCGCTGGCTCACGGTGCAGCATCCTGACCAGCCGTCCTTCCAGCTTGGCCTGTTCGCGCCGCAGGCGCCAGCGCTCGACGCGTCGACCGCGCAGGCCGTGCGCGAGATCGTGGCGAAGGGCGCCATGCCGCCGCTCGTGCTCAACGTCGACGACTGCCGCGCCGCCTACGAGTGGATGCGCGCCCGCGGGGTGGAGTTCACCCAGGCACCCGAGGAGCGCTACGGCAACGTGGACGCCAGCTTCCGCGATCCGTCGGGGAATGGCTGGAAGATGATCGAGTCCCGGCGCGGACCGGGTTGAGCGCCAGCATCGCCACCTTGCGCCCGGCGGGCGGGACGCGCCTGCCGGGGGCGCTTGCGCAGCACGTACAAACGTCCCGAAATCGCTTCGGGCCTGTCTTCTTCATGAGGAGATTCCAATGAACTGGAACACGTGGGCCCGGCGGATCCACCGCTGGCTGTCGATCGCCTTCACGGTGGCGGTCATCGCCAACCTCGTCGTCATGGGGCGGGAGAACCTTGCCCTCTGGGTGGGCCTGCTGACGCTGCTCCCGCTCGCCCTGCTGCTGCTCACCGGTCTGTACCTCTTCGTGCTGCCGTATGCCACCCGGCGGCGAGGTGGGAAGCACGCCGGGGGGCAGGAGGATCGGGCGCCGGGCGGCTCTCCTACCTGACCGCCTTTCCGGCCTCCGGCGCAACGCACGCGGGGGTCGCGCGCAACCGACGTGGCGGTCCCGCCGTGGTCACCGGATTTCCGGGTGCGATGGCACGGGCGGCGCAGGGTAGGCGCCCGTGACAGGAAGCCGGACGCTCAACGTGGTGCCCACGCCCACGCCGCTCCTGGCCGAGATCGAACCGCCCACCCTCGTCACGAGGTCGCGAACCACCGACAACCCCAGGCCGGTGCCCTGGCCTGCCGGTTTCGTCGTGAAGAAGGGGTCGAAGATGTGCGCGAGGACCTCGCCGCCCATGCCGGCGCCGGTATCGGAGAATTCGAGCACGACGTGATTCGGATCGTCCTGTTCGACCCTCAACGAGAAGATCCCTCCCAGCGGCATCGCGTAGTCGGCATTGGCCGCGATGTTGAGGACCATCAACTCGAACCGGTTCCGGTCCATCTGGACCTGCGGCATCGTGGCGCCGAACTCGTATCGCAGCTCCACGCCCGGATTGAACAACTGGCGGAGCATGGGCTGCAGGTCGGCGAGCGCCCCCGCGGCGTCGAACGTCTCCTCCACATAGTCGTCCTGCCGCGCGAACGCCATCAGCTTGTGCGTCAGCAGCGTCGCCCGCCGTGCGGCGGCCTCGATGCCTTCCAGCGACTTCTGGCGCTGCTCCGCCGCGTCCGCCCGCAGGCCCTTGCGCGCATAACCGCTGATCACCGCCATGAGGTTCCCGAAGTCGTGGGCGACCCCGCCCGCCAGGCGGCCCACCGCCTCGATCTTCTGCGCATGCACCAACTGTTCCTGCGCCCGCTCCCGCTCGCTTATTTCGTGCAGGAGGCGATGGTTGGCTTCTTGCAACTGGTCGCCGCGGATGTTGGCCTCGCGAAGACTCTGGCGCAGCGCCACCGAGCTGCGGTCGAGGACGATGGCGATCATCAGGAACATGGCCACGCTGAAAGCGGCATCCCCGTAAAGCGCCGCCGCATCGCCCTGGCGCGATACATCCACCGTGATGCCCAGCAGGAAGGCCGCCACGATGCTCGCGAACATCAGCCAGAGAGCCGCCCTGCCCACCACCAGCGCCGCCACCGCCATCCAGATCACCAGCACGGGCTGCTCGAAGCGCTGAGCGCCGAATCCCGTGGTCATGTAGGCCGGGATGACCGTGACCGCGAACACGACGAGCAGCAGGCGCGATGCCCAGGCGAACCGGCCAAGGCGGATCAGCACGAAGCTGACGCCGGCCGCCGCGCACACGGACAGGCTGAGCGCCATGCTGGTCAACTCGCCCGGGCGCCAGGGGATGTCGAGCGCGAAGGCACGGTACAGCCACGCCAGCGTCGGCAGCACGGCCAGCAGCAACGAGATCAGCTGCAGCATCGGCGCATTGCGCCGGTCCACGGGATCGGAGATGGGGACATCGCGCAGCCAGGCGATGGGCGCACGCCATGCACGGGCCGGCCGCAACACCGGGGCGGCTGGACCACGGGAACGCAGGATTTGGCCATCGCGCATGCAGTCGCTCTCTGGTCGCAGGGGTCCCCTGGCAGGGTGATCCGTCGCACGCCCCGCCCGGATCGCCACGGAAGGCACTGGATCGATTATAGGCACCAATGAGAGGTGGCCCGCGAGTGAGGCGGACCGGGCATCGGCTCGATGATCCGAAAGCCATGTTCTACAGACGCCACGAACCCTGTGATCGGCACCCAGGATTCATGCCAGGCATCCGCCGGACCGGATGCATCCATCGCGTGGCGGGCCGCCTGCTGCCTCTCGTCCAGGCGGACCCGTTGCGGTTGAGGGACGTCCGTACTCCCCGTCCGTCCTTCCGACGCTACAGCGTTCGGCTCAGCGAGCCACCTTCAGCCGCACTTCCACGCGCCGGTTGGGAATGAGGCACTCGCGCAGGGCGGCCTGCGGCTTGACCCCTTCGCACTGCTGCACCTGGACGGTGTCGCCCTTGTAGGCGTACTGGATGATGCCGGCGTCGATGCCCCGTTCGACCAGCAGGTCGCGCACGGTCCGCGCGCGGCGTTCCGACAGACCCTGGTTGTAGTCGTAGCCGCGGCCCTGCAGGCGGTCGGCATGGCCCACCAGTTCCACGCCGGTCAGGGTCAGGCCCTCCTCGCGCAGGCGCGCCAGTTCGCGATCCAGGCTCTGCAGCGAATAGGCGCGGATGTCGTTGCGGCCATCGCGGTCGAATTCGAACAGCACGTTGGCGGTCAGCACGGTGTCCACCGGCAGCAGGGCGGGCACGCCCGGCGCGCCGCCGCACTGGCGCGACAGCGCCTCGGCGTCGCTGACCCAGTCCTCGGCGATCTGGATGTACGGCTTGGCGTGGCGCCACTGCTGCTGGTTGAACTCGTTGCCGGCGTGCACCAGTTCCACTTCGCCGCAGGCCACGGCCTGCTGCGCGCATTCGAAGCCCGGCGTGCCGTGGATGGCGCCCAGGCGCTGCCACAGGTCCTCGCGCAGGCGGGCGGCGTTGTTGACCAGCGGCGTGTCGGTCGGCAGCGGCGAGACGCCCTGTTCCATGCCGACGATCAGCTTCTCCGATTCGGTCAGCGCTTCCTGCGGGAACGCGCTGCGGTCGTTGCGGGTGTACTCGTGGAAGGACACGTCCAGCCAGCACTGCGCCTTGGACAAGTGGTAGTCGCGCACCGGTCGGCCGGCGTCGTTCAACGCCTGGATGCGGCCCTGGGTGTGCTCGTAGCCGGACAGATCGGCGTGGATCGCCTCGTCGGTGATGCGGTCCCGCTGCGGGGTCAGCGTGGTCTGCTGCGCGCCGGCGGCAAAGGCCAGCGAGGCGAGGACGGCGGCGCCGAGAAGCGTGGATTTGGTGATGGTCATGTCGATGGTCCTCAGCGCACCGGATCGCGGTAGCGGGCGTCTTCCCTACGGAAAAGGTCTTCGTCGAACTTGAAGCGCAGGCGGATGAACGCGCCCTGCTGCGTGTACTCGTAACCGGTCAGGTCCTCGTCGCCGCGGAAGCCGGTGGCGTTGTAGCCCACCGACAGCCACAGGTTCTGCCGCAGCAGGCGGCCGACTTCCACGCCGAACGCGTACTGGTTGGCGCCGTCCTGCCCGCGGAAGGTGGAACCCAGCACGCCGATGTCCCAGTTCTCGGTGATGTCGTAGACCACGCGGCCGGACAGCAGCACGGCATGGAAGTCGTCGTCCACGCGGCCGGTGTCGGCATAGAAGAAACTGTCCTCCTGCCACTTGGCCGCCACCCGCCCGGTCAGCCACCACGGCCGCGACGGGTGCCAGTCGGCGTGAGCGGAGACGATATGGGCGCTGATGCGGATGTCCTGGCCGGTGTCGGAACCGAAACCGGACCCGTCCATGCCGCTCTCGTCCTTCTCCAGCTTGTACTCGTAGCGGGCCAGCGCGTTGACGCGGTTGGTGTCGGTGTCGCGATACGCGGCGCCGATCTGGAAGCGGTCCTGCAGCACGTCGCCGCGCGCGTCGTACGAGGTCCTCAGCAGGTAGTTGCGCGCCAGCAGTGTCCAATCGCGGTTCAGCTTGCGCGCGGCCAGGAACTGCAACAGCGTGGTGTTGTAGCCCTCGTCGGTCGGCGTGCCGGCGACGTCGTCGGAGATGCGGTGTTCGACCCGCATGCTGCCGCGCCACAACGGGTTGGCGGTGTAGTCCAGGGCGAAGCCCACGCCGGTGGAATCGCCGACGTTGCCGGAGATCACGTTGGTGTGCTCCAGCGACGAGCTCAGGCGCAGGCCTTCGCGGATGTCCCAGTTGTTGCGCACGCCGGAGGCCGCCTGGATGTCGCGGCCGGAGATGGCGTCGCGCAGGCGGTACTCGGAGAACAGCTGCGTATCTTTGATGAAGCTGGTGTCCACGCCCAGCGCGACGGTGTCGGCTTCGCGGCCGTCCTGGGTCAGGCCGTTGACGCCGCTGATGCCGGTCTGCTTCTCGTAGCGGCCGTACAGGCGGCTGCGTTCGCGCAACTGGTAGTCCACGCCCAGGGCGATGCGGTTGCGGTCCTCGCCGTGGATGTCCTGCTCCACTTCGCCGCCGAAGCTGAAACGGTCGCTGGCGCGATAGCCAAGGCCGAAGCGCAGCATGTCCGACGACAGCTCGGTGCCCACCGGCAGGCCGCTGGCCACGTCGTTGGGATTGCCGTTGCTGATGATGGGCAGGCCGGTCAGCGGATCCAGCGGTTGCTGGCCATAGCCCAGCGCACCGCCGCCGGCCCCGGTGGCGTAACCGCCGGACAGGCCGCCGATGTTGCCGTAACCGCTGTTGGTGGCCCAGGTGTAATAGGCGCCGACGGTCTCGCGGATCGCGCGGTAGCCGAAGTCCAGCGTCAGCTTGTCGGTGACCTTCACCCGCGTGCCGGCGCTGGCGGCATTGCGTTCGCCACCGTCGGGATTGCGGTCCTCGCTGCGCAGCCCTTCGGCGTACAGCTCGAAGCGCTCGTTGAGGCGGTAACGCGTGGTCAGGCTGTATTCGCCGCGGCCGCCGTACAGCGGCGAGGCGGGATTGTTGAACTCCGGATCGGACTGGCCGGCGAACAGCTTCAGGTCCAGGTCCTTGCCGGCGTGGCCCAGCTCGACGCGCCAGGCGTCGCCTTCCACCAGGCCGCTGAGGCCCTGCAGGGCCGGCGTGCCGTACTGGTTGATCGAGTTGGTGTTGACCTCGCTGCGCGTGCGCGCGGCTTCGGCCACCAGCCAGGTGTTGGCGCCCAGCCTGTAGCCGATGTTGGCGCTGCCCATCTCGAACTCGGCGAACGGATTGCGGTCGTCCACGTAGGAACCGCCGATCTCGCCGTGCTCGCCCACGCGCAACTGGGCATCGGCGCCGACCACCCAGAACTTCTCGGTGCCCTGGTCCAGTTCGTAGGTGATGCGCAGCGAGACCGGGTTGAGGTCGCTGTCGAACGAGGGCAGGAAGCTGTTGAGCAGGATGCGGCCGGAGAACGGCTCGAAGCTGTAGTCCACCAGCCGGGCCAGCGGGCGCACCGAGACGATGCGCGAGGGCTGGTTGCGGTCGCGCACCACCACTTCCACGCGCTCGCTGCCTTCCAGCACCGCGTTGTTGCGCAGGCCGTACGGGCCGCTGCCGGAGGACGGCAGCTCCTCGATCACCTGGCGCAGCGAGTCCTCGATGGCGAACACGTTGCCGCGCACGCGCGCGTTCTCGAAATGCCAGCCCAGGCCCGTCGCGGTGCGGTTGTAGGTTCCCAGCACGCGCTGCGCCGCCCGGCTGCCGAAATCCACGCCGGTCTGGGTGGTGATGTTGTCGCCGGTCTGGAAATCGCCGTACAGCAGGTAGCTGCGGTCCTTGTCCACGCGCACGTACAGGCGTTCGGCCGAACGCGCGTCGAAACCGCGCAGCGAGGCGTCGCCGTAGACCGGATAGAACTCTTCCGGCTGGATGTCCCGCAGCAGGCGCGCACGCACTTCCTTGTCCGAGTCGTAGGCGGCGGTCAGCAGGTACTCGCCCTTGATGGTGCCCTTGGCGAAGAACGCCGCGCGCGCCGCGCCATTGGCCTTGCCGTTGTTGAACTGCTTCTCCCAGCGGCGGATCTCGCGCTCGAAGCCGTCGCCGCGCTGGCTGCCGTTGATCAGGCCTTCGCCGTGGCGGCGGAAGTTGATCACGCCCTCGATCAGGCCGGTGGCGATCAGGTCGCGCATTTCCGGCACGAAGCCGACCACGCCCTCGGCGCTCTGGCCGCCGGAAGTCACGCGCAGCAGCACGTCCTGCGGATCGTGCGGCGCCAGCAGCTCGAACTCGGCCTTGCCTTCGCGCACGGCCAGTTGCACGCCGGGGGTGACCTTGTCGGCGTCGAGGCGGCCGGGGCCGAGTTCGTCGGTACGGCCGTCGGGCAGCTTGATGCGGCCGCCGGTGTGTTCGATGGTGGCGAAGACCTCGCCGCTCATCGGCTCGCCGTCGGCGTCGTACAGGTGCACCACCACCTTCACCGGCGACTGGCCGTCGGCCGGCACGCCATCGCGGTCCACCTCCACCACCACGCGATCGACGCCGGCGTTGACGCTGTAGTCCACGTTGCCGGGCTGCGCGTACAGCGGCTGCGAAGCGGTGTCCTGCAACTGCGGCGACTGCGGGAACAGCGGCGTGCCCTGGCCGAGCACCGGGGTGAAGCGCTGGTCGCCGGACACGGTCTGCGCCATCGCCAGCGTGGGCGCGATGGCCAGCGCGAGCGCGAGCGCCAGGGGATTGATCGGATGACGTGAGGCGCGCATGGGCTTGGCTTCCGGCAGGGACGAGGGACGGGACGGGGTGCGGCTCATGGCTGCACCTCCTGGCCTTCGTCCTCATCCGTGGCGGTCGGCCTGGGGTCCACGATCGGCCGCTGGTTGGCCGAGTCGGTGCCCTGCTGCGGCGCGCGCAGCGGCTTGCTCTCGAAGCGCAGCGGCTTCTGCCCGCTCTCGGTTTCCGGCGCGCGGATCTCGCCCTGCGTGCGGCGCGCCTTGACCTGCTCGATCACCGGGTTGGAACAGCTGCCCTCGATGAAGTCGGCGCGGTGCAGCTCGCCGTTCTTCAGGTCGATGAAGAGGCTGTCGGCATCGCCCAGGTTGCGGTTGCTGCTGGTGGTCAGGCGCGAGCCGACCGGCAGCGTGGACGGATCGACCTTCAGCGTGTGGCTCTTCGGCGGCAGGCCGCAGTAGCTGTACTTGCCTTCCGAGTCGCTGACCATCCAGGTGCCGTCCTCGAAGTACAGGCGCACGCCGGGGATGCCCAGTTCCTCGCGGTCCTGCACGTGGTTGACGTTGCAGTCCACGAAGATCTTGCCCAGCACGCAGCCTTCGTCGGTGAACACGCCGCCGCTGACGATCACGCGGTACTCGGCCGGGTTGGACGGCACCACGCCGCCGTTCGGGTACGGCGCCAGCGTGATGGGATCCACGCAGCCGCCGTCGATCGAACAGCCATAGGCGCGGGCGCGGTTGACGCCGTCGCCCTGCTGGCTGCCCACGCCGACGCGCACGCGGTAGCTCAGCGTCTTCTGCGCGCCGACGGCGAGCGGACCGACGTCGAACACCAGCGTCGGGCCGGGCTTGCCCAGCGGATTGGCGATGCCCGCGCCGTCGACGCGCGCGGTGCCGTCGATGAAGGTGAAGCCGTGCGGCAGGCGGTCGACCACGTTGACCGTGCCCAGCGCCGC
Source organism: Pseudoxanthomonas putridarboris (assembly GCF_038321125.1). Classification (NCBI taxonomy): domain Bacteria; kingdom Pseudomonadati; phylum Pseudomonadota; class Gammaproteobacteria; order Lysobacterales; family Lysobacteraceae; genus Pseudoxanthomonas; species Pseudoxanthomonas putridarboris. The sequence continues at coordinate 68,376 of NZ_JBBWWT010000008.1, read as the reverse complement.
GCCCGCGGTCTGGCGGATGGTGATGGTGTAGACCAGGCTGTCGCCCACTTCCACCGTCTTGCGGTCGCCGGTCTTGGTGATGACCAGGCCCGGCGCGACCTGCGGGTCGAGCGGGATGTGGTTGTGCACCGGCGCGGAGACGCTCGAACCCAGCGTCACCTGCAGGTAGTACGTGGTCGCCGTTCCCACCGGGCCGGTCGGCGCGGTGGCGTTGGGCTGCACCGGCGTGGCGACGCCCGGCGTGGACGGCGGCGTCAGCGGCGCGGTCTCGGCCGGGATCATGCCGGACTCGAACGTATAGCCCGCCGGCGGGGTCACCTCGATCTGGAAGCGGCAGGATGCCGGCGCGTTCGGCCCCATCAGGAACTGGTAGAAGCCTTCCGTGCCCACGGTCATCGAGACCGACGTGCCCTGGATCGTGTAGCCGCCCAGGCCGGCGTTGAGCAGGTGCTGTTCCGGCGCGTAGCCGGCGCAGGTGCCCACCGGCGTCAGGGTGACGCGCGAGCCCGGCACCGGGTTGCGGGTGACCGCGTCGTAGACCACGCCGCCGGGATTCAGCGGCAGGCTCTGCTGCGGCAGGTTGGCGCCGGGCGCCAGGATCACCGCCAGGTGCGTGCTGCCGTCGTCGTTGCTGCGGCACGAGCTGGCGGTGCCATTGGCGATGGCCGTGGCGGCGTCGCAGGGCGCGGGTGCGCTGCCGGCGGTTTCGCCGTTCACCGGCCAGCCCCAGACCACGCCGGTGGCGGGATCGCGGAAGCGGACCTGCAGCGGCACGCCGGGGATCTGGTCGGCGATGGAATAGCTGCCATCGGCGCCGGTGGTGGCGGTGCCGACGACCTGGCCGTTGGCGTCCACCACTTCCACGATCCAGCCCGGCAGGCGACGGTCGCCGCCATCGATCTGGCCGAACTCGCTGCCCTGGTCGAACCACACCGTGCCGGACACCGACGCCGCCAGTTGCACGGGCGTGGGCAGGCGGCAGGCATTCTGGGTGATCGCCGGATCGCAGACCGGCAGGTTGGCGGGGTCGCCCTCGAAGTCGGCGCGTTCTTCCGGCGTGGGCGTGCGGAATTCGTTCTCGCCGCCGCCTTCGACCAGTACCGCGTTGTTGACCGGCGAACCGGCCGCCGCGGACGCGTCCACGCGCACCTGCGCGACGATGCTGTCGGCCAGCGTCGCGCCGGCCGCGATCACCGTGGCGTTGGTGCAGCGGAAGCGGTTGTCGCCGGCCGCGCCCGTGCACGCCCAGCCGTTGCCGGCCGGCGTGGCCGCCAGCGTCAGGCCGGCGGGCAGGCGGTCCTCCACCACGTACTCGCCCGCGCTCGGCTGCTGGCCGATGTTGCGCACGCGCACGGTGTAGGTGCCGATGTTGTTGACGGTGAACGTGGCCGGCGTGGCGGTCTTGCTGACCACCAGGTCGGGCGAATCGCCGATCTCGCCGAAGTTGTTGTCGATCGACTGCCCGCCCGGCGGCAGCACGATGCCGCTGATCGCCGACGGCGTGGTGGTCACCGGCGTGGCGGTGCCCACCGACGTGCCGTCGATGGTGCCCGGCGTGGTGATGCCGTTGAGCGTCTCGGCCGGCTGGGTCGGTTCGGTGACGGTGTAGGTGCCCGGGCGCAGGTCGTCGAAACGGTAACGGCCCTCGCTGTCGGTGGTGACGGTGACCTCGACCGCTTCGCCCAGGTCGTTGGTGCCGGTCAGCACCACCTGCACGTTGGGGAAGCCGCCTTCGCCGGCATCGATGACGCCGTTGTTGTTGCCGTCGTTGTAGACGCGGCCGGCGATGCTGCCGGCGGGAACCTCGCCGAAGTCGTTGCCGCTGGCTTCCTCGCCCACGCCCAGGGTGACGTTGCCGATCACCGACGGCGTGCTGGTCGGCGGCGTGGCGGTGCCGCCGCCGGTGCCGGGCACGGTGGTGCCGTTGAGCGTGCCGGCCGGCTGGTCGGGTTCGGTGATCGTGTACGTGCCCGGCGGCAGTTCGGTGAAAGCGTAGCTGCCGTCCGGCTGCGTGGTCACCTCGCGGGTGATCGTGTTGCCGGCCAGGTCGGTGCCGGTCAGCCGTATGACGACGTTGCCGATGCCCTGCTCGGACGGATCGATGACGCCGTCGTTGTCGGTGTCCTCCCACACGCGGCCGGTGATCGAACTGTTCAGCGGGATCTCGCCGAACAGGTTGTCGATCGACGCGCCGCCCGGCGTGGTCAGGTCGATGGCGCTGATCGCGCTGGGCACGGTGGTGATGGGCGTGGCGGTGCCCGACGGCGTGCCGCCGACGGTGCCGGCCACGGTCTGGCCGTTGCTGGTGCCGGTGGGCTGCTGCGGTTCGGTCACCGTGTAGGTACCCGGGCGCAGGCCTTCGAAGCGGAAGTCGCCGTTGGCGTCGGTGGTGGTGCTCAGCGTCACCGAGGCGCCGGTGTCGTCGGTGCCGGTCAGCGTGATGGTCACGCCGTCGATGCCGGTTTCCGCGGCGCCGGACTGCACGCCGTCGTTGTCGGCGTCGAAGAACACGCGGCCGGACAGCGACACGGCCAGCGTCTCGCCGAAGTCGTTGCGCACCGAGGCGCCGCCCGCGGGCAGCACGATGCCCGACACGGCGCTGGGCACGGTGGTCACCGGCGTCGCGGTGCCGCTGGTGGCGCCGCCGACGGTGCCGGCCACGGTGATGCCGTTGAGCGTGGCGACGCCGCCGACTACGGGCTGCTGCGCCTGCTCGGTGACGGTGTAGGTACCGGCCAGCAGATCGTCGAAGCGATAGTCGCCGTTGGCGTCGGTCACCGCGGCGGCGACCGGATTGCCGAGCGCGTCCACGGTGCCCGCCGGCAGGCTGATGCTGACGCCGGCGATGCCGTCCTCGCCCGCATCGCGCACGCCGTTGTTGTTGGCGTCCAGCCACACGCTGCCGGACAGCGACGCGGCCAGTTCGCCGAAGTCGTTGCCGCTGGAGCCGGCCGCCGGCAGGTTGGTCAGCGTGATGGTGTTGGAGGCGTTCTCCTGCCCGTCGGCCAGCCCGGTGGGCTGGGTCTCGACGATGCGGTAGTCCTGGCCGGTGACGGCGCCGCCATAGCTGTAGTCGCCGTTCGCATCGGTGGTCAGGGTGACCGGCGGCAGGTCGTCGGGGGTACCGAAGATGCCGTCGGGGCCCGCGCCCTCGATGACGAGGGTGACGCCCGGGATGCCGGGTTCGCCGCCGTCCTGGTCGCCGTTGTCGTTGCGGTCCAGGTAGACGGTGCCGCTGATGATGGCGTTGGCCAGTTCGCCGAACAGGTAGCCGGTGGCATCCTGGCCCGCGTCGATCGCGATGCCGTCGATGACGTTCGGCGTGGTCGCGCTGCCGGGCGTGGCGGCGTTGCCCGGGGTGTGCTTGCCGTCGATGTAGCCGGTGGGCTGCGTCTCGGTGATGGTGTAGGTGGTGCCGGCCTGCGGCGGCAACAGGTCGCGGAAGGCATACGCGCCCGTCGCATCGGTCTGCACGGCGACGTTGACGGCATTGCCCAGCACGTCGGTGCCGGTCAGCGTCAGCGTGACGTTGGCGATCGGGTTCTCGCCGGCGTCGAACGCGCCGTTGTTGTTGTTGGCCGCGGTGGCGGAGAAGTCCTCGAACACCACGCCCGCCAGCGAACCCAGCAACTCGCCGAAATCGTTCCCGGACGAACCGGCCGGCGGCAGGTTGGCGATCTCGATGACGTTGCCGGGATTCTCGATGCCGTCGGCATAGCCGTCGGGCTGCGTCTCGGTGACGCGGTAGTCCTGGCCCACCACCAGATCGACGAACTGGTACGCGCCATCGGCGTCGGTCTGCACCACCACCGGCGCGGGATCGTCGCCGTTGCCGAAGATGCCGTCCGGGCCGGCGCCGGTCAGGGTCACGGTGACGCCCTGCAGGCCGCCATTCGGACGCGAGTTGGTCGTGCCCGCATCGCCGGCATCGAAATCGCCGTTGCCGTTGCGGTCCACGTAGACGCTGCCGGAAATGCCGGCGACGGCGTCTTCGCCGAAGTTGAATCCGGTGCCGTCGAGGCCGGCGCCCAGGTCGATGCTGCTGATGCGGTCGGTGGTGGCGGCATCGCCCGCCACGCCGGTGCCCGGCGTGCAGCCCGTGGCGCACGGCGCGCCGTCGATCTGGCCGGGATTCACCGCGGTCGGGCGGTTCTGGTAGTTGCCGGTCGGCAGCACCTCGCGCAAGGTGTAGACGATCAACGGGTCCAGGTCGGTGAAGCCGTAGGCGCCCGTGCCGTCGGTCGTCGTCGTCGCGACGACCGCGCCGCTGCTCGCATCGAGCAGTTCGACCGTGGCGCCGGCGATGGCGCCGTCGCCCGCGTCGCGCACGTTGCTGAAGTTGGCGTCGATGTAGACGAAGCCGGACAGCGAGGGACGCCGCACTTCGGGGAAATTGTAGCGCACGCCGTCCTGGTCCGCGCCAACGGGAATGGCGCTGATCGACGAGTTCGGCGAGCCTGCGGCATAACTGCCGCCCAGCGACGGCGCGTCGCCACCGGCGGCCGGCGGATCGATCGGTCCGTTCACGTAGCCCGCGGGCTGCGTCTGCGTCAGCGTGTAGCCGGACGCATCGGCGGGCGACAGGTTCTCGAAGCGATAGCTGCCGTCGGCCGCCGTCGTCGTGGTCAGGTTGACCGCATTGCCGTAGGCGTCGGTACCGGTCAGCGTGATCGTCACGCCGGCGATGCCCGGTTCGGTGGCCGCGTCCTGGCGGATGCCGCCGTTGGCGCCGCTGCGGTCGCGGTCTTCGAACACCACGCCTTCCAGCGACGAGCGCGTGACGTCCAGCGGCACGGTCACCGTGTCGTTGCCCGGGTCCAGGTCCACCTGTTCGGTGGTCACGGTGGCCGTGTTGTTGGCGGTGCCGCCACTGGGATAGGTGTCCCAGCGCGCCGGCACGATGATGCGCACGCGGCCGGTGACGGTGACGTCGCCCAGGTTGCAGGTGACGGTATCGCCCGCCTGGCTGCAGGTGCCGGTGCCCACGGGCACTTCGCCGCCGCCCGGGTTGGGGCCGATCTTGCGCCAGTTGATGGGGCCGGTGACCACCAGCCCCGCGGGCAGGGTGTCGGTGATGACCGTGCCGGTCCCGTTGAGCGGGTTGCTGCCGCTGCGGTCGCGCGACAGGCTGGCGCCCGGACCGTTGTTGACGCCTTCCACCACGTAGAAGAACGGCTGCCGCAACGCCACGCTGGTGACCGTGGCGGGCAGCGCCACGGAAGGATCCGAATCCGGCGTGAGCACCACCGTGGTCTTGCTCACGCCCATGTCGGCGCGCGCGCGGATGGTGGTGTCCTGGTCGGCCGTGTTGTTGGCCAGGTCGGTGTCGTTTTCCGCGGACGTGGCGGTGGCCGAATTCAACAAGGTGTCGCCGGAGGCGCCCGGCGCGGTTTCGTACTGGTAACGCAGGTACAGGGTGCTGGTCTGCCCGGACGCCACCACGCCTTCCAGGTTCGGCGAAAAGCCGGCGCCCGGCATCGCGCAATCCAGCGTCTGCGGTACGCCGACGGTGGGATTGCCGCCGCTGACGACCGTACAGGCGGCCTCGGCGAAGGGGCCGGTGGGCTCGCTGGAGGCGCCGATGAAACGCACCGTGCGGCCGGCAAGCGGCGTGATGGTGTCGCTGATGCGTACGTTGGTGGCCACGGACGGGCCGTTGTTGCGCACCGTGATGCGGTAGGTGACGGCGTTGTTGGCCATCGTCACCGCGTCGTAGCCCAGCGGATCGACGCCGCCGGCGAAGCCGGTGTCCACCTTGTTGGTGATCAGGTCCACGCTGCCGCTGTTGAACGGCAGGCTGGCGCTGCGCTGGTCGTCAGCGGCGCTGGTGTCGGTGTTGAAGTCGAAGCTGCCGTTGGCGTCGGTCCCGGTGGCCGGATCCGGATTGCCGTCGCCGTTGCGGTCGAAGAAGAAGTCGGCGAGGTTGGTGAACACCCGGCCGGTATTGCCGACGTTGACGTTGGGGCGGATCACCACGGTCAGGCTTTCGGTCTGGCCGTTGTTCAGCGACAGCGCCGGACAGGTGATGGTCACCTGCGCCGGGCCGGCGGTCGGGTTGGCGTAGGAGGTGCCGCCGCCGGCCGGCGCGGTGGTGATGCCCGCGCCCGGGGTGGCGTTGCAGGTGGTGTTGCCGGGCGTGCGCACCGCCGACACCAGCACGAAGCCGGCGTCGTCCGCCGGCAGCGTGAAGACATCGCGGAACACCACGCCGGGCACCGTGGACGGGCCCTGGTTGCGGAACGACATCACGTAGGTGGTGTTGACGCCGGCCTGGCCGGTCGCGCCGGACGTGATGTTCTTGGCGGTCGTCTGCACATTGGCGACGCGGTCCACCTGCAGCCAGTCCGAGGCGCTGTTGTTGCCCGCATTGATCTCGCCGACCGAACCGGGCACGGCCGCATCGATACCCACGCCGGCGGTGTTGCAGAACGCATTCATGGTGGGCACGCCGCCGCAGGTGCCGGCGCCGAGGCCGGCGCTGTCGAACAGCGCGCGTTGCACGGTCAGCACGATGGTGGCGCTGGCGCCGCTCGCCAGCGGCGTGGTGTTCGAGCGGCAGACGACCGAGCCGCCCGTGGTGCAGGTCCAGCCCGGCGGCACGGTCGTCGCGGTGACCGTGGTGCGGCCGGCGACGAAACCGGGGATCGCATCGTTCACCACCACGCCGGTGGTGCTGTCGGGACCGTCGTTGGTCACCACCAGCGTGTAGGTCAGCGTGTCCTGGCTGGCGCTCAGCACGTTGTCGGCGGTGCCCGGACCATTGGTCTGCTTGCTGATGCGCAGGTCGGCGCGCTCGTCGGTGGTGCGGGTGCCCGCGCCGTTGCAGTCGTTGTCCGTTTCCGGATCAAGGTCGATGCCGCCGGCCGTAAGCGGTTCGAGCGAACCGTTGGAGCCGCCGGTGCACGCGGTATTGGTCAGCGAACCCGCGGCGCGCGCGCGGCTGATGATCTGCAGCTGCGGCGCATTGGTGTTCACGGCCAGGGGCAGCGAACCGGCATTGAGGTCGCAGGTGACGCGCTGGCGCGCCGGTGGCACGGCGTACGGGTTGTCGACCACGCAGGTCCATGGGCCGGCCGCGGACACGAACTCCTCGCCCGCGGCCAGTTCGTCCACCACCTGCACCTGGCCGGTGGCCGCGCGCGGCCCCAGGTTGCGTACCGTGATGTTGGACGTCATGCGGCTGTCGGCGTCGCTGCCGACGCCGTCCCACACCGCGACCAGCGCCGGCGTCTTGGCCTTGGTCAGCGACAGGTCCGCGCCATCGCCCAGCACGGTGAAGGTGACGCTGCCATTGTTGTTGTTCACGCCCAGGTCCGGACCGTTCGGGTCGGGCGTGGTGGAAGTGATGGTCGCGGTGTTGGTGACGTCGCCGCTGCTGTTCGGGCCGCTGGCCGGCACGGTGGCGACGATGGTGAAGTTCTCCACCGCGCCATTGGGCATCGCGCTGCCGCGCGTACAGGTGCGGGCGGTATTCGCGCCGTTGTTGACGCAATTCCAGCCTGCCGGCTGGGTGCCGCCGGTGATGACGAAGCCGGCGGGCAAGGCATCCGTGAAGCTGACGTTCTGCGCGTCGCTGGGGCCCAGGTTGCGGGCGACCAGCGTGAACGTCACCGGCTGCCCCGAGATCGCCGGCGCGGGGGCGGCCGACTTGCTCAGGGTAAGGTCGGCGCCGGGGGTGACCGCCGTGCTGACCTGCGCACTGTCGTTGTCCCCGTTCGGGTCGGGCGTACCGACGGCGGTGACCACGGCGGCATTGACGATGTTGCCGCTGCCCGCATCCACGCGCGCGCGGAAACTGAAGGCGGCGCTGGCGCCGACCGCCAGCGTGCCCGCATGGGTCGCCGTCATCGTCCCGCTGTTGAAGGTCCAGCCCGCACCCGCGAAGCTGTTGGCCACGTAGCTGGCCGCGGCCGGCAGCGTGTCGACGACCCGGAAATTGGTGGAAGGGCTGGGGCCGTCGTTGGTGACGGTCAGGGTGTAGGTCACTTCCGAACCGCCGACGACCGGATCGGGCGTGGCCGACTTGGCCAGGCGCAGGTCGCCGGCCGTGGTCAGCGTGGTCGATTCGTTGCGCAGGTTGTTGGCGGTATTCGTGTCGCCCGCGAAGAACGGATCCGTCCCGACCAGGCTGCTGATCGGCGTGGTGGCGGGGGGTACCGCGTTACCGAAGCCGATGGCGCTGCGGATGATGACGGTACCGGGCGGCTGGCCGGCGGTGTTCACCCCCAGCTGGAACGTTACCGGTTCACCGCCGGGCGTGAGGGTGCCGACCAACGTGCCGTTGTTGCAGACGATGCGCGTCGGCGTGCCGACATCCGCGCTGCAGTACGCAGGCAGCGTGCCCGCCGTGGTGCCCGCGGGCAGGTCGAAGATCGTGACCGCATCGGTCACGGTATCGGCGGCGCCATTCTCGATGGTGATGCTGTAGATGACCTCGCCGCCCGCGGGCGTGGGGTCGTAACCCGTGTCGGACAGATCGGTGATCTGCAGGTCGGCGGCCAGTGCGGCAGGCGCCAGCAGCCAGAAAGCCAGCGCCATCCAGGGGCTCGTGCGTCGGCGTGACACCGGTAGCGGACGCGCCGTTCGCGTTTCGTCCACACCCATACGCACGCATCCGCCGGTCGGCACCGGCCCAACTTGGTCGTTCACTGGCTTTCCCCTGTCACGCTGGTCCCCGAGCACGCTCGCCAAACCTTCGGGACGAACATCACCGAACCGCGGTTGGAACCCGCAGCGGGATATGAGCCTCCGGATGGCGAGAAGGCGCACCGCATCCACGGCGCGCCACCAGTGCCCGCAACGGCACTGAATGTGAGAAAAGTCTCTATTGCAGCCGGACGCGCTTCAATGACGGTGGTTCACGGAACCTCACCGTTTCTCACATTCAGCGGGACGCGTCAGGGCGTCAGTACGTAGCCCGTCCCGCGTATCGCGCGCAGCGGCAGTGGCTGCGCGAACACACTGCCGGCCCTGGCGCGCAGGCGGTGCACCAGCATGTCGAGCCGATGGGGATCGAAGTCCCAGGGCTGATCCGTCAATGCCTCGATCAGCAGTGTGCGTGCTATCGGCTCGCCCGGTTGCTCGAACAGTTTCACCAGGATCGTCCGCTCGGCCTCGCTGAGCGCCAGGGTCCTGGTATCGGGCCCGTGCAACGTCCATCCGTTGTCGGACAACGACCACGCGCGCGCAGGTTCGCTCTGTCCGCCCGGCGGCAGTTCGCCCGCCGCCAGCCGCCGGTGGAGATTGGCGATGGCCACCGCCAGCACGTCGTAATCCACCGGCTTGGTCAGGAAAAGATCGGCGCCTTCTGCCAGTCCCTGCGCCATGGCGCTCCCGCCGCCGCGCGCGGTGAGCATGATGATGCCGACCCTGGCCAACTGCCTCAGGTGGGCGGCTACCCCGAAGCCGTTTTCCCCGGGCAGGCCGATATCGAGCACGACGATGTCCAGCGCATGGACGCTCATGTGGCGGTACAGGGCTTCCGCGCTCGGCAGCCCCACGACGGCATAGCCACGCGCGCGCAGATCATCGACAACCAGTTCCCTCAGTTCGTCTTCATCCTCGACAACCACGACACGCGGCGGGGAAAGGTGAAAATTCGGCTCGCTCATAGAGCTCAGTTCGATGGTCCGCCGCGGAGCGTAGCCTAGATTCCGCGGACTCTCGACCCTTCAGCGCCGGACGGCGTCGATCCGGACGCCCCCGGGGTCCGCCTTGTCCGGCCACGATCGCTTCGGCCGGGAGCGGACGCCAGGCCGGACTTCCGCACCTGTCGGGCGCTCGCCAAGGCACACATCACCGGCCCTCCACCGCGGGCGACAAGACATCCGGGGATGTTGTGGAACCGCCGGCAAGCCATGGAACGCCCCAGGCGCAGTGCCTGGCCCGGTGTCGCGCCGCTGCATTGGCGGCGCAGTTCCCGTACACTGGATGAGAATAATTCCCATCCGGGTTTCCCCCATGCTCCTACGACGTCTCCTGGCGCCGCTGCTGGCCTGCGCCGCCTTGGTGCCCTTTGCCGCAGCCGCTTCCGAACAATCGGTGGCCACCACATGGCGGCTGCTGGACTACATCGCCGTGGACTATCGCGAGGCCGTCGAGGACGGCGCGATCGTCAACCCGATGGAATACGACGAAATGGTGGAGTTTTCCGCCACCGCCGCCGCCTCGATCGAGGCCTTGCCGGCGACGCCCGGATCGTCCGAATTGAAGGAGCGCGCCGGGGAACTCCAGCGCTCGATCCAGGGCAAGGCTTCCCCGGAGCAGGTCGCCACCCAGGCCCGTTCGCTCGCGGCGTTGCTGGTCCAGCACTACCCCATCCCGCTGATGCCGACCGCGCCACCGCAATACGAAAAGGGCAAGGCGCTCTATGCGCAACTGTGCGCCAGTTGCCACGGGCCCACCGGCGCGGGCGACGGCCCGGCCAGCGCGGGCCTGGATCCGCCGCCGATCGATTTCACCGATCGATCGCGCGCCGACGAGCGCAGTGTCTTCGCGCTGTACCAGGTGATCGACCAGGGGCTGGAAGGCACATCCATGGTCAGCTACGCCGGCCTGCCGGTCGAGGACCGTTGGGCGCTGGCCACGTATGTCGGCGCGATCGCCTACCCGGAATCGCGCGCGCAGGCCGGTCGCGAACTGCTGGAGGGCGATGACGCCCTGCGGGCCGGCCTGGACATGGAGCGGTACATCGGCACGACGCCGGCGACGCTGGTCCAGGAGCTGGGCCAGGACGACGCGGAGGCGATCATCGCCTATCTGCGGCGGCATCCGGATGCGGCGGTGCATGCCCAGGATCCGGATACCTTGTTGGGAACGGCGCGCGGACTGCTGAAGCAATCCATGACCGCTTACCGGGCCGGCGATGCGAAGCAGGCGAAGGACCTGGCCCTGGCGGCGTACCTGGACGGATTCGAACCCGTCGAACCGCTGCTCGCCGCGCGCGACAATCCGTTGATGGTGAAGATCGAGACGGCGATGGCGCGCGTGCGTACCGGCATCGCGGGCAACATCGGCGCGGACGATCTGCAGGTCCAGGTCGATGCGCTCGATGGCCTGTTCACCGAGGCCGAAGCGGTCCTGTCGGAGAAGCAGACTTCCTCGGTCTCGAGTTTCGTCGCCGCCTTCACCATCCTGCTGCGGGAAGGCCTGGAGGCGTTGCTGATCGTGGTGGCGATCATCGCGCTGCTGCGCAAGGCCGAGCGCACCGAGATGCTGCCGTGGGTCCATGCCGGCTGGCTGTCCGCCCTGCTGGCCGGCGCGGTCACCTGGGCCCTGGCCACCTGGGTCATCACCATCAGCGGCGCCAGCCGCGAACTGACGGAAGGATTCGGCTCCCTGCTGGCGGCGGTGGTGCTGGTGTGGGTGGGCATCTGGATGCACGGCAAGAGCCACGCCGACGCCTGGCAGCGCTACGTGCGCGAGAAACTGGGACATGCGCTGAGCAGGCAATCCGGCATCTTCCTGCTGGGGCTGGTCTTCGTCGTGGTCTACCGCGAAGTCTTCGAGACCATCCTGTTCTTCGCCGCCATCTGGAACCAGGGCGGCCAGGGCAGCGTGGTCGCCGGCGGCGCCGCTGCCGCGCTCGTGCTCGTGGCCATAGCCTGGATGATGTTGCGTTACAGCCGCCGCCTGCCCATCGGCCAGTTCTTCCGCTACAGCTCGTGGCTGATCGCCGTGCTGGCCGTGGTGCTGGCGGGCAAGGCGGTATCGGCGCTGCAGGAAGCCGGCTACCTGCCGATCACCTGGTTCGAGGGAGGCCTGCGGGTGGAGATGCTGGGCATCTATCCCACGCTGCAGGGCGTGGGCGCGCAGATCGGCATCGCCTTGCTGCTGGTGGTCGGATTCATCCTGTCCGGTCGTTCCAGCCAACCCTCCCGGGCGAAGTCGTGAGCCCGTGAATCCGTGAGCGCGCTGGACAACACCCGCGCGGCTCTGGAGAAACACCAGATCGCCCTGTATTTCGCGGCGGTGGCGCTGGGGTTCGGCGTCGCGCTTGCCGTGCCGGGGTCCGCGCGGCTGGAGGCCGCCATCAATCCCGCGCTGGGATTGATGCTGTTCGTGACCTTCCTGCAGGTGCCGTTGGCGAGGGTGCGCAGCGCACTGGCGAACACGCGCTTCATCGGCGCGCTGATGGTGGCCAACTTCCTGGTGGTGCCGCTGCTGGTGGCGGCGATGTTGCCCCTGCTGCCGGCGGACCCGCTGGTCCGCATCGCCATGCTGTTCGTCCTGCTGTGCCCCTGCATCGACTACGTGGTGACCTTCTCCCACCTGGGAAAGGCGGATGCCTCGCTGCTCTTGGCCGCCACGCCGGTCCTGCTGATCGTGCAGATGCTGCTGCTTCCGCTCTACCTGGGCGTGCTGCTGGGACCGGAGTCGGCCGCGCTGGTCAAGGCGGGCCCCTTCCTGCATGCGTTCCTGTGGCTCATCGCCCTTCCGATGCTGCTGGCGGCCGGCGTGCAGGCGGCCGCGGCGCGATGGCCGATGACGGCCAGCATCGCCCACTGGGGCGGCATCCTGCCGGTGCCCGCCACGGCACTGGTACTGCTGATCGTCATCGCCGCGGTCACGCCGCAGCTGGGGCCGGCGTTGCAGGCCGCCGCGACGGCATTGCCGTTCTACCTCGCGTTCGCGATCGTCGCGCCCATGCTGGGCCTGCTGGTCGGACGCACGTTTGCCCTGGGCGTGCCGGCCAAGCGCGCCGTCGCGTTCTCGTCGGCCACGCGCAACTCGCTGGTCATCCTGCCGCTGGCGCTATCGGTTCCCGGCGCGCTGCCGGTGGTGCCCGCGGTCATCGTGACCCAGACCCTGGTCGAACTGGTGGCCATGCTGGTCTACATTCCCTTGCTGCCGAGGATAGCGACACGCTGACATGACCGGCGCGCCGGCGAGGCGTCCGCTACGAGCACGATGCGCCGCGACGACGCGGCGATGCATGAACGCCTGAAAGAGACACGCGCGATTCGCCGCTGGGCGGGCCGCGAACCAACGAGTGCGCACCCTGCCGTTCCAGACAATCGGGCCCCAATGTCCGGCGGCTTTCGTGGGAAGATCCCGGGCCATGAATCGCCCCGCCCACGTCGCGGATCCACGCAAGCGCCACACGCGCGGCGACCTGCTGTCCGCCTTCTTCTCGCTGGCGCTGAGCCGCCGCTATCACGACATCCGCGTCGCGGATGTACTGGCGGTCTCCGGCGTAGGCCGGTCGACGTTCTACGAGCACTTCAGGAACAAGGACGCACTGCTGTCGGCCAGCCTGGACGGTCCGTTCCGCATTCTGGCGGGCATGGTCGAGGGCGATGCGGGCACGCTGCGCGTGCAGGGCGTCCTCGAACACTTCCTCCAGAATCGCGCCCTGGCCCGAAGCCTCTTCGAGGGCGCCGCCTCGCGCGTGGTCAGGGAGACCCTCGTCGCGCACGTGGAGTCCTGCCTGGATCGCGAACCGGGCCGGCTGAGGATTCCCGCGCGGCTGGCGGCGCATTCGCTGGCCGATGGCATCTTCTCGCCGATCGCGGCATGGCTGTCGGGCGAGGCGAACTGCGATCCGTCCGACCTCGCCATCGCGTTGCGGGATGCCGCCATGGCTTCCGTCCGCGCCCTGCGGATCGCCGAACGATGAATCGTCTCCAACGTGCGAGGTCCCCATGAAGATGAATCGCCTCACTCCCATGCTGCCGGTGCGGGACATGGCCGCCAGCGTCGAGTTCTACAAAAAGCTGGGCTTCAGCGTGGAAAAGCGGAACGACCACTGGCGCTGGGCCATGCTGGCTTTCGACGACTGCCGCCTGATGGTGGACGAATCCATCAACGTCCACCCCGACGCGCCGCGCTCCACCGTCGTGTACCTGTACCCGGACGACATCATCGCGTACCACCGCCAGGTGCGCAGGAACGGACTGGAGGTGCCCCCGCTCGAGCAGCCGTTCTACGGGATGACGGAATTCCGCATCGACGACCCGGACGGCAATCGACTGTGGATCGGGCAGAACACCGCGCCGGCTGGCTGACACGCGTCGATCGCGCTTCGCCTCATGCGGATGCGCCGGCCTGGGCTTCCTACCAGGCCAATATCCGCGGGCCCAGGATCGCCCCCAGCAACGTCGTCGCCAGGATCGCCGCCGAGTACCAGACGGCCACGAACAACGCGCCATCGTTGATGCAGGCGATGGTGTAGGCCAATGCGCCCAAAGCACCGGACAACAGGCCGGCCATGGCACCGGCCGAGGCCAGGCGCGTGGGGATGCCCCGGCGCAGCACCGCCAGCAGGATCGCCAGGCCCGGGGCCGCGGCCAGGACGATCGCGCCGAGACATACCGGGATGGATACGGAACGCGCACCGGTGATCGGGAAGCCGGAGCCATCCACCCACACGCCGACAAGCAGCAGGAGCGCGACCGGCAATACCGCCAGCCACGGTCGCAACCTGGCCCCCGGCATGCCCGCCGCGCGCAACAGCGCCAGCGCGCCGCACGCCAGCAGGCCCATCGCCGCGACCTTGAACTGGAAGATGCCGCTGGCCGGAAGTCCGGGAAGATCCGCCCGCGCGCCAAACACGCCGGCGACGACGCACAGGGCCGCCATGAAGGACAACACCGCGCCCATCGCCAGGACCCACCCGAATGGCAGGCGCGTGCGCGACCTGGTGCCCGCCTCGCGCGCCAGTTCCCGCACCAGTTCGCTGGTCTTGCGTGCATGCGTTTCGGTCGTCTGCATCACTGCTGTCTCCACTTCTGCGTGGCTTTCATCAAGCGTTTCAGGCCCCGGTGGAAGGCGACGCGCACCGCGCCCTCGTTCATGCCCAGCCGGTCGGCAGCCTCGCGCGGCGACGCGCCCTCCAGGCCGATCGCGCGTACCACCGACTGCTGCCCGGATGGAAGGTCGGACACCAGCCGGTCCACGTCTTCGGCCGTGATGTCGCGGCTCCCGGACTCGACGCCCAGCAGCGAGGACCACTCATCTTCGCCCAGGTGCATCCGCCAGCGCAGTTCCTTGCGCAGCCGGCGGGCGGCATCGATGACCTTGTACCGGGCGATGGCGTTCAACCAGGGAAGCAACGGCCGCGACGCGTCCCACTGGCCGCGCCGGGTGTGGACGGCGATCAGCACTTCCTGCACCACGTCCTCGGCCTCGCCGGCGTCCAGGCCCAGGTGGCCCAGGCGGTAACGGACGATCCGGCGCAGGAATGCGGCGAATTCCTCCAGGAAGCGCGCATACGCAATACCGTCCCCCGCGCGCTCCGCACGCATGGCTTCGGCCCAAAGCCGTTCCTGCGATTCCACGCCGCCCTCTCTGCCTGAACGCATTCCCACTATCACACAGGTTGCCCCGATCGGGGAGTAACAAGCGGGCGCGCAGCGCGAAAGACCTTACCGAAGCATTCCGCTTCCGTTGCCAAGGAGAAACCACTGTGAAGCACCCTGTCCTTATCCTCGCCCTGCTGCTGTCCACCGTGTTGCCCGGAGTTTCCAGCGCGGCGCCCACACCGAGCGCTGCGCCCGAAGCGGCCCGCAACGTCGTGCTGGTCCATGGCGCCTGGGCCGACGGTTCCAGTTGGGCGGAGGTCGTCCCCTACCTGCAGGCCGCGGGCCTGCGCGTCACCGCCGTCCAGAACCCGCTGACGTCGCTGGCCGACGACGTCGCCGCCACGCGCCGCGCGCTGGCGCAGCAGGACGGCCCCACCGTGCTGGTCGGCCACTCGTGGGCCGGGACCGTGATCAGCGAAGCCGGCGCGGACCCCAAGGTCACCGCCCTGGTCTACGTCGCCGCACGCGCTCCCGATGCCGGCGAGGATTTCGCGGCGTTGGCCTCGAGATTCCCCACCATGCCCGTGCGCGCCGGCGTGGAAACGCACGACGGCTACTCCGTCCTTTCCGAACCCGCCTTCCTCGACCATTTCGCCAATGGCGTACCGGCCAGGCAGGCCCACGTGCTCTACGCCGTACAGCAGCCCATCGCGGCGGACCTGTTCGCCGGCAAGACCACCGTGGCCGCATGGCGGAGCAAGCCGTCCTGGTACGCCGTGTCGCGCGACGATCAGACGACTTCTCCGGACCTGCAACGCTTCCTCGCCGAACGCATGAAGGCCACGACGGTGGAACTGGATTCAGGCCACCTGTCGCTGGTATCGCACCCGAAGGAGATCGCCGAAATGATCCTGGAAGCGGCGGGCAAGCGGACACGCTGACTCGCTCGCGATCGATTCTCCCAGGCGGTCGGAATGCGGGGCCGGCAACGAGGGGAGCGTCGAAGGCGCCATGCCGAATCCATCCATGCACGTCGCGTGCGCGGCCTTCCATGCCCAGCAGCCCGGCAGTGGGCTGCCGGTAGGACGACCCATTCGACGAAGCCCGTTTCGCCGCCTGGGTGAAGCAGGCCAGCCGATTGCCAGGCGAACGGATGTGAGCGGCCAGCGCGGGCCGTGTACGGGTGGCCGACGTGCGACCACCCACCACCCAGGAGCGACAATCACCATGGAGAAGACGAGCGACGCGAAGGAAGCAGCGGAGGCCTCTCCCTTCCGGCTGATAGACGCGAGGATCAAGGAACTGGCCGATTGGCGGGGCGGGACGCTCGCCCGTGTCCGCACGCTCATCCAGCATGCCGATCCCGAGGTGGTCGAGGAGCGGAAGTGGAGAGGGGTGCCGGTATGGTCGCACGCGGGCATCATCTGCACGGACGAGACGTACAAGGCGGCCGTGAAGCTGACCTTAGCCAACGGGCACCGCGCTGGAGGACCCTTCCGGCCTCTTCAATGCCAGCCTGGAAGGCAATACCTGTCGCGCCATCGATATCCAGAGGGCGACAAGATCGATGGAGCGGCATTGAAGGCGCTCATCCGCGCCGCCGTGGCGCTGGACGGACACGTCGAAGAAGAAGGCAAAGAGCGCTTGAGGCGCACCTGCGTGCCCACCCCCGCCCGCATCCGGCGGGCGGGAGTCCACACTCCATGGGACCTCGATCAGGAGACGCCGTGCCGCCCGCGGATCACCTGCAGGCGCTCGCGGTAGTACAGGGCGTCGGCGGCAACTTTCGGTGGATTCTCCGCCAGCCAGTCCCGCGCCTCGCGCATGATCGCCACGCGGTCGGCATCCGGCGCTTCCAGCGCGGTATCGATGCGGTCCAGCTTGAGGATGACCTCTTCGCGCGTGGGTTGGGTCATGGGCGTGCTCCTTGATGGGTGATCCATCGTAGGGAAAACCGTGTATCGGCGGCGTCATGGCAAAGGCGCGATGCGGCGGCGCGACGCCTTCGCGTTGTCCGGTCGCGACACGGGAATCGGGGTGGCGCCGAGGCCATCTTCCGTCGAACTCATGGCGATCGCCGCGCCGATGCCGCGCGGCCCGGCGCAGATCGATGCGATGCCCTGCCGTTCATGGGAACAGCAACCGCTTGCCTGTGGTCGCGCAGTATCCGCGGGGCGCTCGAGCCACGGGATCCCGGCGCCGTCGCACCGGGCGCCGTGAGGCGTTGCTGACCGGGAACACAACGATCCATGGGCCGGTTACAGCGGTAACCGGATCCCTGCGCATCGACATCATCGCGTAGGCGCCGCCGCCTACGATGCGCCCCCCTCCCCCGATGCACACGAGTTCGCACGATGCTGGCCCCGCATTCCCACCCATCCGCTCCCGCAATCGACATGGGCGCGACATTTCCCGACGGCATGTCCGCCGCACGCGTGGACGTGCGCCGCGCGTCCACGCTGAAACCGGCAACCGCCGCCGGTCCGCTGCCGCAGCCCGCCGTCCCTTCCCCGCCCAGGGCGCGCCCCTGGATCAAGTACGACCAAGACAGTGCCTGGTTCGACTGCGAACCGGGCGTGCGCATGACGCTGCGCGCGCCGGGGCAGGGCTCGGGCACCGCCGTCACGTTGTGCGAGTCGCGCATCGCGCCGGGCGCACGCTGCGCGCTGCACCTGCACCACGCGGCCGACGAGACCCTTTTCGTCCTGTCCGGCTCGCTGACGGTCCGCTGCGGCGGGGAGCTGGTCGAGGCGGCCGAGGGCACGACGGTGGTCATCCCGCGCGGCACGCCGCACCTGTGGTGGAACACTTCGGCGCACGAGGCGCGCGTACTCGCCTACTTCACGCCGGGCGGCATCGAGGACTACTTCGTCACGCTCGCGCGCCAGGATCCCGCCGCCCACGCACTGGCCGCGCGCCAGCACGACTGCCATCTCATCGCCGGCCCCGCCTGGCCCTGAGCGCGGCGCATCCGCCGCACCCCACTCCCCTTCCCCAAGGAACCTACCCCATGCATATCGCCGACCGCACATCGTTCTCCACACTTTCCCATCACCGCGACAACGCGCTTGCCAGCACCCTGGAACTGGCCGGGCGCATCCTGCTGGTGTCCCTCTTCCTCATCGCGGGCGCCGACAAGATCGCCAACTACGACGCGACCGTGTTCCTCATGGCGTCGAAAGGCATTCCCGCCGCCGCCCTCCCGCTGGTGATCGCGCTGGATCTGCTCGGTTCGCTGGCTGTCGTATTGGGGTGGAAGACACGCATCGCGGCCCTGCTGCTGGCCGGATTCACCCTGGTGGCCGGCGCGATATTCCACGGCGACTTCTCCGACAAGATGAACCTGATCATGTTCACGAAGAACGTGTCGATCGTCGGCGGCTTCCTGTTGCTGATCGGCCGTGGCGCCGGTCGCTACAGCCTCGACGCCCGCGCGCAGGGCAACTGACGGCACTGCATGCCAACGGCACGCGGCCGCGCGATCGATCCACGTCGGCCGTTTCCGCCCGATGCCGGACCGCGCCACGCCGCTCAAGCGGCGTGGCACCTGGATTGTTGGCCAGCCGAAACTGTCGGCGCGGCTGCGCTCTCGAACACGCATTGCTCTCGATTCAATCCGCAATAGTGCGGAACAAGAGAGCGGGCCTCCGTCTCCTGCCCGCGTGCACAGCCCATCGCATCGATCAACGCGCTTCCCGATCGATCGGAGGCAGGGTGCGCAGATAACTCCAGACCGCTCTCAGCTCATCGTCCGAGGCGTGTCCGACCGCACGCCATGGCATGTACCTGCCGTCGATCGTCGAACCGTCCGGGCGTTTTCCGCTACGCATCGACAAGATGAAATCGGCTTCGCTCCATGCCGCCAAGCCGTTCGCGTGCGAGGTCAGATTCGACGCGGGCGGCGCGTCGGGTCCCCCATGGGGCATCCGGCCTCCGCCCAGGTCCACTCCATGGCAGCTGGTGCACATCTGCACCGCGTGGCGCCCATGGTCCACGGTGCCTGCGGGTGGGGGCGCGGCGACGGCAGGCCTGTCGTGGTCGATGATCTCCGCCGACAGGAAGCCTTCGAGCTTGCCGGCTACCAGCAACGTACGCGCGACGGGGCCCAGGGCGCTCTCGGGCAATTCGCGCCCCACGGGCGGCACCGTGTCCAGAAACGCAGAGATCGCCTCGATTTCCCGCAAGCTCAATTTCGAGTACGAATTCGACGGCATCATGAGCAGCGGGTGCGAATCCTGGCCTACCCCGTGACGCAGTGCGCGATACAACCACTCATGGCGGAGACGGGGATCGTCCATCCCGGCCGCTGGAGTGAGGTTGGTTCCGACCACTCGGGCGAACGGCATCTCGTCCAGCACCACCTTGCCACCGAAATCGTCGCCGTGGCAGTCCGCGCAACCGCGCGACAGAGCCAGCTCACGACCCATTCCAACCAGCGATCCGTCCGGCGCGCCGAGGGAGACATCGACGCGGTATTCCCTTCGAAGCCGCGCTTCGCTCGACAGATAGACCGCGGCAGCGGCTACCGCAAGCAATGCGACAAGACCGCACAGGACGAAAATCCCGTACCGCAACAACTTATTGGACATCAATTTTGGCATTTGTTCTCGACAGGAATGTTCCGGGCGTGTTCTTGGCACTCGATGACGGCCATGATCGCCAGGCGGTTCGAAGGCCACCACCCTCAAAGTGCATGACTTCCCACTGACGGAAAGGTGAGCGTCGGCCCAAACCCGCAGGGCGTCGGTGCGGAACGTCATCTTCAGGAAAATCGTGACGCCGCAATATGAAGATGCCCATCGATGACAGATGTCATATCGCACCTGTGGCGATCCGTGTCTCCGGCAGGCATGCGCAAGGCGGGATCGGCGCATCTCCCATGGCTGCGACGCGTGTTTCGCGGCATCGCCCCTGACTTTGGTCAGGGTCATTTCCCTGTCGCAGGACAGGCATGGAATTGTTTCAGCGGGCGTAACATGTCGATCCGGTCCCATCGGCACGCTTCCTTGCCCCCATGCCGACAGCAAGCTCCAATCCTGATGTCCACCAGCAGTTCGCGCTCATCTCCCGGATGATCGAGGAGATCTCGGGCGAGCTTGCGCTGGAGCCCTTGCTGGCGGACATGGTGGAGCGCGCCTGCCGGCTGATCGGCGCCGACGATGGCGTCATCGGCCTTTACGTGCCCGAACGCGACGTGATCCGCACGGCGGCCAGCTACAACATCCCCGCGCACGAACTGCGCGACGAACTGCGGCGTGGCGAGGGGCTGACCGGGCGGGTGCTCGAACTGGACAGCCCGGTACGCGGCTACTACCACGACCTGCCTCATCCCAGCCGCAACGCGCCCGATGGCATGCACAACATCGGCATGCCCATCCGCGCGCATGGCCGCATGATCGGCGTGTTCGGCATCAGCGCCTACGCCCCGCGCGTGCTGGATGCCGGCGCGCAGGAACTGCTGGCCCTGTTCGCGCGCCATGCCGCCGTGGCTATAGACAACGCTCAGCGCTACAGCGCCGAGCAACGCCGCGCTTCACGCTTCGCGCTCATCGCGCGCGTGGCCGCGCTGTCCGCCTCGGGGCCGGACCTGGATACGTTGCTGCAGCAAGCCGCCGATGCCATCCACGACACCCTGGAGTACCCCAATGTCGATATCCCGCTGCTGGATCCGCAGGATCCGGACACGCTGGTCATCCGCATCCGCGGCGGCAACTACAAGCGCCTGATCCGGCACGAGGACCGGCTGCCCGTGGGCACGGGCATCATGGGCGCCGCGGTACGCGAACGCCGCATGCAACTGGTCAACGACGTCGCCGCCGATCCCCGCTACGTCACTCCCCCGGGCGTCCGCCCGCCCCTGGCCGAGTTGGCCATCCCGATCGTGTACGGCGACCAGGCGCTGGGCGTGCTGAACGTGGAAGGCGACCGGGTGTTCGATGAACTCGACTGCTCCAGCCTGGAGATCGTGGCCGAGCACCTGGGCATCGCCATCGTCAACGCGCGCCTGTACGAAAACGCCACCGCCGCCGCGGTGTTGGAGGAACGCCAGCGGTTGGCCCGCGACCTGCACGACAACGTCACCCAGATCCTGTCCTCCATGAGCCTGATCACCCAGTCCCTGGCGGAGGCCTGGCATCGCGATCCGGTCGAAGGCCAGCGCAGGGTGCAGCGCCTGGGCGAACTTTCGCGGCTGGCCTTCGCCGAAATGCGCGGCCTGCTGCACGAGTTGTCGCCACGCGACGTTCCGCGTTCCCCCGTCGCCAGGCGTTCATCCTTCCCGCACCAGTTGCAGCAACTGGTGTCGGCGATGGTGCCGGATTCCATACAGCTCCACATCAATGTCTCCGGGTTCCAGGCGCAAGCGAAGATGCATGAGGAGACGCTGCTCCGCATCTGCCAGGAAGCCGTTTCCAATGCCGTGCGCCATGCCTCGCCGTCTTCGATCCAGATAGAAACCGCCTTCAGCTCCAGCGGCATCCGCCTGAGCATCTCCGACGACGGCCGCGGCATCTCCCATGCGGCCCACGAAGGCATGGGCCTGAGCAACATGCGCGAGCGCCTGTCCGAACTGGGCGGACAATTGCACATCGTGCAGCGCCAGCCACGCGGCACCCAGATCCTGGCCTACCTTCCCCGCTTCGACCAGGCAAGTCCATGAAAGCGATCAGAATCCTGTTGGCCGACGATCACGCGGTGGTTCGCGAAGGCTTGCGCGCCCTGCTGGAGCAGCAACCCGACATCGAAATCGTGGCAGAGGCGGGCAATGGCGAAACCGCGTTGCAATTGCTGAAGATCCACGCGCCCGACGTGATCATCCTGGACATGAAGATGCCCGGCCTCACCGTCGTGGAAACCATCACGGCAGCCAAGCGGCAATGTCCGGAGACGCAGGTGCTGGTGTTCACCAGCTATGCGGAGGATTCGCAGGTCCGCGACGCACTGACCGCCGGCGCCACCGGCTATCTGCTCAAGGACGCGCTGCGCGAGGACCTGATACGCGCGGTGCGGGAGGTCAGCGCCGGACGGGCCTGGCTGCATCCGCAGGCTCAACGGCAGATGCTCGACTGGCTGCGGCGCCGGCCCTCGCCGATCGACAACCTGACCGCACGCGAGCGCTCGGTGCTTTCGCTGCTCGCCGCGGGACAAAGCAACAAACAGATTGCGCGCAGCCTCGACCTTACCGAAGGAACGATCAAGGGCTATGTCAGCCAAGTCCTGGACAAGCTCGGGGTCGCGGATCGAACCCAGGCGGCATTGCTGGCGCATCGGGAAGGTTTGACCGGAGACGGCGCATCACCCTGAATTTCCCGATCCGACCGCCCGCATGTGAATGACGACAGACGCCGTGTCGGCCGACCACGCGCGCCGGCCCTGGGGCGATCCATGCATGCCCGTTCCACGGGCTTCCTGATCCATCCGATTCCATGGCTTCCCGGGCAGCGCTCGGCACGGCCGGGCCCGCACATCCCGTTTCAACGCATCACCGCATCCATGCATCAGAGCCAATAAGAAAATGAACATACCGTCCTCGCCTCCGAAGATCCTGATCGTGGACGACGATATCGCCATGCTTTCGGTGCTCGTTGCCCATCTCAAGGGACAGGGCATGCAGATATCGACCGCCGCCGACAGCCGCGGCCTGGAGGAATCGTTGCGCGCCCACCAGCCGGACATGGTCGTACTCGACCTGCAGCTCAAGCAGGAAGACGGCCTGGACCTGCTGCGGGAAATACGCCGGCAATCCGATATCCCCGTCATCATCATCACCGGCCATCGCCGCGACGAAATAGACAGGGTCGTGGGCCTGGAACTGGGCGCCGACGACTACCTTCCCAAGCCGTTCGGGCTGCACGAGTTCACCGCGCGCATCCGCGCCGTGCTGCGCCGGCGCGCGAGCAGGACGCCCACGGCGCAGCAACATGCCCAGGCAGGCGGGTACCGGTTCGGCGACTGGCGGCTGGATGTCCAAAGCCGCGCCTTGTCCAATCCCGCCGGGGAACAGGTTGCGTTGACGAAAAGCGAATACGCGCTGCTGCTCGCGTTCCTGGAATCGCCCAAGCGCCCGCTCAGCCGCGACCAGCTGCTGCAGGCGACACGGGTGCACGACGATGTCTTCGACCGCAGCATCGACGTGCAGATCCTGCGGCTGCGGCGCAAGCTCGAAGCCGATCCCAGTTCCCCGGAGATCATCGTCACCCAGCGGGGCGTCGGCTATGTCTTCACGCTTGCGGTCGAGTTGCTGTGAAGGCTTCCAGCGAACGGAACCGGATGCGCAAGTACACCTTGGCAGCCGTCGCGATCCTCGGCGCGCTGTGGGTCGTGGCGGCCTTTCCCGGGGAGCCGGCCGGCGATTCCGAACCCATCACGCCGGTCCTGCCGTTCGAACGCCTGTCCGCGGGGAAAGTCGAACTTGGCGGCATGCTGTTCGGCGATGTCCGCCTTTCCGGCGACCAGTCGCGTTCCTGCGCCTCCTGCCACGACATCGCCAGCAACGGCGCCGGATCGCAGCGGCGACACCTGTCTCCCCGCGGCACGCCGCTCAAGTTGAACACTCCCACCCTATTCAACGCAGCGCACAATTTCCGCCTGAACTGGTCGGGGCGCTTCCGCACGCTGGAAGAACAGGCCGACGCCTCGCTGCGCAACCCCGACATCATGAATGCCGATACCGCCGAAGTGGTGCGCCGTCTGCGCGCCGACAGACGGATCGCCGAAGCGGCACGCCGTCTCTATGGGCGCGATATCGACCGGGCCATCCTGCTGGATGCACTGGCCGCGTACGAGCGGTCGCTCGTCACGCCGGGAAGCCGCTTCGATCGCTGGCTCGCCGGCGATGCCAGGGCGCTCACGCCGCAGGAGTTGCGCGGCTACCGGACATTCAAGACCGCGGGTTGCGTTTCCTGCCACCAGGGCGCGAACGTGGGCGGGAACATCTACCAGCGCAGCGGGATATTCGAGCCGGCGGCACTTCACGGCGTCGATCGCCTGCGCGTTCCCAGCCTCCGGAACGTCGCCGCTACCGCACCCTATTTCCACGATGGCAGCGCCACGACGCTGGCCCAGGCCATCGAGTCGATGGGACGCGCGCAACTGGGGGTCGAACTCGATCCGGCCGACGTCGCCGACATATCCGCCTTCCTGGAAACGCTCACCGGCTTCCATGACGGGAAGCCAGTAAGCGTCCCCGGACGATGAGGTTCACCATCGCCCTGAGCACCCTGCTCTTCATCACGCTGGTCGTGCTGGCGGCGCAGGCGCATGTGCTGGAAAAGGAAACCGGTCGCCACGGCGACGCGCAGGCGGTGCTGGACGAACTCGAACTCGCCGACAGCGGACTCGGCCGCGACATCCTGAAGGCCCGCGCCGGCCTCCTGAAGAACTACGACGTCCTGAACCGGGAAAGCGACCGGATCCGCCATGCGCTGGAACGCCTGCATGTCCACGCGGCGGGCGATTCCGAAATGACGGAGAGGCTCGGTCGCCTGCGGAAGGTCGCGCAGCGGAACGAAGACCAGGTGGAGATCTTCAAGTCGCAGAATTCGCTGCTGGCCAACTCGCTGACCTACTTCTGGCACACGAGCGATCGTCACATCATGGATGCCCCGGACGGGGAGACGACGCCTGCGGTCGTGGCCCTGGCCAGCGCCATGCAGCGCCTGACCATGGATGCCACCCAGGCGTCGGTCGAGGAAGCGGATCGCCGGCTCCAGCGCGTCGCCCTCTGCTGCGACCACCCGGCGTCGATCCGCAACCTGATCGTCCACAGCAGGATTCTCATCCATCTCCTTCCCGCCACCGACGCCACCCTTTCGCAGATCCATCCCATCGCCTCCCTGCCGGAATTCGAATCCGTCCGGACGCTGATGAAGGAGCAGCGCACCCGCACCGAGTCCAGGTCGGCGCACCTCCGCTTCCTGCTGCTGGGGCTCTCCCTGCTGATGCTGTTCACGCTGGTCTATCTTGCGGTGCTGCTGAAGCATCGCGCGGACGCGCTGCGCCGGCATTCGGCATTCGGACGCACCATGATCGCCGTTTCCGCGCGTTTTTTAGGCGGCGACAAGGCATCGCTGAACCACGACATAGGCGCCTCGCTGGAACAGCTCGCGGCCTGGGTGGGGGCGGATGAAGGCTATTTCGCTTATTCCCCTCATCCCAGCCAGCTCCAGGCATGGCCGCGCGGGATCGGCTGCGAGGTCCGCCGTACCCTCCAATCCGCCTTCGACTTCCTGGCCTCCGCCGGCACGCAGAGCGAAGTGGTCCTGCTGTCGTCCCCCACTGCCAAGGCGTCCGCATCGGCATCGCCATTGGAAAGAAGCGAAACGGGCGACTGGCTCTGCATACAGAGGAAGACGCAGGAGGGCATCGATGCGATGCTCTGCTTCGTCCGGCGGGATGGACCGTTCTTCGACAAATACGGCGATTTCAACCTGTTGGGAACGGCGCTGGACGCCTTCACGGGGGCCGTGGAAAGAAGAACGCTGGAGGATGGCGCCCTGCGGCTCGAACGCCGGCTCGAACGGGCCAGGCGCATGGAAACGGTGGGCGTGATGGCCAGCGGCATCTCGCATAATTTCAACAACATCGTGGGCGCCATCCAGGGCAATGCGGAAGCGGCCTACGCCGCGATTCCGGCGGGGCTGCCCGCCCAGCACAACCTGCTCGAGATATGCCGGGCAGCCGAACGGGCGCGCGACCTGATAGACGGCATACTGAGTTTCGGCCGCAGCCAGCGCGGCATCATGCGGGCCGTCGATATCGGGAACCTGATCACGGAAAGCGTGTCCCTGCTCGCCGCCTCGCTGCCGTCGGGCGTACGCCTGTCGTTCGACGGACATCGCGAGAACCGCTTGGTCAGGGGAAACGCGGGACAGCTCCAGCAGGTCGTCTTCAACCTCGTCCAGAACGCCGCCAACGCGATGTCGTCGCAGGGCACGGTCGTCATCGGCCTGACTTTCCATGAGGCCATCGAACTGCAGGATGCGCGCACCTCCGCCATCGGCCAGCGCGACTTCCTCCGCATTTCCATCACCGACCATGGTATCGGCATGGCGGCGGATACCATCGAGCGCATCTTCGAGCCGTTCTTCACCACCCGCAGCGAAGGAACCGGGCTGGGCCTGGCGACGGTCAAGCAGATCGTCGTCGAACACGAGGGAAGCATCGAGGTCGACAGCCGTGTCGGCGAAGGAACGACTTTTTCCATATGGCTGCCGGCGCTTCCCGCGCACGATCGGGCCGATTCGACCGCGAGTCCCGTCATGGACGGCGCCATCCTCGTCCTGGGCGACGAGCCAGTCCGCGTGACACGCGACGAGGACACCCTGGCGGCGCTCGGCCATGAGCCCGTGGGCTACCTCAGGCTGGAGGCCGCCGTGAGCGCGGTCGCGCACGATCCGGAACGATTCGGCGCGTTCCTGATCCATCTGTCCAATGTCGGGAAGGCCATCGACGCGGCGCATGCGCTGCATTCGGTCGCCCCGGAAACGCCCATCGTCGTGGCGACGGCGACCGATTCGCTGGATGCGGGCCCGGCATCGGCCAGTGGCGTGGCGGAAATCATCGGCAGCCCGCCGCAGGCCACCGAAATCGCCTATGCGATGGAACGATGCGGACTGATGCGCGCAGGTTACAGACGATGACAATCGTAACCATGATCGTCCGTTTGGAAATGGCTTCGTAGCCCTGCCCCTCTAAGCTTCTCATTCGATTTCGAGGAGCTTGAACATGCTCTATGCAGTCCCACGCCGGAAGGACGCTGGCGGATCCGGCTCCAGCGAAGCATCGGTCGGCTCGCTCCGCGCCGCCGGTATCGACCGCATCGATGGCCATGCACCGGCCGCCCCGGTCCGGGCGCGTCCGGACAGTGCTTCCGGGCATGCCTCTGCCGCCCCAAGGTGCCCGCCGCAGCACGCATGGATCAAGTACGACCGCGACAGCTTCTGGTTCGACGTCGGCCCGGGCGAGCGCATGACATTGCGGGCGCCGGGCCAAGGCACGGGAACCGCCGTCACCTTGTGCGAATCGAGGATCTCGCCGGGCTCGTCCTGTCCGCCGCACGTGCACCACACCGCCGACGAAAAACTGCACGTCCTCGCGGGAACGCTCGTCGTCCAGTGCGGGAAGGAACGCTTCGAGGCTCCGGAAGGCACCACTGTCGTGATCCCCAGGGGCCTGCCGCACGCCTGGTCCAACACGTCCCCGCGGGAAGTCCGGGTTCTCGCCTACTTCACTCCCGGTGGAATCGAGGACTACTTCGTGAAGGTGGCCCGGATCAAACCTCAGGAACGCGAACTGGTGGCCAGGCAGCACGACAGCAGGCTCCTCCATCCCATCGATTGAGCATTGATCGTGCCATGCAGACGACGACCGAAACCAGCGCTTCCCCGGAAAGCAAGCCGGGCATGCAAAAGCCGCAGACCATGCAGTATCCGCAGGAACGCAGCTTCTACGACGGACTCCTGCGCGAGGGGCGCGACGCGCCTACCCGCGCCGAGATCGAAAGCGTCCTCGCCCATACCGGCCTCACGACGGACGACCCCCGGCTGGCGACACTGCGCGGAGTGCTCAAGCCCTACGCCATGTCCGACGCGGTGCCCTTCGACGCCCTGCTTCCCGCGCTGCGCGGGGACGGCGGCACCCTGCTCCGCCGCGCCCTGCGCGGGGACCTGACCATTCCCGATTTCGACCTCTTCACTTCGACGCTGAAGAAGATATTCGATGACGTCACGGGCATCCGGACGGGAGAGGTCGCCTCGTACATACCGCAACTGGCCCGCGTGGACGCCGATGCCTTCGCCATGGCCGTGTGCACGCTGGACGGACAACAGTTCTCGCTAGGCGACGATGCGACCCCGTACTGCGTGCAGTCCACCTGCAAGCCGATCAACTACGCCATCGCGCTGGACTTGCTCGATGCCGAAAAAGTGCACAGGCACGTCGGCCGGGAACCGTCGGGCCGCTCGTTCAACGAGATCACGCTGAACTCCGCCGGACTGCCGCACAACCCGATGATCAACGCGGGCGCCATCATGTGCGCCTCCCTCATCGAGCCCCAGAACTCCTCAGCGGATCGGTTCGACAGGATCATCAAGACCTGGCGCGCGATGGCCGGCGATCGCCCGGTGGGTTTCGACAACGCCGTGTTCCTGTCCGAGAGGGATACCGCCGACCGGAACTTCTCGCTGGCGTATTTCATGCGCGAGAACGGGGCGTTCCCTCCGGACACCAACCTGCAGAGCACCCTGGATCTGTACTTCCAGTGCTGCTCCATCACCGTCGATGTCCGGCAGATGGCGGTCATCGCCGCCAGCCTCGCCAACGGCGGCGTGTGCCCGCTGACGTCCGAACGCGTCTTCACCAGCGGCACCGTCAAGAACTGCCTGTCGCTGATGGCGTCCTGCGGGATGTACGACTTCTCCGGCGAGTACGCGTTCACCGTCGGGCTGCCGGCCAAATCCGGCGTCTCCGGCGCGCTCTTCATCACCATCCCCGGGGTGTGCGGGATCGCCTTGTGGAGCCCGCGACTCGACGCGCTCGGGAATTCCGTGCGAGGGGTCGAATTCTCGCGGCAGCTTACCCGGGCATTCAATTTCCACACGTTCTCCGACATGGTCTCGGATTCCGGGTTGTCCAATCCGCGACGTCCCCGCGCCGAGATTTCCGCGGACGAGGCCACGTATCTCTGCGCCGCCGCCGCCGCCGGCGACATCGACGAACTGCGGCGCCTGCTGGCGCGCGGCATCGACATCAACCGGGCCGACTACGACGGCCGCACCGCCCTGCACCTGGCCGCGAGCGAAGGACGCGCGGAGACCATCGCGTACCTGCTCGAACGCGGCGCCGACGCGGTGAAACTGGACAGGTGGGGCAATACGCCGCTGGACGACGCGGAACGCGGAATGCATCACGACATCGTCGCCCGGCTCAAGGCGGCGGCAGGCCGGCCATTCCGCGCGACCGCCACCGCCAGGTCCCTGAAGCCGGTGCTCGCCAAGGCCGGTCCGAAATGATCCTCCCCCGAAGCCGACGCACCCTCCCTGTATGGACATAAGACCGAGCGACCTCCCCCTGCTCGTTTCACTCGACGCCCTGCTCGAAGAAAAGAACGTCACCCGCGCCGCGGCCAAGCTGCACATGAGCCAACCCGCGCTGTCCGCACAGTTGGCTAGGCTGCGCCTGCTGTTCAAGGACCCGCTCCTGGTGCCGTCCGAAACGGGGCGCGGCATGGTGGCGACGAAGAAAGCGGTCGACCTGGCCGCGCCCCTGCGCGAAGCGCTGGCCAGGCTGGGAACCATCGGCGCGCGCACCCAGGCCTTCGATCCGCAACGTTCGGCGACGACATTCAGGATCGTGGGCAACAGCAACGCCATCGCGACGCTGGGCCAGCGCCTGGTGCATTCGATCCAGGAGCAGGGAAATCCCGCGCTCCGGATTTCGCTGGCCAGCGCGGATGCGGATCGGTCGCTCCAGCAATTCGAGAGCGGCGACGTGGACCTGCTGCTGGGACCGGCGATGGCCATTCCCGACGCGCTCAAGATGCGCCGCCTGACCACCGACCGCTATGTCATGGCGCAGCGCCGCCACCATCCGCGCGGAACCGGGCCGTTGACGCTGGAATCCTATTGCTCCCTCAACCATGTGCTGGTCTCCGGCTCCGGCCGGTTCAACGGCATGATGGACGAGCACCTGAAGAAGAGGGAACAGACGCGCCGGGTGTCCGTCGTCGTTCCCGGCTACGACATGGTGCCGGGCATACTCGATGGCACCGACCTGGTGGCCACGCTGCCCGTCGGCTTCCTGCAGGCCTTCGATGGCCGGTTCGACACCTTCGAACTCCCGCTGGACATCCCCGAATCGTCGCTGGCGATGGCCTGGCACAGCCGCAGCGACAAGGATCCCGCCCATCGCTGGCTGCGCGACACGCTGGTCCACGCATGCCAATGCGGCACCACGGGAAACTGCTGATTGACTCGCCTCCCACTCCCCGGACCCTTACCCATGACGATTCCCGGCATTGAGACACTGCTGCTGCCGATCGACGAACAGGCGCCGGCCGGCGCCAACCTGGAGTACCACCCTGATTTCCTGGCGTTGGAGCAGGCCGCGTCGCCGCTTCCGGAGCGCGGCATCGGCAACAGCGTCAGGCACGCCGAAGAGCCGGACTGGAACGACGTCGCCGCGAGGGGCGAGCGGCTGCTGGCCCAGACCAGGGATCTCAGGATAGCGGTCCACGTGGCGACAGCATGGTTGAACGTGCATGGCCTGCCTGGCTGGTCCGCCGGATTGGGCCTCGTCCGCGGATTCCTCGAATGCTTCTGGGAGGACGTTCATCCCGTCCTGGACAAGGACGAGGACGGCGACCCGACCGAACGGATCAACGCGATCGCGGCGATCGGCAGCGCAACCGGCATGCTGGCCTATTTCCGCAACACCAGGTTGTTCCGTGGCGCGCACCCGGCACACTTCTCCCTGCGCGACCTGCGCATCGCCACTGGTACGCTCAAGCCCGCCGCGGGAGAGGCCGGCGAGGAAGCGCGGCCCGGCATGCTCGACATGGACGCGTGCTGCCAGGAGTGTCCGCTCGAACATCTTCTCGAGGTAAAGGAGGCGCTCGACCATGCCCTCGACCACGCGCAGGCGATCAACCGCGTCTTCGAGATGCACACGCCTGGCGCGGGACCGGATCTGGAACCGCTTGTGCGCGACGTGCGCGAACTGCACAGGTTCATCGACCAGCACGCGGCGCAGAGGACTCCCCGGGCTTCTGTTGAGGAAGCCCTGCCAGGAAACGCTTCCGGTTCCGATCCATCGCCGGCGGAACGCCACGGTCACGCCATCGAGAATCCGCACGACGTCGTCCGTCGCCTCGACGAACTGTGCGACTACTACGCCAGGTCGGAGCCCTCCAGCCCGGTTCCGCTGCTGCTCCGGCGGGCCCAGCGGCTGGTCGGCATGAACTTCGTCGATCTGATGAAGGAACTGGCGCCAGGCGGGATATCGGAGTTGCAGGTCATCTCGGGCCGGACCGACGAGAACTGAGCATCGACCGGGCGCCTCCGGCCGGCGACGCCCGCGAGTCGCCATCGCCAACCGCCATCCCATGCATCGCATCCCGCTGGACGCGCGTGGCGTCCGCCGGATTCATTTCCAGACTTTCCAGCACAACCAGGTCGCGCACAGCAGGCCGCCGGCGAACAGCAGCAACGGCCCGGTCCACGCGCGCCTGCGGTACGCCAGCGTGGATTCGATCCGCCAGGGCACCGGTTGCGGCGCGGGTCCGGGCCGGTCCCGGATGGCACGCCTCACGGTATTGCTGGAATTCTGGAAGTGCAGCGCCGTCAGCAGCAGGCGGCGACGGCGGCGGCGATATTCCTGGCCGTCCACCCGGCCCTGGCGGTGGGCCTGGCCCAGATCGTCCAAAGCGACATTGATCCAGCGCTCCCATTCGATCATTTCAGTTCCCTCAGCAGCCTGAACCCGACATCGCGCTGGCCGGACCGCTTGCCGGCGCGCTGGCTTTCCACCGAGCATTCCGCGCCGCTGCTGCGGTAGCTTCCGCCGCGCATCTTCACCGCGCCGCCATCGGCCACCCACTCCCAGACGCTGCCGGCAAGATCGACCAGGCCCCAGGGATTGGAAACGCCCGGGCGGCCCAGGTCGGCCTGCTGCGTGTACCAGGGGCCCTTGGCGGGATCGGCGCATTTGCCCGCGGCCGCGCCATCCCAGCGCTGTCCCGCGCGGGCGCCGTGCAGCCACTCCTCGTCGGTGGGAAGCCGGTACACGTAGCCGCTGGTGTCGCTGAGCCACTGGGCGTACTTCTGGACCAGCGACAGCGACACATCCCGCGCCGGTCCGTTCGCCTGCGCCTTCTGCGACACCGGGCAGCTGCGCGTGTTCCTGCAGAACAGATCGAGATTGGCGACGGAGATTTCCGTGCGCGACAGCGCGTAGGGCCTGCCTCCGCCGCGGCCGGGCACGACGACCAGCGAAGGTCCGTAGGCACCGATGGCGAACGTGTCGAAGCATTCCCTGCCGCTGCCTATCAGCGCCCGGGCCGCGCAAGGATCGGGGCCTTGCCTGCGAGCGGCGCCGGCTGCCTCCACGGAATTCCCGGCGCGCGAAGCCGCGCCGTCGCCGGCGGCGACCGGCGGGTTCGCCTGTCCCTGGCGTTCCATGCTCGCCAGCAGCCCGTCCAGCGCCCCCTGGGGAAGCCCACCCTTGGCGGACATGTCGCTCTCGAGCTGCTTCATTCCGTCCGGATCGACATTGCGCAACCGTGCCAACCGCCTGCGCAGTTGCTCCACTTCGGGAGCCGCGAGCGGCGGCGATCGTCGGGCCTCCATCAAGGCCAGCGCGAATTCGTAGCGTTCCCTGGCCTTGGACATCTCCGCGTGCTCGCCCACCGTCGCCAGTCCCTGGGCGATCACCTGGATGGCATCGCGCCACCTGCCGTTGCGGCAGACGGCGCGCGCCCGGCCGAGATAGGCCTCGGCCAGCAGCTGCGCGCCTTCCCCGGCGATGAACGGATGCCCGGGCTGCAACTCGCCGATCCTGGCCAGGCTCTCCTTCGCCTTGACGATATCGTGGGCGGCGGTGGCGCGGCGCAGCGATTCGATCCGCGAGACGATTTCCGCCTTGACCAGTTCCTCGTCCGGCGCCAGGGCCGCCAGCGCCGG
This sequence comes from Pseudoxanthomonas putridarboris, assembly GCF_038321125.1. Lineage (NCBI taxonomy): Bacteria > Pseudomonadati > Pseudomonadota > Gammaproteobacteria > Lysobacterales > Lysobacteraceae > Pseudoxanthomonas > Pseudoxanthomonas putridarboris. The sequence goes on along the minus strand of NZ_JBBWWT010000008.1, from coordinate 35,459 downwards.
CGAATCCTGCGATCCGGCGTGCGCGGTCGTGAGCGTGGCCAACTGGATCCGGCGCTGCCGCAGGCGTTCGGAGGCCGGGAACAGGCGCCTGGCCAATGCGATCCGCCGCCCGGCCTGCTCGATGTCGCCGCCGTCCAGCGACTGGCCTATGGCGATGTCGTACTTCAGTTCGAGTTCGGGATTCTTCAGCAGCGCGCTGCCCGGCACGATCGCGCGGATCCGGTCGAGAATGGCGACGGCATTGCCTGGCTGGTCCTCGAAGATGGCGCCGGCGGCGATGGCCCGGTTGAGGCCGGTGTCCAGCGTGTTGAGCAGATCGTCGCGCTCGCGCTCGATGTCCCCGCTTCTGGCGTCCAGCCTGGGCGAGAACAGCTTGAGTTCATCGCGCAGGGCGAATATCCGCTGCGCGCCGGCGTAGTTCTCGCGCCCCTGTGCCGGATTCCAGTAGCGATCCAGCCGGCCCAGCAGGAAGGATTCGATGGTCTCGCCGCGATCGAGGATGAGTTTGCGCCGTTCGTCCTCGTCCAGATCGTTGAGCGCCTGCCTTGCCTGCTCCTCGCTCTGGAAACGATCGCTTGCCGCGTCGCCGAAACGCTCCAGCACCTGCGCGGTGCGCTGCTGGTGCAGATGGCCCGACAGCGCCCATGCACCGCCGCCGGCCACGGCGACGATCGCCGCCGCGCCCAGCGCATACGGTCCCAGCCGCTCGCGCAGGCTGCGCCGACGCAGGCCTTCGACCAGTTGCGCGACGCTTTGCAGGCGCTTGTCGCCATCGAAGGCGATGCTCTCGCACAAGGTCCGGTACTGGCGCTTGTCCAGTCCTGGCACCGGCGGCGGCCGGCGTCCCTCCTTCATCGCCGTTTCCGCGCTGGCCTTGTCGAACGGATGCCGGCCGGTCAGCAGTTCGAAGACCACGCAGCCCAGCGCGTAGACGTCGTCGGCGGGCGACGGCTCCCTGCCCTGCAGCATCTCCAGGCTGGCGTAGGCCGGGGTCATCGCGCCCAGCGTGCCGGCGTCGAACACGGTCTGTTCCCCGGCCGCATCGCCGACCAGTTTGCTGGCGCGGGCGATGCCGAAATCGAACACCTTGGGGACGCCGGCGCGGGTGACCATCACGTTGCCGGGCTTGAAATCCGAGTGCACGATGCCCACGGCATGCGCGCCCTGCAGCGCGCGCGCCATGCCTTCGATCAGCGGCCACGCCTGGGCGAACGTCAATCCATGTTGCGCGCGCTGGCGGATCAGCGCCCTGAGATCGGAGCCGTCGATGTACTCCATCGTCATGAACACGATGGTGCCGTCCTTGTCGAAGTCGTAGACGCGGACGATGTTGTCCTGCGCCAGCTGCTGCGCGCGGCGCGATTCGCGCTGCAGGGCGATCAGCGAATCCGGATGATGGCGGAACTCGTCGTTCAGTACCTTCACCGCCACGTACGGATCGCGATCGCGCGCCTCGACCTTGCGCTCGTCGCGGGCGAGGAACACCACGCCCATGCCGCCGCGGCCGATCTCCCGTTCCAGCAGAAAGCGTCCCTTCAGCAGCCTGCCGACGCCGGGGCGGTCGCCGCCTTCGGCCCGCGCGATCCGCCGCCAGCTGGACTGGTTCGAGCCGCTGGCGCTGGAACCGGTCCCGGTCCCCTCGTCGGCTCCGCGCACTTCCTCCGTGTTGGCCGGGCGCACCGGAAACGGTTTGACGATGGTCGCGTCGCCGCCGGATGGCGGTTCGCCAGGCACATGCGGCGCCACCGCATCGGCAACTGCCGAAGATTGCGTGGCGGGATCGCCGGCGGAGGCTCTGACGCGGGTGGCGTCGTCGCTGTCCTCGCGCGGCGGCCGCAGCGGCAGCGTGCGCAGGTGTTCGGTCAGCCGTCGCACGGTGTCGCGATCGATGCCGTCGCGCCCGGCCAGTTCCTGCAGCCAGGCCAGTTCGGCACGCTGCTCGGCCTCGGGGAGCGCGCCGCGCGCGGTCACCGCCTCCAGCAGGCCGGACAGTTCCAGTGTGTTGTCGCGGTAGCGGCCGATCAGTTCGGCAAGGCTAGTCATCGTTGTGATCCTTCGGGTTCCTGAATCCGCACCACCACCGCCGACACGTTGTCGCGTCCGGCCCGGGCCAGCGCCATCGCGAACAGGCGCTCCAGCAGCGCGGGCGGATCCGCGTGCGATCCGCATTGCTCGCCTATCTCCTGGTCGGACAATTCCTTGTTGATGCCGTCGGAGCAAATCAAAAAGCGCATGCCGGTCCGCCGGCCGGTCACCACCCAGTCGACGAACAGGCGTTCCTCCGCACCCACCGCGCGGGTCAGCGCGCCCGCGCCGGCCTGCGATCCGGCATGGTTCCCGTAACGGGTCAGGTCGTCCTTTTCGCCGTGCACGTGATCGCGGGTGAGCTGGCGCAGGCGGCCGTCCTCGAAGCAATAGGCGCGGCTGTCGCCGACCCAGCCGCACAGCATCAGGTCGTGGTCGTGCACCAGCACCACGACGGTGGACGCGATCACGTCGACCCGGCGCGCGGCGGCGGCGGCGCGCAGATCGGCGTTCACGCCGCGCAGCGCGTCCTCGATGGCATCGACGAAGTCCAGCACGCTGCCATTGCGCTCCAGCGCGCCCAGCCGTTCGACGATCAGGGCGCTGGCGTAGTCGCCGGCCGTGTGGCCGCCCAGGCCGTCGGCCACGGCCCACAGGCCGAGGTCGTCACGGACCAGCACCGCGTCTTCGTTGTGGCGACGGACATTGCCGGTCTCGGTCCGGCCGAAGGAAAGATAGTCCATGCGCATCAGGCCGGATCGGAAAGAACGAACGGCGCATCGTCGCCGGGGTCGGCCACCGGATCCCGCGCGGTGCCCAGCATCCGCAGATAGGTGTCCGGGTCCGGCAACCCGTGCGTCGCGAACCGGTCGGCGGGCCTGTCCGCGTTGCCCTGCGTCCACCACAGGCAGCGGCGTTCGGATACGTTCGCGGCCAGAGACGGCAACCCGTGCAGGCGATCGCCGTCGACACTGCCGGCACGATCGGATGCGGCGACCACCTCCGATGTCGGCAATCGCTCGGGAAACCGCGCAAGCGGTCCCGGCAGGCGGGCCAGCGCGGCATCGAACGCGCGCGCGTCGATCAACGGGGCGGCCTGCGCCTGGCGATGGATGACTTCCAGCGCCCCGAACCAGGCATCGTTCTCCAAGATCCGCGCAACCTCGGCGTCGCCGTCCGCGAACGGCGCGGCGATCACCATCGGGAAGCAGCGCCCGACCCGGTCCGTCGCCGCGCCGGTCACCCCGGCCCAGGCGCGATCGCCGCAGACCTGCGCGGGCAGCACGAAACGCCATGCCGCGCTGCCGTGGTACGCGGCCGGCCAGCGTTCTCCCAGCCATCGGCGGCTGGCGGCCAGCGCCTGCTGGAAGCCGGGATCCCATGCGTCCAGGAACGCGGCCGGCAACCTGCGCTGCACGAAATCGCCGACGCCGGGCAGCTTGCCGAAGCAACCCACTTGCGGAAGAAACCGCACGTTCACGACGGGCACCGGAAACGCCGCACCTGCGTGTCCATGAACGGATGCTTGAGGCTGGCGGCCTGCACGACCACCGTCGCGGCCGACGGACCGAAATCGAAACCGGCCGCGTAGCGCAGATCGGTCTGCCGTTTCAGGCCGGCCGCGCGCAGGGCGCGGAAGAAGCCCCATTCGCCCGGATACTCGCGGATCGGCAACGCGCTTCCGCCCGCGTCCCAGGCGCTGATCCGGGTCAGCCCCGGTTGCGGCCCCGGCCACGTCATCGCCATGCTCGGCGCGCCGCCGGGCCGATAGTCGTACTGCTGTCCATCGACCTCGATCAGCAGCCGGCCGATACCCGCGCCGAGCTGCGGCGCGAGCAGGGTGAAGGCGACCTCCGGCTGGTTTCCGCCGCGGAAATAGGCCTGGCGGATGCCGTCGGCGATCTGCGCCTGCGCCAGCAACGCGGCCGGTCCCTGTGCGCTTCCACTGTCGGCTTTCCACTGCCACTGCGCGCGTCCGGTATCCACCCGGCCGCTCAGGGCCTGCTTGAAGAAGGCGTCGAAACGGCCGCCGTTGCCGAACAGCTCGGCGAAATTCTGCAACGGTATCTCGGCCGGACTGTCCGGCGAGAACGGGTAGCGCCCCTGCACGAACAACGCGCAATCGCCGCCGGCGATTTGCCTGAAACCGTCCTCCAGAGCGTTGCTGGCGCTGCGGGCCGCCAGCGCCTGGCTCTTGCCGGTCAACGCGGCGATCCAGTCCGACACCGGCGGCGGCAACTGTTCGGCCTGCTGGCGCGCGATCAGCAGCGCCGGATCGGGCCGGCCCGACGCGTCGCCGAAGTCGCCCACCGTCAGCAGCGTCCGGCTCAACTGGTCGAGCGTGGCCAGGGTCCGGTCCAGCGGCGTCGCGCCGGGCGCGCCTTCGGTCAGCCGGTTGAGTTCGGCGAAGTGATCGCCGATGGGCGCGTCCGGTGCCCGCCTTGCCTGGTTGAGCGTGCCCTCGCTAGGCATGTCCTCGCCGGCCGTGCCGTCCGCCGAAGCCTGCAGCAGCCGGGCCAGGGCGCTGCTGCGCCGGGTGGCTTCCTGCCGTACTTTCGCCTCGACGGCGGCCGCCACGCCGTCCCCGGCTCCCGCGGCTTCCGCGGGCGGCTCGCGCAGCAGATCGCGGGTGTTCTCGCGCAGCAGATCCAGCAGCGCCTTCAGCGGCGAGCTGGGCCCTGCCAGCTTCGCCGCCACGGTGCTGGCTTCCTGCAGGTTGCCGACGGGCCGCAACTGCAAGTCGTTCATCAGCCCATCCCAGGCCTGGATGTAGTCGCGCTGGTACAGCGCCAGCACCTGTTGCGACAGGCGCGATCGCTCCAGCACATCGACATGGCCGGCGCCGAACACCCAGTCGTCGCGCAGGAAGCGCTGCACCGCCTGTTCGATGCCCTGGTCGATCTGCGCCGCGAACGCCGGCCGGGTGAACAGCGCCGGCAACGGCTGCGACAGCGGCGTTCCGCTCTTGCGGTGGAAGACGTCGCCCAGCAGGCCCAGGGTCCTGTCCAGCCGCACCGGTGCGGCGCCGGCATCGGGCCCGGCGAGCTTCAGTCCGCCGTACACCAGCGTCGACAGATCCGCCGTGCGCAGCGTGGCGCGCGCCTGCTCCACCCGCCCGGTGTCCAGCGGCAGCGCGCGCGGCGCCTGGCGGCCGGCCAACAGCGCCTGGAAATGCGTGTCCAGCGCGTCCTGCAACGATGGATCGTCGGGAAAGATGCGCTGCCATTGCGTCCGCGCCAGGATCGCCAGTTCCTCAGCGTCCCGATGCGCCGGTTCGCCGAGCATCAGATAGCCTTTCAGGAAGTAGTACAGCATCTGCGGATCGTTGGCGGCTTCGTTCAAGCCCTCGCGGAAGCCGGCGGCCACGCCCGGCAGCAGGATGCCGTTGAGCTCCCGCTGGTAGGCATCCTCGACCTCGCGGCCCAGCGCGCCTCCCTGGTAGAGGCCGAAGCGCATCGACAGCGGAACGCCGTCCCTGCGGTGCGCCTGCGCCGCGCCGCGCACCTGCGCAAGCGCGTCGAGCCGCCGCAGCACCTCGGCGAAATGCGCCTGGATCGTGCGCGCGCCGGCCTGGGGGGCCGGGTCCGGATAGGCGCGCAGGGCTTCGCGCACCTGCAGCGTGTAGTCGCGGTTGCGCGCATGGCTGGACGCCAGCCCGAACATCAGCAGCACGGTCAATGCCGCGATGCCCGCATGGGAAGCGGTCTGCAGCGCGAGCTTGCGCCGCTCCAGCGCCGGGCTGGTGCCGACGAAGCCGGATTCGGGAAACAGCACGTCCTTCAACAGACGCTCGACGAAATACGTGCGCCGCTGCGTGCGGCGCACGTGCGCGCGCGAAGCGTCGATGCCGAAGATCCGCGCCACCGCCGTCAACAGCCGGTCTATCGGCGTGCCCTCCTGGGTGCCGGAAGTGAAGTAGGCGCCGCGCAGCAGCACGGGCTTGGCGTAGGCGTCCCTGGCGAACGCGCCTTCCACGAACTGCGCCGCCGCCTCGCGCAACATGCGCAGTTGCATCGGGAAGGACAGCACGGCGGCGCGCCGCGCCGGATCGCGCTCGGCGTGCAGGCGATCGATCACGCGCGCATCCAGCCGCTCCAGCAACAGGTCGAACTCCGCGCCGAACAGGTCGGCGGCGCCGCCGTCGATGGTCCGTTCCGCGGGAAACGACATGCCCCAGACCTGGCCGCGCTGCCGCGCGTCCAGATCGTCGAAGAACTCGCCGAAGCCGGCGACGAGGTCGCACTTGGTGAACACCAGGTAGACCGGAATGCCGATGCGCAGGCGAAGCTCCAGTTCCTCCAGGCGCTGGCGCACCGTGCGCGCGTGCTGGCGCCGCCCGTCATGGTCCAGCGTCAGCAAGTCCGTGATGCTGACGGTGACGATCACGCCGTTCAACGGCCTGCGCCGCCGGTACTTGCGCAGCAGTCCGAGGAACGCCTCCCACGCCGAGGCGTCGGCCATGGCATCCGAATCCTGGGTGGTGTAGCGTCCGGCGGTGTCCAGGAACACCGCTTCGTCGGTGAACCACCAGTCGCAGTTGCGGGTGCCGCCGACGCCGCCGAGCGAGCGCTTGCCGAAACGGTCGAGAAGCGAGAACTCGAGTCCCGAGTGCTGCAGCAGCGTGCTCTTCCCCGAGCCGGGCGAACCGATCACCGCGTACCACGGCAGGGCGTACAGATCGCGTCCGCCGCGGCGGGTCTTGCGCAGCACGTCCATCGCTTCCTGGAAACGCTGCTGCAATTGCCTGCGTTCGGCGGCGGTGCGGGCGTCGGTGTCGCTTTCGGCCAGCCGCGCGTCCTGCCCGCCCAGTTCGCCGGCCATGCGCCGGGCCTTGGCTGAAGCCCGCCACTGCCGGACCTGCCGGCAGGCCAGCCACAGCGTCACCGCCAGCAGGATCAACGCCAGCCGCGGCGCCGGACTCGCCAGCGGTTGCGCATCGCCGATGCCCAGGTACGGCCCGCCCAGCCAGATCAGCGCCGCCAGCAACAGCAGGCCGGCCAGCGCGAGGAACTCCCTGGATTTGAACAACGCGAACAGCTTGTCCATGCGCTTCATGCCTCCGGAATCAACATGATCTCGACCCGGCGGTTGCGCGCCCGGTTGGCGGGAAGTGCCGGCGGGGTCGCCACCGGCTGCGAATCGCCGGCGCCGCTCGCTTCCAGCCGGCGCGGATCGGCCAGGCCGCGGCCGAGCAGTTGCGCGACGTTGCGCGCGCGCTCGGAAGACAACGCGTAGTTGTCCTTGAACTTCAGCGAACGCACCGGCTGATCGTCGGTATGGCCGACCACGACGACCCGTCCCTGCACCCGGTCCAGCGCCAGCGCGATCCGTTGCAGCAACAGCGCCTGCGCGGGTGCGACTTCAACGCCGCCGGACGGGAACATTTCCGCCGCGGCGATGCGCACCGTCGCCTGGCCGTCGGCGGTTTCGTCGACGCTGAGCAGGCCGGCCTGCTCTTCCTGCCGCAGCAGTTGCTTCAGCCGCAGCTTCGCCGGCGCCGGCGCGATGTTCATCCGTGGCGGCGCCAGGTTTTCCAGCCCGATCCGCGCCAGCCGCGCGCTGACCGGCGACGACAGCGCGTTGAGCCTGGCGCTGAAGTACAGGAACGCCACCAGCAGCGCGCAGGCTGCCGCCAGCGCGACCATCCACAGCGGGACGTGCCGGGCCAGCCGGTTGCGCCGGTCCTCGATGCCGCGCCAGTGCGGCGCTAGCGCCTGCGCGTCCGCTCCGCGCTGCGCCTTGATGCGCCGGTACAGATCCTCCTGCCGGTCGGCCAGCCGCGCCGTGCCGCCCGGCTCGACCAGGTAGCGGCCGCCGAAACCCAGCGCCAGGCACAGGTACATCATCTCGATCAGGTCGACATGGCGCGGGAAATCCGCGCACAGCCGGTCCAGGATGTCGAAGAACTTCTCGCCGCCGTAGGCTTCGCCGTGGAAGGCCACCAGCAGCGTCTTCTGCGCCCAGCCGGTCCTTTCTCCCCACGGCGCGTTCAGCACCGCCTCGTCGACCAGCGTGCACAGCACGTAGCGCGCGGCCATGATCGTTTGCGCATCCAGGCGCGCGGCGCGCGCCTGGCCTTCGAAACTGCGCAGATGGGCCACCGCCTGTTCGCGCAGCTGCTGCGGATCGCGCGGGGCCGCCGCGCTCTGGCGCAACTGCGTCGCCAGCAACAGCAGCGGGCTGGCCGCGCGCACCAGCGGATTGGTCCCGCCTTCGGGCAGTGCGCCGAAGTCTTCGCCGGCCGTCGCATGCGGCGGCGGGCGCGTTTCCGCGGCGACGCTGGGTGGCACTTCACCGGATCGCGGGCGCACGACGGTGGCGTCGTCCGGCGCCGCGCCGGACGCATCGATTCCGTTCATGGTCACTTCCTGATCGCCCAGAGCTGCAGGTCCAGCCCGGCGAAGCCGCTGCCGAAATGCAGCGCGACGCCGCCCGAGGTCTTCAGCGTCTTCCACAGCGAGGCGTGCCTGTCGAGTTCGAAATACAGGTAGCCGGCGTGGTAGGGAATCTGCCGCGGCGCGACCGCCATCGGCGAAACGCCGATGCCCGGCAACTGCAGGTTGACCAAGTCGCGGATCTTCTCCACCGGCCCGATCTTCGACTGCGCGGGCAGCTGCCGGCGGACGTCCTCGGACTTCATGTCCGCCTTCGCCGCCAGCACGAACATCGCGTCGTCCAGCAGCGCGGCGTCGGCGACCACGCCCACCCACACGCCGTACTTGCGCTGCTGCAGCGCGATGGCGACGGCCGTCTGCTCCATCACCGCGCTGAGGCTGGCGCGCAGCGACGCGACCACCGGCTCGAAGCTCTCCCGCAGCCGCTCGTGCCGGTACGGCGGGAACGCCTGCGCGCGCTTGCCGGGCGCGGCGAAGGTGGCCAGTTCGCCGGCCATCGCCAGCAGCAGGCGGTAGAAATCCTCCGGATGCAGCAGCGCCGATTCGGCCAGGTGGGCGACCACCGGCTGGTAGCGGTTGATCGCCTGCAGCATCAGGAAATCGGCGATCTCCGCGGCGCCGCCACGGTCGGTGGCGGTCACCCGGCCGGCCAGGGCCTCGCCGCGCTGGTGCAGCAGGCCCAGCAGTTCCGACAGCAGGTTCGCCAGCCACGGCGCGGCCTGGCTGCGCAGCACGCTGGGAATGAAGGCGTCGTCCAGCACCACCCGCCGATCGGCGCGGCATTCGACGATGCGCGCCAGCGGGATCTGCACCAGGCCCTCGCGCGGCTGCGATTCGGTGGACAGCCGGCTGTCCATGCCGCCGACTTCCAGCGGCACCGACCCTTCCATGCTGCCCGAGGCGTCGCGCGCTTCGGTTTCGCGCACGCGGAAGCGGAACAGCCGTTCGGCCTGCGCGTCCGGCCAGGCGCTGTCGGGCTGGCTGGAAGAACGCAGCGGCAGGGTCAGGTAGACGATCTGGTCGCGGCAATCGGCGTCCACGTCCAGCGGCGGCGGCGGCGGGTCGTCGTCGGGAATGCAGAACGGCGTGCCGTCGGGGAAGACGCCGCGCGCGCGCTTGATGCCCAGCTTGCCGATGGCCAGCAGGTCCCGTTCCAGTTCCAGCTGCTCGAACCCCCACGCGTGCGCACGCAGGCCGCCGGCGCGCAGTTCGACGAACCGCTCCAGATAGCGTTCCTGCTGCTGCATATGCTGCGGGCGCAGGAACAGGCCTTCGCTCCATACCACTTTGTTGTGCTGCGTCATCTCTTCTTACCTGTGGGGGTTTCGTTGCGCGCGGGCGCTAGCGCTGCTGCTGCGCCGGGCGCGCGGACTTCAGCAGCGCCAGCTGTTCTTCGTAGGCGCGCGCGAATTCATCGCCGAACAGCCGGCGGAAGCATTCGTCCGGGTCGGCGAGCAGGTCCCGGTAATGATCCTTGTAGCGATCCCAGGCACGGTTCCTGGCAGCGAACGCCGCCCAGCGCGATCCGCCACCGTCCTCGGGTTCGAAGCGGGCGGGGTCGAGCCGCTCCATCAACCCGTCGAACGCCGCGCGCACGCCGGCCAGCAGCGCCACCTGGTGGTGGCGGATGTCGTCCATCGCGTCTTCGAGGGCGGCGGCGCCGGACAGGAAACCGCGGTTGGGTGCGGCCAATATCCGCTCCACCGCTTCTTCGGCGGTCGGAGCGAACTTCAGCGGATTGTTCTCGGTGCGCTGGATCACCGTGACCGGCAGGCGGAAGCTGTTCTTCAGTTCCGCGCGCGCGCGCAGCACATCCATCACGCCTTCGACGACGATCCGGAACAGTTCGTCCAGCGGTTGCGCCGCGGGCTGCGGAACATCGGCGGCGACGGTGCGGACCGGCGCAGCGGCCGCTTGCGGTGACTCGGCCTCCGCAGCAGGCGGCACCGGCAAGGGAACAACCGGTGCGGCGGACGGCGCCGACTGCGCGGCGGTGAACTGGCTGCGGGTGCGGTCCCAGTTTTCCGGAAGCACCGGCTCGGCCGCCACGCTGCCCGGCGACGGCGGCCGGAACACATCGGCGATGCCGGGCGAATGGTTCCAGCCGTGGTCGGCGGGTCCGGTCGCGACGGCATCGACCGCCTTCAGATGGACCAGCGGATCCAGCTCGGCATCGCTCTCCAGTCCACCGATGCCGATATCGATGTCCGGCGCCGCGCCGGCGTCGCCATCGGTGATCGGTACGGAACCGGCCAGCGACGGCCAAGGCAGTGCATTCCGCGATGGCCCGGTCTCCACTGCGGCGACGACCGGCGCGCGCGACGCCTCGGTGCTGCGCGCGTCTTCGTCCGCGCGCAGGTGGACCGCCACCTCGAAGGTGTCGATCTGCAGCCGGTCGCCGTCCTTCAGCGCCGAAGGATCGCCCTTGCCCATCGGCGCGCCGTTGAGCAGCATGCCGTTGGTGCTGCGGTCCTCGATGAAGTACAGGCCGTTGAGATAGCGGATGGTCGCGTGCAGCCGCGACACGCCCTCGGCGTTGAGCACCCAGTCGCACGTCTCCGCGCGGCCGATGCTGGCATCGCAGGCGTCGAATCGCCGGCTGCCGCGGCTGCCGAACCGCTCGGCCGGCTGTCCCTGCACCACCAGGGTCAGGCTGTGGTTGGAATCCATGATCCTGTTTCCTTCAATGGGCCGGGCCGTCCAGCAATCCGAGCGCATCGCCGATGAAGCGGTCGCGCCGGTCCTCGAACCGCGCGGTGTCCAGCGCCGCGAGGCCGTTGACCGCCGCCGTCGCGGCGATGGCGGTCAGATGGTCCGGCGCGGGCGATGGCGGTTGTCCCTCTTCGCTGAGGCTGCCGCCGGACCAGCCCGCCGCCGCCGCGATCCAGGCGCCGACGGAGCCGTAGTCGCGTTCGGCCGCAAGCCGCAGCGCCGCCCGCCGATGCGGCTCCGTGGGTTCCTTCGTCCAGGCCTCGGCCAGGGTCACGCCCTCGCGATCGGATGTGTCGAGGGGCTCGGCCCGTGCGCACTGGCACAGCCAGGCCACCGCGTAGCGCTTGGGCAGCAGCCGCATCAGCAACTCCAGCGCCGCCTGCCGATGGCCAGCGGCGACCAGTGCCCGCACCGCTTCATGCGGCATCGTTGTCTGTCCGATGCAGGCCAATGCCACGGCCGGGATCCGCATCTGCCGCGCGGCCGCCAGGATGATCGTCGCGTCCATGGGTCAGCCGATGATCGGCGGCAGGCCTTTCAGCACCGCCGGACCGGTCGCGTTCAACAGCAACCCGCCCATCGAGCGGACCACGGCGGCGGCGTTGGCGTTCACCAGCAGCGCCGCGTTCGACTTGATCGTCAGGTTAGCGCCCGCGCCGATGTTCGTCATGACGCCCGCATTCATGTCCACGCTCACCTGGCCATCGAAGGTCAGGCGGGTGCCGCTCAGTTCGATTTCGCCCGTTCGCTTCATCACCAGGCGCGCCGCGCCGGTGACCAGTTCGATCTCGCTGCCGGCCTCGATCCGCAGCGTCCTGCCGACCTTCAGGGTGTCGTCGCCGCCGATGGTATGGGTGCGCTCGCGCTTGATCTCGGCGGTCTCGTTGCCGTCGACGGTGGCGAAATGATCGTTCTCCACCTCGTGGCGGAGATCCTTCTGCGCGTGCAGCAGCAGTTCCTCGCTGCCCTTCTTGTCCTCGAAGCGGATCTCGTTGTAGTCCTCGGCCCCGCCCAGGTGGCTGCGGCTCTTCACCCCGCTCCGGGTTTTGTTTTCCGGCAGTGCGTAGGGCGGCATGTTGTCGGCGTTGTAGACGCTGCCGATGATCAATGGACGGTCCGGATTGCCTTCCAGGAAACTCACCACCACTTCCTGGCCCACGCGCGGGATCTGCACGGCGCCCCAGCGCTTGCCCGCCCAGCTCGACGCCACCCGCACCGGGCACGACGTCTGCGCCTTCGGCTTGTCCGGCGCGTTCCAGAAGAAGGTCACCTGCACGCGGCCGTACTTGTCCACCGCGATGTCCTCGGCGGTATCGCCCTGCACCACTGCGGTCTGCAGGCCGGCGATCACCGGCCTGGGCGCGGTCGGCAGCGAACGGAACGGCTGGCGGCTGGGCAGCGCGGTGAACCGGCAGGAAAAAGGCGGCCGCGCGGCCGCGTCGCCGGAGACGTAGTCCACCTCGACCAGTTCGATCTCGGTCTGGGTGACCAGGTATTCCTGGTTGTATTCGGCCAGCGGGAAATCCTTCAGCGTGAACAGCGCGCCCACGGCCAGGCCGCAGGCGTCGGTATGGCCGCGGTACTGCGACTGCGCCGCGCCCAGCGCCTCGGCGCGCACGCGCGCGTAGCGCTGCCCATCGGCCACGGTGACGTGCTCGCCCGGATAATCGAAGACGTCCAGGTCGCCGATGCCGGAACCGCCCACGGCATCGGGCGCTTCCTCCGTAGCCAGCAGCGAGGCCTTCGGCCTCAGCCAGTCGTAGTCGGTCAGCTGGACCCGGTTCGAATCGATGCTGCGCGCCGTTTCCCAGTCGGTGATGGAGTCCTTCATGCGACTGCCCTTCTGCCCGGGCGGGCAATAGGGGATCCGTTCGAACGAGGGCGCCGCGGCGTGCGCGCCCAGCGCATCGGCCAGCACCATCGTGTGCGTCGCCGCGCTGTGGGTGAAGTAGTAATAGATGCCTTCCTGCTCCATCAGCCGGCTGATGAAGTCGAAGCCGCTCTCGCGGTACTGCACGCAGTACTCGCGCGGAGGATAACTGCCGCCCAGGCCGAGCCTGACATCGGTGTAGCCGATTTCGGCCAGCACCGTGCGCACGATCTCCGGCACGCTCTGGTTCTTGAAGATGCGGCAGTCCTTCCCGTGCCTGAGCAGCCAGGGCTTGGGAACCAGCGTCACTTCGTACACGGCGTAGCGCAGGTCCTGGATCACCTGGAAGCCGGCCTGCGCCGCTTCGGCGACGATGCCGTGGAAGTGGCGGGTGTAGCCTTGCGCTTCCTTGACCGTGACCGACATCGGCCTGCCCAGCAACGCACCCAGGTCCACCGTGCTGTCCTGGCTGATGGCGCGCAGCTCGTACCGGAAGTCGTGACCCAGCCGCTCGTGCGCCTGCATGCGCACAAACAGCAGGCCATCGCCCAGGTCGGACTTCAATGTGATGGCGTGTGCCATGGCGTCGACGGGCCTAGGTGTACATCTGGTTGAGCATTGCCCGCAGCCTGGGCTCCATGATCGGCCCGCCTCCCGGCTTGCCCAGCAGGTAGCCGATCAGATGATGGTGGTCGTTCACATAGCGGGGATACGCATCGCCATCCTGGCCCGCGCCTACGGCTCTGGGCGCCATGTAGCCCCACGCCCCCACTCCGGCCGCGGCGGCGTCTCGGGTGTAGCTCACCCGGCTCTTGATCGCGCCGATGATGCCCGACGGGCGCGGCTGACCATAGGTGCCGTCGTCGTTGCTGACGGACTCGGAGATCTCCTGGTAGAGGCGATACACATCCTCCTTGGTGAGCGCGAATGTCAGGAATTCCGATCTCACTCCCTCGCTGCCGCAGATGCGCAGGAAGCGGATGGCCATGTCCAGGGTGATTTCGCCCGGGGAATCCTTGGCCTTCACAACCTGGCTGTGGTTCCCCGGCATCGGCAGCACCCCGGCCACGGTCACTGCGGGAGCGACCACCGCCGGGATCAGCGGCTTGAACCCTCTTCCCTTGAGGCCGCCGACATGCATCGCCATCACTTGCAGGTACCGCCTCACGTTGGGCGTGATCGCGTACTCCTTGGACAGTCCCCAGGTGTCGTGCCGAAAGGCGCCGGGCACCGGGTCGCCGGCGAAGATATTGACCTCGATGCCATTGAGCTTATTGTTCCGGTGCAGTGCCTGGGCCAGGCGCACGCAGGTCACGCCGCCGCGGCTCCAGCCCACCATGTTGATGCACGTCGGCCGCTGGTTGTGGTCGACCATGTATTCCAGGAAGGTGATCGCCTTCTCGATGTTGCGGCCGATGCCGTTGCCGCAGGCCATGTTGAACAGACGGGTCACCGGCCAGCTCGAGCCAGTATTGCCCTGCAGGCCATCGCCGGCCTGCACGATCCGATTGCTGGTGGGATCGTTGAGGGAACCCACGCCCTGCAGGAGCAGCTTGCCGCCATTGAAGGTGTGGCCCTGCCGATCGCTGGGCATCTGATAGTGCTTCTCCAGCACCCACACCAATTCCTTCTCCTCTTCGCCGTACTCCTTGCGACTGGCGCCTTTGAGCTTGACTTCGTCGGAGTAGGACTTGGTGCCGTGGCAGAAGATCGTCATTGCCGTAGACATGGAAACCTCCCTTGATGATTGTTGTGGTCCAGGGCGCCGGCGCGCGCCTGGCGCCGTCGTGCCGTGCGGGGGTCGCTAAGCGGATAGCCCGGGCACGTCCGCCAGCATTGGCCGGGCCTGTTCGAAGCGGTAGTCGAAGCCGCCTTCGCGAACGCGGATCCGCACCGCCGTCAGCGGGGTTCCCACGATCTCGGACAGGATGAATTCTCGGCTGATGTCCGGCAGCAGGGTGTGGGTCAGGATCGCATCGATCATCCGCCCGCCCGACTCGCTCTCGGTGCAGCGGCTGACCACCAGCTCCACTACCGCATCGTCGTACTCGAACGGAATCCGATAGCGCGCCTCGATGCGCTTCTTGATGCGGTCCAGCTGCAAGCGCACGATCTTCCCGAGCATCTGCTCGCTCAGCGGGTAATACGGAACCACCACCAGCCGCCCGAGCAGCGCCGGTGGAAATACCTTCAGCAGCGGCGCCCGCAGCGCCTTGGCCATGCCCTCCGGGTCCGGCATCAGTTGCGGGTCGGCGCACAGGCTGGAGATCAGCTCGGTGCCGGCGTTGGTGGTCAGGATGATCAGCGTGTTGCGGAAGTCGATGCGGCGGCCTTCGCCGTCCTCCATCCAGCCCTTGTCGAAGACCTGGAAGAAGATCTCGTGCACGTCCGGGTGCGCCTTCTCCACCTCGTCCAGCAGCACCACCGAGTATGGCCGCCGGCGCACCGCCTCGGTCAGCACGCCGCCCTCGCCGTAGCCGACGTAGCCGGGCGGCGCGCCCTTGAGCGTGGAGACGGTATGCGCCTCCTGGAACTCGCTCATGTTGATGGTGATGAGGTTCTGCTCGCCGCCGTACAGCGTCTCGGCCAGCGCCAACGCGGTCTCGGTCTTGCCGACGCCCGAGGTGCCGGCCAGCAGGAACACGCCAACCGGCTTGTCGGGGTTGTCCAGGCCGGCGCGCGATGTCTGGATGCGCCGCGCGATCGTCTTCATCGCGTGGTCCTGGCCGATGACGCGCTTGCCGAGCAGCGCGGGCAGATCGAGCACGGTCTGGATCTCGTTGCGGGCCATGCGCCCGACCGGGATGCCGGTCCAGTCGGCCACGACCGATGCGACGGCCTGGTAGTCGACGCTGGGCAGGATGAGGGGGCGCTCGCCCTGCAAGGCGGCAAGTTCGATCTGCAACGTCTTCAGTTCGTCCAATGCGGCATTGCGGGCGGCGTCCAGCGCCTGCGGCGATGCCGCTTCCGCTTCTGCCGTCTGCACCTGGTCCGCGCCATGGGCTTGCGCTTGCAACTCGCCCGCATCGTCGCCGCGCAGGCGCGCGCGCAGCGCCAGGATGCGATCGACCAGCGCCTTTTCCGCCTGCCAGGAACGCTCCAGTTCCTGCAACCGCGCCTGCTGCACGGCCAAAGCGTCGGCCGCCCTGGCCTCGCGCTCGTGCACGTCCACGCCGACGCGCTTCTCGCGGCCGATGATCGCCAGTTCGGTCTCCAGTGCCTGGATGCGCTTGCGGGTGTCGTCAACCTCCGGCGGCACCGCGTGCTGGCTGATGCCCACGCGCGCGCAGGCGGTGTCGAGCAGGCTGACCGACTTGTCCGGCAGCTGGCGCGCGGGAATGTAGCGGTGCGAAAGCCTGACCGCCGCTTCCAACGCCTCGTCGAGGATCTGCACGCGGTGGTGCTGTTCCATCACCCCGGCGACGCTGCGCATCATCAGGATCGCCCTGGCCTCGTCCGGCTCGCCGACCTGCACGGTCTGGAAGCGCCGGGTCAGCGCAGGGTCTTTCTCGATGTGCTTCTTGTATTCGGCCCAGGTGGTGGCGCCGATGGTGCGCAGGTCGCCGCGCGCCAGCGCCGGCTTGAGCAGGTTGGCGGCGTCGCCGGTGCCGGCCGTGCCGCCGGCGCCGACCAGCGTGTGCGCCTCGTCGATGAACAGGATGATCGGCTTCGGCGAGGCCCGCACCTCGTCGATGACCTGGCGCAGGCGGTTCTCGAACTCGCCCTTCATGCTGGCGCCGGCCTGCAGCAGGCCGACGTCGAGCGTGCGCAGTTCCACGTCCTTCAGCGGCGGCGGCACGTCGCCGGCGGCGATCTTCAGCGCGAAGCCTTCGACCACGGCGGTCTTGCCGACGCCGGCCTCGCCGACCAGCATCGGGTTGTTCTGGCGGCGGCGCATCAGGATGTCGACGACCTGGCGGATTTCCTCGTCGCGGCCGATGATCGGATCGATGCCGCCGCCGCGCGCCTGCGCGGTGAGATCGATGGTGAACTGCCGCAGCGCCTGCTGCTTGCCCATCTGCGCAGGCGCCAGCGCGCCGCTGGCCTCGCCCGGCGCGGCGCCGTGCAGGCCGAAGCCGTCGGTGGCGCGCTGGCCGTCTTCCGGAGAGCCGGCGGTTATCGCGGCGAAGCCGTCGGCCAGCGCCTCGGGCCTGGCCTTGGCGAACTCGGCCGAGATCGCCAGCAGCGCGTTGCGCAGGTGGCGCGTGCGCAGGATGCCGAGCAGCAGGTAGCCGGTGCGTACCTGCGCCTCGCCGAACATCAGCGTGGCGTAGACCCAGCCGCGTTCGACCGCTTCCTCGACGTGGCTGGACAGGTCGGAGATGGCAAGAGCGCCGCGCGGCAGCCGTTCCAGCGCGTCGGTGACGTCGCGCGCCAGCCGCGAGGCATCGATGTCGGCGTGCCGGGCGATGCGGTGCAGATCCGAGTCCTGCAGTTGCAGGATCTGGTGGATCCAGTGCGCCAGCTCGACTTCAGGATTGCCGCGCAGCTTGCAGAACACCGTGGCGCTCTCGATGCCGCGGTAGGCGATGGCGTTGAGTTTGCCGAACAGGGCGCTGCGGCTGATGTCTGTCATGGGGCGTGCTCCAAAGAGGCGTGTTCCAAAGAGGCGGCGATGCGGCGATGCGAGGAGAAAGGCATGGGTGGGATGTCCACGTTCACCCGCTGGGTTCGAAGACCAGCGCGTCGGCGTCGGCCGGCCCGGCGTAGCGTCCCAGCCAGCCGGACAGCCCCAGGCGGCCGGCCTTGCCCAGATGGGTCAGCGGAACTTCGTCCTTCTTCAGCACCAGCTGCACCTCCCAGGCCTTTTCATCGCCCACGTAGGTCCGGACCGCGGCGGCCAGCTCCCGCGACGCGTCGCTGCCGGGCAGGAAGCGGCGGTACTGCGCATGGCCCATCGGTCCCAGCCGCAGGCGGAAGCGCTGCTGCGCACCGCGCACGTGCGCGCCGATCACCGCGGTGCGTCCCAGCCCGGCCATGCCGCCGCCCAGGCGCAGGTGCGCCTCGGCCGGCAACGGCATCCAGGCGGCGACGAATTCGACCACGCGCACCGGGATGCGGAAGAAATGCTCCAGGAAGCTTTTCAGGCCCTCGGCATTGCGCGCCTGGGCGACCAGGCGGCCGGCGAAATGGCGCTTGTAGCGGTCCGGCAGCGCATCCCTGTCTTGCAAGTACGGTGTGGCCAGGCCGATCAGCGCGCCGACGTAGGTGCGGAACCGGTCCTCGTCGGCACGGTCGGCCTGCACGGTCGGCTGCGCGTCCGCCCAGGCACGGTAGAACAGGCTGAGCATGCGGTGATGGAACACGTCGGCGAAGGCGGCCAGCGTGGGGTCCTTCGCATTGCGTTGGCGGTCGATCGCGTACTCGGTCAGATGCAGCGGCAGCGGCGCGTTGGGTCCGAACAGGCCCAGCAGCAATCCCTGCAGGCGTGGCGGCCGGCCCGACTCGCCCGGCACCAGGCGATCGATGTCGCGCGGCGCGAACGCCAGCGTGGCGGTATGGCCCAGGCGCACGAAGTCCTCCGCCGGACGTGCCGAGCGTCCCAGCCGCGGCCGCTGCGGGAACGCGCATTCCAGCCGGCGCAGCGCTTCGAAGTACTCGAAGTCCTGCGGCCGCCGCTGCAGCGCGTCCAGCAGCGCTACAGGATCGGGCGCGTGCCGAGTCGTGCCGGCCATCGGGCCACCTCGTTGCGTTCGTGGGTGCGCAGCACCGTCTCGGTGAACGAATTCACCGAGACGTAGCGTGCGAAGAAGTGCTGCAGGACCGCGGCGAGCAGGAAGGCGCCGGTGCCTTCGAAGGCGGCGTCCTCGCAGGTCAGGACGATTTCCAGACCGCGGCCGTAGGCGATCGGCCCCGGTACCGGGATACGCCGTACCACCGGTTGCGCATGGACGCGCTTGAGCCCTTCGACCTGGCGACGGGCGGCGGCATCGAATTCGTCGTGGTAGAGCGTCAGCATCTCGCGCAAGGCGGCGGCGCCATCCTCGCCGCCCGCGTCCAGCAGCGACAGGTAGTTCAGCTGCAGGTGGCTGAGCAGGCGCCAGGCGGTTTCCCCGCCGGCGGCCGGCGCGCGCGGCCGGGTGGGCCCGGCGACGCAGCGGATCGACGCCACCGGGGCATCGGTGTCCAGGGTGAAATCGGTGCGCGACTTGCCCACTGGCATGTGCAGCGGCAGGTCACGATTGGTGCACAGCAGTTGCATCCCCAGCTGCCGCAGGCGGCTGGAATACGGCGCCTGCTGGCTGTCGACCAGGGCGATGAACAGTTCGCTGCCGACATAGCTCGAACGCGCGCCCTGCCGCTTCTGCCGCGCCGACGCCAGGCGCGGTTCGCGGCGCAGCGTATAGAAGGCCGCCTGCGCGCCATGCCAGTTGGATTGATCGCCGCCGTAGAAGGGCTGGAACCGCTGTTCCGGCTCCTGGCGGTCGCCGAACCCTTCCACCTGCTGCACGCTGTGCACTTCGAAGTCCATCGGCCGGGTGCGGTCGCCGAGGATGTGGTATTCCGCGCTGCCGGGCTGCAGATGGATGCGGTCGGCGCGGCGCGGGAACAGGTTGATCGCCGGCGCGCAGAACAGCCGGAAGTTGTCGGCGCTCACCGCGTCGTGCAGTCGCTCGACGCTGCGGTCCAGCCAGACGACGATCTCGAACTCGCTTCCGCGCGCCCGCGACAGCGCGCGGCGCAGCCCGGTGAACGCGGCGAACAGGAACCGCTCGGGACAGGCGAAGTATTCCTGCAGCAGCCGGTAGCCGCTGAACGAGCGCCCGGTGTACGGCAGCAGCGCCTCGTCGTCGGAGAACCCCCTGCCCTGCAGGCAGGCGGCATCGAACGATGCGCGCACGTCCATGCCGCCATCGGCGCCGGTGGCGCGCACGACGTAACCCAGCGCATTGCCCAGCAACTGTTCGTACAGCAGCCTCGGCAGTTCGTCGGTGCCGGCCAGGAACACCGGCAGTTCGTCCAGCGTCAGCATGTCCAGCCCGACGCCGACGTTGGCCGCGAACTTCAGCCGCAGCGCGGCGCGGACGCCCCGCCCCTGCGGCACTGCGATGCCGGCGGCGGCGATGGCCGCGGGCGTTTCCAGATAGCGGGCCTCGGTGAGCGCAAGCGGCCACAGCGTCACCTCGTGCGCGGTGCGGTACTCGCATGCGGTGCGCTCGCCATGGCCGACCAGGCCGTGCAGCGGCGTGTGCCGGGGCACCGCATGCCCCTCCGGCGCGACGCCCTCGGCCGCATCCGGCTGCAGCTGCACCACCGCCATCGACGGCACCGGCGCCAGGAAATGCGGGTAGATCATTTCCAGCAGATGCTGGGTGAACACCGGATGCTGGGCATCGAGCTTCAGCTGCACGCGCGCGGCGAGGAAGGCGAAGCCCTCCAGCAGCCGCTCCACGTACGGATCGGCGCACTCGAAGCCTTCAAGGCCCAGGCGCCCGGCGATCTTCGGATAGTCGCGCGCGAACTCGGCGCCCATCTCGCGGACATGCTGCAGTTCGCGGTTGTAATAGCCGATCAGGCGCGGATCCATCGCCGTCACTCCTGGCCCTGGGCGAACTGGAACCTGCCGGTTTCCAGGTCAACCTCGGTCTTCAGGTAGAGCGTCAACGGCAGCGGCTGCGCCCACATTTCCGACTCGATGTGGAAGCGCAGCGAATGCCGGTCCATGCGCTTGGCATCGGTGTCGACGCCGACTTGCAACGTGCTGCCGGTCAGGCGCGGCTCGAAGCTCAGGATCGCCGCGCGGATGCGATTCTGCAGCGCGCCGGCGTCGATGCCGGACAACACCGAACCGGCCAGATCGGGAATGCCGAAGTTGAGCGTCGAGCGCTCGACGTGCGGATGGTCCGCCAGTTCCCCGTCGGGCCAGCGCTGGGTACAGTTGAGCAGCCAGGCCAGATCGCGGGCGACGCACTGGCGCAGCCGCGCGGCGGTGATCACGCGCTTGTCGCGGCTTTCTTCGCGCTTGTCCGGCTCATCGTCGGTCAGGCGATCCAGCAGCGAGGGCTGCAGTCGTTCCTGGGTGGTCAGTTCGGCCATGACGCGGGAATTCCGTTCAGGCCGCGTCGAAAACGAGGGTGCGCGCATCCAGCAGCGGATAGTCGCCGGCATCGGTCGCCAGCATGCGCTGGCCGCTGCCGACGAAGTAGCCGCCGCCGATGTCCGTCCAGCCGGTGCGTCGGGCCAGCAGCAGGTCGCCGTCGGCGGCGCGTTCGGTCGCCGGGTACCGGCCCGGGACGAAACCGGTGGCGCGCCCGCCGTCGGCCCAGGTCACCTGCACCGGCGCCCAGATCACGTCGCGCAGGTCCTGCGGCGGTTCGAAACTGAGTTCGCGCAACTGCGAGAACGGCACCCAGGCGTAACCGTCCCTGAGCACGATCTCCAGGCACGGGCCGAAGCGCGGATCCGCATCGGCGATCCATTCGAAGCGGGTGCCATCGATGCTGCCCCCGATCGCCTCGGCCTGCTCGAAGGCCAGGCTTCGCGATCGCGAAGCCTGAAGGTGATGGCCTTGCAGGTTCCAGCGCAGCGCCTGCAGCAACTGCGCCTGCCATTGCGCCGGTTGGCCGATCATCGTCGGCGTCCACGCACCGGCCAGGACTTCGCCGCGCTCGCGTTCGGCATCCAGCACCACGTTATAGGCGTTCGCCAGCAATGCATTGCGCGGGTCGAGTTCGCCGGCCGCGCGCAGTTGATCGCGCGCGCGGTCCCATTGCCCCAGTACCGACAGCAACTGGAACAGGAACACGCGCAACGCCGCATTCGCGGGATCGCGGCGCACCTGCGCGGCCAGTTCGCGCATGGCGTCCTCCACGGCGCCCGACTTCAGCAGGGCCGCCGCGGCATCGTGCGAACGGACGGCGTTCATCCGAGGGAAACCGTCGCGTCGGCGCAGGGGCGGAACGGCGGGCGCATCAGGACTTCTTCACTTCCTGCATGTTGTAGGTGAAGTCCTTGGCGCCGCCCTGCTTCTTGCCCTTGTCGTCCTGCGGCTGGAACGAGTACTTGAACTTGCCGAAATGCAGGGTGATGTTCTCGGTCAGCCGGTCCTCGCCGCCGCTGCCGCCGGTGGAGACCGACGTCACCATCACGCCTTCGCTCAGCTCGATGGTCAGGAAGTCGGTCTGCTCGCCGGTGGCGTTGGTGACGTAGAGCGTGGCCGTTTCGACGCGCGCGCCGGTGCAGCACGCGTTCAGCAGCGCGTTGGAGCACGAGTCGACGTACTTGGTGATGGAAATGTCCTGGATGTTCGCCTTGCCGCCGGCGGCGTAGCCGGCGCCGGTGTGCAGGTTGCCGGAATTGCTGGCGCCCCACGACCAGGCGATGATCGGCACCTCGTCCTTGTGCTTGTCGTGGTTGGACGCGCCCTTGATCTCGACTTCGCCCGAGCCGAACTTGAGGTGCATATCGAATGCCATGGTGGATCTCCGGATGTGGTTGTCGCGTTGAGGGATGGCCGTCGCGGTCGCCGCGGCGGCGATGAGGTCTTGGGCCGATGCGCCGCGCGGCGGGACGCCGCGCGACGGTTCCGGATCGTGGTCGGCGGATTACGCCGGCATGCGCACGGCGGCCGCCGTGCCGGTCAGGCCGCCTGCGCCGAGGGCAGGCGCGAGACCAGCCGCAGCGAAACGGTCAGGCCTTCCAGCTGGTAGTGCGGCTTGAGGTAGAACTTGGAGGTGTAGTAGCCGGGATTGCCTTCCACTTCTTCGACCACCACCTCGGCGGCGGCCAGCGGCTTGCGCGCCTTGGTCTCCTCGCTGGAGTTGGCCGGGTCGCCGTCCACGTAGTCCATCACCCAGTTGGTCAGCCAGTTCTGCACCTGCTCGCGGCTGCTGAACGAACCGATCTTGTCGCGCACGATGCACTTCAGGTAGTGCGCGAAGCGGCTGCACGCGAACATGTAGGGCAGCCGCGCGCTGAGCGCCGCATTGGCGGTCGCGTCGGGATCGTCGTATTCCTCGGGCTTGGCCAGCGACTGCGCGCCGATGAAGGCGGCCATGTCCGAGTTCTTGCGGTGCACCAGCGGCATCAGGCCCATCTTGTCCAGCTCGGCCGAGCGCCGGTCGGTGATGGCGATCTCGGTGGGACACTTCATGTCCACTCCGCCATCGTCGGTCGGGAACGTATGCGCGGGCAGCCCCTCCACTGCTCCACCCGACTCCACGCCCCGGATCCGCGTGCACCATCCGTACATCTTGAACGAACGGTTGATGTTCACGGCCATCGCGTACGCAGCGTTCTGCCAGGTGTACTTGGACGAATCCGCGCCGCTGGTGTCTTCTTCGAAATCGAACTCTTCCACCGGATCGGTCTTGGCTCCGTACGGCAGGCGCGCCAGCGTCCGGGGCATGGTCAACGCCATGTACTTGGCGTCTTCGCTTTCCCGCAGCGAACGCCACGCGGCGTAATCGGGGGTGGAGAATATCTTGGCCAGGTCGCGCGGATTGGCCAGTTCGTTCCAGTTGTCCATGCCCATCAGCCGCGATCCGGCCGCGCTGATGAACGGCGCATGCGCGGCGGCGGCGATCTGCGAAATGCCGCGCAGCATCTCCACGTCCTGCGGGCTGTGGTCGAAGTAGTAGTCGCCCACCAGGCATCCGTAGGGTTCGCCGCCGAGCTGGCCGTACTCTTCCTCGTAGATCTTCTTGAAGATCGGGCTCTGGTCCCAGGCCGTGCCCTTGAACCGCTTCAGCGTCCTGCCCAGGTCGTGCTTGGAAAGGTTGATCACGCGGATCTTCAGCAGCGTGTCGGTCTCGGTGTTGCCGACCAGGTGGTGCAGGCCGCGCCATGCGCTTTCCAGCTTCTGGAAATCGGCGTGGTGCATGATCAGGTTGAGCTGCTCGCTGAGCTTGCGGTCGATTTCGGCGACGTAGGCGTTGATGGTCTGGGTGACGTCGTCGGACACGATGTCGGACTGGCCAAGCACCTGCTCCGCCAGCACGCGCACGGCCGATTCGACCTCTTCGCGGGCGCGGTCGCTCTTGGGCTTGAATTCGCGGGTCAGCAGCGAGGCGAAGTCGCTGCCGCTTTCGGTCGTCGCGGCGACTGCCGCCTGCTCGATTGCCTTTGCGTTGGCCATGGCGGCGTCCTATTCCTTGTCCGTGCCGGCATCGCCGGGATTGCCGGTATCACCCGCCTTGGGCGCCGAGGCCAGCGCCTGCAGCAACGCCGGGTCGCGGATGGCCTGCGCGATCAGCTTCTCGGCGCCGGCCTTGCCGTCCAGGTAGGTGCCCAGGTTGGCCAGTTGCGTGCGCGCCTCCAGCAACTGCGCCAATGGCGCGACCTTGCGCGCGACCGCGGCCGGGGAGAAATCGTCCAGGCCCTGGAAAGTGATGTCGATCTCCAGGTTGCCGTCGCCGGTCAGCGTGTTAGGCACCGCGAAGGCGACCCTGGGCCTGACCGCCTGCAGGCGGCTGTCGAAGTTGTCGACGTCGATCTCCAGCGCCTTGCGCTCCTCCACCGGCGGAAGATCCTCGGCATTGGCGCCGGACAGATCGGCCATCACGCCCATCACGAAGGGCACCTGCACCTTCTTCTGCGCGCCGTATACCTCGACGTCGTATTCGATCTGCACGCGCGGGGCGCGGTTCCTCGCGATGAATTTCTGGCTGCTCTGTTTGGCCATTGCTTTTCCGATGGTCTCTCTGCGATGCGATGGCCATGCGGCCACCGGCGAAATCCGGACGGACGCCAGGCGCATCCAGGGCAGGCCGCACGCGTACGATGCCGGCGGCCCGCTCCGGATGGGCGCGCCTTACGGCGACCGCCTGTCCGTCTACCCGGCGATTGTCGAGGCCGCGACCCACGGCATGAAATCGTGCGTGCGTATACGACCTATCGACCCGGCGCATGGGAGGCCGTCATGGATTACGCGCCGGCGCCGGCCACGTGCCCTCGACGTTCACCGGCGGGGGATTCGCCTGGCGGGGATTCCCGCAAGGCCAGTCACCCGCCGGTTCGGTATCCTGCCGGGGCTGGCTCACCCTCAAGGCCGGCAGCTTCTGGCCGGCGGCGCTGGCGCATGGCGCCGTGAACTCGGTCCCGAAGGGTGTGATCGACACTCTTCAGCTGCTCGTGCCGCAGCTCTACGCGGACCTGTTGCGTACCGGGCTGATCCTGGCGGTCGGCGTGGTCTGTGGGTGCCTGCTCAGGTCCCGGCAGGACTGGGAACGGAACCCCTTTCCACGGGAGGAGACGTCGCACGGGATCGGCGGCGCCGGGTGGTGCTCGGCCACTCCATCCTATGTATGGCTCCTGGTCTCGGCTTCGACCGCAGTGACGCCACTCAAGAGTTCGATGATCGCGACAGCAACAAGCTTTTTCTGCCGCGAAAGTCGGCCCAAGGCAACGAGTCCGCGACTCTCCAGTTCATCCTGTGCGAAGTCCTTGAGAATGACGGCCTCGCCGAATGCTTCCTGTCCCAATCTCGCGGGGCCTCGTCCGGTTGCCAGCCACTCGAAGCAGACTCCGGTTTCCAGGGCAATCTGGATGAGATGCGAGACGCTCGGCGTTGTCCCGAGCGCGCTCTCCCATTGACTCACGGCGCTGCGCTTGACATCGATGCGTTTGGCCAGCTCCGACTGCGTGATCCTGGACAGGGTCCGTGCGCGTCGGATTCTCGTGGACAGGTTCACCATGGCCCACCTCCTGGCAAGGCATGTGTTCAGCCGGACTGACGGTGAAGCAACGCTAATCCAATCCTGTAGAGCCATGCTTACCGCCTGTCGCCGTACGTGTTATTTCCACGCCATCGCACGCAGTGCGTCATCCGGGAAAGCGCCGCTTGACGGCGCGGGTGCCGATCCGGCCGACGAGCGGTGCGATCCGGTAGCCGACCAAGGGCCGATTACACGTGATCTCCGGTGAGCGAATCTCGCTCGACATAGGAGGTCAACATGCGCATCATCGGCTGGCGTTACATCTGCCTGTTTCGCGACCCAGTAACGCGGATCTGCCTCTGGGTCATCAAGATCCCCATCTTCGTCCTGGTCAAACCCATCTTCGAGCCGCCCAGCCCGGATCCTCCGTGGCTGCTGGGCGAAGGGATAAGGCCGGAGCTGACGCACGACCTGCAAGTGCTCGCAACCATCGATGCGTTGGCGCAAACATTGTCGGAAGGGCCGCAGAAGGCATTGCTGGAATCCGTCCAGGGACAGTTCGATGCACTGAAGCTGCCGGAGGGCATGAAGGTCCTGTCCCAACGCGACCTGCAGGAAACCAGCGCGAAGGGCTAGCCCTCGTCCATCTCGGTTGCACGGCCGCTTCGCGAACGACCGGAACAGGTCCGTGGAGCGGTCGGCCGTAACTGGAATGGCATGGCCTGCAGCCTGTCTTGGGGGCTCACGGCATGCCGCCCAGCAGCACGCCCGTGGGGGCGAGCTGGACGATCAAGTACGTGGACGCGATCACCATGGCATCGTAGCGATCAGTACGGCTCACGTTCTCCTTGGAGAACCTGGGCTTCAGTTCGTCGCCCAGCGGCGGCAGTTGGACCGCGCGCCGCTCGGAAGGATGCGGCGCGCCTCCGGTGTGCTCGCACCGCCTCTCCTCCTTGGGGACGGTTTGACCTGCCCCCACTGACTCCTAATTTTTCAACCTATGAGTCTGACGCAGGAACTGAGACGGTGTGGGTCTTGCCAAAAGGCGCTAGTAATCACCCCCGTAGCTCAGAGGATTGTCTCGACGTAGAAGGCCAACTCGTCTAGCGAATGACAGGCATAAGGCGCCAGTTTCGGAAAGACGGATAGCCATAAGGGGCTAGAGCCACTATTCCGCCGACAAACCCCATATCTATCAAAGCGTTAGGTCAATGTAATTGCTTGCTTTTGGCTGGGCCTGAGCGCACACCTCACTTCATTCGGCCTGGCGCCCGTTGTCCTTGCGTCACGCGCTGTATAAGACGCCACAAGACAGCCGCCTAGGAGCCTTCGCTGCACCCGACTTCCCGGCTTACCGTGGACCCGCCCGCCCGCCCGCCCGCCCGCCCGCCCGCCCGCCCGCCCGCCCGCCCGCCCGCCCGCCCGCCCGCCCGCCCGCCCGCCCGCAAGGCAAGGCTGCACTAGTGGGGAGAGCAATGCCGGCCTATCTGTGCTTTAGCTCTTTGGAGCAAATTTCCTCGCCGCGAGAGTTGCACAAGGTCGTCTTAACTGAATGAACTCCCAGCTCTACCATGGCAAAGTTAGTGCCCCTAAAAAAGCGGATTTTCTTGTCAAAATTGCATCTCTTCAGATGCATCTTGGCGCCATGCTTCTTGGCATCTTCAATAACCTTACTTATAACTTCGTCGTTCCTAGCCGCCGATATGGACTCAAAGCCGTTCTTGTCCACCTCCCAACAAGCGGAGATGATCTCTCCGTGCTCATCAAGCAGAGGGAGAACGCTCTGAACAGTGGAGTAGTTCTTCGCTGGACTAGATGTTATCTGAAGAACTTTCAAACTCTTCCCGTCGGACCGACAGATAGATCCGTCTATTGCGAACCCATAGTGAACATCGCCACACAGTATCACTACCCCTTTGGCACTGGTCCGATCCATAAGTACATCAGCAAGAGTTACCCATGACTGAGGGAAGTTGTCCCAACTCTCTCTATCGAGTATCCGCGCTCCAACACCTCGCCCGCCAAGCCTTTGCGCCCTCTCTACTCCAGGACGCGCCAGAACTGGAGTACCGACTGCAAGCACAGCTAACTCCCCTTTCTCAAGCCTTGTAAGTACACTTTCAATTTCCGTTCTTGCGCACAGAACAATCTTCTGCTCTTCGTGAGACAGGCAGGGTTCCCGACCACTCTTGCTATGGTCGGCCACCCACATGCGATCTCGATACGGCACACGTTTCGTTCTGCAATCAAGAACGGCTACTTCCTTAGTTCCAGGAATGACGAAGCTCATGCTGTGCTTCATAAGAGCCAAAGCGGATTCCCTTGCCGATCCGATCAGGTCCTTCCGGCACTCTTTAGCTGCGAGAGACGCCATATCCCATGCGGCCGCATCGGGTTCATTTCCAATGATCTGAAATATGTAGCAGCCGAGAAAGGCGTTTCCCATAAGCCATCGGCAAACCGCACTCTTCTCACAAGCCGAGCTCCAACTGGCATCTATGTTCCAGTCGTCCGCCACCTCATGATCATCAAACATCATGTAAGTTGGCACTGTGGCCATGAGCTCCATCCAGGCCTTGTTCTCATTAACTATTCGCATCCTGATCTTTTTATCACTAACAAACCTCTCAGCAAGTCTGGGGGACAGGCCCAGCAGGTAGGCGGATACAATCTCTAGGTTTGTAAGTAGCCTCACCTCACCCACAAGGTCCATTGGGGTGCCGAGCACCACCCGCCGGCGAACGCCGTCCGGCACGGAAACTTCTTGCCCAAGATGCTTAGCAAGCGCAACTACATCCTTAATGCTACTTGAGCTCCACTCATCCGTGTATATCTGATCTCCTGCCAACAGAAGCCTTATGGCGCCCCAAGGATTCTTTTTTCTATGGCTTTCAATAGCAGCCTTTGCCCCCAAGACGGCGTCAGTCTGCTTGTTTTCTAGAGAGCGGCAAGACATCTGGATAAGCAGGCTAGATTCACCCGCCGCTGAGAATGGAGAGGCGAACTCGATCCAATGCGGGCGCTCAGCAACTAGCAAGGAGACTTGAGAATTGATTGCCTGCTGAAGAGGTTCGTTATCACTTTGAATTCTGTATCGGATCTTTGTCCCGGACGGAATTCTCTTCCCTGCAGGTATCCTGATGGAAAGCCAGTGCGCGTACACGCTACTGGAAAGTTCGATCAAAGCATCTGACCTAACTCCCGAAAGAGAAATCCATTTAACTCCCTTATATGATCGATCAAGGTATTCAACCTCTATCTCTGACTTGGCGGCGGAGTCAGACACGATGAATACAGTTATTGAGGTCTCATCAACCCTTCGTAGGATGGGCCCAGCATGAACGGACGGCATCGTCGCTAACCTACGTCTACAGACTCATAGAACACTCCAGTCAGCGGATCCGCCGCAATCTCCACCTCTGTAACCGGGTACAGCGCTATCGGCAGCAGTATTGGGTCGGGCTCAGGATCCAATGGAATCACGGGCGAGACAACCGACTTATCTACATCTTCAGGGCCGAGGCCTTCCGCTGCAGCAGCCCTCTCCATTCGCCAGCGCTGCTCCAACTCTTCAATTACGTCGCTCGTACTTTGCGCAACCACACCGGAAGTAGTTCCTTCAGTATTGGTATAGAGCTTCCTTATCAACTCAATCGCCCGTCTCTCACACCCCTTCGCGATCGGCACTACCACCTTTGCTCCTGGCGAATTGAGCATCTCATTTCTTCGACCATCGCCGTCTAGCTGCATTCTCCATCCAAGCGAGTAGCCAGCCGGCCTAGGGTTAGACTCACCTAGCAAGTCATACTCACGTGCTTGTGTGTCAACGTAGGCATGCGCGCCGAAGTTTCTTGATCCCATTGACCACGGATACAGCGTGTAGAAAGCTGCATTTATGTCAAACAGCGACACCAGATCAGACAAGGTTTCCCGATACCACGTCGGTTTATCCTGGGCGTTAAGGCTGGAAGTAACTCTGCGCAACAGTTCATCACGCTCTTCCTGCCGGAGATCACCGGGCTCCCGCCTCTGAACTTTGTCCATCTCAGCAAGTAGCGCGGCGTACTTTGACGCATAAGCGGACAACGTCGGCTCGACGGTCTCTGAGTCCCAAACTACAAGATCACTGGGATCTGTCCACATCAAGTACGAGGTAGGGAGATAGAGGTCTAGTTTTCCTGGAGGGCTTCCGTTCGGATGACTGAAACTAACCATCTTTGCTGTATAGAAAATCTCCATCTCTCGTTGCTTTAGCGTTCTCAACATGAGCTTCACACTGACAATCGCGTAAGCTCCAATGGCCACGTTGTCGTATGGAAGCCTGATCAGTGTCTCCTTGCTTCCGTCTTGGAAGCAAAGCGTTAGCGCTTGTGCGTACTCGTCGATTCTCTGCTTTATCAAACCGGTGCTCGAGTCGTCCACTTTCGTGAAATCTACAGCAAGCTTATGGCCTGAGAACGGGGTTCTTCGAATATGACTCTGGGCGTCTTGTATGAAATGCGCAGGAAGGAATTCATCGGTTATAAGCCTCGATGTTCCGAGGCCACGACCAGGCTCCGATACATAAGTCTCCCAGCCAAGTCTTGGACCCATGTACTGCGTGCAAACGCTGTACACCTGCATCCCTCGCCTCAGTCCAAAGTGCTTAGAATTCAGCTTATCGGTGTTTTGTATTACACGCCTGTATACCTCTCTCGAAGTTATCTCCTCAGTCCTCTTTATACGGACTGAGTAGCTCTTCGCCATCTGACTCTGAACTTTCGTTCTCGCCTGACTTAGAGTGCGCTTCATCTTTTCCGAGCTATCGGTTTGTGAGTTGCTTACGCTCTTCGTCTGCGAAAGCCCTGCGCTAACGACGGCATAGGAGGCGCCGATGTTCATGGTGGTCGATGAGGTCTCAGTTCGCTGCACTGTGCGAGTCACTCGGTCCGTGAACTCCTGTTCCAGCGCATCCTCGCGCTCTGAGGATGTGCTGGCGTCAATTCTTGACTCACTTTCTTGCTCCACGGTTGATCGCTTGGCGATCTCCACCGCAATCTCGACTGTCTCTTCGGGGCCTACTGACAGGACCTGCTCGTACGGCCCAAGCTCAATGCCCGCCTGCGAATAGCTAGATCGATACTCATGTAAAAGCCCAGCCCTTACATGTCGCAGCATTGGTATAACTGTATCGTCAAAAGTATCGTCTGGAGTTTCGATCCCCTGATATGTCGCGGCAAACATTACCTTTACGGGTAACGCGGTTGGTTTGACTTCAATGGGCATGTCGATTCACCTTCTTGAGAGCGGGCCGTAGGATCTTCCACAACCCTCAGCCCCAACCTGGGGAACGTGAGTGTTGTGTCCGCGAGAAATGATTCTTGTAAGGCACTAAAAGTGTATCCATAACTATGTGTTGTGTTTCTTCACTCGGTCGACCATTCGAACAACGCACTTAGTACTGGATGCCAAACGCATGCGCAGCGTCGAGTTAGTTCTCGTTTCCCCAAAGTGAGATCGCAGCGGCAGACTCAACCAATCCAAACCTGCAGCCGGACGCGATAGCGAAACTCCTTGCGTGTTCGTCATCGGGCACCGCCTGCGAGGACTCTTGGAGCTAGCCTTTCGTCCGGCTGAACGGTCCAGAACGGGCCTGTCGGACACCGTTCGTCGTCACATCTAGTAAACGCATGTACCTTTTAATGAGGTAGTTTTCATTACCGCGTCTGTGAGCCTTGAGCTAGGATCAGAGTCCATTCGCCCGCCAGTCCGTGATGTGCTCATGGCTGCTGAAGTTGAGGTGATCTTTCAAAGTCTGCTAGTACTGGGTTCTGATGAACTAGATGCCGCGGTTCGAGTGCAGGATCACCTCGCTACGATCCGGCCGTTGCCGGCATGCCTTCTTTACTTCTTTCAGCACCAGCGCCGATCCTGCGCGCCGTCAACCAGCCGGCGATCTCGCCCTACAAGTTGATACCCCACTCAGGCACCAGCCATCGCCGGTCGGAGTGGTAGTAGGCTTCACTTGAGCGCTCCCCTTCAAACGGCTTGGGGCAACTAGCCCCTTGTATCCCGTCTGGCTCAGTACGTTAGCTGGTCATTCCGTGGCGGGTGCACAGCCATCTAGGGGGACTAGTAGTCAACGAGCCGGCGCCGATATCCCGGCCATAGAGTAAGCGGCGGACCGGCGCTTAGGTCGCGAGCTGATCCGGGACAAAGAACTCGAACGTGCTCAATGACTACGAGGTCATTTCGCAGTTGTTCGCTAAGGCTCTGCAACACCAAAACCTTCCTTGGCCGCTTCCCAGATACATAGATTTACCTGACATCAGCCGATGAGCGGCTTCCTCACCCCCTATAGATACCCGTTGCTTGGATCCAAGAGGCGGGCAAAATCATGCCGGGGGTCAAAACGAAAGGCGAAGCCTTTGTGGCTGTCGGGTCGATCAGGCCGCTTGAGAGGCGCGAACCAAGGTGGGCGAATTCCAAGCATCGTCCAGAGACCAACCAAAATCAGGGGAGATGAAGTATGTCGTGGAGGCTTTCCGCAACCTGGCTCATAGTCCTGCTATCCGGGCTGACGGCCTGCCGGTCAATTCCGGACAAACAATGGTCGGTCCCCGACGGCGACGCCCCGGACGCGACATCTGGCATCCGCGTCATCCAGATAGATGAGGGTGTTCCGAAGGGCGACTCGCAGCGTTCGGGTGAGTTCTTCAACGCGGCGGACTTTGATGCGCTGAAAGCCTGGCTCGAACGTGGGAACGGCGCCCCGATCGTGGTCTACATCCATGGCTGGCACCACAATGCATCAGGCAAGAAGGACAACCTGCCAAGATTCAAACAATTCATCACCCAGTTGGATCGAGACATCTGCGACGTCGCCAGGCTCGCCAAGTCTGCCGCGAGCTGCACCCAAGTTCAGGGCATCTATGTCGGCTGGCGCGGAGACTCGCTCGATCCGTGGATATTGCCGGATATCCTTGATGTCGGCACGTTTGGCGGGCGAAAACGCGCTTCGGCAAGGGTCGGCACAGGGGACCTGCAGCGTATCCTGAAGCTTGTATCCAGCTTCAAAGACCGCGATTTGTTCGTCGCCGGCCACAGCCTAGGTGCTAACGCCCTGTATCACGCATTCGATCGACTCAAGCCGGAGGTGGGAGACGGCCACAACTACTTCATGCTCAATCCTGCCACCACCTCTGCTGAGTTTGAGGCGTTGTCCAGACGAATCGCGCCTGCCTCGCCCAGTTCCAGCAGCCTAACTGGACTTCGCGAGGCCCAAGAGCGTGTTCAGCGCAGGGAGCATCGCAAGCTGATGATCATCCAGGCGAAGAACGACTGGGTCGTGCGGAGTCTATTCGGAACAGCCTATGGCCTGCCGATTGGCTTCGATGAGGAGCGACGCACCCACTTCGCTAACGCAGCGCCGCTCTCCGCATGCCCCAAGCTTGTCGGCAAGCCTCCCGGGAACTACTGCCGGTTTACTCTAGAGAGCGGACTCACAATCAAGGCCGACGCAGCGTCCGAGGATCAATGCGAAGTCTTGTTTGGGCAGTCAGTATGGATCGTAGAGGCAGATCGCAGCCTGTCGTCTTCGCACGGGGACATTTGGGATACCGAACAGCGGTGTGCGCTCTCCGAGCTAATCGCAAAGCGCATCAACCGACTGCAGGGGTACTAAGATTCAGGTCAGCATGATGAAAGTCAGTCGAGCGCTTGCTCGTGACACGGGCACGCGCGGCCGGCAAGCTTGTAATAATTCACGTTAAGCCAGGGGTGGCCATGGGGGACTGGGACTTTCTTTACGAGATGCGGGAGCGTGGCTACAGCTCGCAGGATATCGCCGATGCTGCAGGCTCCGGCGCTGCCCCTTGGGAGTGGAAGTACATCGACCGAGATTGGCTAGCTTCCGAGCTGGATGATGAGCCTGGTGATGAGTTCGATGACATCGAAGCTCATCTTCCGTTCCAGAGTCGCGAAGGCTTCCCATTCAGCGTCGTCCAGCAGACAGAGATCTTCCTGGATCTGGTGGACTGCGCTCAGCGTCATTTCGAGAACACCGGCCGCTACCTGCAGGTATGGGGCGAACTCGGCGAAATCTACGCTGAGATCAAGTTTGGCTTACGTCGTCATGGCACGCACCAGGCGGGATCTGACGGCACCATCGCCGGCAGGCGGGTGGAGGTCAAGACTATTTCGCCAGAGAGATCTTCCGATCGTGTACTTGTCAAGAGCCAAGGGGACTTCGAGCAACTTCTCATCATTCGGATCGACCGGAACTTCCAGTTCAAAGGCAAGCTTTTCGAGCGCAGCCAGCTTAGAGGAGCGACCGGAAAGTTCCTCAAGGGACGGCTTACGGACGATGACAGGGGAACTGATGAAGCAGGACTCGCCTGAGCTACTCATGGGCTTGCACGCCTCTACAGGTTCGATAACTTTCAACTGATGCGCACAACGAAAAAGGATCAGAAGCATGGCTGGAAAGGAGAATGTTGTGCAGGGCGCAATCGTGGCAGCGCTAGAGGTCTATTGCGACAGAAACTGGATAGGCACTGATCTGTTCGCACCTTATGCGAATCAGCAGGGCGCCGCCTTCAACAAATACTGCGCCGATCTCATAGTTAAGCTTTCGACGTCAAAACTGATTCTCCTTGAGATCAAGGAACTTGACGTAGACCCTAAGTACGGGACCCAAATACTCCCTTCTTACAACCCAATCCAGCATGTTCATGACTGGAAGCTGGAACTAAAGGGGGTGCCGATTCAGTATGCGTATGCCCGCGTCGACGACCTGAGCTATCTTCGGCAGCCTCGCGAGCGACAGTGGCCTAACACCACGTTGTTTGAAGTTTACTTGTGTAAACCTAGCGAGCTTTTCGGGAGTATGGCGAATCTTCTAGCTCAAGATCCTGACAGTGCCGAGCACAGCAATCTCCTCGAATGGCTTCTCCTGGATCGGAACTCCAGCTCGGCCACCACCGCGGCACAACTGATTAATCATCTCCTGAAGCTGAGTACTCATCAGCTCAGAAACAAGATCCTGATCTTGGCTTCCGTGATGCCCGGCGGAAATCAAGTTATGACCATATCAGCATTAGCAGCTAGAGAACTTCTGGAAAGCAGAGAAGGGCTAGATGAGGCGTTTCGATCCTTGAGCCGAGATCTGCCTCAAGACTTCCTAGACGCAGCCCGATCAGTGTTAGCAAGTGTAGTTAGATCAGAAAGAAGGCGAGGGACGATAGCTCAACCCCGCGGCACGGGCCAATCCTCACCTGAAGAAGAGGCGCTTAGGGAGCTTGCGCAGAGAATAGAAGATCGGATAAATCAGCAAACTGCAGACGATTCTGGGGATCACACTCCAAAGCCACGTGGCCCTCGAACTTGACTGCCTCTTCCAAGACCCTACCCGGCTCGGCTCCCTCCACAACTTCCACTGCTACGGTATGGCAGCGCGCTCGTCGCTACCATTTCTGACGTCACTAGAACGCTAGCGGCGCCTATGAGTTCTGTTCGATCAGCCAGCGCATGAACCCCAGCTCGATGACTTGTTCAGTGATAGCTTCCGAGTCCATCAAGTAGACCCGCTCGTCGGCCGTGAGGAGCGGTTATGCGCTGCTGTGGTGCAGAAAGAAGCCGCGGGTGTACACCTGTGAGGCGTTGAAGCTCTCAACAAAATCATCCAGCTCACGCTGTGTTGCCGAACGATTGACTTGTACGACGGCTAGCTCATTGGTGAGCGGATGCTCCAGATGGAAGTCTGGCCTGCTGCCGATTTCACAGACACCTAGTTTAGGTGCAATGATGAAATCGGAGGTGGTAAATGGCAAAGCGGACGTTCACGCCCGAGTTCAAGCTTGAGGCGGTAAAGCTGGTCCGGGA
>NZ_JBBWWT010000007.1:0-181778 GCF_038321125.1 Pseudoxanthomonas putridarboris | reverse complement strand
CACGCCCACCTGGCGCGACAGCAGGATGTGCTCGCGCGTCTGCGGCATCGGGCCGTCCGCGGCCGAGCACACCAGGATCGCGCCGTCCATCTGGGCCGCACCGGTGATCATGTTCTTCACGTAATCCGCGTGGCCCGGGCAGTCCACGTGCGCGTAATGGCGGTTCGCCGATTCGTATTCCACGTGCGCCGTCGAAATCGTGATCCCGCGCGCCTTCTCTTCCGGCGCCGCGTCGATCGCGTCGTACGCCTTGAACTCGCCACCGAAACGCTCCGCGCCGATCTTCGTCAGCGCCGCCGTCAGCGTCGTCTTGCCGTGGTCCACGTGACCAATCGTGCCCACGTTCACGTGCGGCTTGGTGCGTTCGAATTTACCCTTTGCCATGGCTGCTTCTTCTCGAGTGGATCGTAAAAGGAAGGAAAGTGGTGCTCACGAATGGAATCGAACCATCGACCTCCTCCTTACCAAGGAGGTGCTCTACCGACTGAGCTACGTGAGCGTGGAACCGGTTGTGTTGCCTGGGATGACGCAGGTCCTGCACGGTGTTCAGTGGAGCGGGAGACGGGAATCGAACCCGCACTAGTAGCTTGGAAGGCTACAGTTCTACCATTGAACTACTCCCGCACCGGGAGACCACAACAACTCAAAACAACAGCGAATTCTGGTGGAGGGAGGTGGATGACTCGGCGCCGCGCGCCTCGCCCTCCGGGCCGCACCCTTCGGTGCGTTCAAGATCGCCCTCCGGCGATCCTGTCGAACCACTCGGCGGATCTCATCCACCTCGTGTCCCGCTTTTTTGGATTCCACCGTCGCCGGCGCCATCCAGGATGTTGCGAATGGTGGAGGGAGGTGGATTCGAACCACCGAAGGCGTAAGCCAGCAGATTTACAGTCTGCCCCCGTTGGCCGCTTGGGTATCCCTCCGGAGTCACCGGACTGACCAGGCCGGGCGGCCAAATCAAACCAGGGTGAAACAGCCCGAGATTTTGGCGCGAAGCGGCTCGCCTGTCAACGCGCCGGACGCAATTTTTCTCAGACATTGAACCGGAAGTGGAGGACGTCGCCCTCCTGCACCCGGTATTCCTTGCCCTCCAGCCGCAGGCGGCCGGCGTCGCGGGCGCCGGATTCGCCCTTGTACTTGATGAAATCGTCGAACGCGATGGTTTCGGCGCGGATGAAGCCCTTCTCGAAGTCGGTGTGGATGACCGCCGCCGCCTGCGGGGCGGTCGAGCCGGCCTTCACGGTCCAGGCGCGGACTTCCTTCACGCCGGCGGTGAAGTAGGTCTGCAGGCCCAGCAGCTTGTAGGCGGCGCGGATCACCCGGTTCAGGCCCGGCTCGGCCAGGCCCAGGTCGGCCAGGAAGGTATCCCGGTCCTCATCGTCCAGCTGGGACAGCTCTTCCTCGATGGCCGCCGACACCGGCACCACCTCGGCCCCCTCCGTCGCGGCGCGGGCGCGCACGGCATCCAGGTGGGGATTGTTCTCGAAACCGTCCTCCAGCACGTTGGCCACGTACATGACCGGCTTGAGGGTCAGCAGGAACAGGTCGCGGACCAGCGCCTTCTCCTCGTCGTCCAGCCCCAGCGCGCGGCCGGGCCTGCCGTCGCTCAGGCCGGCGTGCAGCTTCTGCAGTACCGGCTTGCGGGCGATGGCATCCTTTTCGCCGGCCTTGGCCGAGCGTTCGGCGCGGTTGAGCGCTTTTTCGACACTGTCCAGGTCGGCCAGCGCCAGCTCGGTGTCGATGGTGTCGATGTCCGACAGCGGATCGACCTTGCCGGCCACGTGCACGATGTCGCCGTGCTCGAAGCAGCGCACCACGTGGGTGATGGCGTCCACTTCACGGATGTGGGCCAGGAACTTGTTGCCCAGCCCTTCCCCGCTGGCGGCGCCGGCGACCAGGCCGGCGATGTCGACGAACTCGACCGCAGTCGGGATGCACTTCTGCGGCTTGACGATCTCGGCCAGCTGGTTGAGGCGCGGATCCGGCACCGGCACCACGCCCACGTTGGGCTCGATGGTGCAGAACGGGAAGTTGGCCGCGGCGATGCCCGCCTTGGTCAGCGCGTTGAACAGGGTCGACTTGCCCACGTTGGGAAGGCCGACGATGCCGCATTTGATGCCCATGTGTAGCGTCCGGGATTCGGGATTCGGGATTGGGGATTCGTAGAAGCAGTCATCCTGCGCCGTTGCGAATCCCCAATCCCCAATCGCTAATCCCTGCTCGTGTGCAGCCGCGTCATCGCGTCCATGAAATTGCCCGCCACCGCCAGCGGCAACACGTCGATCGCATCGTCGATGGCGCGCGCGATCAGGATCTCGTCGTCCTTGCCCGGCTTACCCAGCACCCAGCTCGTCACGCGGTCCTTGTGGCCCGGATGGCCGATGCCGATGCGCAGGCGGTGGAACTTGCCGTGCCCCAGGTGCTGGATGGTGTCGCGCAATCCGTTCTGGCCGCCGTGGCCGCCATCGAACTTCAGGCGCGCCGTACCCGGCGCCAGGTCCAGTTCGTCGTGCGCCAGCAGCGCCTCTTCCGGGGCGATCTTCCAGTAGCGCAACGCGGCCACGACCGACTTGCCGCTGAGGTTCATGTAGGTGGCCGGCTTCAGCAGCCAGACCGGCTGGCCGGCGATCACGACCTTGGCGGTCTCGCCGAACAGCTTGCTCTCCAAGCCGAAGCGCTCGCCCTGCCGTTCCGCCAGGGCATCGACAAAATGGAACCCGGCGTTGTGCCGGGTCCGGGCGTGTTCGGCACCGGGATTGCCCAGTCCGACGATGAGACGCAAACCTGCCATCGCAGCGCATCACGCCGGTGCGCCCGCCGGAGCAGGCGCACCGCGACGCGATTACTTGTCTTCCTTCTTGGCGACCTTGGCGGCCGGCACTTCGGCCGATTCCGCCGCCGCTGGCGCTTCTTCGGCTTCCTCGCGGCCGTGCTTGGCGATCACGAC
The DNA here is from genome assembly GCF_038321125.1 of Pseudoxanthomonas putridarboris. NCBI lineage: Bacteria > Pseudomonadati > Pseudomonadota > Gammaproteobacteria > Lysobacterales > Lysobacteraceae > Pseudoxanthomonas > Pseudoxanthomonas putridarboris. The sequence continues at coordinate 178,831 of NZ_JBBWWT010000007.1, read as the reverse complement.
GGCGACGTCGTGTTCCTTGCCCAGCTTCAACTCGGGGATTTCCACGCCGGCCGGCAGCTTGATGTCGGACAGGTGGACGACCGCGCCCAGGGCCAGGTCGGCCAGGTCGATCTCGATGAACTCCGGCAGGTCCTTCGGCAGGCACTCCACCACGACTTCGTTCAGCTCATGGGTCACGACGACCTCGGCGGACTTGCCGGCCGGGGACTTCTCTTCGTTCAGGAAGTGCAGCGGCACCGCGGTGCGCAGAGTCTCGTTCTCGTTCACGCGCTGGAAGTCCAGGTGCAGGATCTGCTGCTTGAACGGGTGGCGCTGCAGGTCACGCAGCAGGACCTTCTGGATGTCGCCGTTGAGGCTCAGGTCCAGGATGGACGAGTAGAACCAGTCGTGCTGGCTGGCCAGCCAGACGTCGTTGTGGTTCAGCTGGATGCTGACCGGCTTCAGTTCGCCACCGTAAACGATGGCCGGCACGGTACCGGCGCGACGCAGGCGGCGGCTCGCACCCTTACCCTCGTCCTCGCGGCGCTGCACCTTGATTTCATGTGTGGTTGCCATTTTCTTCACTACCTAGGTTGATGGACCGCCTCGCGGCGGTTTTGATGACTCCTCCGCGACCAGAAGAGTCCAGTGATGCCGAGATTCGGCATTCGGGATTGGAGATTCGCAAGAGCAGAAGCGAATCCCGAATCCCCAATCACGAATCCCGACCTTCAATCCACGTACAACGAGCTGACCGACTCGCCGAAGGCGATGCGGCGGATCGTTTCCGCCAGCAGTTCCGCCACGCTGAGCTGGCGGATCTTGCTGCAGCCCTGCGCCTGCGGCGAGAGCGGGATGGTGTCGGTGACGACGAGTTCGTCGAGCACCGAGTTGTTCAGGTTGTCCACCGCCGGGCCCGAGAGCACGGGGTGGGTGCAGTAGGCGGCCACCTTCTTGGCGCCATGCTGCTTCAGCGCGGCCGCCGCGGCGCACAAGGTGCCGGCGGTGTCCACGATGTCGTCCACCAGCACGCAATCCTTGCCTTCCACGTCGCCGATGATGTTCATCACCGTGGCCACGTTGGCGCGCGGGCGGCGCTTGTCGATGATGGCCAGGTCGGCGTCGTCCAGCCGCTTGGCCACCGCGCGGGCGCGCACCACGCCGCCCACGTCCGGCGACACCACCAGCAGGTTCTCCGTGCCGTAGGCGCGCCAGATGTCGGCCAGCAGCAGCGGCGAGGCGTACACGTTGTCGACCGGGATGTCGAAGAAACCCTGGATCTGGTCGGCGTGCAGGTCCACCGTCAGCACGCGGTCGGCGCTGACCGCGGTGAACATCTTGGCCGCCACCTTGGCCGTGATCGGCACGCGCGAGGAGCGCATGCGGCGGTCCTGGCGGGCGTAGCCGAAGTACGGCACCACCGCGGTGACGCTGCTGGCCGATGCGCGCTTCAGCGCGTCGATCAGCACCAGCAGCTCCACCAGGTTCTCGGCGCTCGGCGCGCAGGTCGGCTGCACCACGAACACTTCCTGCCGGCGGACGTTCTCCTGGATCTCCACCTGCACTTCGCCATCGGAGAAGCGCGACACCAGCGCCTTGCCCGGGCGCACGCCCAGTTCGCGGCAGATGCTGCTGGCCAGCGGCTTGTTGGCGTTGCCGGAGAAGACAAGCAGGTTGCGTTCGTCTTGCATGGTCGTCTCGGCAGGCGCAGGAAGGAATACGGAAATTGGCAGGGGCGGAAGGATTCGAACCTACGCATGCCGGGATCAAAACCCGGTGCCTTAACCACTTGGCGACGCCCCTAGGCGGTTCTCTCCATTTCGGTGCCACGCTCAAGCCGCCGGTGCAGCGGCGACCGCGCGGCGCCCTGCGCCAGCCAGGCGCGGACGCCGGCGGGCAGGTCCGCCAGCGCCGCCTCGGCCGATGCACGATCGGCGAACTCCACGAAGCAACCGCTGCCGGAGCCGGTCAGCCGCGGCGTGCCGACGTGCGCCAACGCCCGGAACGCCGCCTCGACGGCAGGTTCCCGGCAGCGCAACACCGACTCGAACGCATTGCCGAGCAGTGATCCCGAAACGAAGTCGGATATTTTCGCGGGTGCAGCATCACGCGTCAAATCCGGCGAACGGAAAAGCGCGGCGGTCGGCACGTGGACGCCCGGGTCCGCCAGCAGATACCAGGCCGGCGGCAGGTCCAGCGGGACCAGCCACTCCCCCACTCCCTCCGCCCAGGCATTCCGGCCGCGGACGAAGACGGGCACGTCGGCGCCCAGCGCCAGCCCCAGTTCGGCCAGGCGTTCGACCGGGAGATCCGTGCCCCATAGATGGTCCAGCGCGACCAGGACCGTGGCCGCGTCCGAAGAGCCACCGCCGAAGCCGCCACCGGCCGGAATGCGCTTTTCCACGCCGATGTCCACACCTTGGGCGACGTTCGCCTCTATTTGAAGCATCCTGGCCGCACGCACCATGAGATCGTCGGCCTCGGCCACGCCAGGCACGGAGGCCCCCTGGCGCCGCACTTCACCATCATCGCGCAGGCGCAGGTGCACGGTATCGCCCCACTCCAGCAGCCGGAACACCGTCTGCAGCAGGTGGTAGCCATCCGCCCGGCGACCGGTGATCTGCAGGAACAGGTTCAGCTTGGCCGGCGCCGGCCAGGCCGACCAGCCGTCGCCGGCGGCAAAGCCGGTCATGGCGACTCGAAGTCCCACTGGTCGACCACCAGCCGCACTTTTGCGCCATCGCGGGCCGCCTCGATGCGACGGGGCATGGCCGGACGCTCGCCTTCCGGCGGGAACCAGTCCATGAAATCCACCCGCCAGCCCTGCTGGCGCAGGCTGCGCAAGCGGCCGTCGGTGGCGTATTCCAATTGCGCGGGGCCGTCGCTGCGGTACTCGGCGTCGGCCAGGCCGCGCGTCCAGCGGACCAGCGACTGCAGCGGGATGTCCCAGCCGGTCGCCTCCTTCAGCAGGAGTTCGACATCGTCGCCTTCGCGCGGCCCGCCTTCCAGGCCTTCCAGCCGGCCTGCGTCAGAGTGCAGGTCGCCGCTCAATCGCCAGCTCTGTCGGGTGACGGGCGCGCTGAGCGCCACCTGGTAGGCGTCGCCCTGCTGGCGCCAGTCGATGCGGCCGTTGCCGCCCTTGCCCTGCGCGTTGACCGCCACCCGCCCTTCGAACGACCAATCGCCGCGGCCGGCCAGCCAGGCCTCGCGGGTGGCCTGCGTCGCCTGGGCGGCGGCGATGGCTTCCGGATCGCTCAATACCGGCGAGGTCGCCACCGCCGGGCCACGGCTGGCGCAACCCGCCATCGACAGGGCGGCCAGCCCCGCCAGCCACACGACACGGATATTCATGCGCCCGTCTTCTCCAGCGCGCGCAGCAGCGAGCGGTTGTCCGGATCCAGCTTGCGCGCTTCTTCGAAGTAGCGGCGGGCCTCGTCCTTCTGCCCCATCACCCACAGCACTTCGGCCACGTGGGCGGCGATTTCAGGGTCCTTCTGCAGGGTGAAGGCGCGGCGCAGCTCCACCAGCGCTTCGGCGTTGCGGCCCAGCCGGTAAAGCACCCAGCCGTAGCTGTCGATGATGGCGGCATCCTCCGGCGCGGCGGTACGCGCGCGGTCGATCAGTTCCAGCGCTTCCTGGTAGCGCGTGGTGCGGTCGGCCAGCGTGTAGCCGAGCGCGTTGAGCGCGGCCACGTTTTCCGGATCGATCACCAGGATGCGGCGGAAATCCGCTTCGGCATGGTCGATGCGGTCGCGGCGTTCCCACGCCAGCCCGCGCGAGTACAGCAGGGCGAGATCGTCCGGATAGGCCGCCAGCCCGCGCGCGAACACCTCCAGCTCGCCGGCATCCTGCTTGTCCTTCTGCCGCAGCTCGGCCTCCATCAGGTAGGCATCACGGCGGGTGCCGTCCTCGACGGTGGCGTCGCCCTGCAGGCGGCGCGCGTCGGCGAAGGCTTCGTCCTTCCGGCCCAGCTCGTACAGGGTGTTGATGGAACGCAGGCGGGCTTCGGCGCGCTGCTCGCCGGCCGGCACGCTGCGGTACCACGCCAGCGCTTCATCGCGGCGCTTCAGGAACTCGGCGATCTGGCCCAGCAACAGCCGCCGGTCCGGGTTGTACTCGGTCGGCTGGTCCACGCCGGACGCGTCGTCGCGCAGTTCGTCGTAGAGGGCCGTCAACGCCGCGGTGTCCTCGGCCTTGGCCAGCAGCGAGGCGCGCAGGCCATAGGTCAGGCTGTCCTGCGGCCCCTGCCCCAGCGCCTGCGAGGCGGCGGCCGGGTCGCCCAGGCGGTCGTATTCCTCCGCCAGTTCCAGCCGCAGCCCGGCATCGCCGGTCGCCCGGGGCAGCAATCCGTCCAGCACCTCCCTGGCCTGCGGTTTGCGGTCGGCCTGGCGCAACTGGCGGGCATGCAGCAGCGCCACCTGCGGTTCGCCGGGATAGCGCTTCACCACGTCGGCGACCATGCGCTCGGCCAGGTCGCGCTGGTCCAGTTGCTGGGCCAGCCCGGCGAAGGCCAGCCAAGCCTGCAGCCGGTCGGGAATGGCGCGGTCGTCCACCAACTCGCCGAGCAGGCGCGCCGCCAGGTCGGGATCCTTGCCGCCGCTGGCCAGCGCGGTCAGCGCATGGCGCCAGCCCAGCTCGTCGGGGTCCTTCATCAAGGCCGTCAGTTCGCGCCGGGCGACGCGCGCCTTGCCCTCGCGGAGGGCCAGCGTGGCCTCGGCGCCACGCAGGGCCAGCGTGCGGGGGGAGCGTTCGCGCCAGAGCTTCAGCGCCTCGGTGGCGCGGGCATCGTCCTTGGCCAGCAGCGCGATCCGGGTGGCGCGCTCGGCCAGGCCGGCGTCGTCGTCCTGCCGCGCCGCCTCCAGGTACCAGCGGCTGGCCTCGGGCAGCTGGCCGGCCTGCAGGGCGAATTCGCCCGCCATCACGGCGGCCAGAGGGTCCGCGGGCCGGGAGGGCGCGGGCGCCGCCAGCACAGGGGGGGCGAGCGCCAGTATCAACAGGGTGGCGAGGGCAGTACGGATCATTGCAGGCATGAAAGTCACGCGGGCCTTAAAATGGGCGGCCCTTGGCAGCCAGCAGCTTACTGCAAGCACCTGAACGATGACGTTGTGGGTCCTAGGATTGAACCACCAGACCGCGCCGGTCGACCTGCGCGAACGGGTGGCGTTCGACCCCGGTTCGCTGCCGGAGGCTCTGTCGTCGCTGCGCGCCCTGCCGCAGGTGGCGGAGGCGGCGCTGCTGTCCACCTGCAACCGCACCGAGCTGTACGCGGTGGCGGAAGACGGCGACGCGCTGGCGCGCTGGCTGGCCACCCATGCCGAAGGCCTGGACACCTACCTGTACCGCCACCAGGGCGCCGACGCGGTGCGCCACCTGTTCCGCGTGGCCACCGGGCTGGACTCGATGGTGCTGGGCGAGCCGCAGATCCTGGGCCAGGTGAAGGACGCCTGGGCCAGCGCACGCGAACACGGCGCGCTGGGCAACCGGCTGGACCGCCTGTTCCAGCAGACCTTCGCGGTGGCCAAGCGCGCGCGCACCGACACCCGCGTCGGCGCCAACCCGGTGTCGGTCGCCTCCACCGCGGTGCGGCTGGCGCAGAGTTCGTTCGCGCGGCTCAGCGAGTCCACCGTGCTGCTGGTCGGCGCGGGCGAGACCATCGAACTGGCCGCCAAGCACCTCAGCGAAGGCCGCGTGCGCCGGCTGCTGGTCGCCAACCGCACCTTGGCGCACGCGCAGGAACTGGCCACCCGCCACGGCGGCTACGCCTTGCCGCTGGCCGAGCTGGACCGCCACCTGGCCGAGGCCGACGTGGTGTTCTCCGCCACCGCCGCGCGCGAGCCGGTGGTGACGCATGCGCAGGTCGCCGGCGCGCTGGTCAAGCGCAGGCACAAGCCGATGCTGCTGTTCGACCTGGCGGTGCCGCGCGACATCGAGCCCGGCGTGGCCGAACTGGCCGACGCCTACCTCTATACCGTCGATGACCTGGAGCGCGCGGTGGAGGACAACCGCCGCAGCCGCCGGGAAGCCGCCGATGCGGCCGAGGCGATCATCGACGTGCAGGTCGGCCGCTTCATGGAAACCCTGCACGCGGGCACGCGGCAGGAGCCGCTCAAGCGCCTGCGCGCGCTGGGCGACGCCACCCGCGAGGACGTGCTGGCCAAGGCGCGCCAGCAACTGGTCAACGGCCGCGACGCCGAGGAAGTGCTGGAATTCCTCGCCCACACGCTGACCAATCGCCTGCTGCATCCGCCCACCGCGGCGCTGCGCGAGGCCGCGCTCAGCGGCGACGCGGAACTGGCGCGCGCGGCCGACCGGCTGTTCCCCGCGCGGCCGCCCTACTCCCACCCGAAGAAAGACGATGACGCCGACGCTGCGCCGTAAACTCGAAGCATTGGCCGAACGCCGCGAAGAACTCGAACGCCTGCTCTCCGATCCCGGCGTGCTGGCCGACAACGACCGCTTCCGCAACTACTCGCGCGAGTTCGCGCAGCTGGAACCGCTGGCCAACGCGATGACCGAGGAGAAGAAGGCCCGCGACGACCTGGCCGCCGCGCAGGCCATGCGCGACGATGCCGAACTGGCCGAACTGGCCGAAGAGGAAATCGCCGCCGCGCAGGCCCGCCTGGCGCGGCTCGACGACGAGTTGATGCTGCTGCTGTTGCCCAAGGACGAACGCGACGAGGGCAACCTGTTCCTGGAAGTGCGCGCCGGCACCGGCGGCGACGAGGCGGCGATCTTCGCCGGCGACCTGTTCCGCATGTACGCCCGCTACGCCGAGCGCCAGGGCTGGAAGGTCGAAGTGGAGTCGGACAATCCCGGCGAGCACGGCGGCTACAAGGAGATCGTCGCCCGCATCGTCGGGCGCGGCGCGTATTCGCGACTGAAGTTCGAGTCGGGCACCCATCGCGTGCAGCGCGTGCCGGAAACCGAATCGCAGGGCCGCATCCACACCTCGGCCGCCACCGTGGCGATCATCCCCGACGTGGAGGAAGTGGAGGATATCGTCATCAATCCGGCGGACCTGCGCGTGGACACTTTCCGCTCCTCCGGCGCGGGCGGCCAGCACGTCAACAAGACCGACTCGGCGATCCGCATCACCCACCTGCCGACCGGCGTGGTGGTGGAATGCCAGACCGAACGCAGTCAGCACGCCAATCGCGACAAGGCGATGAAGCGGCTGAAGGCGCAGTTGCTGGACGCCGAACGCAGCAAGCAGCAGGCCGCGCAGGCGGAATCGCGCAAGCTGCAGGTCGGCAGCGGCGACCGCAGCCAGCGCATCCGCACCTACAACTTCCCGCAAGGCCGCATCACCGACCATCGTGTCGAAGGTCTCACCCTGTACGACCTGCCCAACATCCTGCAGGGCGACCTGGACGAACTGGTGGATCGGCTGAGCCGCGAATACCTGGCCGACGAACTGGCGCGGCTGACGGAAGCGGCGTGAGGTGGAGGATGGCCAGGCGATCCGTCCACCCCGTCATCCCGGCGCAAGCCGGGACCCAGTGACTTGGCTTGGTGCAGCGTGGCCGGGAAAAGCATAAAGACGCGGGGTCCCGGCTTGCGCCGGGATGACGGGGTTATGGCTGCGCTGTTGCAGGTGCACTGGATTACCGGCATGCCTTTGCGCACCGACACGCTGCAATACCAGGAGCGGGAATGAGCCTCTCGATCACCCGCGCCACCCTCGACGACGTGGATAGCGTCGCATCGCTGTTCGACCAGTACCGCCGTTTCTACCGGCAGCCCGCCGACAGCGCGCTGGCCCAGGCCTTCATCAGCGAGCGCCTGCGCCGCGGTGAATCGGCGATCCTGCTGGCCGAACGCGACGGGGCGGCGGCCGGCTTCACCCAGCTGTTCCCGTCGTTCTCCTCCGTGCGCGCCGGGCGCACCTGGATACTCAACGATCTCTTCGTCGTGCCGGATGCGCGGCGCACGGGCGTGGCGCGCGCGCTGCTGCAAGCGGCAGCCGAGTTCGCGAGAAAGGACGGCGCGCTGCGGCTGGAACTGGAAACCGACCACGACAACCATGCCGCACAGGCGCTGTATCGCACGATGGCGTGGGAACCTTACGACGGCACCTTGCGGTTCCGGTTGGAGCTTTAACGCATCCTGCGGGAAGGGACCGCCGTGGGAGCGACGTGAGTCGCGACGTTGGCGGCTCCGGTCGCGACTCACGTCGCTCCCACAAGACCGCCCGAGACATCACCGCCGAGGACCACTGCTTGTCTCCCGCCGCGACCAGCCGCTAGGCTGCCCGCCATGATCGCCACCCCGTTTCCTGCATCTTGCCACTGCGTGTCCCTGCCCTGCTCCGGCGGCAACCATGGCCGCTGACGATCCGCGCAGCGGGCGCGCGCAATTGCGCCAGCGCGTGCAGCGGGCGCCGCAGGATTTCATCGCCTGGGTGATGCTGGCGGAAGCCGAACTCGACCATGGCGATGCCGAAGCCGGGCTGCGCGCCGTCGCGCGCGCGCTGGCGCTGCGGCCCGGCCATCCGGAAGCGTTGGCGCGGCTGGGGCGCGGCCACTGGATGCAGGGCCGCCATGCGCAGGCGGTGGAAGCGTTGCAGCAGGCGGCCGCGCACGCACCGCAGCATCCCGGCATCGCGCTGTGGCTGGGCCATGCGCTGGAGGACGCCGGCGAAGCCGAGGCCGCCGCGCAGGCTTACGAACACGCCTGCCGCCTTGTCCCCGGCGAACCGCTGTTCGCTGCCCACCTGCTGAACTGGCGCCGCAAGCTGTGCGACTGGCGCGGACTGGACGCGCTGTCCGCGCAGGTGCGCCGCGCCGTGCGCGAAGGCCAGGGCGCGGTCGAACCGTTCGCGTTCCTCAGCGAGGACGCGCCCGCCGTCGAACAACTCGCGTGCGCGCGCCTGCGCGCGGCGGACATCGCGCGCGGCGTGGCGCCGTTGCCCGCCGCGATACGGCCGTCGGACGCATCGCGGCTGCGGCTCGGCTTCCTGTCCAACGGTTTCGGCGCCCACCCGACCGGACTGCTGACCGTCGCCTTCCTCGAATCCTTGCGCGAACACGCCGACATCGAAACGCATCTGTTCGCCCTGAACCACGACGATGGCAGCCCGATCCGCCAACGCCTCGGGGCCGCATCGACGCTGCACGACGTCTCCGGACAGCCGCATGGACGCATCGCGCAATGCATCCGCGACCAGCGCATCGACATCCTCTACGACCTGCGCGGCTGGGGCGGAGGCGGCGCGCCGGAAGTGCTGGCGATGCGGCCTGCCCCATTGCAGGTGAACTGGCTGGCCTATCCCGGCACCTCCGGCGCGCCATGGATCGACTACGTGCTGGCGGACCGCTTCGCACTGCCGCCTTCGCTGGTCCCGCACTACAGCGAACAGGTCGCGTGGCTGCCGGGCGCGTTCCAGCCCTCCGACACCGGGCGCGTCGTCGGCACGCCGCCTTCGCGCGCCGAATGCGGCCTGCCGGACACCGGCATGGTGTATGTCTGCTTCAACAACAGCTACAAGCTCAACCCGGCCAGCTTCGCCCGCATGATGGACGTGCTGGAGCAGGTGGACGGCAGCGTGCTGTGGCTGCTGTCCGGTCCCGGCCGCGCGGACGAGCGCCTGCGTGCGGCGGCGCAGGCGCGGGGCGTGGATCCGGCGCGGCTGGTGTTCATGCGCAAGCTGCCGCATGCCGACTACCTGGCGCGCTACCGCCATGCCGACCTGTTCCTGGATACGAACCCCTACAACGCCCACACCACCGCCTCCGACGCACTGTGGGCCGGCTGTCCGGTGCTGACCCGGCCCGGCGACACCTTCGCCGCGCGCGTGGCCGGCAGCCTCAACCATCATCTGGCGATGGACGAACTGAACGTCGCCAGCGACGACGAATACGTGCGAGTGGCGGTGCGGCTGGGCCGCGACGCGGACGAACGCGCTGCATGGCGCATGCGGCTGGAAGGCGCCCGCCGTTCGGCAACGCTGTTCGACATGCCGCGCTTCGCTTCCGGCTTCGCCGCGATCGCGCGGCGCATGGCCGCGCGCCGCGCGCAGGACCTGCCGCCCGCCGCGCTCGATTGACCCGGGATTGCGCTACCCTGCGCGGCATGGGCCATGCCGACGACCTGATTCCCCTGAGCCTGTGCGTGCTGACCGTGTCGGACAGCCGCACGTTGCGGGACGACCGTTCCGGCGACTACCTGGCCGCCGCGCTGGGCGAAGCCGGACATCGCCTGCACGACCGCGCGGTGCTGCCGGACGACCGCTACCAGCTGCGCGCGAAGGTATCGCAGTGGATCGCCGACGCCGCGGTGGACGGCATCCTGGTGACCGGCGGCACCGGCTTCACCGGCCGCGATTCCACGCCCGAAGCGCTGCTGCCGTTGCTGGACAAGGAAATGCCGGGCTTCGGCGAACTGTTCCGGCAGATCAGCTTCGAGGAGATCGGCACGTCCGCGTTGCAGTCGCGTGCGTTCGCCGGGCTGGCCAACCGGACCTTCGTGTTCTGCCTGCCCGGCTCGACGTCCGCGTGCCGCACGGGCTGGGAGAAGATCATCCGCGCGCAGCTCGACGCGCGCACGAAACCCTGCAACCTCGCCACGTTGCGCCCCCGCCTGAAGGAATGAGCAAGGAGCCGCCGAGCATGTCGCTGGACACCACGCTTCGCCTGCTGGCCAAGGCCAGCGGCATGACCGCCGCGGACCTGGCCGCCGCCATCCCGCGCGCGGGCGTGGCCACCGTCAAATCGTGGATGGCCGGCGACAAGCTGCCCGGCCGCGACCAGTTGAATGCGCTGGCGCGTGCGCTGGGCGTGCCGGCCGGCGCGCTGCTGTCGGAACTGGCCACCACGCTGGACCCGGCACGCACCAAGGGCGAACACGATCTGCTGGCCGCCTACCGTGCGCTCAACACGCGCCAGCAAGGCGCGCTGCTGGAGGTCGCCCGGAGCATGGCCGGCCATGCCGGGCGCAAGCGCTGACTCTTGCAGGAGGGCTTCGGCCCCGATCACTTCCTCGATCGGTCGGGGCTGAAGCCCCTCCTACAGCCTCTTACAACGCGATGCGTCGATTCCGGGCAGCGACAAAGCACTCAATCCCATCCGCACCACCCCGTCCTCCCGATAAGGAAGCCACTGTGAAAGAACTCAAGCGCAAGGATTACGAAGTCCTGCTCAAGCCACTGCAACTGGAACTGGCCGCGATGGCGCGCTGGGCTTCGCACACCGGCGCGCGCATCGTGGTGGTGGTGGAAGGCCGCGACACCGCCGGCAAGGGGGGCACGATCAGCGCCATCATCGAGCACCTCAACCCGCGCCAGTGCCGCGTGGTCGCCCTGCCCAAGCCCAGCGAGCGCGAGGCCACCCAATGGTATTTCCAGCGCTACATCGCGCACCTGCCCGCGGCCGGCGAAATCGTGCTGTTCGACCGCAGCTGGTACAACCGCGCCGGCGTGGAGCGGGTGATGGGCTATTGCAACGATGCGCAGTACCGCCAGTTCCTGCAGCAGGCGCCGGTGTTCGAGCGCGGGCTCACCGACGACGGCATCCTGCTGTTCAAGTACTGGCTGTGCGTGGACCAGGCGCAGCAGGAGGAACGCTTCGCCGAGCGCGCCGATGAGCCGCTGAAAAGCTGGAAGCTGTCGCCGATCGACCTGAAGGCGCGCGAGAAATACGCCGACTACACCGCCGCGCGCGAAGCCATGCTGAAGGCCACGCACAGCGCATACGCACCGTGGACGCTGGTGGATTTCAACGACCAACGGCTGGGCCGGCTCACCCTGATCCGCCACCTGCTGGACCGGCTGCCGGACACCGACGTGCCGCTGGATCCGCTGGGGTTGCCGCCGCTGAAGGGCAAGCTGCTGAAGGAGAAGTACACGGTGGTGAAGCCGGTTCCACGCTACCGCATCAGGGCGGCCCGCCGAGACATCAAGCCCGCGTGACGTCTTGAAGCGGGAGGGTCCATGCCCGGGACCCGTCCGGGTACGCGCTCCGTCCTCCGCGACACGCCCCATGCCGTGACCAGGCCAAGGCAAGACATGCCGCGGACAGGCCGTGTCCCTCTGCCCTCTCCCGCGTGCGTGCGTGGCGACAGGGCGCGGGACGCCACGGGCACGCGTCGGCACGCCCGGCGTCGCAGCGAGCGCATGCAGCATTGCAGCTTCCGTCCGTTTACTTCGACGCGACGGCCAATGCACGGCCAACAATTGCGATAACGCAACTGCATCACATCTCTACAGCCGCACGTGCGGCATACCGTCCTCCGGCCGTCGTCCTCGCGGGCCGGCCATCCCCCCACACCGCACTACCTGGCACGACGGGGCCTGCATGGCGCAGCCCCGGCCTCCACCTTTCGCAAGGCAACGGGAGAGTGATCATGTTGAGGAGTTTGGGCAGGACGTATTGGCTGGCGGGCCTGCTGGCACTGGCCGCCACCGGCACCGCACACGCACAGAGCGCCAGTTGCACCGGCGTTCCCGCATGGACGGCATCCACCATCTACAACCCCGGCGACCGGCTGGTGTACCAGGACCGGTTGTACGAAGCGAAGATCCAGATCTGGAACGCCCCGCCGACCCATTGCACCACCTGCGGCTGGTACCAGGACCTGGGCGCGTGCGGCACCGGCGGCAACCAGCCGCCCAGCGTCACCCTCACCGCACCCGCCGACGGCGCCACCGCCGCCACGGGCAGCACGGTGACCGTCAGCGCGAACGCCAGCGACAGCGACGGCAGCATCGCGCAGGTCGAATTCTTCCGCGGCACGGCCTCGCTGGGCGTGGACACCAGCCCGCCGTATTCGGTGTCGTGGACCAACGCCACCGCCGGCAGCCATGCGTTCCGCGCCGTCGCCACCGACAACGCCGGCGCCACCGCGCAGTCGGCCACGGCCACCATCACGGTGGGCACGCCCTCGGATACCGTGCCGCCCAGCGTGCCGACGGGGTTGAACTCGCCCGCGAAGACGGCATCGAGCGTGTCGCTGGCGTGGAACGCGTCCACCGACAACGCCGGCGGCAGCGGCGTGGCCGGCTACGACATCTATCGCAACGGCAGCCTCGCCGGTTCCTCCACCGGCACCAGCTTCACCAGCAGCGGGCTGACGGCGAACACCGCCTACAGTTTCGCCGTGCGCGCACGCGACAACGCCGGCAACGCCTCGGCGCAGAGCGCCGCCATCAGCGTGACCACCGCGGCGGCCAGCGACACCATCGCACCGTCGGTGCCGACCGGCCTGGCGGTAGTGGGACAGACCGCCAGCAGCATCTCGCTGGCCTGGGCGGCCTCCACCGACAATGCCGGCGGCAGCGGCGTGGCCGGCTACGACGTCTACCGCAACGGCACGCTGGCCGGCTCGCCGAGCGGCAACAGTTACACCGCCACCGGCCTGGCGGCCGCCACCAGCTACAGCTTCACCGTACGCGCGCGCGACAACGCCGGCAATACCTCGGCGCAGAGCGCCGCGATCACCGGCAGCACCACGTCGGGCGGAGGCGGCGGCAACAAGCGCCTGCTGGGCTACTTCGTGCAATGGGGCATCTACGCACGCAACTACCGGGTGAAGAACATCGACACCAGCGGCACCGCCGCCAAGCTGACACACATCAACTACGCCTTCGGCAACGTGCGCAACAACCGCTGCGAAGTCGGCCTCACCGTGCCGTCCAATGAAGCGACCGGCGCCGGCGGCGACGCCTTCGCCGACTACACCAAGGCCTTCGGCGCGGCCGAGAGCGTCAGCGGCGCGGCCGACACCTGGGACCAGCCGCTGCGCGGCAACTGGAACCAGTTGAAGCAGCTGAAGACCAAGTATCCCGGCCTGAAGGTGCTGATCTCGCTGGGCGGCTGGACCTGGTCGCGCGGTTTCTCCGAAGCGGCCAGGCCGGCCAACCGGCAGGCCTTCGTGGCCTCGTGCATCGACGCCTACATCCGCGGCAACCTGCCGGTGACCGACGGCGCCGGTGGTCCGGGCGCGGCGCTGGGGGTGTTCGACGGCATCGACATCGACTGGGAATACCCCAACGCCTGCGGCCTGAGCTGCGGCACGCCGGAGGACCGCGCCAATTTCACCGCGCTGCTGGCGGAGTTCCGCAGCCAGTTGAACGCGGTGCGGCCCGGCCTGCTGCTGACCGTCGCCGTGGGGGCCGGCGTGGACAAGATCGCCGCCACCGATCCAGGGCAGTACGCGCAGCACCTGGATTTCATCAACATCATGAGCTACGACTTCCACGGCGCCTGGGAGCCGCGCACCAACCACCACTCGGCGCTGTTCGATTCGCCCAACGACCCGTCCACGGGCGATGTGCGCTTCTACAACACCAACGACGCCGTCGAGGCGTTCCTGCAGCGCGGCGTGCCGGCGGCCAAGCTCAACCTGGGCATCGGCTTCTACGGCCGCGGCTGGACCAACGTGCCCGGCGCCAACAACGGCCTGTACCAGACCGGCAGCGCCGCGCCGGGCACCTACGAGTCCGGCATCGAGGACTACAAGGTGCTGAAGAACCTGGGCTGGCCCAGCTTCATCGACGCCAACGCCAGGGCGCACTGGATCTACAACGGCAGCACGTTCTGGTCGTTCGACAATCCGGCCATCATCACCGAGAAGATGAGCTACACCAAGGCGCAGGGACTGGGCGGCGCGTTCTTCTGGGAACTGAGCGGCGACGACGCGCAGGGCACGCTGGCCAAGGCGATGAGCGCGGGGCTGGAGTGACCGCATGAGGCAAAAGGAAGGAGGCGCCGGGCACGGCGCTTCCTTCCGCCGCTTCCCTGTGGGAGCGACGTCGGTCGCGACGGGAAACCACGAAAAGCCTTGCAGCCACGGATTGACACGGATCACACGGATGAAGCGGAAAAGGAACATCCGTTTCCATCCATGTGGACTTTCGGCAAAAAAGAGGTTCTTCCACCGATCGCGACCGACGTCGCTCCCACGAGGAAGCCTGTCAGCCAGCGACGAAGCCTTCGTCGACCGGGCCGTCCCATTCGCTGCGCTCCACGCGGTCCACGCGCGCGGATGGCGGGCCATGGTGCAGCCACGCTTCCAGCGTATCGAGCGCGTCGGCGTCGCCTTCGGCGATCACTTCGACGCGCCCGTCCGGCAGGTTGGTCGCGCGGCCCGACAAGGCCAGGTCCAGCGCACGCGCGCAGGTGGAGGCGCGGAAGAACACGCCCTGCACCTTGCCGCTGACCACGAATCTTGCCGCCGCCATCACGCCTCCGCTTTCGGTCCACCCGCGGCTTCCACGGCCGCCTGGATCTCCTTGCCGGTCACCGGGCCGAGGAACTGCTTGGCCACGCGGCCATCCGGGCCGATCAGGTAGGTCAGCGGCAAGCCGCGCGGCGTGGCGAAATCCGCCGGCGGGTCGTACACATCGAGGATCGCGATGGGATAGACCACCGGCCGCTCGGCCAGGAAGGCCTTCAGCTCGTCGGGCTCGATTTCCTCATAGGCCAGGCCGATGACCTCGATGTGGTCGTTGGCCCGGTCCAGTTCCGACAGGTCCGGCATTTCCTTCAGGCACGGTGCGCACCACGTCGCCCAGAAGTTCACCACCACCCATTTGCCGCGATGCGCGGCCAGGTCGTAGTCGGCGCCTTCCAGCGTCCGCACCTTCAGCGTGGGCAGTTCGGCGGTGCGGTCGCTCCCCCTCGCATTCGGGTCCACCGCCTGCACATGCGGCTCGATGGCGGGCTGCGCGGTTTCCTGTGGGGTCGATTCGGAATTGCAGGCGGTCATGGCCAGCAGCATGGCCAGCAACAGCGACAGGCGGTTCTTCATGCGGGCTCCTTGGCGGGTTCGGCGAAGATGTCGCTGACCCGGCGTTTCATCAGTTCGCGCAACGGCATGCGCAGTTCGTCCAGCGCGGACAGGGCCGCGCGGCCCAGCGCATCGTCGTGGAAAGGCAAGTGCGCTTCCGCCACCGGGATGCGCAACTGGCAGGCTTCGTACAGGTCGCACAGCGTCAGGTCGTCCAGGTCGCGCGCCAGCAGCCATTCGCCTTCCTCGTCGCGGCGCAGCAGGTTGATCCCGGACAGCTGCGCCAGCATCTGCTGGATCAGCGAATCGGTCAGCATCGGCTCCATCTCCAGGATCTGGTCGCTGTGCAGGCCGCGCCCCTGTCCGCGCGCCTGGGCGAAACGGCCCAGCATGCGCAGCAGGCCGTAGATCTCGTAGCCCAGCGGCAACCGCATCGAGACCGGCTGGTAGCGGAAGGCCGCCATGCCCGAGGCCAGCGACGCGCCCAGCAGCACCGCGATCCAGCACAGGTAGATCCACAGCAGCAGGATCGGCGCCGCCGCCACCGCGCCATATATCTTCTGGTAGGCATGGAAGCTGCCCAGGTACACGCCCAGGCCCCACTTGGCCAGTTCCAGCAGCACCGTGGCCAGCAGCGCGCCGGCCACCGCGTAGCGCCACTTGATGGTCCGGTGCGGCACCACGCGGTAGATCACCGCGATGGCCGCGAACTCGATCAGCACCGGCGCCAGGCTCAACGACAGCCCCTGCAGCAGCTTGCCGCCGCTGGTGGCGAACAGCGGCAATGCATAAAGGCGCGCCGACAGCGCCAGCGAGGCCGCGGCCATCAGCGCGCCCAGCGTCAGCACGGTCCAGTACACCAGGAAGCGCGACAGCTTGGGCCGCGCGCTGGAGACGCGCCAGATGCGGTTGAGCGTGGCCTCGATGCTGTTGAGCGTGATCAGCAGCGACACCACCAGCGCGACCACGCCGACCGCGGTCAGCTTGCCGGTATTGGCGAGGAAGCCGTCCAGCCTGGTCTTCAGGCTGGCCGCCGCGCCCGGCAGGAAGTTGGCGAAGATGTAGTCGCGCAGCTGCGCGCTCCATTCCTGGAATACCGGGAACGCCGACAGCACACCGAACACCACCATCGCCAGCGGCACCAGCGCGAACAAGGTGGTGTAGGCCAGCGAGCCGGCGGCCTGGAACAGGCGGTCGTCGAGGAAGCGCCTGGCCAGGAAGCGGAAGAACGTGCCCATGCGCGCGCGGTCGCGCATGCGCTCGCTCCAGCGGTTCAATGAATCCAGTGGCTCCATGGCCGGAAGGGTAACCGATGCGCCGCGGGGACGACATCGCCGATACTAGGCGCCTTCCCAAGCGACGATGACGGCCCGATGCCCGAGATCCTGGTGCTCTACTACAGCCGCGGCGGTTCGGTGGCGCGACTGGCGCGGCAGATCGCGCGCGGCGTGGGCGAAGTGGACGGCATGTCCGCGCGCCTGCGCAGCGTGCCGCCGGTGGCGGCGGTGACCCAGCAGGCCGCCCCGCCCGTGCCCGAGGACGGCGCGCCCTACGTGGACCGGCGCGACCTGGCCGAATGCGCGGGCCTGGTGCTGGGCAGCCCCACCCGCTTCGGCAACATGGCCGCGCCGGTCAAGCACTTCATCGACGGCCTGGGCGCCGAATGGGCCAGCGGCACGCTGGTCGGCAAGCCGGCGGCGGTGTTCACCTCCACCGCCACCCAGCACGGCGGGCAGGAATCGACCCTGCTGTCGATGCAGGTACCGCTGCTGCATCACGGCTGCGTGATCGTGGGCATCCCCTTCACCGAGCCGCAGCTGAGCAGCACGCGCACCGGCGGCACGCCCTACGGCGCCAGCCACGTGGCCGGCGGCGAAGACGATCCGCAACCCAGCGAAGAGGAAGCCGCGCTGGCGCGCGCGCTGGGCCGCCGCGTGGCCGACATCGCGCGCCGGCTGGGGGCGCCGTGATGGAGATGGATCGTTCGCGGGCATGGCTGGCCGCCATGCTGCTGGCGCTTGCCGCGCTGTACGCGGTCTGGTTCCTCGGCGACCGCCATTACACCGCCGTGCTGCTGGTGTTCTGCCTGCCGCCGGTGCTGCTGTCGCTGGGCGTGCTGGTGCGCAGGACCAGTGCCGCGTTCTGGGCCGGCGTGTTCGCGCTGTTCTGGTTCGCCCACGCGGTGATGGTGGCATGGTCGCGGCCGGCCGAAGCCGGCTATGCCTGGGGCGGCATCGTGCTGTCGGTCGGCATCGTGCTGGCGACCAGCTGGCCCGCGCTGCGCGGGCGTTTCCGGAAGAAGGCGTGATGCGCCGCCTGGCAGCGCTATTGGCACTGGCCGCGTCGTCCGCGTCGGTCACGCACGCGCGGGCACAGGAGGCCGCCTGCGAGGCCAGCCCAGCCGAACAGGCCGGCAACCGCGACGGCAGCACGCTGTCGTTGCGCACGGAATGCCCTGCCGGCGCCACCCGCCGCTACATCGTCGAACTGCGCTGCGCCGACGGCCGGCAGTGCGACACGCTGGAGATCGAACAGGACATCGAAGAGAGTCCGACGGGCCACGCTTCGCTGGTCGACATCGACGGCGACGGCATGCACGAAGTGGAGGTGCGCGGCATGTGCGGCGCCGGTCCCAACTGCGAAGGCGACCTCTACCGCATCGACCGCGATGGCCGGACGCTGTACCACTTCTTCAGCGGCGGCTATGCCGACGTGCGGATCATCGACGGCCATATCGTCGAATCCGGCCGCGCCAGCTGCTGCTCGTGGGAACACCATGCCTGGCCATTGGACGAGGATGGCCGCCTGCACGGCGACGGCCCCATGGCGTTGATGGTCACCATCGGCGCGGATTTCGCCAGCGAACGCGACGATGCGCCGCCGCGCTGCACGTTCAGCCGCCCCAGCGGCGATAATCGGCAGGTGGTCGCCCCGCCCGGCGCCGCCTGGCTGTCGTTGTGCGAGGTGTACGGCGACGACTACCACCTGGTCACCCCCGAAGAAGCGCGCGCGGCCGATGCCGCCGCCGCGCAGGAGCAATGAGATGGAAGAGCTGCTGATCGTCACCACAGGTGGCACGATCGACAAGATCTACTTCGACGACAAGTCCGACTACCAGATCGGCGATCCGCAGATCGGCCAGATCCTGAAGGAACTGGGCGTGGCCTTCCGATTCACCGTCATCCCGATCATCCGCAAGGACTCGCTGCACATCACCGACGAGGACCGCGAACTGGTCCGCGCCACCGTCGCCGCGCAGTCGGCGCGCCACGTACTGATCACCCACGGCACCGATTCGATGGTGGAAACGGGCAAGGTGCTGCAGTCGATCCCGGGCAAGACCATCGTGCTGACCGGCGCGCTGAACCCGGCGCGCTTCCGCGGCTCCGACGCGGAATTCAACATCGGCTGCGCGGTCGGCGCGGTGCAGTCGCTGCCCGCTGGCGTCTACATCGCCATGAACGGCCGCATCTGGGATCCGGCCAAGGTGCGCAAGAACGTCGCGGCGAACCGCTTCGAGGCGGTCGGCTGACACGGCTCCGGCCCGCACGCGCATGCGATGCCCCGAAAGGAAAACCCCGGCTTTCGCCGGGGTTTCCGTTTGGCTTGCCTGCAACGATGCAGTGGTTCAGCGCGTAGCCGTGAGCGTCACGCCGGAGAAGCTGGTGTAGGCCTTCACGCGGATGTGCCACGTACCCGACTGCGGCGCGTTGATCGTGCAGGTCTCGTTGTTGCCGTAGAGATACGGACGGCAGTTGTACACCGTGTCGGTCGGCGCGCTGCCATAGCGCACGTACAGGTCGGCGTCGCCCGTGCCGCCGGCGATGGTCACCCTGAGCTGGCTGGTCCCGGTGGGCACCTGGAAGGTGTAGTTGAGCGAATTGCCGGTGCCGGCCGACAGGCCGCTGACCGGTACGCCATTCTGCAACTGGTTGCCGCCGCCTCCACCGCCACCTGTCGCCGCGACCACCGCGCCGTCGGCATTGGCGATGCCCGCGCCGCAGCCGCCGGAACACGTGCCCGGCAACGGACGCGCGGTGCTCTTGAGGATGCTCTCCACCTGCGCCGGCGTCAGCGGCGAAGAAGCGGCCGCCTGCATCAGCGCGACGATGCCGGCCACGTGCGGCGCCGCCATCGAGGTGCCGTTGTAGGACGCGTAGCTGGCACTGCCCGGCGTGGTGGTGCCGGTGTTCAACGTGGACAGGATGCTCTGGCCCGGTGCGGAGATGTCGATGCCGGCGCCGTAGTTGGAGAAGCTGGCGCGCGAACCGGCCGACGTGGTGGCCGCCACCGCGATGACGTTGGGGCAGTTGGCCGGCACCGAACTGGAAACGTTGGTGTTGCTGTTGCCCGCCGCCACCACCACGGTGGTCCCGCGCGAGACGGCGCCGTTGATGGCGTTCTGGTAGGTGGCCGAGCAACTGCCGCTGCCACCCAGCGACAGGTTGATCACCTCGGCCGGGTTGGCGTTGGCCGGCACGCCGCTGACGGTGCCGCCGGAGGCCCAGGTGATGGCGTCGGCGATGTCGGACGTGTAGCCGCCGCAACGGCCCAGCACGCGCACCGGCACCACCTTGGCGTTGAACGCGGTGCCGGCCACGCCGGTGGCGTTGTTGGTCACCGCGGCCACCGTGCCGGCCACGTGCGTGCCGTGCCAACTGGAGTTGCTCACCGGCGAACCGGCATAGCATTCGCCCGCCACCGGGTTCCAGTCGCCCTCGTCGTTGGGATTGGAATCGCGGCCGTTGCCGTCGCGCGAGACGAAGGTGTCGCTGATGAAGTCGTAGCCGGGCAGGATGTTGGCGTTGAGGTCGGCATGGTTGGTGATGCCGGTGTCGATCACGGCCACCACCACGCCGGCACCGGTGGACTTGTCCCACGCCGGACGCACGTTGATGCCGGCGCTGCTGGTGCCGAACGCCCACTGTTCGGAGAAACGCGTGTCGTTGGGCACCAGCGTCGGATACATGCGCTGGTCGACTTCCACGTACTCCACGTTGGGGTCGGCGGCCAGCTGGCGCATCAGCGATTCGGCTTCCACGCGGTCCAGCTTGCGGTCGGCGCGCACCACGTCGGCGCCACCGGCGGCCAGGCGCATCAACCGTTGCAGGCCCAGTGCGCGTCCGTTGCGCTTGGCCACGCCGCTGCTCGCCGCGGTGTTGAGGGATTTCGTCAGCGATGCGGCGCTGCCCGCTTCACTGCTGCCATCGCGGTATTTCACGATGAAGCGATCGAAGCCCTCCGGCTCTTCCGCCTGCAAGCCACTGGTATCCACCCGGCCGGCGGCCGCGGGAAGCGCGTACAACGATGCCACTACCGCGGCGGCCAGGCCCACGACCTGCCAGCGCGAACGACGTTTCGCAAGAACGGACATCAGATTCTCCCTCGTTGGATGATGAAAGCCGCAGGAGCGGCGAACGTCCCGGTCGATTCGCATGGGGAGCGAGAGGGGGATTGGCGGCCTGTTGCGTTTCGACCGGAGCACGATCACGCGAACGCGTGATGCAGGACGAAGCTAGCGGACGCCGCCGCCGCGAATCAGCGATGAAAGACACACTTCGCGCGACGCACGCCAAAACGTAATCGTCCAGCTACACGCATGTAGCGGAGCCACCGGTGGACATCGCGATGTAGATTCATTTACGTGCGTCGCGCGTGAAAACTACATGCGCTCACGATGCTTGTGGAGCATGCATGTCCATGCAATGCGGCATGCGGTCGAATCGCACGCATGCCGACGGCAGCTTGTACCGGTGCGACGTCATGTTCGATGACGCGCAGGATCGCCCGTGCGTCGCATTCCTCGCCAAGCAGGACGACATGGCCGACTGGCAGCAGGCGCGGAAGCGATTCGAGAAGCTGCAGTTCCACCGCAAGCAGCGCAGCGGCCGGAACATCTGGACCTGCGAGGCCACAGGGCCGCATGGATCCCGGAAGCTGCATGCCAACGGGTCATTGGCCCGTCGCCTGGGCTTCCAGCCGACCGTAAGAACCGTCTATCAGGCCGCCGAGGAAAAGCTGCTGTGACGCACGCCCAGCGCTGGGCGCAAGCCTTTCGATCAGGCGGCGCGGCAATAGCACAGCGCGCCTAAGAGCGCCTGCTCCTTCTGGCATAGAACGACTGATCTGCGCCATTCAGGTCGGCCCGTGCCTTGCTCTTGGCTTGAGCACGGAAGGAGCACTGCGCCTGCTGCATAGCTCGATGCGTATCGAATGCTTCGCCGAATCCCGGCTGCAATGCCAGCGACAGATGCTGCATCGTGCTGCCGCCGCGGTCGGAAAACTGGAGCAGTACCCGACCGGCCCGGTGATGGAGGTGAAGGGTTCGGTCGGACGTGCGAACCGCCCTTCATGGGTCTTGATCGGAGCCTTCTAAACCGTGATTCCTCCATCCACGCTGAGAATCGTGCCCGTGGTAAACCCCGCGCTTGGCGAACACAGGTAGAGGACCGCCCCAGCAATCTCTTCGGGACGGCCAGTGCGCTTCATCGGCTGTAGTCCATTGAGAAAATCGCGGCCGCTTTCTTCCGCTCGCATCTCCTCGTTCATGGGCGTATCGATCACGCCTGGACACACCACGTTGACCCGGACTCCTTGTGCAGCGAACTCGACTGCCGCCGATTTGGTCAGCCCGATGACGGCAAACTTGCTCGCGTTGTATATCGCCGAACCCGGAAAGGCCCGGATTCCCAGGAACGAGGCGGTATTGACGATGCCGCCGCCGCCATTTTTCATGATCGCCGGGATTTCGTGCTTCATGCAAAGCGCGACGCCGCGCACGTTGACGGCCAGGATGCGGTCGATGGCCTCGGCTGTTATTTCGGTAATGGGGGCGGGCGGGAGGAAAATACCCGCATTGTTGAAGGCGAAATTCAAGCCACCGAACACCTCGACGGTCCGCGCGACCATTGAGGCAACCTCATCTTCGACCGAAACATCGGCCCGCACGAAAAGTCCTTTGCCGCCTGCTTGCTCGATGAGAGCAACGGATTCCGCACCCTCATCTTCCCGCCGTCCGACAACGGCAACGTTGGCCCCTTCCCGAGCGAACGCAAGAGCGGTGGCCCGGCCGATGCCGGAGGTGCCGCCGGTGACGAGAACGACTTTGTCGGCAAATGTTTTCATAGCGCTAGATCCTCGTTCGTTCTTCGATGTTGCGGCGCTTGGCATAGGTCGCGCGTGCGGCGTCCATGCGCGACGAGTTCTCGATGACCCACTCGGCGAGCGCCCGCACCGGCACAAGAAACTCAAACCCAAGTTTGGTCAGTGCATATTCGACTTGAGGCGGTTTTACGGGCGTCACCGTACGGGAAACGAAGCCGTTCTCCTCCAGATCCCTCAAGGTCGAGGCCAGTACCTTCTGGCTGATCTCGCCAACCGCACGACGCAGTGCGTTGAAGCGGTGGGGACCGCTGCCGAGAACGTGTACCACGAGCATCGTCCACTTGTCGCTGATCCTCGCGATCATGCCGCTGATGTGCTCGCACTGGGCGCTATCTCCGCGGTGATCAGGTTTCTTCAAAGTGCCTCCTTGTCGGCCTCGAGGGCCCGCCGTAGATTGGTTTCCATTGGAAACCAGCATACAAGAGGTTATCGTGAACACAACGCCAAAGATCGCCGTCATCATCGGCTCGACCCGTCCGACCCGCTTCGCCGACAAGCCCGCGCAATGGATTCTGAAGCAGGCCAGGGCTCGCACCGACATGGACGTGGAGTTGGTGGACCTGCGCGACCACCCGATGCCCTTCTTCGACGAAATATCGACGAACAGGTTCGTGCCGAGCCAGAATCCCGAAGCGGTGCGGTGGCAGGAGACCGTCGGCAAATATGATGGGTTCATCTTCGTTGTACCGGAATACAACCATTCCTTGCCCGCCGTGCTGAAGAACGCCCTCGACGAAGCTTACAAGGAATGGAATCACAAGCCTTTCACCGCTGTCGGCTATGGCGGTGTCGGCGCAGCGCGTTCGATCGAGCACCTGCGACAGATCGGCGTGGAGTTGCAGATGGTGTCGACGGCCGCGGCCGTCCATATCGCAGGCGGGGACTTCTTTACCGTTTCTCCCTTCGGCCATGACCGGCCGCTCGAGGAAATCGAGGCCAACCTGCTGCCTTACGCGAAAGGCGCGTTCGACGAGCTGGTCTGGTGGGCGAAAGCGACGATGGCCGCGAGAGCGCTCGAAGCATGAGCGCTACCGGCACCCTTCGACATCCGGCGGACCAATTCGAACGGACCATCAGCCATCGCTCGCGTGGCAGCCACTTTCGATACATCCGTCCCGATCATCTCGGGCGGGTAGTCAAGCCATTCGTCTATTTCGACCTGTTCGACAAGGACGGTCCCGAGATGATGTTCGGATTGCACCCGCATTCCGGCATCGCAACGGTCACCCACGTGTTCGAAGGCGCCATCGATTACACCGATCCGGACGGCACGAGCGGGACCGTGCTGCCCGGCGGCGTTGAATGGATGATGGCCGGCAAGGGCATGTGGCACGGGGGAGGCGCGGTCGAAGGACGCGTTGCAGGCTTTCAACTTTGGATCGCCATGCCGCCGGAACTGGAGCTGGCGCCCTACGAGTCCAGCTACTGGCAAGCGGAGGACATCGAGACGGACGGTCCTGCGCGCGTTCTGATGGGCCGACTCGGCGCTGCCAGGGGCAAGTTCGCAGCCGATCTCCCCATCACCTTGCTCACGGTGAAGCTTGTGGCCGGCGAGAGCTGGCGCTTTACCCCACCTGGTGGGCAGGAAGTGCTTTGGATCGGAGTGTCGAAGGGCGCCCTGTCGGCACCGGATCGCGTCGTGACCGGTGAATTGGTCATCTTCGATCGGTCGGAAAACGGCGTCACCTTCAAGGCCAAAACCGAGACGCTCTTCGTGCTCGGCGCCTCGACGCTGCACGACCATGAGTTGGCGGTCGGCCACTACTCGGTCCACACCAACCGCGATGCCTTGGTGGAGGGCGAGCGGCATATCCAGGAGCTTGGCACTGAACTGCGCAGGAACGGGCGTCTCTGATGCCGCCAAGGCGGTCGCCTGTTCCGCCACCTGGGACAAGGTGGCAAGCAGGGGCCGCCTACAGGGCAAGCCCATGATCGACACGCGCCCTGAAGCCATTGAGCTGCGGCAGGAGCCCGGAGACTGGGAAGGCGACACCGTCATCGGCGCAGCCGGCGAGCGCCACTGCCTCCTGACCCTGGTCGATCGCAGTTGGGGCCTCAGTCTGGTCGAGGAGCTGCCCCACCGCACCGCCACCGCCGTCAACCGCGCCGTGCTGAAGCTCATCCGCGTGGTCCATCGCGCACCGTCGTGAGACCGGTACTTGATCTGCTCCGGATGGGCATAAAGTCTCCAGAGGCCGTCTCGTAGCCGTTGGACGGGCACGACCGCGGCGTGGCATCGGCATCCTCGGCCCCTCCGTTGGGGAGTCCAACGCTCGGACCGAGCCTGTGACGCGATCGACGGCATGGACGTGATCGCGGTGGACCCTGCCGAGCGCAAGCAGTGGGGGGAGCAGACCGTCAGCTTCGGAGGCGGCGCATCCTCCCTTCAAACTTCAAAGCTCGGATTTCAGGCTGCCGAAGGCGTCCCGCAGGAACCTGGCCGCCGGCTTCCGCTGGCCGGTCTGCTCCCTCCATGCCTGAAGCGCGACTCTCATCGCACCGATGGACACCATGGCCACCATCCGCAGCGCCGGACGGCGCTCGGGCTGCCGCCAGACCTCGCACATCGCGTTGAAGAGCGCCTGCTCCTGTTTTGCGTAGAACGTCTGCTTGCGAGCAAGCAGCGATTCGCTCGACAGCATGAGATCGTCGATGGCTTTCATCTGCTCGGTCGTATGGCGCGCGATGCGCTTCACCATCACATCGCGAACGGCATCGAGCGGCGGTACGTCGGGCGATGTCTTCAGCAGATCGGCGATCAGCATGGCCGAATCGGCCTCCAGCCCGAACAGGATGATGTCGTCCTTCGACTTGAAGTACGAGAAGAAGGTGCGGCGCGAGATGCCCGCCTCCGCCGCGATGGCGTCCAGCGTCGTGCCTTCGTAGCCCTTGGAGAGGAACAAGCGCAGCGCGGTTTCGGCGATGCGCTGACGTGTTTCGCGGCGCTTGCGTTCCCGCAGGCCTTCTGCGGGGGCAGCGCCCACGGGGAGGAAGATTTCCGACATTCGAGTGCCTGGCGTATGTATCGCTTAAAGAATCTTTAATTTGCACTCAGTACGTTAATTTTTGCACTAGGTGTATATATTCATGCATCCAGCTTACCTTCCCACCCCTCGTAAGGGAAAGACCATGGCCAACCGGACAGCTTCCGATACCCCTTCTCGGCGCGGCCCCGCCAAGGTGCCCACCGCCGCAACGGATGCCCAGGCGATCGCCCGCCCGTGGAGCGTCAGCGAAGAACTCAGCGGCACGCGGTTCCCGTCGCGCCTCGCCGAATGAACGTCAACACGCGCTTGTACGGCGTACTCCGAGCCAGGATCCCCTCCCCATGAGTCGAACCACCACACCGGCGCCGCGTCGCCCACGCCTGTTGCAGGCCCTGTTCAACCTCCGCCGCGAGGAGATCGGCCCGGTGCTGATCGCGGCCTTGTTCTTCTTCTGCGTGCTGACCGCGCTGATGCTGTTGCGGCCAGCACGCGATGCCCTGGGCATGGAGCGCGGGATCGAGAGCATCCGTTGGCTGTTCATCGGCACCGCGGTGGTGACGCTGGCGGTGAACCCGCTGTACGGCTGGCTGGTCAGCCGCTTGAAGCGGCTGCAGTTCATCGGCGCGACCTACGGCTTCTTCGTGCTGAGCCTGGCGGGCTTCTGGGCGCTGCTGATGTTCGCACCCGGCGCGGTCGGCCAGCGCAGCGGCCAGGTGTTCTACGTCTGGTTCAGCGTGTTCAACCTGTTCGTCACCATGGTGTTCTGGGCGCTGCTGGCCGACCGCTTCACCAGCGACCAGGGCAAGCGCTTCTTCGCCCTGATCTCGGTGGGCGGTACGCTCGGCGCGATCTTCGGACCGTGGCTCACGTCGCAACTGGCCCAGCCGCTGGGTACGCCCAACCTGCTCCTTGTCGCGGGCGGATTCCTGCTGCTGGCCCTGGCCATGGCCTGGCTTCTGGTTCGCGTGGCGCCGGATCGGGTCGGCACCGATACATCCGCCGCCGCGGGCGGATTTTCAAGCGAGGCCGAGCGCATCGGCGGCAGCGCCTGGGCGGGCCTGCGTGCGGTGTTCCGGTCGCGCTACCTGACCGGCATCGCCGGCTACATCCTGCTGATGACCATCCTCGCGACGTTCATCTACTTCACCCGCCTGCAGATGGTCGCGGCGGTATCCGACAGCATGGATGCGCGCGCGGCGATCCTCGGCAACATCGACATGTGGACGCAGGTCGCGGTGCTGGTCCTGCAGCTCACCCTGACCGGGAAGATCATCAAGCGCTTCGGCCTCGGCGTGGCGCTGGCGATCCTGCCGGTGGCGACCGCGCTCGGCTTCATCGGGTTGGCGATCTACGGCTCGTTCGTGGTGCTGGTCCTGCTCGAGGCCGCCAACCGCGCGGTGCAGCGCGGCATCACCCGGCCGGCGCGGGAAGCGCTGTTCACCGTGGTCAGCCGTGAGGAGAAGTACAAGGCCAAGGCCTTCGTCGACACCTTCATCTACCGCGCCGGCGATGTCGTCGGCGCGCAGACCGAAGGTGCGCTCGGACGGTTGGGACTGGCCATGGGCGGACTGGTCAGCGTGGTCGTGCCGCTGGCGCTGGCCTGGGCCGCGCTGGGCCTCTGGCTGGGGCGCGCGGCACTGCCGCCGGCAAGCACCGCGCCTGCGGCCTCCGACGATGCGCACGACGGCCCCGACCTACCCGTGGCGCACGCCACAACCTCCCCCAGCAAGACAGATCCAACCCGGACCGTCTGAGCTCTGCGCGCATGAGGCATCACCGCGCTCCAACGTCAGAAAAACCAACCCACTGTGAGGACAAGAGATGATCAACATACTGCGAACTGAGAACACGCGTACCTCCCGTTCCGCATGGCGAAACCGCCTCGCCGCCCTTGGCATGCTGGTGAGTTGCGCCTTTGCCGCAGGCAGTGCGGTTGCGCAGAATCCGCCCAAGCCCGATTGGGGCGTGGCCGACATGCCCTCCCAGAAGGGGCGCATCTTCCTGGTCACCGGCGGAACCAGCGGCATGGGGTTCGAGGATGCCAAGGCATTGGCTGCCGCGGGCGCCCAGGTGGTCATCGCAGCGCGCAACCCCCAGCGGGGTCAGGAAGCGATCGACCGGATCAAACAGGAGGTGCCTGACGCCCAAGTGCAGTTCGAGCCCGTGGATCTGGCCGATCTGTCCTCGGTTCGCGCACTGGGCCAGCGTCTCGGCACCACCCTGCCCCGACTCGACGGCCTGATCAACAACGCGGCGATCATGGCGCCGCCGGAACGCGGCACGTCCGCGGACGGCTTCGAAATGCAGTTCGCCACGAACTACGCGGGGCACTTCGTCCTGACGGCCGAACTGCTGCCGCTGCTGCGCAAGAGCGATTCTCCCCGCGTCGTCACCCTGTCCAGCATCGCCATCCACCGCGGGGGCAGGATCAACTTCGACGACCTGCAGTTCACGCAGACTTATGAGCCGATGACCGTCTATGCCCAGTCCAAGCTGGCGTGCCTGATGTTCGCATTCGAACTGCAGCGGC
This sequence comes from Pseudoxanthomonas putridarboris, assembly GCF_038321125.1. Taxonomy (NCBI): domain Bacteria; kingdom Pseudomonadati; phylum Pseudomonadota; class Gammaproteobacteria; order Lysobacterales; family Lysobacteraceae; genus Pseudoxanthomonas; species Pseudoxanthomonas putridarboris. The sequence continues at coordinate 150,448 of NZ_JBBWWT010000007.1, read as the reverse complement.
GCAGCGATGCCGCGGGCTGGGGCATCCAGAGCATGGCCGCCCATCCCGGCGTCTCGGTGACCGAACTGGTCGCGCGCGGACCCGGCCTGGACAGCGAACAGGGACGCCAGTGGTCCGCCATGCGCGAGCACTTGCAGACTGCGGCCCAGGGAGCCGTGCCCACGCTGTACGCCGCCACCGCGCCCGAGGCGCAAGGCGGGGTCTACTACGGGCCGACCGGCCAGAACGAAATCAGTGGCCCGCTTGGTCTCGCCACGGTGCCCGCCGCCGCAGAAGACGCCGAAGCGGCCTCACGGCTGTGGACGACCACCGAAGAGATCACCGGCACGCGTTTCCCCTCACGCGCCCGTTGATCGCATCGGATACCTGACGAACGTCGGCCACGCCCCCTTTCCGTCCCTTTTGCAAGGCAAGAATCATGACCCACTGGACAGCTTCCGACATCCCTTCCCAACGCGGCCGCACGGCGGTCGTCACCGGCACTGGCGGCCTTGGGTTCGAAGACGCATTGGCGCTGGCCCGTGCCGGTGCGAACGTCATCATCGCAGGTCGAAGCTCGTCGAAAGGAGCGGCCGCCGTCGACCGCATTCGCCAAAGCGTTCCCGGCGCGAATGTAAGATTCAGGGCGCTGGATCTCGCCAGCCTCGATTCCATCGAAGCATTCGGCGAGGGGCTGCTGGACTCGCTGGGCAGCCTCGACCTGCTGATCAACAACGCGGGCGTGATGACGCCCCCAGAGCGGCAGGTGACCGCCGACGGATTCGAGCTTCAGTTCGGCACGAACTACCTGGGCCACTTCGCGTTGACCGCCCAGCTTCTGCCATTGCTGCGCAAGGGCAATCAGCCGCGCGTCGTCACCCTCTCCAGCATCGCCGCTCGCGCCGGTGCGATCCACTTCGACGACTTGCAGTCCGAGCGCAGCTACAAGCCGATGGTCGCCTATGGCCAGTCGAAACTGGCCTGCCTGATGTTCGCCCTCGAACTGCAGCGCCGCAGCGATGCGGCGGGCTGGGGCATCCAGAGCATCGCTGCTCATCCAGGCGTGTCGCGCACCGACCTGATCCCCAATGGCTCCGGCACAAGGAGCGCCGCCGGCGTGCTCCGTCGTCTCATGTGGTTTCTGTTCCAACCGGCCGCGCAGGGCGCCTTGCCGACGCTCTTCGCCGCGACTTCGCCGCAGGCGCAAGGCGGCGCCTACTACGGCCCGGACAGGCTCAGCGAAACCCGGGGTTATCCCGCCATCTCCAGGGTGCCGCCGCAGGCAACGGATACGGACGCCGCCGCAAGGTTATGGATCGAGTCGGAGCGGCTGACAGAAGTGGATTTCTCCGCTGGCGATGAACGGGACACCGGCGTCGCTACCATCCGGAAACCGAACCCTCGTTGATCCTCGAACCATGCCTCTTGTCCGATGAACGAGCAACTCGGTTTCCATGCAACCGGGTCAGTGCGCCCAGGCCATCTCCATTCCACAGGCGAACCCACCATGCACAAATACATCGTCTATGCAGCTTACGGCTGGCTTGCCCTGAGCGGGTCGCTTCACTTCATCATTGACGTGGTGTCGCAGTACCTGCGGGGCAAGCGCGAACCCGGCTTGGAGACGACCCTGTACTACGGGCTGAACTCCGCTTTTTCGTTGGGACAGGTAGCGTTCGGGTTGCTTGGGCTTTTTCTGGCCTGGCGGGCCATGGACCTGCTCAGCGCGACCCCGGTACTGATCCTGTCTGTACTGGCGGCATTCGGATGGCTGGCGATCACCTTCCTGTTCATGGAGTACTGGGAGCCCAAGCTCAACGTCGGCATTTTCTGCGTGCTCATCGTGGCCGCCTTCGTCACCCGCTGATCGCAGCAGATTCCCGGGTGTCCGACAGGGGCCGCCAGAGGGGGTGCTGGAGTCATGCTGAAACGAAAAAGCCCGCACCTTGCAGTGCGGGCCTTTCGTCATACGTGCTATCGATGGATCAGTCGCGCAGCTTGACCAGCCAGCCGTGGCGGTCGGGAAGGCGGCCGTACTGGATGTCGGTCAGTTCCTTGCGGATCGCCATCGTCACTTCACCCGCCGGCGCGTTGACGTCGCCCACCGTGAAGTCCTTGCCTTTCAGTTCGCCGATCGGCGTGATCACCGCGGCGGTGCCGCAGGCGAACACTTCGGCGATCTCGCCCGAGGCCACGCCCTGCTTCCACTCGCCGATGGACACCTTGCGCTCCTCGACAGCGTGGCCGCGATCGCGCGCCAGTTGCAGGATGCTGGAACGGGTGATGCCCTCCAGGATGCTGCCGGACAGTTCCGGGGTGACCACGCGGCCGTCCCTGTAGACCATGAACACGTTCATGCCGCCCAGTTCTTCCAGGTACTCGCCTTCCACCGGATCGAGGAACAACACCTGCGAGCAGCCCTGCGCGGCGGCTTCCTGCTGCGGCAGCAGCGAGGCGGCGTAGTTGCCGCCGCACTTGGCCGCGCCGGTGCCACCCTTGGCCGCACGCGCGTAGTCGGTGGACAGCCAGATCGACACCGGCGCCACGCCCTTGGCGAAGTACGGGCCGGCGGGGCTGGCGATGACGTAGTAGCCGGCCTTGTGCGCGGCGCGCACGCCCAGGAAAGCCTCGGTGGCGATCATGAAGGGACGGAAGTACAGGCTGGTCTCCGGCGCGGACGGCACCCAGTCCGCGTCCACCGCGACCAGTTGGCGCAGGGATTCGACGAATTCGGCCACCGGCAGCTGCGGCAGCGCCAGGCGCGCGGCCGAGCGTTGCAGGCGCGCGCCGTTGGCGTCAGGGCGGAAGGTCCAGATGGAACCGTCGGCATGGCGATAGGCCTTGATGCCTTCGAAGATCTCCTGGCCGTAGTGCAGCACCGACGCGGCCGGGTCGAGCGACAACGGGCCATAGGCGCGCACTTCGGCATCGTGCCAGCCCTGCGCCTTGTCCCATTCGATGGCGACCATGTGGTCGGTGAAGTGCAGGCCGAACCCGGGATTGGCGAGGATGGCGTCGCGTTCGGCCGCCGGCCTGGCGTTCGGCGAGCGGTGCACGCGGTAGGTCAACGGGGCGGCGTTCATGACGTTCATCTCTTCCTTCCTGACGGTTCTACGCAAATGAGTGGCGAGTCGCGCGGACTCAGAGCATGCCGGTTTCCAGCTTGGCGGCCTCGGACATCATGTGGCGGCCCCACGGCGGGTCGAACACCAGTTCGACATCCGCATCGGCGATGGTGGGGATCATCTCCAGCTTGCTGCGCACGTCGTCCACCAGGATCTCGCCCATGCCGCAGCCCGGCGCGGTCAGCGTCATCTTGACCTCCACCTCGCGCTGTCCGTCGTCGCGCTTGCTGAGGTTGGCTTCGTACACCAGACCCAGGTCGACGATGTTGAACGGGATCTCGGGGTCGAAACAAGTGCGCAGCTGGTTCCATACCAGCGCCTCGACTTCCTCGTCGCTGGCATCGTCGGGCAATGTCAGCGGCTCGGTGGGTTCCTTGCCGATGGCGTCGCCGTCCTTGCCCGCGATGCGGAACAGGTTGCCTTCGACGAACACGGTATAGCTGCCCCCCAATGCCTGGGTGATGTAGCCATGGCTGCCGGCGGGCAGGGTGACGAGTTCGCCCTGCGGCACCAGCACGGCGGCGCAGTCTCGCTCGAATTGGACGGGTTCGCTGCTACGGGAATACATGGGGACCAGATGGGGGCGCCCGGAGGGCGTCGCAAGAAGGCCCATTGTAGCCCCCGCGCCCCAATCCGACGCGTGCAGGCCTTATCCTTGGCGGCCCTGCCGGAGTCCCCATGTCCCCTGCCCTGCGTCGTCCGCCCCGCTGGCTTTCTCCCGTGTTCCTGTTGCTGGGCGGCCTGAGTTTCGTGCTGATCTGGGTGATGCTGGCGCTTTATCTGCAGAAACAGGTCGGCTGGATGGCGTTGCTGGCCGCCGTGGACGTGGTGCTGATGCTGCGCCTGGGCGGCATGGCGCGCGGCACGGGACGCAGCGTTCTGGCCCTGCTCGCCACCCTGGCGGTCTGCGCACTGGCGTTGTGGGGCATCGTGGCCACGCAACTGGGTTTCTCGTTGGGGCTGGGGCCGTGGGATTCCGCGCTGCGGCTGGGCGCGCACCATGCCTGGACGCTCACCACGCTGGCCAACGGCACGCTGGACTGGATCGCGCTGGCGCTGGCGCCGCTGCTGGCGGCCTGGCTGGCGCGCTGAACGCCGGCCAGGCCGATGGGCCTACGAAACCTGCCGTGCTGTCCGTTCGCCCGACGCCGATGCTTCCACCTTGAACGAGAGGCGCTCCAGCTGCGCCTCGACACGGCCGGGATCGTCGTAGAGGGCCTGCCGGCACGCCTGGGCCGGAAGCAGCAGGAATTGCATCTCGCACGTGCCTGACGGGTCCAGCGCGATGATGCCGACGCCATGCCGCGTGGTCTGCGCATGCCGGATGCGCGGCTCTCCCCCGGCCAGGATCCGGTCCAGCCCCGCCACCAGGCGGGCGCCCGCCTCGGCCGTGGCCGGGTCGTCCTTCACCGCGCCCGCCATGATGTCGGTCAGCGTCTGCGACGACACCGCCGGCGCGGTGAATTCCAGCGTGCGCGCCGAATGCTGGGTGGCGAAGCTGGCATGGATGTCGCCCGACAGCACGATGGCGCCCCCCGCCTCATCCATCGACCGCACCAGTGCGTCGCGCTGCGTCGCGAATCCGTCCCACTGGTCCACGTTGAGGTAGAACCGCCGACGCAGCGGCTCCGGGGCCTCCAGGGCGGGATTGGACAGGTCCAGCACCATCGGCGTCATCGACACCGAGCTGGCGACGAACTTCCAGCGCGCGCCGCTCTGCGCCAACTGCTGCGCCAGCCAGGCCTGCTGCGGTTCGCCCAGGGCCAGCGGCAACGCGCCCTCGGCCTGGCGGAGTGCCAACAGCAGGTCGTAACTGTCCTTCACCACCATGTAGCGGCTGCCGAGGTGGCTGAACAACCCGCTCTTGCCCAACGCCAGCCACGGCAACCCGCGTGCGTAGCCGGCATGTTCCTGCGGCGGCAATTCCACCTGCATGAAGCCGGGTACCGCGTCGTTGTAACGGCGCAGCACGTCGCGGGCCACGTAGACCGCCATCGGCGACGAACTCAGTTCCTGGCCCTTCCGCACCGCCGCGCGCTTGTCGATGCCCTCCCCCGCGTAGGCGCGCGCGAGCGCCCGCTGCAGCGGCTTGCGCAGCGGTTTCCATTGTTCGTCGGCCAGGTCCAGGTAGGGCATCAATGAAGGCGAAAGCGAGGCCCATTCCAGCCCGATCGCGGGCAGCAGCCGGCGCAGCGCGGCCTCGTCGTAGGCCAGCGCGCCGGGGAACGCATCCTCGGGAATCGGGTGGTCCGGCCGATGGCTGCGGTAGTCCAGCAGGATGAGCCGGCAGTCGCGGCCGAAATCCAGGCCGCGCCAGAGGGTGGTCTGCGGATGCAGTCGCGCTTCGTCCACGTCCAGCGCACCGTCCTCCCCGGTCGGGCCGACCTCCACGTCCACCGGCATGTATTCGAAATACGCGCGCTCGGCATTGCGGCGGCGCTGGCGGTCGTTCTCGGCGCCACGGCCGTTGAGATAGGTGGCGCTGTCCTGCCAGCAGTCGTCGCTGAACTCATGATCGTCCCAGATCGCCACCAGCGGCGCGCGTTCCAGCAGCGCCTGCAGCACGGGGTCGGTGCGGTACTGGCGATGCAGCTGGCGGTAGTTGTCCAGGCTGGCGGCGGCGAGGTAGTCGTTGCCGCGCTTGCCCACGCGCAACGCGCCCGCGGTGTCGGCAAACGCGATGCTGCGTTCGCCACCGACGCTCTGGAAGCTGGCGTCGCCGACCGACTCGTAGATGAAGTCGCCCAGGTGCAGCACGAAATCCAGTTCCTGCTGCAGCAACGGCAGCAGGCTGTTGTACCAGCGCCCGCCGTAGTCCTGGCAGCTCATGAAGGCGAAGCGCAGCGCGGGTGTCGGCGCATCCGGCGACGGTGCGGTGCGCGTGGTCCCGGTCGGCGAAGCCACCCATTCCGCGCCGTCGCGGCGCAGGAAGCGATAGTGGTAGCGCTGGCCGGGTTGCAGGCCTTCCACCCGCACGCGCAGGCAGTGGTCGTGCCGCGCCGGCGCGGTCATTTCGCGCTCCACGCGCAGGTGGGCGAACCCGGCATCGTCGGCCACCTGCAGCCGCACGGCGACATCGCCATCCTGCGCGGGCGCACGCGTCCACAACAGCACCCGATCGGGGCGGGGGTCGCCGGAAGCGACGGACTGCGGAAACAACGCACGCGACACGGCCGGCGCGGTCTCTTCGGCATGCAGCGGGAACCAGCGGCTGGCGAAGGGCGTGCTGGCCGCGGCCGCGACGACCAGCTTGAGGAAGCGGCGGCGCGAGGATTGGAGCGGAGCGGGGGATGTCCGGGTCAACGTAGGTCTCCATGCGATGCGGCGGCGGGCCGCGACGACGGCCTTCGTCCGGCCGCCCTGCGAAGCCGGGCAGGATGACGGGCGCAGATTGCGGTGGTGTGGCAATGGCGGCCGTCATGGGAAAGCAACATGGACAAGGCAGCCTGTGTGGCGATGCGCCTGGACCTTGCCGGTCCCGTACCGCCATCACGACCTCCTTCTCCCAATCCTCGACCTGCGACCTCCATGACCCAGCCCTCAGCCTGTGCCCCCGCATTCGCGCGCCGCCCCCTCTGCCTGGCGCTCTGCCTGGCCATGGCCGGCCTTCCCTTCGCCGTTTCCGCACAGCAGGCCGACGCCCCGGACACCGACAACGCTTCGCCCGCCGGCGCCACGCAGTTGGACACGATCGTCGTGACCGCGCAGAAGCGCGAGCAGCAGGTGTCGGAGGTTCCCATCGCCATCACGGCGTATTCCGGCGATTTCCTCGACCGCCAGGGCATCACCACGCTGGGCGGACTGGCCGGCTTCGTGCCCGGCCTGCAGGTGCAGGAACAGAGCCCCAACAACCCGGGCTACGTGATCCGCGGCATCACGTCCGACAGCGGCGAGGCCAACGTGCAGCCGCGCATCTCGATGTTCCAGGACGGCGTGTCCATCAGCCGCTCGCGCGGCGCCTCGGTGGAACTGTTCGACATGGAACGCGTGGAAGTGCTGCGCGGCCCGCAGGGCACCCTGTTCGGGCGCGCGGCGCAGGTCGGCGCCGTGCACCTGATCCAGAACAAGGCCCGCGACGAGAATTCCGGGCAGCTGGAAATCGGCGTGGGCAGCGACAGCCAGCGCCTGGCCAGCGGCTACGTCAACGCCAGCATCGCGCCGGAAGCGCTGTTCGCGCGCGTGGCGGTCTTCCACGAGGAGCGCGACGGCAGCATCGACAACGCCGCCGGCGGCACGCTCAACGGCAAGGACACCACGGCCGTGCGCGCCAGCCTGGGCATGCTGGTCGGCGAGGCCAGCCGCATCGACCTGATCGCCAACTACCAGAAGGACTCGCCGCCGGGCACCGCCTTCATCAGCGGCACCATCCCCAACCGCCAGGGCAGCACCAGCCCCTACGCGGACGCCGAGCTCAACCGCGGCGACGAGCTGGGCCTGGACCGCAAGGTGCGCGGCCTGACCGCGCTGGGCTCGTTCTGGCTGGGCGGCAACTGGACCCTGGACAGCATCAGCGGCTGGCGCAGCTTCGATTCGCACGAGGAATTCGATGCCGACGGGTCGCGGCTGAAGGCGATGGAGTTCGCCGAGATCGCCCAGGGCGACCAGTGGAGCCAGGAGTTCCGCTTCAGCTTCGACAACGGCGACAATTTCGCCGGCTTCTTCGGCGCCAGCTACTTCCACGAGGACGGCTCCCAGTACGTGCCGTTCAGCACCGACGAACGCAGCCTGCTGGCCCTGCTGTCGCAGGACGCGACCTTCCGCGACCAGATCGGCGCGCTGCTGGGCGGCATCCCGTTCCCGGCCATTCCGCTGTTCGACGCCAATGGCGATCCGTTCACCTCGTACGCGCTGCCGGGCGGGCTGCACACGCTGCTCAATTCCGACCATCGCGAGGCGTTCGCCAACTACGGCACCACCAAGGCCTGGGACGTGTTCGTCGACGGCACCTGGCGGGTCACCCCGGCGCTGGAACTCAGCGCCGGCCTGCGCGCCACCTGGGAAGAGCAGACCGCCGGCTACCAGGGCTTCGCCGGCAACGCGCCCACGCTGTTCAACGGCCTGGGCGCCGGTGCGCCGGCGCCGCTGGCGGGCAACAACATCATCAACAGCGCCACCGACGGGCGCCTGCAGCGGACCGAGAACTTCGACGCGGTCGTCGGCCGCATCGCCGCACGCTACGAGTTCAGCCCCACCCTGAGCGGCTACGCCACCGCCTCCCGCGGTCGCCGTCCGAACGTCATCGATGTCACGCCCCAGGGCAGCGAAGTGCTGCCGGCGGAAATCGTCAACAGCTACGAGATCGGCCTGAAGGGCGGCACCGCCGGCGGCCGCCTGGCCTACGACATGTCCGCCTACTGGTACGACTACAGCGACTTCCAGACCCAGATCCCCAACCCCACCGGCGGCACGCCGTTCCTGATCCCCACCAATGGCGGCAACGCCACCGCCAAGGGCATCGAGGCGTCGATCACCGGCGAACTGGCCGATGGCCTGGTGCTGTTCGCCAACTACGCCTGGACGCACGCGCGCTTCGACGACCGCGACGACGACGGCAACCCGCAGCTGTACGCCGGCCACCGTTTCCGCCTGACGCCGGACCACTCGGCCGCCCTCGGCCTGGACTGGCGCGTGCCGATGGGCAGCAACAGCTTCTACCTGCGCCCGTCGTACACGTGGAAATCGAGGGTGTATTTCGAAGACGAGAACACGCCCGGCCTGGAACAGGGCGCCTATGGCCTGCTGAGCCTGCGCATGGGCATGACGCTGGACAACGGGCGCTGGGACATCGGCCTGTGGGGCACCAACCTGACCGACGAGGAATACCTGATCGACGCCGGCAACACCGGCCGCCAGTTCGGCACGCCGACCTTCATCGCCGGCCAGCCGCGCGCCTATGGCATCACCGCCAAGGTCCGGTTCTGAGCGCCGGACCGCGCAGTCGATGCAGCGCATCCATGAAGGGGAGTGTCGTGACAACCCGGTTTCAGGGCGTTTCGCTTTATCGCATCGCCGCATGACTGCCATGGCCATGCAATGGAGATTGGCCTGCGCTGGCGACCGAGGGTCAACAACGTGTCGTACGGATCCGCTATGACGATGGGCGATGGATATTCTGTCGGATAGGCGCGCGCTCTGGCTTTCCCGCGCCGTGTTGCCCCATGAGCGCGGATTGCGTGTCTGGCTCCAGCGCCGCACCTCGCTGTCGCCCCACGATATCGATGATGTGGTGCAGGAAACCTATGCGATATTGGCTTCGCTGGGCAGCGTCGAACACATACGCGATCCGCGCAGCTATATGTTCCAGACAGCGAAATCCATCCTGCTGCAACAAGTCCGCAAGGCACAGGTGGTTTCGTTCGAGAGGGTCAGCGAACTCGAGTACCTCATCGTCGAGGACGACGGGCCGACACCCGAGGACATCAATAGCGATCGCCAGGAACTTAACCGTCTCGTGAAGGCGATATCCCGGTTCCCGGCCCGATGCCGCGAAGCATTCTATCTCTGCAAGTTCGAAGGACTCAGCCAGCGGGAAGCCGCCTTTCGCCTGGGCATCTCGGAGAATACCGTCAAGAAGCATGTCGCGAAGGGAATCCATCTGTTGATGGATCTGAGCAAGCGCATTGATAATGCGGAGGACGCCTCCCGATATCCCGAACGCGTAGGACAGGCCGAAGAGGTCGATGACGCAGCGCGAGACCAGCACCGAGATTGACGCTGAAGCCGCCCGTTGGGTGGCGCTGATGGATCGCGGGCCGCTGTCCGCCGATGATTCGGCGCGGTTGCAGGCATGGCTGGATGGCGATTCGAGGCGTGCCGGCGCATTCGCCAAAGCCAGGGCCGTCAATATCCAGGTGGACCGGGCGGCGGCCCGTCGCCCGGGGCGCCGCGCGATCATCGGCCAGGAAGACGGTACCGCCTCCCGCCGGCCGGCGACATGGCGGCGCCGGGGAGCCATGGCCGCCGCACTCGCGTCTTGCCTGGTCGTGGGAGTGGTCTATCAGAACCTGGCCGGTCGGATTTCCACGAACGTGGGCGCTTCGCATCGCACGACGCTGAGCGACCGTTCTGTCGTGACCCTGAATACCGCATCCACGGTCAAGCCGGTCTTCGACAAGCATCATCGGCGGGTGGTGCTCATCAAGGGCGAAGCCTTGTTCGACGTCGCCAAGGACGCGAGCAGGCCCTTCATCGTCGATGCCGGCGATGTCGAAGTGGTCGCCATCGGAACCAGCTTCGTGGTCAAGCGGCTGGAAGGGTCGCCCGTCTCGGTGATCGTCCGCGAAGGGACGGTCGAGGTCGTCCGCAGCGGCGACAAGCAGGTCAGGCGGCTGGAAGCAGGCCACAAAGTCGAGGTTTCGAGGAAAGCCGTGGCGGCGATCCAGCCGATATCCGGCCGGGACCAGGACGCCGCACTGGCATGGATGCGGGGAAAGATAAGCCTGAGCCGCATGAGGCTGGATCAGGCCGTTGCCGAGATAGGCCGCTACAACGCGGTTCCGATCAGGATCCGCAGCGAATCGCTCAAGGAACAGCGGATATCGGGGCTGTTCTCGACCACCGATCCGGAAGGCTTCGCCCGCGCCGCCGCGCTGAGCCTGGGCGGCGCCAGCGGCACGGATGCCGAGGGCATCTGGATAGATTCGACGCCCGAGCGCTAGCCGCCCCCATTCGACTGGTCCCTGCCTCCCGCTTCTGCATCTACCTAGGTATTGCCCGTCATGTCGACAGGGAGTACGGAGCCAGCATGCAGATCAAGACCTCTCTGGCGAGCGCCATCGCCTTGATGTTTCTCGCCGTCCCGCCCGCCTTGGCGGGGCAGAAATCCTTCACACTTCCCGCGCAGCCGCTCTCCTCGGCCCTCCATGAGTATGCGCAGCAGGCGGGCGTCCAGATCATCGCTCCCGACGATGCCGACGGCGGGACCATGACCCGGGCCGTGGAAGGCGTCATGGATGCGCGGCAAGCCTTGTTGAAGATGCTTGAAGGGTCCGGCCTGGAGATCGCCTCCGATGATGGCGAGGTCATCGTCCTCCGACGCAGGAAAGACGATCGTTCCAGCGCGCCGGATTCGGAGGCACTGCTGGATACCATCGTCGTCACGGCGCAGAAGCGCGTCCAGCCCGCCCAGGAGGTGCCGATCGCCCTGACCGGATACTCCGCCAAACAGATCGACCAGATGCAGCTCCAGAGCCTGCGCGACGTGTCCCGCCTGACCCCGGGATTGCTCGTTTCTTCGTTCAGCCAGTCCAGTCCCACCATTGCCGTGCGCGGCGCGACCAACACCTTCACCCAGATCGGCGTCAACAAGCCCGTTGCCATCGTGGTGGACGACGTCTTCGTTCCCCGCAACAGTGCGGCCACTTTCGATCTGTATCGCCTGGAATCCATCCAGGTGCTCAAGGGACCGCAAGGCACCCTGTTCGGGCGGAACGCGACCGGCGGCACCATCGTCATCGACAGCGGCAAGCCGGCATACGGGCAGTCGTCCGGGTCCGTGCAGGCCGGGTTCGGGAACTACGACCTTCATCAGGTCGACGCACTGGTGGATGTCTCTCCCGGGGACAATGCCGCCTTCAGGTTGTCGGGTTCGTTCAAGGCGCACGACGGCTATGGCCGCGACCGATTGACCGGGAACGAGCAGGATGACCTGGACAGCAGGAACCTGCGCGGACAGGCCAGGTTCCAGGCTTCCGACTACGTGGAAGTCCTGTTCGGCGCCGACTGGAGTTCCGACAAGAACGGCGGACGAACGCTCTCGTCGAAGACGTTGGGATCCGATGGCGACCGCAGGACATCCGAAGTCGGTGTGCCGCAAGGCTTCGAGCGCGACCAGTGGGGAGCATCTTCCCGCATCTATTGGGATTCTTCCGCGGGGAAATTCGCTTCCATCACCGGCTATCGGCACACCGAATCCGGCGAGCGCTATTCCGGGGTAGGCGCCAACTATCGGTTCCTGAGCGGAACCGCCCGCCAGGCCACCACCCAGGACAACGACGACGTGGACGCGCTTTCCCAGGAGTTCCGCTATGCGAGCCCGATATGGGAGCGCGGCGATTTCGTCGCCGGCCTCTACCTGCTGGACGAGGATGCCAGCAGGACCTTGTTCAATCGCGACTATGCCGCCGTTACCGGCGTCCTGGCCAATCATGTTCTGGCCGACCAGGAGGTAAAGACCAGAAGCTATGCCGGTTTTGTCGATGGCAACATCCGATTCTCGGATCAATGGAGCCTGACCCTTGGGACGCGCTATACCTACGACAAGAAGGCAGCCTCGCTCACCCGGACCGACTTTCTGAATCCGGTCAACAGCTTTTCGATGGACGACCTGAAGGCGAGCTGGAACGAGCTGACTTCGCGAGCCGTGCTCTCCTGGAAACCGTCCGACCGGATGATGTGGTACGCGAGCGCCACGCAGGGCTACACGTCGGGCGGATTCAATACGGAGGCTTCCAGTGCCGCCGCATTGGCCCGGCCCTTCGATCCGGAAACGGTGACGAACGTCGAACTGGGAACGAAATCGCAATGGCTGGACGACCGGCTGCGAATCAACGTCACTGCATTCCAGATGAAGTACAAGGACAAGCAGGAACTGTACTTCGACGGAATAACCCGCATCCTGAACATCGAGAATGCCGGCGAAGCCACGATCAAGGGAGCCGAGCTGGAGCTGGAGTACCGTCCCGTCAGGAACTTCGGCTTCATGGCCAGCTACGGCTGGCTGGACACGCGCTACGACCATTTCGTCATCCCCGGCGGTGCCGACAATACCGGCCACCCCTTGGGCTCATCGCCGAAGGACAAATGGGCACTGGCGACGGACTTCAGGATTCCGCTGGCCAATGGCGCACAGGTGGTCGGCGCGGCCAGCTATGCCTATACGGGCGATTACTACACCGGCGCGACCATGGATCCGAATCTTTTCATCAAGGGTTATGGACTGGGCAATGCCCAGCTCGGCTATGAATCCGCGGGCGGCCGCTGGCGCCTGATCGGCTGGATCAAGAACATCACCGATACCGAATACGTGCTCACCCCGTCGACACAGGTCGTGCTGGCGGAATATCTTGGCGAACCCCGTACATACGGCGTGACTTTCATGCTGAACTTCGGGGGAGGCGATGCCCGATGAGGACGATCCCCTGCTGGAGCATCGGACTCTTGGGATTGCTTGCCGCCTTTTCCGCCCACGCGGGATCGAAGGATCGGGTGGGCGCGGCCCTGGCGCCTTGGCGGCCAGGCACGATGGATATCCACCACATCGCCACCGGGCGGGGCGATGCCACTCTGATGATCGCTCCGGACGGGACCAGCCTGCTTGTCGATGCCGGCGCAGCATCCGGGGATCGGGAATACCAGTCGCCCGCGGTGCCGGACGACAGCCGGCGCCCCGGCCAATGGATCGGACGATACGTGTTGCGCCAGTTGGCCGCGACCGGTAATTCCCGGCTCGACTACTTCGTCGCCAGCCATCTTCATCCGGACCATATCGGCGCCGTCGTCGAGGATTCGCCGCATTCTCCCGATGGTTCGTATCGGCTCACTGGCGTCAGCGACGTCGCCGAGATCGTTCCCATCGACAACGTGCTGGACAGGGGATTCCCCCGTTACGATTTTCCCGTGCCGCAGAGCGCCGACTTCGCGGACAACTACATCCGCTTCATCCGGCAGAGGGAAATCCGGGGCAAGCGGGTGGAACGGCTCCAGGCGGGCCGGACGGATCAGATCCGTCTGATGCATCGACCGGATGAGCATGACGATTTCTCCATACGCACCATCGCGGTAGGCGGAAACGTTTGGACAGGACACGGAAACGAAGTCCGGTCGCTGCTGCCGCCGATCGAGACGTTGTCTGCGCAGGACATCCCCGACGAGAACATGCTGTCCGCCGCGATCCACATACGCTTCGGGAACTTCGACTACTACACCGCGGGGGATCTCAGCAGCAATACCTTCGACGGCACCATGCCGTGGCGCGACATGGAGACCCCGGCAGCCCAGGCGACCGGACCGGTAGAGGTGGCGGTGGCTCCGCATCACGGATTGTTCGATGCCACCTCGGTGGGGTCCGTTCTCGCGTTGAAGCCGAGGCTGTGGGTCATCCAGAGCTGGCACGTGTCGCACCCAAGCATCACCACGCTCGAGAGGATATACAACACTCGTCTATACGACGGTCCTCGCGACGTGCTTGCGACCGGATTGGCGCCCGCCAACCGAATCGTCAACAACCGGCTCGCCAAGCGGTTGCTGAGCCAGTCCGGCCATATCGTGGTAAGAGTCGCCAAGGGAGGGCGCAGTTACCATGTCGTGGTCATCGACAATTCGAACGAAGAAGACCGGGTTGCCGCCACCTTCGGTCCCTTCCAGTCGAATTGACGCCGGCATCTCCATGTCCGCCGGCATCGTCGGCCGGCTTCAGCCGCGCGCCACCGCGTGCACGCATTCGGCCAGCCGCTGCACGGCGTGTTCGATCTCCATCACCGACATGCTGGCGAACCCCATCAGCAACCCGGTGCGGTGCGGCGGGCGCGAGTAGTACGGTGTGATGGGATAGATGTCCACGCCGCATTCGCGCGAGCGCTGGATCAGCTGCTCGCCCTGCACCGCATCGAAGCGACGCAGCCAGGCCACCAGGTGCATGCCCGCGCGCGAATCGGCCAGTTCCAGTTCGTCGCCCAGTTCGCGCCACAGCGACGCCATCAGCGCGGCGCGGCGTTCCTCCAGCGCGCGCGACGTGCGGCGGAGGTGGCGCTCGAACCCGCCGTCGGCGATGAAGTTGGCCAGCGCCGCCTGTTCGATACCCGGCGAACCGAAGTCGTCCTGCCATTTCGCCGTCACGTAGTCCTCGCGCAGGCCTGGCGGCATCACCAGGTAACCCAGCCGCAGCGAGGGGAACAGCACCTTGGAGAAGGTACCCACGTAGACGACGTGGCCATCGCGGTCCAGCGAGCGCAGGGCCGCCAGGGGCTGCGCGTCGTAGCGGAATTCGCCGTCGTAGTCGTCCTCGAAGATCCAGCAGCCATGGCGGCGTGCGTAATCCAGCAGTGCCAGCCGGCGCTCCAGCGACATCACCACGCCCGAAGGAAACTGGTGCGAGGGCGTGACGTAGATCAAGCGCGGCGGCGGATCCGGCAGCCGGTCCAGGCGCAACCCCTGCGCGTCCACGTCCACCGCGTCCACCCGCGCGCCGTGGATCTGCAGCACCTCGCGCATGGCGCTGTAGTGCGGCTCCTCCACCACGGCACCGTCGCCCACGTCCAGCAGCACGCGCGCCGTCAACGCCATCGCCTGTTGCGTGCCGGCGACGATCAGCACGTCCTCCGGGACGACCTGCACGCCGCGCCGTCGCGCCAGATAGTCGCAGACCGCCTGCCGCAGCGCGGGCAGGCCCTGGGTCATCGGGTAGTTCGGCGGCGTGTAGGCGGCGGCGCGGCTCAGTTCGCGTGCCCAGGCATTGGTGAGCGCGGGATTGGTGTATGGCACGCCGTAGGAAAACGCATAGCGCATCCCGGGCGTGGGCCGTCCCGCCATGTTGGCGTGATCGTGGTAGCGGCGGCCGCGGCGGGCGAAGGCCGACTGCGCGGGGCGCTCGATCCGCACCGTCGGCGCCGGCGCGTCGGGCCGGACCGGCGGCGTGACGAAACTGCCCGATCCCACCCGCGCGGCCACGAAGCCCTCCGCGCGCAACTGCTCGTACGCGGCCAGCACGGTATTGCGCGACAGTCCCAGCTCCCGCGCCAATTGCCGGGTGGCGGGCAGGCGACCGCCGTCGCCCACGGTGCCGGCGAACAACGCCGCCTTCAGTGCCCGCGTGAGCTGGGCATGCAGCGGCCCATGGCCATCCATGTTCAGGTGCATCCGCAACGCCTCACTTGAATTGGCCCCATTCCAGCCCAGGGAATTGGACCTTGATAGTGCCACTTTTCCGCGCGTTGATAGAGCCAATCTTCCTGCCCGTATTGGAGACTGGTCGTGCGTTCCCTCCCCCTGACCTGGCGACAAGGCCCTTCCGCCGTCGTCGCACCCTGGTTCTTGCTCGCCGCGCTGGCGGCGACCGCGCTGGACCTGGGCTTCGCGATGCTGTTCTGGGCCGGCGAAGGCGTCGCGCCGCTGCGGATCCCGCAATCGATCGCCGCCTGGGCGGTGGGGGCCGAGGCCTTTGCCGGCGGTGCCCGGACCGCGGCGATGGGCGTGCTCGTCTACCTCGCCCTGATCTGGGGATTGGCGCGGCTCCACGCGATGGCCGCGCGCCGTCTCCCCGTGCTTCGGCGGAACCCGGTGCGCGGCGGCCTGCTCTATGGCGCGTCGATGTACGTCGTGGTGTTCCATCTCGCGGTTCCTCTCTTCGCCGTGGACGGCGCGGCACCGGCACGGCTGGACTGGATCATGGCGTGCGTGCTGGCCTACATGCTGCTGATCGGCCTGCCCTGCGCATGGGCCACCCACCGCATGCTGCGGCATTGATCCGCGCGCCGGTTGGCCCTCGCCGCCGGGGCCGGAACTGGACCTGTCCGCCCGGGGCCGCCCTCGCTTCAATGGCGCTCCCGCAGGCATGCCGCGCCACGCCCCAGTCGCCATGAACACCCCGATCCCATCGCGCCCGCTGACCGCCGCCATCCTGCCGCGCGCCGTGGTGCTGGGCGGGCTGATGGCGGGTACGCTGGACCTGGTCTACGCCTTCGCGTTCTGGGGCCTGCGGGGCGTGGAGCCGGTGCGCATCCTGCACTCGATCGCCTCCGGCTGGCTGGGCCCTTCCCGCGCCATGGCCGGTGGCGCCGCCTCGGCCTGGCTCGGCGGGATATCGCACTACGCCATCGCGCTTGCGATGGCGTGGACGTATTACCTCATCGCGAAACGCCGGCCCGCGCTGGTGCGGCATCCGTGGCGCCATGGCGCGCTCTACGGCGTTGTGCTGTACGCGGCGATGACCTATGTCGTGGTGCCCCTGTCGGCCGCGCACAGCGGTCCGCTTCCGGCTTGGCGATGGCTCGATCTCGCGCACGTGGCGGCGCATGCCTGGCTGGTGGGCGTGCCCTGCGCCCTGGCCGCGCGGCGGGCGTTGGCCGGCACGCACAGCGGCAAGTGAATGGCCGGGCGCGGGCATCACCCGTCATGCCCGCGCGTTGCGCGCCCCGGGCAAGCGAAGGCGCGCGGTACCGGAGCACGGCCGCTGCCACGACGATTGCAGCCCTTGTCCTGCATTCGGAACGCTCCCCACTCTTCCGGCCCTCACGCTAGGGTGCCCGCCGGTCGCGGCACGTGCACGGCTTGCGCATTTCCTGCTTGCCGCCAGCGCTTTGCGTGAAGGATGTCGCACGCGACGGTTATGGTTGATCCGTGCACAACGTAAGCGCGATGGATGCGCACGGGCACTGGTTAAGGATTCGTGATTCTTGCAATCACCCCCTGCCTCATCGGCGGCAGGCCTCACGAACCGGAGACCACATGAAACTTGCCACCCATCATCCCTTGTGCCTGGCGATACTGAGTGCGATCGCCTCGGGCTCGCCGGCAGGCCACGCCCTCGCCCAGGAGTCGGAATCGGCTTCCACCACCACGCTCGATCGCATCCAGGTCACGGGTTCGCGCATCAAGCGCAGCGATCTGGAAACGTCGAGCCCGGTCTTCGTCATCGATCGCCAGGCGATCAGCGATTCCGGCGCGGCGACGGTGGGCGAGTTCCTGCAACGCACGCCGTCCATCTCCGGCGCCGGCATGAACCCGCAGGTCAACAACGGCGGCGGCGCGGGCGCGGCCACGGTGGACCTGCGCGGCCTGGGGCAGACGCGCTCGCTGGTACTGGTCGACGGCAAGCGCTGGATCTCGTCCGTGATCAACGCGCAGGGCGCGGTGGACGTCAACACCATTCCCATGGCGATGATCGAGCGCGTCGAAATACTGAAGGACGGTGCGTCCGCCATCTACGGCTCCGACGCCATCGGCGGCGTGGTCAACTTCATCCTGCGCCGCAACTTCGAGGGCGTCGAGGCGAGCGCCTTCTACGGCGTCTCCTCGCGCGGCGACGCCGATACCGAGCGCTACGACGCCATGTTCGGCGCCAGCAGCGACCGCGGCAGCGTGATCATCGGCGCCGGCTACGACAAGGAGGACCCGGTACTGGCCAAGGATCGCGCCTATTCCAGCCAGCCCTACCAGCTGTATGCCGGCGAGCATGGCATCGGCGGCACCAGCCGCATCCTCACCGGCCGTTACGTGGTGCCGCGCGCCAACGCCGCGGCCGCCGGCGTCAACCTGCAGGACCCCAACTGCGGCAACCAGGCCAATGTCGCCCTGACCCGCATCGATGGCACGCCCGGCGCTTCGGGCAGCGACTTCCGCTGTTTCGACAACCTCAACGACGTGTACAACTTCCAGGCCGACGGCAACCTCAACCTGACCCCGCAGGAACGCACCAACCTGTTCCTGAGCGGCAGCTACCAGCTGACCGAGCGCACGGAAGCCTTCCTGCTGGGCTCGTGGAACCGCACCAATTCCTCGTTCAAGATCGCGCCGCTGCCGTTCGACGGCCGGCCCGACGTCGACGACGTGCCCATCAGCGCGGACAGCATGTACAACCCGTTCGGCGCGGACATCAGCGATGCGCGCCTGCGCCTGCGCGACTTCATCCCGACGCGCAGCACGTCGTTCGAAACGCAGACCTACCAGATCGTCGCCGGACTGCGCGGCATGTTCGGCGACAGCAGCTGGTCATGGGATGCGTCGTACTCCTATGGCCGCACCCCGCAGACGCAGGTGGTGCGCGGGTACCTGTACAGCCCGGCGTTGCGCGACGCCCTGGGTCCCTCCATGATCGATCCCGTGTCCGGCGATCCGATCTGCGTGCGCACGCCCGGCGATCCCGCCAGCGTGATCGCCGGCTGCCTGCCGGTGAACTTCCTCGGCCCACCGCCGGACCCGAACACCCCCGAAGGCCAGGCGCAGCTCGCGGCGCTGTCCACCATCAACCCGACCATCGTCAATACCAACCACAACGACCTGAAGGTCTTCAGCGCCAACGCCACCGGCGACATCTTCGAACTCCCGGCCGGCATGGCCTCGCTGGCCCTGGGCGTGGAGTACCGCGAGGAATCGGCGAGTTCCGACGTCGACTTCCTCACCATCATCCCGCCGGGCGAGACGGTCTGCCTGATCACCCAGGAAGCCTGCACGTTCGGCAATATCGCCGGTTCGTTCGACGTGAAGGAACTCTATGCCGAGGCCCTGTTCCCCCTGCTGTCGGATGCGCCGTTCGCCGAGAAGCTGAGCATCTCGCTGGGCACGCGCTATTCGGACTACTCCAACTTCGGCAACACCACCAACTCGAAGATCGGCGTGGAATGGAAACCCATCGGCGACCTGTTGGTGCGGGCCACCTACGCGCAGGTGTTCCGCGCGCCCACCATCGGCAACCTGTTCGGGGCGACGGTACCCAGCGCCAACTCCTATGTGGATCCCTGCAACGGCTACACGGGCCAGCCGGTCGCCGATCCCCGCGCCTGCGCCAACGTGCCCGTCGATGGTTCCTTCCAGCAAAGCAACAGCCAGGTCACTTCGTTCCAGGTCTCCAACCCCGACCTGCAACCGGAAGAAGGCGACGTGCTGACCTTCGGCTTCGTCTACAGCCCGGAGTGGGCGCAGGGCTTCAGCACCACCGTGGATTTCTGGCGCGTCGAGCTGGACGACTTCATCACCACGCTGCCCGAGACGGTCATCCTGAACCAGTGCTACCAGTTCGGGCGCTACTGCGACAGCTTCATCCGCGACGCCTCGGGCGACGTGACGCAGATGACCAACGTGGTCGGCAACTTCGGCTCGCTGAAGACCAGCGGCGTCGACATCGGCTTCCGCTACATGCTCGGGCAGACCTCATGGGGGCGGTTCTCCTGGAGCCTGGACACGAGCTACCTGGCCGAATACGAAGTCCGCCTGCTTGCCGGCGATCCGACCAGCGACGTGGGTGCGTTCCCGGGCATTCCGGAAAGCAAGGGCCTGGCCGGCACGTTCGTCGACAGCGCCAGTTCCGGCTTCGGCAACCTGGCCCGCTGGCGCGCGCTCAACGACATCCGCTGGGACCTGGGCAACTGGAGCGCGAGCCTGAGCACGCGCTACGTGCACCATGTCTACGAGGCGCCCGACGTGGCCGACGTCACCGAACCCGGTTACATCGCCAAGCGGCGCGTGCCCTCGTACACCCAGACGGACCTGCAGGTGGGCTACCGCTTGCCCCAGCTTGCGAACAGCGAGATCCAGATCGGCGTCCGCAACCTGACGGACCGCCAGCCGCCGCTGATCTATTCCGGCTTCAACGCTTCCACCGACCTGCGGACCTACGATGCCATCGGACGCTTCTACTGGATGCGCTGGACAGCGAGGTTCTGAGTCGCTGCCCGTGGACGAGGCGGCCGCACTTCCGGGTGCGGCCGCCTTCGGGGGAGCGGACCTTCGCCATTTCGTCCGCATCTACGATGCGGACCTGCCGCCCGCCGTCTGTGCGCGGATGATCCAGTCGTTCCATGCGCTGGAACGGCTGCAGCGGCGCAATGGCCGTGGCGTGCGCGCGGGTCTCGAGCAAAGCGCCTGGACCGAACTGGACGTCGGCCGCCATGCGGATGCGGGGTTCGTGCGGTTCTTCAGGCAGCGGATCCGCGACGCGCTGGCCCGCTACAACCGCGACATCGCGTTGCCGATCGACGTACCGGACAGCCCCCTGCTGGCGCCGCTGGTGATGAAACGCTATGCGGCCGAACGTGCGGAAGGGTTCCAGCTCCATTTCGACTCGATCGGCGACGTGTGCGACCGCTATCTGGTGTTCCTGTGGTACCTCAACGACGTCGATGACGGCGGCACCACGGACTTCCCGCTGCTGGACCTGAAGGTGACGCCGCGCAGGGGAAGGCTGTTGATGTTCCCGCCCTACTGGATGTACCAGCATCGCGGCTGCCCCTCGCCGTCCCGGGACAAGTACATCCTGTCCACCTACCTGCGCTTCCCGCGGACTCATTCCAGCGAATAGCCGTAGCGTTCCGCCCACGGCGAAAGCAGTTCCAGCACATCTCCTTCGAAGTACCGGCGATATCCCCGCCAACGGTGGACGGCGGCGGCGTCGACCGGACGGATCACCTGCGCATAGCTGGGTGTGCGGATGCGCTCGGCCTGCCGCCGCGCCCGCTGGTGGAAATCCCGGAACCCGTCGCACCAGGGGAATCCCAGGAAACGGACGACGCCCTGCATGGTCCCCTCGAAATCCGCCACCAGGTCCTCGTAGCGGAGCGCATGGATGGCGCAGCCTACCCGTTGCTTCTGCTCTTCCCAGTAGGACATCACCTGCGCATAGGCCTGGGCCGTGGATGCCAGCGAGGCGAACGCCAGCGCACCTCCGTTCAGCCCGAAAGCCTGCATGTAGCAACTGAGGACGACATCGCAGGGATGCCGCAGCAGGCACAGCGTGTGCGATGCGGGGAACAGGCGGGCGATGTACGGGATACGGGTGAGCGACAGCGGATACTTGTCCAGCAATCTCCGGCCGTCGTCGCGCGTGTGGTCGGCCATGCCATGCCAATACATGGCGCGCAGTGCCGCCAGCCGCTCCGGCGCGATCGCGTCCAACCGCGCCAGCAACGGCAGGGATCCCTGGCCTGCGGATTGAAGCGAAGCGATGACGTCCTCGAGCACCGGCTTCTCCTCGGCCACGCGGATATCTGGATGCATCGCCAGGATGTGCTGCAGCAACGTGGTGCCGGAACGCGGAAAGCCGACCAGGAACACGGGATCCCGCGGGCCGCCATCGGGCAAGGGACGTCGCCAGCGATCCGGTGCCGGCGCATGCAGGCGCTGATCCAGCCAGCCCAGCCGCATCGTCCTGTCCGTGCCGGGATGGCGGCAGGCGAATGCCCGGCGCGCGTTTCCGTGCGCGTGCGCCAGTGCCGACATCGCCGCATCGGGATCGCCAAGCTGGTCGTGCAACCTGGCTGCCTCGAAATGAAGCTGTGCCGACATCTCGTCCCCACTCTGGAGAGAAAGCGCACCGCGCACGCTGTCCAATGCCGCCCGGGCCTGACCATTGCGGCGCAGCAGGCGCGACATCGCCAGCGCACGCATCGGCGCGTCGGCCTGGGCATCCCGTACGGCCCGCAGTTGTTCGCCTGCCTCGTCCAGGCGATTGAGCCGCTCGAGCAGGAGCACGTACTGCAGGCGAAGCAAGTCGTCCCCCGGCGATTCCTCGAGACAGGCGCGGAACAGCCGCGATGCGTCTTCTTCCAGGCCGCACTGCGCCAGCACCCAGGCAGCGCCCCGCCGTTGCGTGGACGAAAGGGCATCGGTGTCCACGCCCGACATGCAACGGCGCGCCTCGTCGAAGCATTCCATCTCCACCAGGTACTGGGCCCACCCGAGCGCCACGTCCGGCGCCCGCGGTTGCGCGCGATACGCGCGGCCCAGGCGTTGGCCCGCTTCACGGAAACGCCGCGAGGCCAGCAGCGCCAAACCATGCCCCAGCCAGCAGGCGATGCCATCCGCGCCCAGTCTTTCCGCCTCGTCGAAAGCACTGATGGCGCCTGCCGTATCCGCACATGCCAGCCGGGCATTGCCCAGATTGATCGCATGCGCCACTTCGAACGGCTGCATGGCATGCAGCCGTTCGAACAGCGGCACCGCCTCGTCGGGCCGTTCTTCTTCCACCAATCGGAAAGCCTGCGCCAGGAGCCGGTCCGCGTCGGCCCGCGCTCTGTCTTCCATGCCAATGGGCAACGGCTCGAAATGATTGTTCACTTCATGCTTCATCCACGCACCCTCGACAGGCGGCCATGGTCGAATCTGGCACGAACGCTGGCGTCCGGGGCATGGATTGGCACCCTCACAGCGCATCGCTTTGGCCCTTGAACGCTGGGTCCCATGCATGCCGGGCTTTGCACGCACGGCGTCGTCGCCCAAGGCGCTGCCGATGCACAACCAAGCCGCAGCCGCGGCGCACCGAAGTGGCTCCCCGGGCACCGCGCGCCGAGGCCATGGGTGGGAACCTGCGCACGTCCACTACGCCGCACTCTCTCTCCGGCCAGACTGAACGCCAGTTCCCCCACAGAGGAACGTCCGCGTAATCGCCCGTGGACATGCCCGGCAATGCCGGGCTTTCTTTTCCGGCCCCTGCCGGCTTGCCGGTGCCGCCGGCCACCGACGCGCGCACGCTCGATTGGCCCTTGCCGCCATGGCGGAATTGGTTCTCAAAGCCGCGCCATGCGCTGACTAAAGTGGCCTCAAGGCAACGCATGGCACGCATGCGGACAGAGGGCCACTCAGATGCGGATACTCCATCACAGCCTCCGTTTCGGCGACAGCCTCAACCTGATCCGGCTGTCGCCGGACAGCCTCCATCTGCTGCATGCGCGCGGCCGCGGCATCCAGGTCGACGCACCCGCGGGCTGGGTGTCGCTGTGGTGGCCATTGCATGGGCGGATCGGATTGACGGCGACGGGCAGCGAATGGACCCTGCCTGCCCGCCACATGCAACTGTGGCGCGATGGCGCATTGCGCTGCCGCGCGCTCGGCCCGCAGGCCTGGCTGGCGCTCGCGGGTCCGGCCGCACTCTGGGACGGCAGCGCGCTGGCGCACGAGAAGGACCTGCCCCTGCTGCTGCCGTGGCGGGGCAGCGCGGGACGCGAGGTCGTCGGCCTGTTCGCGCGGCTGGCGCGCGGGGACCATGCCGGATCGAACCGGCCCGCGGGCGATCCCGCCACCCTGTTCCCGGCGCTCTGGTCCGCCCTGGCGGATCGCCAGCACGAACTGCAGGCACGGCTGCCGCGCTGCAACGGACGGACACTGGCCCGGCGCCAGCAGACGCTGCTGCGCCTGCTGCGCGTGCGGCACGCCATCGAATGCAATCCCGACGTACGGCTGGACCTGGAATGCCTGGCGAAGGCGGCGAACTATTCGCCCTGCCATCTGATCCGCATCTTCCGCGGCGTGTTCGACCAGACGCCTTCGGAGTACGCCGCGCGCCTGCGCGAGCAACAGGCCTGGGAGATGGTCAGCGGCACCGGCCTGCCCATCTGCGAGATCACCGAGATGCTGGGCTTCGAGAGCCAGAGCGCGTTCTGCCGCGCGTTCAAGAACACCTTCGGCCAGACCACCTCCGAAGTGCGCCGCAGCATGCAGCACGATGGGCAGGCGGTGGCGGCCTGAAAGCGAGCGGGAAGTCGTGCGCTACGCGCCCTGCAAGTCGGCGGCTTCGCCGCCTGTAAGAACCTGTTCACGATCTCGAAAAAGGAGTTCGTCATTCCGGCGAAAGCCGGAACCCAGCGACTTTCATTGAGTCGACACGAGCATTCCGAAGAGCCAAAGACACTGGGTTCCGGCTTTCGCCGGAATGACGGGTCTTTTTCCTCGAATACCGGCCGCGCTTATCGAGATCGTGAACAGGCTTTAAGACGCAAGGAAAAGCGCCGTTGCTCCTGACTCGCAGGCGGCGAAGCCGCCCGACCTCCCTCTTTGCAGGCCGCGCAGCGGCCGACTTCCCCGCTAATGCCCGCCGTCGAGGGCCTTGAGCTCGCTCACCAGCGCGCTCGCCATCTCGGCGCCGTCGCCGTACAGCATGCGCGTGTTGTCGGCGTAGAACAGCGCGTTCTCGATGCCGGCGAAGCCGGTGCCCTTGCCGCGCTTGATGACGATGGTGTTCTTGCTGTTGACCACATCGAGGATCGGCATGCCGTAGATCGGCGATGCGGGGTCGGTCTTCGCCACCGGGTTGACCACGTCGTTGGCGCCGATCACCAGCGACACGTCGGTGTTGGCGAACTCGGGGTTGATGTCGTCCATGTCGGCGATCAGGTCGTAGGGCACGCCGGCCTCGGCCAGCAGCACGTTCATGTGGCCCGGCATGCGCCCGGCCACCGGGTGGATGGCGAACTTCACCTTCACCCCGCGCTCGATCAGCCGCTGGGTCAGTTCCCAGATCTTGTGCTGCGCCTGCGCCACCGCCATGCCGTAGCCCGGCACGATCACCACGCGCTCGGCGTAGGCCATCATCGCGGCGACGTCGCCGGCCTCGATGGGCTTCTGCGCGCCGGTGATCTCCTGCGCCTGCCCACCGCCGCCGAAGTTGGAGAACAGCACGCCGCTGATCGGCCGGTTCATCGCCTTGGCCATCAACCGCGTCAGCAGGATGCCCGCCGCGCCCACCATCATGCCGGCGATGATCAGCGCCTCGTTGCCCAGCACGTAGCCCTCGAACGCCACCGCCAGCCCGGTCAGCGCGTTGTAGAGGGAAATGACCACCGGCATGTCGGCGCCGCCGATGGGCAGCGTCATCAGCACGCCCAGCGCCAGCGCGGCGACGAAGAACGCGATGATCCACGGCACCCCCAGCGACCAGATCACCACGCCGCCCAGCGCCACCGCGCCCAACGCCACCAGTGCGTTGAACACCTGCATGCCCGGGAACGCGTAGCGCTTGTCCATGCGCCCGTCCAGCTTGGCCCAGGCGATCACCGAACCCGACAGCGACACCGCGCCGATCAGCGAACCGATCACCGCCAGCACCAGCGTCACCATCGAGGGTGCCGTGCCGGCACCGGAGAACTTCAGCAGTTCCACCGCGCCGATCGCCGCCGCCGAACCGCCGCCCATGCCGTTGTACAGCGCGACCATCTGCGGCATGTCGGTGATGGCCACCTTCTTGCCGGAGATCCACGCCGCCGCCGTGCCGATCACGATGGCCGCCAGGATCAGCGGGATGTTGTGCAGGTCGGGCAGGAAGAACGTCGCCACCGTGGCGATCACCATGCCCAGGCCGGCCCAGCGGATGCCGCTGCGCGCCGTGGTCGGCGAGGCCATGCGCTGCAGGCCCAGCAGGAACAGGGTCGCCGCGACGAGATAGCTCAACTTGACCAGCGCCAACAGGCTCATGCATCCGTCTCCTGCGCCGGATGCCCTGCATCCGGCGGGTTCTTGTCCAGTCGATGGTGTTCGAACATCTCGATCGCGGTCTTGAGCAGCCCGAACATGCCCAGGCCCACGGCGAAAAGGCCCATCGACAACTGGTTGATGGCGCTCGTGCGCGACAAGTAGCTGCCCAGCAGGCCGACAAGGATCATGCCGAAGGCGAGGATGGCGAGGACCCAGAGCATCACGGCGCCCTTGAGCGGGCTTTGCCAGACCTTCCGCGAGATGTCGTTCTGGGTCTTGGTCGGGTCCTGCAGCGAGGACAGCCCGACCCCGACCCCCATGTAGAGCAGCGCGTAGTTCCAGGCGTCCAGCATTCCGACGAAACCCGTCAGGTAGGGCTTGAGCGCGTAGCCCAGCGCCACCAGCATGAAGGGATACTGCAGGTAACTGACGATCTGGAATACATCCCTGGCACTCGTCGGCCGCGACGCGGGCCGCGGAACGGAACGACCCTCGATCATTGCGCGCTCCGCCCCGGCTTCTTGCTGCTCTTGAACATCTCCAGCATGCGCTCGGTGACCACGTAGCCGCCGGCGGCGTTGCCCGCGCCCAGCAGCACCGCGACGAAGCCGACCACCTTCTCCAGCGTGGTGTCGGCGTGGCCCAGCACCACCATCGCGCCGATCAGCACGATGCCGTGGATGAAGTTGGAACCGGACATCAGCGGGGTGTGCAGGATGACCGGCACCCGGGAAATGATGACGTGGCCGGCGATGGCCGCCAGCATGAAGATGTACAGCGCCACGAACCCGTCGCTCATCCGCTCCCCCATCCTGTCCAGTTTGTCGGCCCCGGCACCGGAAGGGCACGCGGCGGTTCCCCGCATCATAACCGCACCTGAATCCATTGGGTGCCACGCCCCGGCATGTCAACCGAAGGCCGACGCGGGCGTTTCCCTCCCTGCAACTCCCTCCAAGGACCTCCGCCATGGAACGCATGCATCCAACGGGTTTGGCCATGCCGCCATCGGGCGCCGTGGACACCGACGATTGCAGCCAGCGCACTAACCGCCGGCCGCGGCGCCCGTCGTTGGGGCCGCCGTCACCGGGCCGCGGCTAAGCTATGTTGGTGAGTACCGCGCCCGACCTGTCGCTGGAAACCACGTCGCCACCGCCGCGCGCGGCGGCGACGCTGGACGTGTTCCTGGCGGAGATCGGCCCGCGCGCGTTCCGTTTCGCCGAGGCCGGCCTGCGCCATCGCGACGACGCGCTCGACGCGGTGCAGGACGCGATGATGAAGATGCTGGCCTACCGCGAGCGCCCGGCGGCGGAATGGACCCCGCTGTTCTGGAGCATCCTGCGCCGCCGCATCGTGGACCTGCAGCGCCGCGCCGGCTTCCGCCTGCGCTGGCTGCTGCCCACCGGCGATCGCGGCGAGGAAAGCGTGGTGGACTGGACGCCCGACCACGCCGCCGGCCCCTCGCAATCGCACGACCAGCGCGAAACCTACGCACGATTGGTGCAGGCGTTGCGCGGACTGCCCGCACGCCAGCGCGAAGCGTTCACCCTGCGCGTGCTGGAGGAACTGGACGTGGCCGATACCGCGCGCGCCATGGGCTGCTCGGAAGGCTCGGTGAAGACCCACCTTTCGCGCGCCCGCGAAGCCCTGCAGAAGCAACTCGAGGAATTCCGATGACTCCGGTCGAAGACACCCACGCCCGCCTCGACGCACAGGCACGGCGACTGCATGCGACGGCGCTGTCGCAGGTTTCGCCGCAGACGCTGTCGCGCCTGCGCGCCGCGCGCCATGCCGCGCAGGCCACCGACGCACCCGCGCGCGCCGGACACTGGCGCTGGTTCGCCGCGACGACGTTCACCGCCGTGCTGGCGGTCGGCATCGGCCTGCAGCTGATGCCTGCGGACCCTGCCCTCCCCCCGGCCGGCGAACAACCCGCCGCGCCCGCCATCGCCTCGTCCACCGGCACGCAGCAGGACGACTTCGACGCCGCCACGTTGCTGGACGAAGATCCCGATCTCTATCTCTGGCTGGCCTCCGTCGAGGCGCAGCCGCTGGCCATGGAGTCCATCCCATGAAACACCTCGCCTCACTGACGCTTCTTCTCTTCTCGATATTGCTGTCCGGCAACGTGCTGGCGCAGGACGCCGCCACGCCGCCGGAGTGGGACAAGCTGACGCCGCAGCAGCGCGAGGCGCTGATCGCGCCCGTGCGCGAGCGCTGGAACCGCGAACCCGAGGAACGCGCCCGCATGCTGGAACGCGCGCAGCGCTGGCAGTCGATGACGCCGGAACAGCGCAAGCAGGCGCGGCACGGCATGAAGCGCTTCGAGCGCATGAACCCCGAGCAGCGCAGGCAGGCCCGCGCCCTCTACGAACAGATGACGCAGCTCACCCCGGAGCAGCGCGACGAACTGCGCGAACGATGGAAGACCATGACGCCCGCGCAACGCGACGACTGGATGCGCAAGCACGCACCCAAGGATGCGAAGCCGGCCCCGCCGCGTCCGTGACCCTGGAGTCCCGTCCACTGCAGGAGCGGGCCATGCCCGCGATCATCGCGATGCGTGGTTGCCTTGGAAGTTCATCGCGCCAGAGGTCGCTCCTGCGGACAGGGCAGGTTCCTACGCCGCTCCCGCCGCCGGGGATTCCGTCACGGGTGCCGCTTCTGAAGGCCGCTCCGGCCATACCGTCTTCGCCAGCAGCTCGTCGTCCCAGTCGAACTGCAGCGCGCCGTCCCTGACGAACAGCGAGACGAAGTTGAGCACGTTGCGCGCATACATCTCGCTGGCGTGCACGGCGCCCAGGCTGGCCAGGTTCAACGGGCCGGCGATGGTGACGCCGCCATGATCGAAGGTGTCGCCGGGCCGGGTCAGTTCGCAGTTGCCGCCGGTCTCGGCGGCCAGGTCCACGATCACGCTGCCGGGCTTCATGCCTTCGGCCATCGCCGTCGAAATGATCTTGGGCGCGGGTCGGCCGGGAACGGCCGCGGTGCAGACGATCACGTCGATGCCTTTGAGATGATCGGCCAGCCGTTGCTGCTGGACCGCGCGTTCCTCGTCGGTCAGCTGGCGCGCATAGCCGCCCTCGCCCGCCGCGCTGACGCCCAGGTCGAGGAACTTGCCGCCCAGCGATTCGATCTGCTCGCGCGTTTCCGGGCGCACGTCGAAGCCTTCCACCTGCGCGCCCAGCCGCCTGGCGGTGGCGATGGCCTGCAGGCCGGCGACGCCGGCGCCGACGATCAGCACCTTGGACGGACGGATGGTGCCGGCGGCGGTGGTCAGCATCGGGAAGAAACGCGGCGCCAGCTGCGCGGCGATCAGCACGGCCTTGTAGCCGGCCATGCCCGCCTGCGAACTCAGCACGTCCATCGCCTGCGCGCGCGTGGTGCGCGGCAGCTTTTCCAGCGGGAACGACTGGATGGAACGCGCCTGCAACGCCTCGGCGCGCGCCACGTCCGCCTGCGGCTGCAGCATGCCCACCAGCGTGGCGCCCGGCTTCAGCCGCGCGATATCGGCGGGGGGCGGCGGCTGCACGCACAACACCAGGTCGGCCGCGTCACGCGCATCGCCATCGTCCAGCCGCGCGCCCGCATCGGCGTAGGCCTGGTCCACGAAACCCGCGCCGATGCCGGCACCGCGTTCCACCGTGACCTGAGCGCCGGCCGCCAACAGTTTCCTGACGGTCTCCGGGGTGGCCGCCACGCGGCGCTCGCCGCTCGCCGTTTCCTTCAGTACCCGAACCTCGACCGCCATGCGCCCCTCGTCTTAAGGTCATCCGTGGGCCGATGCTAGCAAATGCGACGCGGCGCAGTGGGCATCGCGCGGGATGGCATGCAGGAAGGCCGCCGATCCCGGGCGGCGGGCGGCCTCAGACCCGCGCGGCAGGCGCGGCAGCCGGTTCCAGGCGGTCGATCACGCCCTGCATGGCGCTGTCGAAGGCGTCTTCGCTCTGGTGGGTGCGCAGGCGGCCCAGCCGCACCATCGCGGCCAGTTCTTCCGGCGAGGCCACGCAGAAACGCACGCCGCGGCGGTTGACGAACAGCAGGCGCGAGGAGATCGGGCTGACCCACGACAGCTTGCCCGGCTGCACCTTGTTGTCCTTGTCGATGAAATCCAGCCAGGTGCCGATTTCCAGCTTGCGGAAGTGATCGGCGTCGGTGTGGTCGAATTCCAGCGTGTCCGTGCCGGCCACCAACTGCATCGGCATGCTCGCTTCCTCGACCGCCGGCTTGGGCAGCACCACCTGCGGCAGTTCCGGCAACGCCTTTTCCAGGTCCGGGCGCGACGCGGCGACGGCCTGCAGCGTGTCGTGCAGCGCATCGACCGCGGCGCTGGCCGCGTCCTGGTTCATGCCGACACTGGAGAAGACCTTCTGCAGTTCCGGGCGCCAGGCCTGCAGCCACGGCTTGCCGACGATGTGGCGCTGCGCCTCGGACAGTTCCTCAAGCAGGCCGTCGGCCACCAGCAACGCCTCGGCCAGGCCGCCGCCGTCCTCGCCTTCGCGCAGCACGGTCATGGTGACGTGGTGCGCCCACGGCTGGCGCAGGAAATCCTCGATGGCCTGCGGCACCCGGCGGTCGGCCAGGCGGGCATCGAGTTCGGCGTTCATGCGCGCGCGCGCGGCTTCCAGGCGTTCCTGGCCGCGCTGGATCTCGGCGGCGCGGCGTTCGGCGATCTCGATGCGGCGGCGGTGCTGGTCCAGGAAGGCGCGGAATTCCTCTTCCAGGGTCAGGAAGATGGCGAGGTTCTCGTTGAACTCGGCCACCAGCCGGTCCACCACTTCCTCGACCTTGGTCAGCAGCGTGCGCTCGGCGGCGCTCTCGCCGTTGTTGCCTTCGCAGGCCTCGGCCAGCACGTTGAGCAGGCGGCGCGCGGGGTGGGTCTTCTGCACGAACATGCGCCGATCCAGCAGCGCCACTTTCACGAACGGCACCACCAGGCGGCCGATCAGTTCGCGCGGGCGGCCTTCCAGGTCGCGCTCGTCCAGCATCACGTCGAACAGCATGCCGACCAGGTCGATGGCGTCCTCGTCCACCGGCGCCAGCCGCGCGGTCGAGGGGTCCACGCCCAACTGGGTGGCGTTGCTGAGCACTTCGTTCTTCAGGCGCTGCGCCAGCGACTCGCCGTTGTCCCCGATGGCCGCGCGCAGCGTGGCGCTCGGCGAGGCCTGCAGCAGCGACAGCACCGACAGCATTTCGCGCTGGGAAAGATCGCGCTGCCCGTGCGCGGCGGGACGGGGCGCTTCTTCAGGTGCGGGCTCGCGCCCGCGGCGGGATTCCTGCAGCAGGTGGTGCAACGCTTCCAGCAGGACACCCTGCGCGCCGGGCGCGGGGGAATAGCCGGGCGGCACGTCGCCGAAACCCGCCATCTGCGGCGGGCCGCCGGAGGTCGCCTGCAATCCGCGACTGACGCCGGCCATGCGGTTGACGAAACGGGCCGCCCACGCCGGGGCGCCCAACTCGTCCGCCTGGTCCAGCTCGTCCGCTTCTTCTTCCAGCGGCGCCTGCGCCGGCTGCCGCTGGGCGCGGCGCGCCGGCATCTCGGGCATCACGCCAGCCTGCGCCAGGCGCTGGTCCAGCGCTTCG
This sequence comes from Pseudoxanthomonas putridarboris, assembly GCF_038321125.1. NCBI lineage: Bacteria > Pseudomonadati > Pseudomonadota > Gammaproteobacteria > Lysobacterales > Lysobacteraceae > Pseudoxanthomonas > Pseudoxanthomonas putridarboris. The sequence goes on along the minus strand of NZ_JBBWWT010000007.1, from coordinate 118,871 downwards.
TAGACGCGGGCGATGCCCGGCACGAAATCGCGTTCGCACAGCTTGATGACGACCAGCCGGACTTCCGACGCCAGGTCGCAGGTGGCGAAGGCCTGCTGCACGGCCACGCCGATGTGCTCGGGCCCGATCGGGCTGTGCTCGGCGTCCAGCACCAGGTTGCCGGCGATCCAGCCCAGCCGGCGGTCCAGCCGCAGCAGCACCGGCTTGCATTCGCGCAGGATCACGCTGGCCAGGTTGCGCGCGGCCAGGCGGGATTCCAGTTCCTGCTCCGACACCAGGCTCAGGGTGTCTTCGCGGGTATGCGCCAGCACGTTTTCCATCGAGATCGGTTCGCCGTCCTCCAGCGACTGCCACGCCTGCAGCAACTGGGCGCGGAAGCGGGCGATGATCTCCTCGCGGCGGCGGCGCAGTTCGCGCATCGCGTCGAGGAAGGCCATCTGCGAGGGACCGGCGCGCTCGGCGCGGTCGAACAGGGCATCGTCGAAGCGGCCCAACGCCACGGCGAAGCCATCGACCAGCGGCGGGATGGCCGCATCGCGTGCCTGCTCGAGCAGGCGTGCGTCCCGCCCGGGGCGGTTGGCGAGGTTGGGGGCGTTCGACATGCGCAAGGTTCCCCGCCTTGGCAGGCGAAAGGAGTTCGGGGGACGCGGAGAGTATCCGCCACGCCATCGTAGGAAATCCACCTACGGGGCAACCGTGATGGCCTCTGCACTTTGGTGCCGTGCAATACGATGCGACACGGTAAACTTGATCCATGTCGCTTCCAACCCCCCTGCAGTTCCTCGACGCCCGCCGTTCGGTCCCCTCCAGGCAGCTGGGCGAACCCGGCCCCGACCCCGCCACCCTGCAGCGCATGCTGGCCTCGGCCGTGCGCGTGCCGGACCACGGCAAGCTGGTGCCGTTCCGCTTCATCCGCATCAGCGGCGACGCCCGCCATGCGCTGGGCGAAGCGCTTGCGGCACGCACCTTGCATCTCGACCCGGGTGCGCCGCCGGCCGCCATCGAGAAGGACCGCGCCCGCTTCTCGCATGCGCCGCTGATCGTCACCGTGGTGGCGCGGCTGACGCCCGGCCACAAGGTGCCGGAACAGGAACAGCTGCTGACCGCCGGCAGCGTCTGCTTCGCGCTGCTGCAGGCCGCGCAGGCGCTGGGCTTCGGCGCGCAGTGGTTGACCGGCTGGATGGCCTACGACGACGCCATCGCGCGCACGCTGGGGCTGGACGCCAACGAAAAGGTCGCCGGTTTCATCCACATCGGCACGCCGCTGCTGGAAGTGCCCGAACGCGAGCGCCCCGACCCCGCCACGCTGCTGAGCGACTGGACCGGCGACCGCGCGTAGCCGATGCCCCGATGAAGCCCCTCTACCTCGTCGACGCCAGCCTGTACGTGTTCCGTGCGTGGCACTCGATGCCGGACGAGTTCCAGGATGCGGACGGCTGGCCGACCAACGCGGTGCACGGCTTCGCCCGCTTCCTGCTGGAGCTGCTGGAGAAGGAACGCCCCCAGCACATCGCCATCGCCTTCGACGAAGCGCTGGACAGTTGCTTCCGCAACCGCCTGTATCCCGCCTACAAGGCCAACCGCGATCCGGCGCCGGAGGAACTGCGCCGCCAGTTCACCCATTGCAAGGCGCTGTGCGCGGCGCTGGGCCTCAACGTGCTGGCGCACGGCGAATACGAAGCCGACGACCTGATCGGCAGCGCGCTGCACGGCGCGCGGCCGGACGGCTTCCGCGGCGTGATCGTCTCGGCCGACAAGGACCTTTCGCAGCTGCTGATGGACCACGACGAACAATGGGATTTCGCCCGCGGCCAGCGCTGGGGCATGAACGGGGTGAAGGCGCGCCATGGCGTGGAGGCGCGGCAGATCGCCGACTACCTGGCGCTGACCGGCGACGCGGTGGACAACATCCCCGGCGTCACCGGCATCGGCGCGAAGTCCGCCGCGGTGTTGCTGGCCCATTTCGGCGACCTGGACACCTTGCTGGCGCGCGTGGACGAGGTGCCGTTCCTGCGCCTGCGCGGCGCGGCCACCCTGGGCCTGCGGCTGCGCGAGCAGCGCGAACACGCGCTGCTGTGGCGCCAGCTCACCACCATCGCGCTGGATGCCCCGCTGGACGGGATCGAACCCGGCTACACCCGCGCCAGCGCCGATCCCGGCACCCTCAACGCCCTGTCCGACGCCCTGCGCTTCGGTCCGATGACGCGGCGCCGGTTGCGCGTGGCGGCGGGGCTGGAAGAACCCGGCTACTGAGGCCGTCGCGCACGCGCCTGTAAAACGTCACGTCCAACCGCTAGCATCGGGACCATGACCGACGCACCGTACCCGAAACGCACCGCCCAGCCCCGCATCGTCTACGAAGGCAAGTACCAGCGCATGGTGGTGCGCGGCACGTGGGAATACGCCGAGCGCGTGCACGCCGGCGGACTGGCCGCGATCATCATCGCGGTGACGCCCGAGGACAAGGTAGTGTTCGTGGAGCAGTTCCGCGTGCCGCTGCAGGCGAACACCATCGAGATGCCGGCCGGACTGGTAGGCGACATCCATGCCGGCGAATCCATCGAGGTCTCGGCGATCCGCGAGCTGGAAGAGGAAACCGGCTGGACGGCGGAACATGCCGAAGTGCTGATGATCGGCCCCACCTCATCGGGCAGCAGCAGCGAGAAGATCGCCTTCGTGCGCGCCACCGGCTTGACCAAGGTCGGCGAAGGCGGCGGCGACGGCGACGAGGACATCACCGTGCACGAGGTGCCGCGCACGCAGGCCGCCGCCTGGCTGGTGCAGAAGATCAACGAAGGCTACGAACTGGACGCCAAGCTCTGGGCCGGCCTGTGGATGATCGACCACGACCTGGACGGCACACCGCGCACCTGATCTCCCGTTGTGGGAGCGACGCGAGTCGCGACCGAAACCCGTGAAAGCAAGGAAACCACGGATCACGCGGATTGCCACGGATAAGGCACGAAAGGCTTTATCCGCGTTCATCCGCGTGATCCGTGGCTTGCGTTCTGTTTTGCGGTCGCGACTCACGTCGCTCCCACGGGAAGCGGGAGGGGCGGGGTTATTGCAGGTGCTGGCGGAAAAAATCCAGGGTGCGCTGCCAGGACAGTTCGGCGGCGGCCTGGTCGTAGCGCGGCGTGGTGTCGTTGTGGAACCCGTGGTTCACGCCGGGATAGAAGTACGCGACATGCGCCACGCCGGCCTGCTTCAGCGCCTGTTCGTAGGCGGGCCAGCCTTCGTTGACGCGCGTGTCCAGTTCGGCGAACTGCAACAGCAGCGGCGCGCGGATGCGGGCGGCTTCCTCGGCCGTGGGTTGGCCTCCGTAGTAGGGCACGCCGGCGTCCACGATGTCCGGCAGGCGCGAGGCCAGCAGGTTGGTCAGCAGGCCGCCGAAGCAGAACCCCACCACGCCCAGCCTGCCGTTGCCGCCCGGCAGGTCGCGGGTGAAGCGCGCGGCGGCCTCGAAATCGGCCACCACCTTCGCCCGGTCGAGCTCGGCCTGCAATGCGCGGCCTTCGTCGTCGTTGCCGGGATAGCCGCCCACGGGGTACAGCGCGTCCGGCGCGAACGCGACGAAGCCGGCCACCGCCAGGCGGCGGGCCACGTCCTCGACGTAGGGATTCAGGCCGCGGTTCTCGTGGATCACCAGCACCGCCGGATGCCGGTCCCCGCCCTTCGGCATGGCCAACAGACCGCGGCCCTCGCCATGCCCCTGCGGCGAAGGGAAAGCGCGGTACGCCGTCGTGATGCGCGGATCGTCCGGTGCCACCTGGGTGGCGAAGGCGTACCGCGGCGTCAGTGCGCCCAGCAATGCCGCCGCCGTCGTGCCGCCCACCGCGAAGCGGGCCGCGCCCGACAGGAAACCGCGCCGGTCGATGCGTCCATGCACGTAGTCGTCGTACAGGTCCAGCACGCGCGGGTCGAACTCGCCCGCATGCTTGCGTTCAAGGTCCATCATGGTCTCCGGTTGCGGTGGAACACGGATTGCGGGAGGAAACGTGCCGCGGCTCGCGCCATCGCATGGATGCCCCCGCGGGGCGGAATCAGGCGAACGCGTCCGTCGCGCGCACCAGTGCGTCGATGTTCTCCGCCTCGAACGCGGAATGGCCCGACGCCGGGGTGATTTCCAGTGTCGACTTCGGCCAGGCCTTGTGCAGTTGCCATGCATTGGCGACCGGGCAGACCACGTCGTAGCGGCCATGCACGATCACGCCGGGGATATCGGCGATGCGGCCGGCGTCGCGCAGCAACTGGTCCTCGACTTCGAAGAAACCGCCGTTGACGAAGTAGTGGTTCTCGATGCGCGCGAACGCCAGCGCGAACTCGGCGTCCTCGTGCCCGCTGACGAAATCCTTGTCCACGTGCAGGAAGCTGGTGGCGCCTTCCCACACGCTCCACGCGCGCGCTGCGGCCAGCCGCACCTCGGCGTTGTCCGAGGTCAGGCGGCGGTGGAAGGCGGAGATCAGGTCGTGGCGTTCCACCGGCGGGATCGCGGCCAGGTAGTGCTCCCACGCATCGGGGAACAGGCGGCTGGCGCCTTCCTGGTAGAACCATTCCAGTTCCCAGCGGCGCAGCATGAAGATGCCGCGCAGCACCAGTTCGGCGACGCGCTCGGGATGCGTTTCGGCGTAGGCCAGCGCCAGTGTGGAACCCCAGCTGCCGCCGAACACCTGCCACTTCGGGAGGCCCAGCTTTTCGCGCAGCTTCTCGATGTCGGCCACCAGGTCCCAGGTGGTGTTGTCCACCAGGTCGGCGTGCGGCGTGGAACGGCCGGAGCCGCGCTGGTCGAACAGCACGATGCGGTACCTGGCCGGGTCGTGGAAGCGCCGCATCTTGGGGCTGCAACCGGCGCCGGGGCCGCCGTGCAGCAGCACCACCGGCTTGCCGTCGGGGTTGCCGCACTGTTCGTAGTACAGCGTGTGGCGATCGTCGACCTTCAGCGTGCCGGTGTCGAACGGCGCGATGTCGGGATACAGCGTGCGCATGGGCAAGGTGTCCTATGGCGTAAAGACGGCTAGTTTAGCCGCAGACCATGACCCTGCCGTGCATGCACGCAGGAGCGCCCCATGGGCGCGATGCTTTTCCGCGACGGATCCAAGAGCATCGCGCCCAGGGGTGCTCCTGCATGGTGCCGGTGCGGGTAGGAGCGGGCCATGCCCGCGATGCTTTCCGTGGGGATCCAGGAGCATCGCGCCCATGGGGCGCTCCTACGGCAGGCGGCCCAGCGTGACACGGTCGCGGTGTTCCAGGTCCTGCGCGGTGTCCACGTCCATGAAGCCCGCCTGCCGCAGCAATGCGCGGATGGATTCGCCCTGCTCCCAGCCGTGTTCCAGCAGCACCCAGCCGCCGGCACGCAGGCATCGCGGTGCAGCGGCGACGATCTCGCGGATCGCCGCCAGCCCATCGGTGCCGGAGGCCAGCGCGCCGGCTGGCTCGAAGCGCAAATCGCCCTGCCCCAGGTGCGGATCGCCTTCGGCGATGTAGGGCGGGTTGCTGGCGATCAGGTGGAAGCGCTCGCCGGACAGCGGCGCCAGCCAGCTGCCGCGGCGGAACTCGACGTTGGCCAGGCCGTGCGCGGCCGCGTTGTCGTGCGCCACCCGCAACGCGTCGTCGCTCGTGTCGGTGGCGACGACGCGCGCCCGCGGGCGTTCGCTGGCGATGGCCAGGGCGATGGCGCCGCTGCCGGTACCCAGGTCGGCGACCCGCAGCGGCGCGTCGCCGGGAAGCCGCTCCAGCGCAAGCTCCACCAGCCGTTCGGTCTCCGGGCGCGGGATCAGCGTGGCCGGTGTGACCCGCAGGTCCAGCGTCCAGAAGCCGCGTCGGCCGACCAGGTAGGCGACCGGTTCGCCCGCCGCGCGACGGGCCAGCAAGGCCTCGAAGGCGACCGCCTGGTCCGTCGTCATCGGGTCGGTGCCATGCGCGAACAGCCACGCGCGGTCGCGGCCCAGCGCGTGCAGCAGCAGGTGTTCGGCCTCGTGGCGGGCCTCGGGGCCGGCGAGCCGGGCCGCGCCATGGCGTACCGCCGCGTCCAGCCGGAGCGGTAGGGGAAAAGTCATCGGCCTCATGGTACCCGGGCCGGCCCTTTCCGCCGCTGGACTGCGGCAGCGCACCATCATCACGCCCTATGGCGTATGGAGGCGGCGGATGGTGCCGCACGACCATCCGCTGGCCCGGCCCGACTCGTCCGGCAGCGCGCGATATGCCGAATACCCCGTCCCCTGGCCTGACCGACCACACCGGTACGGCGGACCACGCCCTTGAATTTCCCTTGTCGATCCGCAACTTGCCGTCAGGCAGGCGGCCGGCATCGGCCCGCACTGGCCCATCCGGCACTGTCTGCGGCGGCCAACGACAGCGGCCCCATCACATTGATAGTTAGAAACTATCTATTCAATGTCATCAATCGATTTGAAATATCAATAGACCCTGCCTACCATGGCGCCATCGTTTCACCACACCCACTCCACTACGAGGATCACCGATGTCCCTGATCAACACGCAAGTCAAGCCGTTCAAGGCGACCGCCTTCCACAACGGCGAGTTCATCGAAGTCACCGACGCCAGCCTGAAGGGCAAGTGGTCCGTGGTGGTGTTCATGCCGGCCGCGTTCACCTTCAACTGCCCGACGGAAGTGGAAGACGCCGCCGACAACTACGCCGAGTTCCAGAAGGCCGGCGCCGAGGTCTACATCGTCACCACCGACACGCACTTCTCGCACAAGGTGTGGCACGAGACCTCCCCGGCGGTGGGCAAGGCCCAGTTCCCGCTGGTCGGCGATCCGACCCACCAGCTGACCCGCGCGTTCGACGTGCACATCGACGAGGAAGGCCTGGCCCTGCGCGGCACCTTCATCATCAATCCGGAAGGCGTCATCAAAACCCTCGAGATCCACGACAACGCCATCGCCCGCGACGTGTCCGAGACCCTGCGCAAGCTGAAGGCCGCCCAGTTCGTCGCCGCCAACCCCGGCCAGGTCTGCCCGGCCAAGTGGAAGGAAGGCGCCCAGACCATCGCCCCCTCGCTGGACCTGGTCGGCAAGATCTGAGCAATCCCTGTCCGCCCCGAGCGGACACACGCGACACGCATCAAGCAACACCGCAATCCGCCATCTCCGGGCGCGCAGCGCGCCCGGAGACTGGCCAGGACACCGCAAGGCGTTTGCAGCAGCGGCTTGTGCCGCTACCGGTTCCCCTCCCCGCCGGCACTCTCTCTCTCCCGGCACAGGCCGCTTCTGCAAGCGCCCCCCCTCCCCCACGCCATCCACGGAGCCGTTCCCATGTTGGACGCCAACCTCAAGACGCAACTGAAGGCCTACATGGAAAAGGCCGTGCGCCCCATCCACATCACCGCCCGGTTGGACGACAGCGACAGTTCTGCCGAACTGCAGGCGCTGCTGAAGGATCTGCAGGACGTGTCGGACAAGATCAGCGTCACCGAACAACGCGGCGGCGAACGCACGCCTTCGTTCTCGCTCGCCTCGCCCGGCCAGGACATTCACCTGACCTTCGCCGGCCTGCCGATGGGGCACGAGTTCACCTCGCTGGTGCTGGCGCTGCTGCAGGTGGGCGGCCACCCCTCCAAGCTGGCGCAGGACGTGATCGAGCAGATCGCATCGCTCGACGGCGATTACGCGTTCGAGACCTATTTCTCGCTGTCCTGCCAGAACTGCCCGGACGTGGTGCAGGCGCTGAACCTGATGGCCGTGCTGAACCCCAACATCAAGCACGTCGCCATCGACGGCGCGCTGTTCCAGTCGGAAGTCGAGCAGCGCCAGGTGATGTCGGTGCCGACGGTCTTCCTCAACGGCGAAGTCTTCGGCGCCGGCCGCATGGGCGTGGAAGAGATCGTCGCCAAGCTGGACACCAATTCCATCGCGCGCGAAGCCGAGAAGATCAAGGCCAGGGCGCCCTACGACGTGCTGGTGGTCGGCGGCGGCCCCGCCGGCGCGGCGGCGGCGATCTATGCCGCGCGCAAGGGCATCCGCACCGGCGTGGCGGCCGAGCGCTTCGGCGGCCAGGTGCTGGACACCATGGCCATCGAGAACTTCATCTCCGTGCCCTACACCGAAGGCCCCAAGCTGGCCGCGGCGCTGGAACAGCACGTCAAGGACTACCAGGTCGACGTGATGAACCTGCAGCGCGCGGAGAAGCTGGTGCCGGGCAAGGAATTCGTCGAGGTGCAACTGGCCAACGGCGCCACGCTGAAGGCGAAGACGGTGATCCTGTCCACCGGCGCCCGCTGGCGGCAGATGAACGTGCCCGGCGAGAACGAATACCGCAACAAGGGCGTGGCCTACTGCCCGCACTGCGACGGCCCGCTGTTCAAGGGCAAGCGCGTGGCGGTGATCGGCGGCGGCAACTCCGGCGTGGAGGCGGCCATCGACCTGGCCGGCATCGTCAGCCACGTCACCCTGGTGGAGTTCGACGGCAAGCTGCGCGCCGACGAAGTGCTGCAGCGCAAGCTGCGCAGCCTGCCCAACGTGCGCATCGTCACCAGCGCGCAGACCACCGAGGTGCTGGGCGACGGCGGCAAGGTCACCGGCCTGGTCTACAAGGACCGCGAGGGCGGCGATTCCCACCGGGTGGAACTGGAGGGCATCTTCGTGCAGATCGGCCTGCTGCCCAACACCGAATGGCTGAAGGGCAGCGTGGCGCTGTCGCCGCGCGGCGAGATCGAAGTCGATGCGCACGGCCGTACCTCGGTGCCCGGCGTGTTCGCCGCCGGCGACGCCACCACGGTGCCGTACAAGCAGATCGTCATCGCCATGGGCGAAGGCTCCAAGGCCGCGCTGAGCGCCTTCGACCACCTGATCCGCACGTCGGCGCCGGTGGAAGTGGCGGACGCGGTGGCGGCCTGAGCCCGGGGTGGCGGTACGGCGCGTTTTCGGCCGCTGGCCCGCACGGATGTCCGCGGATAGTGCGCGCCATCGCGTCGTCCGCGACCATCCACGCGAATCCGTGGCACATTGCAGGCTGTCCGGCTGAACCGGACGGCCTTCGTACGTCGGGAGGGGTCCCACGATGAACCTGCGCGATCTGAAGTACCTGGTGGCGCTGGCCGACCACAAGCATTTCGGCCGCGCCGCGGCAGCGTGCTACGTCAGCCAGCCCACGCTTTCCACGCAGATCAGAAAGCTGGAAGACGAACTGGGGGTGTCGCTGGTCGAACGCGCGCCGCGCAAGGTGATGCTGACGCCCGCCGGGCGCGATGCGGCCGACCGCGCGCGCCGCATCGTGGCCGAAGTCGAACAGATGAAGGAAGCCGCCCGCCGCAGCCAGGACCCGGAAGCGGGCACGGTGCGCCTGGGCATCTTCCCCACCCTCGGCCCCTACCTGCTGCCGCACGTGGTGCCGCGCCTGCGCGCGCGCTTCCCGCAGCTCGAGCTGCTGCTGGTCGAGGAGAAGAGCGACGTGCTGCTCTCGCGGCTGCGCGAAGGCAAGCTGGACGCCGGCCTGCTGGCGCTGCCGGTGATGGACGACCAGTTGCACACCGAGTTCCTGTTCGAGGAGCCCTTCCTGCTGGCGGTGCCCGAATCGCACCCGCTGGCGCAGCGCGATTCGCTGACGCTGGCCGAACTGTCCGACCAGAAACTGCTGCTGCTCGAGGACGGCCACTGCCTGCGCGAACAGGCGCTCGACATCTGCCGCATCTCGGGCGCCAACGAGAAATCCGAGTTCCGCGCCACCAGCCTGGAAACGCTGCGGCAGATGGTGGCGGCCGACGTGGGCATCACCCTGCTGCCGACGCTGGCGGTGAAACCGCCGGTGGCCCGTTCGGAGAACATCCACCTGCTCGGCTTCAGCGATTCGCACCCCAGCCGGCAGATCGCCATGGTCTGGCGCAAGAGCTCGGCGATGAGCGGATTCCTGGGCGAACTGGCCAAGGTCTTCCGCGAACTGCCGCAGTCCCTGTTCGAGCCCGAGGCGCCCGGCGTCCGGCTGCGATCCGCAGGCAGGACCGCGCCACGTCCCCGCCCGCGCGCGGCTTGAACCGGCTCCGCTTCCCGGCTACGGTAAGCGCGCAAACTGGAATCCGATGGGCGGCGCGGCGACGCGTCGCCCGTTTCCTTTTCTGCGTCCACGAAAACCCACAGGAATCCGTCATGAACAACACCCGCACCAGCGGCCTGCCTCCCTCGCTGACCGTCTCCAGCCGCGACCTGTCCCGGCTGGAAGCCTTGCTCGACACGCCCGCGCTGCGCCGCCACCCCGCCGCGCTGGCGCTGATGGAAGAACTCAACCGCGCCGACGTGCGCGCGCCGGACGAGATGCCGGACAACGTGGTGACGATGCATTCCCGGGTGGAATGCGAGGACGAATTCACCGGCGAGCACCATCGCCTGACCCTGGTGTATCCCCACGAGGCCAACGTCGAGACCGGCCAGGTCTCCGTCCTGGCGCCGGTCGGCAGCGCCCTGCTGGGGCTGTCCATCGGCCAGAGCATCGACTGGCACGCGCCCGGCAACCGCCCGCTGCGCCTGCGCGTGACCGGGATCAGCCAGTAGGGTGCGCCCTGGCGCACCACTGCTCACCGACATGCACGATCCAAGCCACCTCCCACCGGGAGAGGGGTTGGGGAGAGGGGCAAACGAAGCCTGTCTGTGTCTTGCCCCTGTATCGGCGGCAAGTGAATTCACTTCTTGCGTTCATTCACGTTGAACGCAATGTGTTCACTCTTCGGAAGGGTCTGCTTTCGCTTCCGGCATGGCGCGCTCGCCGCGAGGCGTCACTTTCTTTGCTTGTGCAAAGAAAGTAACCAAAGAAAGCACACCCCAGGCGGCACGCCCTGCGCGCTGCGCGCTCCGGGTCCGCAAGCGGGCCGGGAATTTCCGTAAGGCACATCCATGTGCCATACGGAAACGCCGCCCATCCCGGGCGGCGCCCTTCGGGTTTAACCCGGCCCGCTTGCCGCGCCTAAATGGGGGCCCCTGAAAGCAAGAGCACAAGCAGGCTGCCCCAGCATCCGGAAGCCCGCTGTCGGGGCCCCTTTAGGTCCGGCAGTCCCGGCAGGTACAACCCGCAGGGCGGCGCACAAGGATGTGCGCCGTTTTCGTATGGGCCAGGATGGCCCTTACGAAAATTCCTGCCGGGACTGCGCACCCGCCACGCAGTGGCGGGCGGACCGCCGGGGTGTGCTTTCTTTTGCCTACTTTTCTTTGCACAAGCAAAGAAAAGTAGGGCCCCCGCGGCAAGCGGCGCCATGCCCGATGAAAGAAGACCTTTCCGAAGGTAGCCGCCTGGTCGAGCGAAGAGGGATGGTGCGCCAAGGCGCACCCTACGTGCTTGTTCTCGCCATTCCGGTCCACCAAGACAAAGAGACTCCGTTCGCCCCTCTCCCCAACCCCTCTCCCGATGGGAGAGGGGCTCAAAGTCATCCGCGAAACGCTGCAAACCGCCCCGTATGGCGGGAAATCCCGCCCGCACAAGGCATACTTGCGCACTCGATTCCCGCCTGTCCGAGCCCCCACGCATGAACTCCCCCGCTCCCAGCAAACTCCAGCAGCTCCGCGAACTCTCCGTCGTCGTCGCCGACACCGGCGACTACGACGCCATCAAGCGCCTCAAGCCCGTGGACTGCACCACCAATCCCACTCTGGTGAAGAAAGCCCTGGACCTGCCGGTGTACGCCGACCTGATCGAGGAACAACTGGCCTGGGCGCGCGCGCAGGGCGGCGGCGAAGCGTGGGTGAACGAAGTCGTCGATCGCCTGACCATCGGCGTCGGCGCCAGGCTGTCCGGCCTGATCCCCGGCCGCGTCTCCACTGAAGTGGACGCCGACCTGGCCTACGACACCGCCGCCACCGTGGCCAAGGCCCGCAAGTTCGTCGCCATGTACGCCGAACAGGGCATCGGCCGCGAGCGCATCCTGATCAAGGTCGCCTCCACTTGGGAAGGCGTCGAAGCCGCGCGCCAACTGCAAGCCGAAGGCATCGACTGCAACCTGACCCTGATCTTCAACCCCACCCAGGCCATCGCCTGCGCCGAAGCCGGCGCGTTCCTGATCTCGCCGTTCGTGGGCCGCATCCTCGACTGGTACGTCGCCAACGGCCAGACCCCGGCCAGCATCGACGAAGACCCGGGCGTGGTGTTCGTGCGCGGCGTCTACGACGAATTCAAGCGCCGCGGCGCCGCCACCGTGGTGATGGGCGCCTCGTTCCGCTCCACCGCGCAGATCGAGGCCCTGGCCGGTTGCGACCGCCTGACCATATCGCCCGACCTGCTGGAGAAACTGGACCAGGACCACGGCGACCTGCCGCGCAAGCTGGCGCCCCTCGCGGCGCAGCCGGTCACCGCCGCGCCGGTGACCGCGGAAAGCTTCGCCGCCGCCATCGAGGCCGACCCGATGGCGAAGGAAAAGCTGTCCACCGGCATCGAGATCTTCGCCAGGGACCTGGTCGAACTGCGCAAGACCATCGCGCAGAGGCTGGCGGAAACCGCGACGGCCTGACACCGCCATACAGGGGACAAGGATGAGCCTGCGTACGTTGCTGGTGCTGGGCATCCTGGCGTGCATCGCCGGCTGGTGGTTCTCCGACCACCGCAAGGGACCGCAGGCGCCCGCCGCCGCCGGCGACCTGACCCTGGAATGCCCGCTGCCGCCGCGCGTGGCGGCGGGCGATCCGCCCTTGCAGACCGATGCGCCCGGCCAGTTGGCGCCCTTCGCCTTGCGTGCCGCCACGCTGACGCCGCTGGCCGGTTTCAGCGTGGACGCGCGCGTGCTGTCGCGGAAGGATTATGCCAGTGGCCGCGAAGCGGACCTGTCGCCCACCGACCTGGCGCTGGGCTGGCAACGCATGTCCGACGATGACGTGCTCAACGCGCTGGCCATCAGCCAGTCGGGGCGCTGGTACCACTACCGCTGGAGCGACCAGCCACCGTTGCCGCCGGCGGAAATCGTGCGCAGCAGCGCCAACATGCACATGATCCCCGGCACCGACGCGGTGGCGCGCGCGCTTGCCGAAGTGCGCGCCGACCAGCGCGTGCGCATCGACGGCTGGCTGGTCGAAGCCAAGGCCGGCGATGGCTGGCGCTGGCGCAGTTCCACCAGCCGCACCGACAGCGGCGGCGGCGCTTGCGAAGTGGTCTACGTCTGCGCGATCACCCGGCTGTAAGACGTTTCTTGGCGGCTGTGAGACATTTCTTGCTTGTAGGAGCGCCCTTGGGCGCGATGCTTTTCTCCATAAACATCATCGAAGAGCATCGCGCCCAAGGGCGCTCCTACAAAGGTGGTTCAGGCCTCCAGCCCGATCGGGCAGCTGACGCCGGTGCCGCCCAGGCCGCAATAGCCATTCGGATTCTTCGCCAGGTATTGCTGGTGGTAGTCCTCGGCGTAGTAGAACGGCGATGCCGGGTACACGATCTCGGTGGTGATGTCGCCATATCCCGCCGCGCGCAGGCGCTGCTGGAATGCCTCGCGGCTGGCTTCCGCGGCGACCTGCTGCTCCCGCGTGTGGCAGTAGATGCCCGAACGGTACTGGGTGCCGACGTCGTTGCCCTGGCGCATGCCCTGGGTGGGATCGTGGCTCTCCCAGAACACCTGCAGCAACCGGTCGAACGACACCTGCGCCGGGTCGTAGACCACGCGCACGACTTCGTTGTGCCCGGTCATGCCGGAGCACACTTCCTCGTAGGTCGCGTTCGGCGTGCCGCCGCCGGCATAACCCACCGCGGTGGTGAACACGCCCGGCAGCGTCCAGAACGTGCGTTCGGCGCCCCAGAAGCAGCCCAGGCCGAACTCGACCTGCTGGAGGCCGGCGAAGCTTGCCCCGGACCCCGATCCGGGGTCGTCCCGCAGCGGATTCCCGTTGACGAAATGCACGTTGTGCAGCGGCAGCGGCGCATCGCGGCCCGGCAGCATGTCCTCCGCGCGCGGCATGCGCTGCTTGTACGCACCAATACCCAGCATGGCGAACCTCGTTCCGGTTGGGATGCGGCCATCAGGCGGGCAGGATGCCCAGGCCTTCGCCGTCGCCTTCCAAGATGGGGCCGTCGGCCGGGGATTCCAGCCCCAGGGCCTGCACCACATCGCGTGCCTCGGGGAACGCCGTGTCCGGCACGCAGACCCGCAGCACGCCGAACAGCGGCAACTCGCCCATGCCGCCCAGCAGCGATTCGCCGAACACGAACGCGGGCAGGCCCGCATCTTCCAGCGCATGTTTCACCAGATGGGCATCGAACAGGTTGTCGGCCAGGTAGGCAACGCGCATGGGCTTCTCCTTTGCCGGCAGGTTACACCCGCGGCGGTTCGCGGCGACTGGCGCGGCTTTTCCCTATCCGGTACCGATTCAGGCTCCACCGCATCGGCGGCGCGAAGGCGTCGGTGTCACGGCAGCAGGCGGATTTCGTCTGACTCCACCCCCAGTGCCGCAGCGAAAGGAACGAGCAGTCCTTAGTTGCCGATGACCGGGACGGGACGGCCCATGCAGGGTCGGGCGCGCGCGACGGGCGTTCAGGATGGACCAGCCCGGCGGCCGGACCGGCTAAACTTGCGGTTTGCCACGCCAGCCCCTGCCCCCGATGTCCGACGCCGCCTCCGCCCCCGACGCCCTTCCGGAAGACACCACGCCCGAGAAGCGGGACTTCATCCGCCAGATCGTCCGAGACGACCTGGCCAGCGGCAAGCATCGCGCCGTCAAGACCCGGTTCCCGCCCGAGCCCAACGGCTACCTGCACATCGGCCACGCCAAGGCGATCTGCCTGAACTTCGGCATCGCCGGCGAGTTCGGCGGCGTCTGCAACCTGCGCTTCGACGACACCAACCCGGCCAAGGAGGACCCCGAGTACGTCGCCGCCATCCAGGACGACGTGCGCTGGCTGGGTTTCGAATGGAATTCGCTGCGCCACGCCTCGGATTACTTTGAGGTCTACTACCTGGCCGCCGAGAAGCTGATCCGCGACGGCAAGGCCTTCGTCTGCGACCTCAGCGCCGAGGAAGTGCGCCAGTACCGCGGCACCCTGACCGAGCCGGGCCGCAATTCGCCCTGGCGCGACCGCAGCGTCGAGGAGAACCTGGACCTGTTCCGGCGCATGCGCGCGGGCGAGTTCGCGGACGGCGCGCGCACGCTGCGCGCCAGGATCGACATGGCCAGCGGCAACATCAACCTGCGCGACCCGGCGCTGTACCGGATCAAGCATGTCGAACACCAGAACACCGGCGACGCCTGGCCGATCTACCCGATGTACGACTTCGCTCATTCCCTGGGCGATGCGGTGGAAGGCATCACCCATTCGTTGTGCACGCTGGAGTTCGAGGACCACCGCCCGCTGTACGACTGGTGCGTGGACAACGTGGACCTGGGCGGCCATGCGGAACTGCTGCAGCCGCTGCTGGACAAGGGCCTGCCGAAGGAAGCGGCCAAGCCGCGCCAGATCGAATTCTCGCGGCTCAACATCAACTATACGGTGATGAGCAAGCGCAAGCTGATGGCGCTGGTCGGCGAAGGACTGGTGGACGGCTGGGACGATCCGCGCATGCCGACCCTGCAGGGCCTGCGCCGGCGCGGCTACACGCCGGCGGCGATGCGCCTGTTCGCCGAGCGCGTGGGCATCAGCAAGCAGAATTCGCTGATCGACTTCAGCGTGCTGGAAGGCGCGCTGCGCGAGGACCTGGACGCGGCCGCGCCGCGCCGCATGGCGGTGATCGACCCGCTGAAGCTGGTGCTGGCGAACCTGCCGGAAGACCACGAGGAGACGCTGGCGTTCTCCAACCACCCGAAGGACGAGGGTTTCGGCAAGCGCAGCGTGCCGTTCGCGCGCGAACTGTGGATCGAACGCGAGGACTTCGCCGAAGTGCCGCCGAAGGGCTTCAAGCGCCTGATTCCCGGTGGCGAGGTGCGCCTGCGCGGCGCCGGCATCGTGCGCTGCGACGAGGTGATCAGGAACGACGCCGGCGAGATCGTCGAACTGCGCGGCTGGCTGGACCCCGAATCGCGCCCCGGCATGGCCGGCGCCGAGCGCAAGATCAAGGGCACCATCCACTGGGTCAGCGCCAGGCACGCGGTGGAAGCGGAGATCCGCCTCTACGACCGCCTGTTCACCGTGGCCGACCCGGACGACGAATCGGAAGGCAGGACCTACCGCGACCATCTGAACCCGGCATCGCGCCGCATCGTCGCCGGCTACGTCGAACCCGCCGCCGCGGCCGCCGCGCCGGAGCAGTCGTTCCAGTTCGAACGCATCGGCTACTTCGTCGCCGACCGCTACGACCATACCGGGGAGCGCCCGGTGTTCAACCGCAGCGTGACCCTGCGCGACACCTGGACCAGCAAGGGCTGACACGGCGGCTTCACCGCCCGTTGAGGCGGTGCGCCGCAGGCTGTGGGTTCCGCCATCCGGACCGAGAGGGATTTCGCCATGCCACGTTCCAATCCGTTGCTGTCGCTGGTCCTGTCGTGCGCGCTGCTGGTGCTGGCCGCCTGTGCGGCCCCTGCATCTTCGAACGGACCGTCGGAGGCCTTGCCGCCGGCAACATCCGGGACTTCGCCGTCGAAACCGATGAGTTCACCCTATCCGCCGCGCGAAGTCGCCACGCCGGCCAACGTGGATTACAGCTGCCGCAGCAACGCCGACTGCGCCGTGAAGGACGTCGGCAACTGCTGCGGCGCCATGCCGGCCTGCGTCAACAAGGACAGCCCCACCGATCCGCAGGCCGTGCAGGCGCAATGCGCCGCCAGTGGCCGCATGGGCATCTGCGGCTTCGTCGACATCACTGCCTGCCAATGCGTCAGCGGACGCTGCGAACCCGACAATTCCTCCCACCATTTGCCCGTACAGTAATGCTCTACCAACAGATCCACCTGACCCTGCCCGCCTGGACGCACGATGTCGTCGACACGGCGGCCGCGTACGCCAGCGACGACGCCAAGGTCGCGCTCGCCATCGAACTGTCGCGCCGCAACGTGGACGCCGACACCGGCGGCCCGTTCGGCGCGGTGGTGTTCGGCCCGGACCACCGCGTGATCGCCGTCGGCGTCAACCGGGTGATGCCGCACACCTGCTCGCTGGCGCATGCCGAGAACATGGCCTACATGCTGGCCCAGCAGCGCCTGCAGACGCCGCGCCTCAACGAGCGCATCGCGCCGATCGCGCTGGCCACGTCGTCGCAGCCCTGCTGCCAGTGCTACGGCGCCACGGTGTGGGCCGGCATCGACCGGCTGCTGATCGGTGCGCGCGCCGAGGACGTGATGGCACTGACCGAGTTCGACGAAGGCCCGTTGCCCGCCGATTGGGTGGGCGAACTGAACAAGCGCGGCATCGAAGTCGTGCGCGATCTTCGCCGCGACGAAGCGCGTGCCGTATTGAAGCGCTATGGGGAAATGGGCGGCGACAAATATTGAGCCTCCATCCTGCAGAAGGGGCTTTAGCCCCGGCATCTCCTGTACTCTGTCGCGGCTGAAGCCGCTCCTACATCTCACTACATGCCATCCATGACCGGTCTGCTGGCCTACTGCCGCCAGGGCTTCGAGCCCGAGCTCGCCGCGGAGCTGACCGAGCGCGCCTCGCTGCTCGGCTTCGCCGGCCATGCGCGCGCGCAGCGCAACGACGGTTATGTGGTCTTCGCCAGCGACCAGGGCGAAGCGCTGGACCGCGCGCTGCCGTGGCGCGATCTGATCTTCGCGCGGCAGAAGCTGCGGATGCTGGCGGAACTGCGCGCGATCAACCCCAGGGACCGCATCACGCCGATCCTCGACGCCTTGGCCGGCGCCGGCCGCTACGGCGACCTGTGGGTGGAGCACCCGGATTCGGACTCCGCCAAGCCGCTGGCCGGACTCGCCCGCAGCTTCGCCAACGCACTGCGGCCGGCGTTGCGCAAGGCCGGTTTCCTGACCGAGAAGGAGGACGCGCGACTGCCGCGGCTGCACGTGGTGTTCGTGCAGGGCGACCATCTCTTCCTTGCCGCCAGCGTTGCGCACGACAGTTCGCCGTGGCCGCTGGGCATTCCGCGCCTGAAGCTGCTGCCCGATGCGCCCTCGCGCTCGGCGCTGAAACTGGAGGAAGCCTTCCTGGTCCTGCTGGACGCGGACCAGCGCGCGGCATTGCTGAAACCCGGCATGACCGCCGCCGACCTGGGCGCCGCGCCCGGCGGATGGACGTGGGTACTGACCCGCCACCACCTGCGCGTGACCAGCGTCGACAACGGACCGCTGCGCCAGCATGTGCTGGATACCGGGCTGGTGGAGCACCTGCGCGCCGACGGCTTCCACTGGAAGCCTTCGCAGCCGCTGGACTGGATGGTCTGCGACATGGTGGAACAGCCGCGCCGCGTGGCCGAACGCATGGCGCAGTGGTTCAGCGAGGGCTGGTGCCGGCATGCGGTGTTCAACCTCAAGCTGCCGATGAAGAAGCGCTGGGACGAAACCAGGCTGTGCCTGGAACTGTTCGCCGGACAGGCGGGCCGCCCGTTGCAAGTGCATGCGCGCCAGCTCTACCACGACCGCGAAGAGATCACGGTGTTCGCGACACCGCATTGACATCCTTCTTGCTTCTTGTGGGAGCGACGCGAGTCGCGATGAAGCTTTCCCGGGAAAGTCCGTCGCGACTCGCGTCGCTCCCACAATGCAGACCGACACGGAGCACCGCATGGCCGCCACCTGGATCACCATCGCCGCATCGTCCCTGCCCGAGATCATCCGGCTGGCGCGCCCGCTGTTCACCCCCGCGCCGCCGCAGATCGACAACAGCCAACGGTTGCGGCTCGACATCATCGGCGAACAGATCACCGAGCTGCAGAATGCCGCCACCCAGAACGCGGATTCGATCAACAAGCTGGCCACCGACATGCAGAGGACCATCGAGGTGCTGCAGGTAGGGGCGGAGAAACTCGAGCGGCAACTGGTCCGTTCGCACCGGCTGGCCGTCGTGTCCACCACCGTGGCCGTACTCGCGTTCGTGGTGGCGCTGTACGCGCTGGGCCGGTGACGGGGACGACTGGGGATGAGGACAGCGCTGGGCGCGCCGCGGCCATGATGGCGCTCATGCTGGCCTTCGGCGGCGCGGATGGGCGGACGGTCCACATCACCCTGCAGGGCCGGGGCGCCATCGAAGTGTTCCGTGCCGAATATCCCGGGCGCGAAACCGGCCACTGAGCCGGCCTGGCGCCTATTCGCGGACCAGGGCCGCGTCGACCGCTTGCTGCGCCAGCGGCGCCATCGCCTCATAGCCGGCCGGCGTCGGATGCACGCCATCGTCGGCCAGGCGCGCGTCGAGCCCACCCTCGGCATTGGCCATCGCCGTGTGGTAGTCCAGGTACACCGCGCCGGACGCGTGCGCGTACTGCTCGATCCAGCGGTTCAGCGCGCGGATCCTCCCGGCTGGCCGGTAACCCGGCCGCCACGGGTACTCGCTGGCCGGCAACACGGAAGCCAGCACCACGCGGATGCCGTTGGCCTGCGCCAGCTGCGTCATCGAGCGCAGATTGTCTTCGATCATGCCCTGCGTGGCCGGGCCGGTGTTGCCGGCGATGTCGTTGGTGCCGGCGAGGATCACGACCGCCTCCGGATGCAGTGCGATGACGTCCTGCCGGAAGCGCACCAGCATCTGCGCGGTGGTCTGGCCCGAGATGCCGCGGTTCACGTAGGGCTTGCCGGGGAAGAACGCGGTGCCGGGGACGCGGCCCCAGCCGTCGGTGATGGAATCGCCGTAGAACACCACCCGGCCGGGCTCGCGTGGCGGCAGGCGGGCGTTGTCCTCCCGGTAGCGCGCCAGTCCGGGCCAGTCGAGCAGGCGGCGCTGCATGTCCTGGACGCGTTCCGGCGCGAGGGAGGCGGCCGGCGCCACGTAGTCCGGCTCCACCGCGGGCGGTTGCGCCGGCTCCGCGCCATGGGCCAGGACAGGACCCAGCGCCGCCACGGCCACCACCCACACTCCGAACAACGTCTTCATGCCTGGCCTCTTCATCCGCAGGCCGATACCGTACGCCATTGCCGGGGCGCCATGCACGCGGCCAGGCGATGCGGTACGGTCGCCGGTGGCCGGGCCGGACGTCTCAGCTCCTGCAATGCGGAGCCGGCATAGTGCCCCACCTGCCGAGGAGCGCGCCATGAACGCCATCGAACTCAAGGACCCCGCCGCCTTCGGCAACGAGTTCCTGCGCCTGACCCTGCTGCAGGGCTTCCAGTCGCTGACCAAGCGCGACCTGGAACTGCTGATCTTCGTGCTGCTGGAGCGCGATGGCGCGATCGGCCGCGACGAATCCAATTTCACCGTCGCCGGCAAGCTGCGCGTCACCCCCGCCAAGGCCAAGGCGCTGCGCCGCGACGGCTATGCGCGCTGGCGCGCGCTGGTGCCGGAGGAACGCGACGCGGCCCTGCAACGGATCGTGGCCGTGGCGCTGACCGAGGCCAACCTGCGCGCCGGCGCCAAGCACGTCAGCGAACGCAGCCGCAAGGAAGGCTTCCTGGCCATCCGCATCGAGCATCCGGACGATCACCAGCAGTTCGAGCAGGCGATCCTGGACGTGGGCGCGCTGCCGGTCTACGAACGCAACCGCGAAGTGGTCGCGGTGCGCTTCGACACGCTGCTGTCCATCGCCGAGCGCTGGGGCTACCTGCAGCCCGACCCGGCGGCGGTGGCGGGCGAGTTGAAGAAACTGGCGCCCGTCGCCGAGGAAGTGGCCGACCTGCTGAAGAAGGACATCGCCAAGCTGCGCTGGCAGGACGCGCGCAATGCGCTGAACAGCCTGGGCGCGAAGGCCATCGCCAGCACCGCCGAAGGCGGGCTGAAGGGGCTGCTGAGGATCGTGTTCCCCTTCATCCCGGGTTGAGGCGGCGCTTCAGCCGGCGGCGATCTCCACGCGCTTCCTGTCCGCGCGCGCCGAGGCGAAGATCGCGTCGAGCACGCGCATGTCGCGCAGGCCTTCCTCGCCGGGCACGCGCGGCGGCGTGCCCTCCAGGATCGCCAGCGCGTCCTCGTCCATCTGCAAGGCCTGCATCGCCGGCCTGGGGCCGAGCGAGGCATCGAAGCGCCGGCCGTCGCTGGCCTCGCCCTTGATGCCGTCGTAGGTCTGGAAAGGTTCGAGCTGGTACCAGCCATCCTCGCACTCGGCGCGCAGCAGGTTGATATTCATGCCGAAACTGGTGACGCAGTCGGCCACGACACCCTCCGGAAATTCCAGCTGGAAGCGCATGGTCTCGTCCACGCCGCGGAAAATCTCCGGGCGCTGGATCTCCTGCCTGGCGGTGACCGCCAGCGGCTCTCGGCCGGTGGTGTAGCGCGCCGCGTTGAGCGAATAGACGCCCATGTCGTACATCGCACCGCCACCACGGGCGGGATCCAAGCGCCAGGCGTCGCCGGGATTGTTGCGGAATCCGTTGAAACCGGCATCGGCCTTCACCCGCAGCAGGCGGCCGAACGGGCGCGTTTTCGCCAGTTCCCTCCATGCCCGCGTGTTGGGCTCGTGCTGCAGGCGGTAGCCGATGGTCAACTGCACGCGGTTGCGGCGGCACGCGTCGATCATCTCCTGCGCCTCGGCGGCATCCATCGCCATCGGCTTCTCGCACCACACGTGCTTGCCCGCCGCGGCCGCTTCCACGGTGAAGCGCTTGTGCAGGTGGTTGGGCAGGACCACGTAGACCACGTCGATGTCCGGGTTGTCGGCGATGCGCGCGAACCCGTCGTAGTCGTAGACGTTGCGGTCGGGGATGCGGTAGCGGCGCTGCCACTCTTCCGCCTTGGCGGGCGTGCCGGTGACGATGCCGGTCAGGCGGCAATGCCGCGTCGCCTGCAGGGCCGGCGCCAGCAGGTCGCGGCTGTACCCGCCGAGGCCGATCAGGGCCACGCCCAGCGGGCTGCGGCGCTTGCGGCTGCTACTGGCCGCCCAGCCCGGCAGCGCGCCGGCGGCGCCACCGGCGGCAAGCGCCGCCGCAAGCCGGCGGCGGAGGGGATCGATCGGGGACGGAGGAGCGCTCATCGGTCTCACCCTGCGGCGATGTCGGGGCGAGCCTACCGCAGTCGGCGTCGTCGATGCGTTCAGCGCCCGGATTGTCCCGCCGCATGCCGCCAGAACAGGTCCATCAGCGGCGGCAGCTTTCCCGCCAGTCCCAGCAGCGGCCCGCGCAGCAGGGTCAGGTGCATCTCGTCGTTGGAGAACAGCCGGTTGATGCCGTCGAAGGCGTAGGCGGCGGTGGCGTTCTCGCTGCGGCGCCGGCGCGCCCAGCGTTCCAGCCGGTGCGAAGCCGCCCAGTCCACGCGCTTGTCCTGCGCCGCCCGGATGCCGTCGCGCAACGCGGCCACGTCGCGCAGGCCCAGGTTGACGCCCTGCCCGGCCAGCGGGTGCACCACGTGCGCCGCATCGCCGGCCACGATCACGCGGCCCGCGACGTAGTCCCTGGCCAACTGGCGACGCAACGGGAACGCCGCGCGCGGCGACACGACGCGCACGTCGCCCAGCCGTCCTCCCATCGCCAGCGTCAGCTCGCGACCGAAGGCTTCGTCGTCCACCGCCAGCAGGCGCTGCGCTTCGTCGTCCGGCAACGTCCACACGATCGAGCTGCGTCCCTCGGCGAACGGCAGGAACGCCAACGGGCCAGTCGGCAGGAAGCGCTGCCAGGCGGTGTCTTCGTGCGGCGCGGCGGTCTCGACGAAAGCGACCACGCCACGCTGCGAATACTCATGCGCGGCAACCTCCAGGCCGGCGAGCCTGCGCAAGCCGGAATCGGCGCCGTCCGCGGCCACCACCAGGCGGGCGTCGATGCGCGCACCGTCGTCCAGCCGCAGCTTCACGCCGTCTTCGTCCTGCTCCATCGCCTCGACGCGGGCAGGACAATGCGGCTGCACGCAGGCCGCCGGCAGGGCCGCCCACAGGCGGTCCACCAGCAGTGCGTTCTCGACGATCCAGCCGAGCTGCACGCGGCCCAGCGCGTCGGCATCGAAGGTCAGCTCGCCGCCCCCGGCCGCGTCCCATACGCGCATGCGCCGGTAAGCCTGCGCGCGCGCGCCGCACACCGACTTCCATATGCCCGCTTCGTCCAGCAGGGCCGCGTTGTCGGCTGCGAAGGCGTACACGCGCAGGTCCGGCCCGGCGGCCGACCAGCGCGGCGGTTCACGCCCCTCGACCAGCGCGACCCGCAGGCCTTCCCGCGCCAGCACCAGCGCGCACGCCGCGCCCACCACGCCGCCGCCGACGACGGCCACATCGATCTGCCCGCGCCGGCTCATGCGGTTTCCCCGCGGCACAGGGCCGGCACATCGCCACGGAACCCCATCGCGCCGCCCACCAGGAACGACTGCAACGAGGTGTGCGCATCCACCGCCACCAGGCCCAAGCTGCGCAAGGGCTTCAGCAGCATCGCCGGATTGCTCGTCAATCGCGCCAGCCCATCGGAGAACGCCAGCGTGCGCTCGCGATCCTCGTGCCGGCGCTGCGCGTAGGACGCCAGCAATGCGTAGTCGCCGGGATCGCCGGCGCCCGCCAGTTGTTCGGCCAGGGTCAACGCATCGCGCAGGCCGAGGTTGAAGCCCTGCGCGCCGATCGGGTGGATGGTCTGGGCGGCATTGCCCAGCAGCACGGCGCGTTCGGCGACCAGTCGCTCGGCCACCACGCGGACGATCGGATAGGCGCTGCGCTCCCCGCTGCCGGTCAGCCGGCCGACGCGCCAGCCCAGGTGCTGCTGCAACCGCCGCAGCCAGGCGGTTTCGTCCAGTGCGGCCACGGCATCGGCCTGGTCGTTCGACACGCCATGCACCACGCCCCAGTGGCGGTCGCCCCGCGGCAGCAATGCGGTCGGGCCGTCGTCACAGAAGCGTTCGTAGGCGGTGCCGTCGGGGGCGCGGTCGGCACGCACTCGGGCGACGAACAAGGTCTGCTGGTAGTCGTGTTCCTGCGTGTCGATGCCCAGCGCCTGCCGGACCGCGCTGCGGGTGCCGTCGGCGGCGACCACCAGCCGTGCCTGCAATTCGCGCTCGCCCCGCGCATCGGCGATACGGACGTTGCGCAGGCCGTCGTCGCTCGCACCCCATCCCACGAAGCGCGCGGGTCGGTAGCGCGCCAGCCGGGGCAGTTCGCCCAGACGGGCTTCCAGCGCATCGCCGAAATCCCGCGCCACCACGACCTGGCCGAAGCTGTCGCGGCCGTATTCGGAAGCGTCCAGCCTGACCCGGCCGAAGTCGCCCTGCCGGCTGATGTGGATCCGGCGGATCGGGCCGGTGGGCGTGCGCAGTTTGGCCATCACGCCCAGCGCGGTCAGTGCGTTGACGGTGGCCGCGGCGAAACTGAGATTGCGCTGGTCGAATACCGCCGGCATCTCGCCGGGCGGCGTGGCCTCCACCAGTCCCACGTCCAGCCCCAGCCGGTCCAGGGCGATGGCCAGGCTGGCACCCACCAGGCCGCCGCCCACAATCACTACATCGTGCCGTTCAGTCATGCGGCCATGATACCGGCTCGGCTCCGGCCACCGCCTTGCGGCCGCCAGGGCCACGGTCCGGTAGAATGCGGGCCTGAGTTTCCGGAACGGTCCTTGATGAACACCACCACCCAACGCGCCATCGTCCTGGTCCTGGTCGCCGCCCTGATGGCCGTGACCCGCCTGCACCTGCCGACCTCGATCACCCACTTCGGCCCGGTGCCGGACGCCTCGTGGGCGGCGTTCTTCATCGGCGGCTTCTACCTGCGCCAGTGGAGCCGCTGGGCGTTCCCCGCGATGATGGCGCTGGCGGTGCTGGTGGACTACATCGTGATCAGCGGCCACGGCATCAACTTCTGGACGCACTACTGCGTGTCGCCGGCGTACTGGTTCCTGGTGCCGGCCTATTTCGCGCTGTGGGCGGGCGGATCGCTGGTGCGCCGTTTCCGCACCGCCAGCCACGGCCGCACGCTGGCGATGCTGGTCGGCAGCCTGGTGGTGTCGGTGGCGCTGTGCCACCTGCTGAGCCAGGGCAGCTTCTACTGGATGAGCGCCAGCGCAGTGCCCGATCCGACCTTCGCCGGCTGGTGGAAGAACTACACCGACTGGTTCGTGCCGTACCTGCGCGTCTCCGCGATCTACGTGGGCCTGGCGGTCATCGCGCACGTGGGCGTCGAACAGATCGTGCGCCTGGCCAAGCCGCACGGCCGCACGACGCGCTGAGCGCTTCCCCCGGCTTTCCCGGATGGGCAACCGCCTCTCGAAGATCTACACCCGTACCGGCGACGACGGCAGCACGGGCCTGGGCGACGGCACGCGGGTCGGCAAGGACTCCGCGCGCGTCACCGCCTACGGCACGGTGGACGAAGCCAATTCCGCCATCGGCGTGATGCTGGCCGCGCCCGGCGTGCCGGACGACATCCGCGCGCTGCTGACCACCGTCCAGCACCAGTTGTTCGACCTGGGCGGGGAACTGTGCATCCCCGGCCATGCGGCGATCGCCGGCGACGACGTCGACGCGCTGGAACGCCAGCTGGACCACTACAACGACGACCTGCCGGCGCTGAAGGATTTCATCCTGCCCGCCGGCGGCGAAGCGGCGTCGCGCTGCCACCTGGCGCGCACCATCGTGCGACGCGCCGAACGCGAGGCCGTCGCCCTGGCCCGCCACGACGCAGTGCGCCCGGAGGCGATCCGCTACCTCAACCGGCTGTCGGACCTGCTGTTCGTGCTGGCCCGCGTGCTGGCCCGCGCCGAGGGGCATGGCGAAGTGCTCTGGAACCACGAACGCCGGCACGACCGGCGCCGACCCGCCCCGTGATCATCTTCACCCACCCCGCCTGCCTGGCCCACGACCCCGGCCCCGAACACCCGGAGCGGCCGGCGCGGCTGGAGGCGGTGCTGGGCGGGCTGCGCGCCGAGCATGGCGACCTGGAATGGCGCGAAGCGCCGATGGTCAAGCTGGGCGACCTGCGCCGCGTGCACGACGAGGCACTGATGCACGAAGTGCTGGAAGGCGATTTCGACGGCTACCGCATGCTGGACCCGGACACGGTGATGGGCCCCGCCTCGCGCGCGGCCGCGCTGCGCGCCGCCGGCGCCGGCGTGGCCGCCGTGGACGCGGTGATGAACGGCGAAACGACCACCGCCTTCTGCGCGGTGCGGCCCCCGGGCCACCACGCCACCAGCCATGCGGCGATGGGCTTCTGCCTGTTCAACAACATCGCCATCGCCGCCGCCTACGCCTGCGACCGGCACGGGCTGGAACGCGTGGCGATCGTCGATTTCGACGTGCACCACGGCAACGGCACCCAGGCGATCTTCGGCAACGACCCGCGGGTGGCCTACTTCAGCACGCACGAGTCCGGCATCTACCCGCACAGCGGCGCGCCCTACGAGCGCGGCGTGGGCAACGTGTTCAACGCGCTGCTGCCGCCCGGCAGCGGCGGCTTCCGCTTCCAGAACACCTGGGCCGACGAACTGCTGCCGGCACTGGATGAATTCAAACCGCAACTGCTGCTGATCTCGGCCGGCTTCGACGCGCACATGCGCGACCCGCTGGCCGACCTGATGCTGGAAACCGAGGACTTCACCTGGCTGACGCGCCAACTGCGCGACATCGCCCGCCGCCACGCCAGCGGCCGGGTGGTGTCGATGCTGGAAGGCGGCTACGACCTGGACGCCCTGCGCGAATGCAGCACGGCCCACGTGGACGAACTGCGCTGAACGGCCCGCCCACGCCACGCCATGCACGCTGAACCCCGACCGACGCCGGCCCACCGCCTTCATTGCCCGCATGCATGCGATGCGGCAAGCTAACGGCCGTTTTTCCACCCATTCAGCGAGACCCGCACCGCGTGCGCCCAGCCCTTCGCCTGCTCCCGTTGCCCTTCAGCATCGCCCTGTGCCTGCCTGCGCTGGCCGCGGATGAAAAGCCCGAAAGCTGGGCCCTGTGCCCGATCCAGGACGTGATCCCGGCCTTCGGCGGCGCGCCGGAGCCCACCTTCGGCACCAGCCCGCAGGCCAGCCGCGAGCAGCGCGTCGAACAACCGACCTCGATCGAGGGCGACCAGCTGGGGGGCACCGAAAGCAACCTCGAGTACCAGGGCAACGTGGCGCTGAGCCGCGGCGACCAGTTCCTGGGCGCGGACAACCTGAAGTACGACCAGGAAAAGGACACCTACGTCGCCGAAGGCCACATCCGCTACCAGGACGCCGGCATCCGGCTGGTCGCCGACAGCGCGCGAGGCGACCAGAATGCCGACTCGCACCAGATCGACAACGTCCGCTACCAACTGGTGTCGCGGCGCGGCAACGGCGGCGCCGACCGCATCGACATGAGGGGGCCCCAAGGCCAGCTGCTGCACTCCACCTATTCCACCTGCGATCCCGACGACCGCCGCTGGGACCTGCGCGCGCGCCGCATCGACGTGAACACCGACGACGGCTGGGGCGTGGCGCGCGGCGCGACGATCCGCCTGGGCAAGGTGCCGGTGCTGTACGTGCCCTACCTGAAGTTCCCGATCGACGACCAGCGCCATACCGGCCTGCTGTATCCGGCCATCGGCCTGTCCGGCCGCAATGGCTTCGACTACACCCAGCCGATCTACCTGAACCTGGCGCCGAACTACGACGCCACCCTGGAACCGCGCATCATGACCGACCGCGGCTTCCAGTTGGGGGCCGAGTTCCGCTACCTGTACGAGAATGGACGGGGCCAGATCGAAGGCGCCTGGATGGAGAGGGACGACCTTCTGCGCGATCGTGCCAATGAACCAGGTTACGTGGCCGATCCGGACGAGCCTGATCCGGATGCGGGGCGCGGCTACTTCTCCTTCAGGGGCAATCACAGAATCAACCGCCACTGGCAGGCACGCGCCAACCTGACCTGGCTGAGCGACGCCCGCTACCAGGAGGACTTCGGCAATTCGCTCTACGGGCAGGCGTCCACGTCGGTGACCAGCACGGCGGGCATCTATGGCGTGGGCGAATACTGGAGCGCCGGCGCAATGGCCGAACATTGGCAATTGTCCGACTACACCAGCAGTGAATTGCGCCTGCCCTACAACCGCCTGCCTCGCGTCTATGCCAGGTGGGAGCGCCCGTGGAATCACTGGATCGTCACCGGCGCGTACGCCGAAGCCGTGATGTTCCAGCACGACGAAAGGCCCGGCGGCAACCGCGTGGACATCAGGCCCTATGTCTCGTTCCCGCTGCAGGGCGCCTCATGGTACGTGACGCCGACGCTGGCTTACCGGCACACCGAGTACCGGCTGGAAGGCGAGCTGGCCGACCAGATCGCCACACGCCGTGCCAACGACTATGTCCGCGAGAACGGCGGTACCGTGACTCCGGAGCTGATCGCCGGTTTCCGCGACCGCGCGCCCAGCCGCAGCCTGCCGATCGGCTCGCTGGACGCCGGCGTGTACTTCGACCGCGAGACGGAGATCAAGGGCAACCAGTTCCTGCACACGCTGGAGCCGCGCCTGTTCTACCTCAACGCGCCCTACCGCGAGCAGGACGGCCTGCCGATCTTCGACACCCGTCCGTTCAACTTCAGCTACGGCCAGTTGTTCCGCGACAACCGCTACACCGGCCCGGACCGCCAGACCGACGCCAACCAGCTCACGCTGGCGCTGAGTACCCGCCTGCTGCGGCAGCGGGACGGTTTCGAGCGGCTGTCGGCCAGCATCGGCCAGATCCGCTATTTCGAGGACAGCCGGGTGACGGCGCCCAACGAAGTCTCGCTGGAACAGGGCAAGTCCGCCTGGGTCGTGGACACCAACTACGCCCCCACCGACCGCTGGAACATCGGCGCGTCCTACCAGTGGGACCCCAAGTTCCGCCGCGAGGACCTGGCCAGCCTGCGCGCGCGCTATCTGTTCCCCGACGACGGCATCGTCAACATCACCTACCGCCGCCGCCGCGACCTGCTGGAACAGGGCGACTTCTCGTTCCTGTACCCGGTCACGCCGGCCTGGAGCGTGGTGGGCCGTTACTACCATTCGTTCGAGGACGACAAGATGCTGGAAGGCATCGCCGGCGTGCAGTGGGACAGCTGCTGCCTGGCCGTCCGCACGCTGGTTCGCCGCTACGTGCGCAACCGCGAAGGCGACATGAACACCTCCTTCCAGGTCGAATTCGTCCTGAAGGGCCTGGGCTCGGCCGGCCAGGACACGGAACGCACCCTGCGCCGTGCTATCCTCGGCTACTACCGAGACGACCTCTATCTCGTCCCGCCGAGCAATATCGCGCCCGCACCGGACGATACCAACAACGCTCCGGATCCGATCCCATGAAGACAACATTCCACCCCTTGTTGATGGCCGGCCTGCTGGCCGCTTCCTCGCTGTTTCCGCCCGCCCAGGCGCAGACGCTGCAACCGCTGGACCGCATCGCAGCCGTGGTCAACGAGGACGTGATCCTGCAAAGCGAACTGGACCTGGCCGTGCAGAACGTGCTGAGCCAGTACGCCAACCAGCCGGGCCAGTTGCCGCCGCGCGCGGTGCTGGAGCGGCAGGTGCTGGAGCGCCTGGTGCTGGTGAAGCTGCAGGTGTCGCGCGCCGCCGAATCCGGTATCCGCGTCAGCGATGCCGAACTCAACAATGCCGTCGCCGCGGTGGCCCAGCAAAACGGCACCACCCCCGACGGATTGCGCCAGCGGCTGGAGGCCGACGGCATGTCGTTCGACGAGTTCCGCAGTTCGCTGCGCGACGAGATCACCATCCAGCGCCTGCGCCAGAGCTTCGCGCAGAGCCGCGTGCAGGTCAGCGAAGGCGAAGTGGACGCCGCGCTGGCCGCGCAGACCGCCAGCGGCACGCAGTTTCATCTGGCCCACATCCTGGTCGGCCTGCCCGACGGCGCCAGCGCCGAGCAGATCAGCACGGGCCAGGGCAAGGCCGAGGGCGTCAAGGCGCTGATCGACAAGGGTGAGCTGGACTTCTCCGCCGCCGCGGTGCGCTATTCGGACAGCCCCAACGCGCTGGAAGGCGGCGACCTGGGCTGGCGCAGCCTGGACGAAATCCCCACCGCCTTCGTGGAAATGCTCAAGGGCATGAGTCCGGGCCAGGTGGTGGGTCCGCTGCGCGGTCCCAGCGGCTTCCAGTTGCTCAAGCTGGTGGAAGTGCGCGATGCCTCGCAGGCCGACAAGCGCACCGTCACCGAATACAACGCCCGCCACATCCTGGTGCGCGTGACCGACACGCAGGACGTGGCGGCGGCCAAGGCCAGGATCGACACGCTGCGCGCACGCATCGCCGGCGGCGTGGACTTCGCCGAAGTGGCCCGGGAATCGACCGAGGACATCAACAGCCGCGATGACGGCGGCGACCTGGGCTGGTTCCCCGGCGACGCCTTCGGCCCGGCCTTCGGCCAGCAGGTCGCCGGCCTGTCGGACGGTCAGGTCAGCGCGCCGTTCCAGACCGATGCCGGCTGGCACATCGTGCAGCGCGTCGGCAGCCGTGAAACCGACGTCACCGACCAGAACCAGCGCGCGCAGGTCCGCGAAACCATCGGCCGCCGCAAGGCCGAGGACGAATACAACCGCTACCTGCAGGAACTGCGCGGCGAAGCCTACGTCAGCTTCCGCAGCGGCGACCGCGCCGAGAACACCGACGCCGGCGGCTGAGGCATGACGCCCCGGCTGGCGCTGGTGCCGGGCGAGCCGGCCGGGATCGGCCCCGAACTCTGCGTGCGGCTGGCGCAACAACCGCGCAGCGACTGCCGCTTGCTGGCCTTCGCCGATCCGGATTCGCTGCATTCCGCCGCCGAGGCCCTGGGACTTCCGCTGCGCCTGCTGGACGAAACCACCGGCGCATCCGCGCCGGGCGATCTTCCGGTACATCCCGTCCGCAACGTTACGGCCACGCGCTTCGGGCACACCGATCCGCGCAACGCGCGGGCGGTGATCGACGCGCTCACCCGGGCCGCCGACGCCTGCCTGCGCGGAGAACTGGACGGCATGGTCACCGGCCCCGTGCACAAGGCCGCCATCAACGCCGGCGGCATCGCCTACACCGGCACCACCGAATTGCTCGCCACGCACGCCGGCTGCGACGTGGTGATGATGCTGGCCAACGACATCGTGCGCGTGGCGCTGGCCACCACCCACCTGCCCCTGCGCGACGTGGCCGATGCGATCACCGCACCGGCGCTGACCCGAGTGCTGCGCATCACCCATGCCGCGCTCCGGCGCGACTTCGGCATCGCCGACCCGGTGATGGCCGTGCTCGGCTTGAACCCGCATGCGGGCGAGGCGGGGCACCTGGGGCACGAGGAGATCGAAGTGATCGAACCGGTCCTCGCCGCGCTCCGCGCCGACGGCATGCGACTGGTCGGGCCGCTGCCGGCCGACACCGCGTTCCTGCCCAGCAAGCTCACAGGCTTCGATGCCGTGGTCGCGATGTACCACGACCAGGGCCTGCCGGTGCTGAAGTACAGCGGCTTCGAGCACGCCGTGAACCTGACCCTGGGCCTGCCCTATCCCCGCGTGGCGGTGGATCATGGCACCGCGCTGGAACTCGCCGGCAAAGGCGTGGCCGATCCGTCCAGCCTGTTCGCCGCGACGAGGGTGTGCGCGGAGTTGGCGGGGCGCAGGATGCGGGAACGGGAAACAGGCAACGGTGAGTGACGCATCACCGTGATCGGACCATAACCCTGTAGGAGGGGCTTCAGCCCGACGCCTTTGCCGCCCCGCTGTCGGGGCTGGCTTTCAACAGCCGAATGACTGGTCAGCCTCTCCTGCATTCCCCGTTCCCGCTTTCCATTCCCCGTCTCCTGCCCCATATTCCCTCCATGTCGCACTTCAAGGCCCCCCCGAAGAAATCCCTCGGCCAGCACTTCCTGACCGACCACGGCTACATCGACAAGATCGTGATGGCGGTGAACCCGAAGCCGGGCGACCGGCTGGTGGAAATCGGCCCGGGCCAGGGCGCGATCACCTTCCCGCTGCTGCGCAAGCATGGCGAACTCACCGCCATCGAGTTCGACCGCGACCTGATCACACCGCTGATGGAAGCCTCCGAAGGCGTGGGCCGGCTGACCATCATCCACAAGGACGTGCTGTCGGTGGACTTCGGCAAGCTGGCCGGCGAAGACAAGCTGCGCCTGGTCGGCAACCTGCCCTACAACCTGTCCTCGCCGATCCTGTTCCATGCCATCGAGCACGCCGGCGCGATCCGCGACATGGTCTTCATGCTGCAGAAGGAAGTGGTGGACCGCATGGCCGCCGGGCCCGGCAGCAAGGTCTATGGCCGGCTCAGCGTGATGCTGCAGGCCTACTGCCAGGTCGATGCGCTGTTCGTGGTGCCGCCGGGCGCGTTCCGGCCGCCGCCGAAGGTGGATTCGGCGGTCGCCCGCCTGGTCCCGCGCGATCCCGCCTCGATCGGCATCCACGACCCGCGCCGCTTCGGGGACGTCGTGCGCGCCGCCTTCGGCCAGCGCCGCAAGACGCTGCGCAATGCGCTGTCGGAGGTATGCAGCAGCGAGCAGATCGAAGCCGCCGGCGTGCGCCCGGATGCGCGCGCCGAACAGGTGGCGGTGGTGGATTTCATTCGCTTGGCGAATGTGGTTGTGGGTTCCTAGTTGCTGGTTGCTGGTTGCTGGTTGCCGGGAAGCGCCTGCGGCAAGCTCCGGGACCGGCGATCCGGAACTCCCGGGGCCACGCCCTATTTCCGCTTTCACAGCCCATTGAATACACTGCGGGGATGAATTCCCCCGACTACGCCATCGACGTCGACGTAGCCACGCGCTTCCTGGACGACCAGTCCGCGCCCGAGGACGGGCGCTATGTGTTCGCCTACTCCATCCGCATCCACAATCGCGGCCGCGTGCCGGCGCGCCTGCTGTCCCGCCACTGGATCATCACCGACGCCAACGGCAAGGTGCAGGAAGTGACCGGCGAAGGCGTGGTGGGCGAACAACCCTGGCTCCGGCCGGGCGAGGATTTCCGTTACACCTCCGGCGCG
This sequence comes from Pseudoxanthomonas putridarboris, assembly GCF_038321125.1. Lineage (NCBI taxonomy): Bacteria > Pseudomonadati > Pseudomonadota > Gammaproteobacteria > Lysobacterales > Lysobacteraceae > Pseudoxanthomonas > Pseudoxanthomonas putridarboris. Next base: position 86,069 of record NZ_JBBWWT010000007.1, on the reverse strand, counting down.
ATACTCGAGACCGCGCTGGGCACCATGCAGGGAAGCTACGACATGCTCGCCGACGACGGCACCCGCTTCGACGCCCCCATCGCCCCCTTTACCCTGTCCGTCCCGCGGACCCTGCACTGAAGGCGCCGCCAGGATGACGGTTTGGGCCATCGGCGACCTGCAGGGCTGTTACGACGCCACGCAACGATTGCTGGAAAAGATCCGCTTCGACCCGGCGCAGGACCGGCTGTGGTTCTGCGGCGACCTGGTCAACCGCGGCGGCCAGTCGCTGGAAACGCTGCGGCTGGTGCATTCGCTGCGCGAGCACAGCGAGGTCGTGCTGGGCAACCACGACCTGTCGCTGCTGGCCATCGGCGAGCGCTCGCCGGACGAACAGCGCAAGGTCAACCCCGACCTGCAACGCGTGGTGCTGGCCGACGATGCGCGCCCGCTGCTGGACTGGCTGCGCATGCGGGAACTGCTGCACGTGGACCGCGAGCTGGGCTGGATGATGGTGCACGCCGGCCTCGCGCCGAAGTGGACCACCGCGCTGGCCGAGAAGCACGCGCGCGAAGTCGAGCAGCAACTGCATGGCAACGCCTACCGCAAGCTGTTCCGCAACATGTACGGCGACAAGCCCAACTGGGCGCCGCACCTGTCCGGCCACGACCGCTCGCGCGCCATCATCAACGTGCTCACCCGCATGCGCTATTGCACGCCGCGCGGACGCATGGCGATCGAGGAGAAGGGCGCGCCGGGCGAACAGGCGCAGGGCCTGTACCCGTGGTACGAGGTGCCCGGCCGCGCGCCGCGCGACCTGAAGATCGTCTGCGGCCACTGGTCCACGCTGGGGCTGATGATCGGGCATGGTGTGCACGCCATCGACACCGGCGCGGTATGGGGCGGCAAGCTGACCGCGCTGCAACTGGATACCGACGACATCCGGCTGGTGCAGGTGCCGGGGCGGGATGCGACGGCCGGCTGAGCGCGAAGCTCCGTCGTCGGGGAGCAGGAGAATATCCGTGCCGCCATCCGGCATGCCGTCACGACGCGGCGCAATCCTGATCGCCTGGATGATGATGGCGCTGGCTGCGTGCCGGGTCGAGCCGCCCGCCCCCGTGAACACCGGGAACGCACCATCCGACGCCGACCCCGTTGCCAGCGCGCTGCCGCCATCGCCACCGCTGGTCGCCGCCGCGCGCCGGCAGATCGGCGTGGTGCGCCACTACGATCCTGCGTACTTCAGTCTCGCCTACCCCGGTGGGGACGTACCCGCCGACCGCGGCGTCTGCACCGATGTCGTCATCCGCACGCTGCGTACGCAGGGACTGGATCTGCAGCAACTGATCCACGAGGACATGCGCGCGAATTTCGCGGCCTACCCGCGCGATTGGGGACTCAGCCGGCCGGACCGCAGCATCGACCATCGCCGCGTGCCCAACCAGATGCGCTGGTTCGAACGCCATGGCTGGAACCTTCCGATCGGCGAACGGGCCGGAGCCTTCGCCGCCGGCGACATCGTGGCATGGAAACTGGCCGGCAGCGGCCTGCTGCATGTCGGCATCGTCTCCGACCGGAAGAGCGCCGGGAACATCCCGCTGATCATCCACAACATCGGCGCGGGCACGCAGGAAGAAGACCTGCTGTTCGACCATCCCATCATCGGCCATTACCGCCCGCCGCATCCCCTGTAGGAGCGACGTAAGTCGCGACCACCCCCATGGAGGCGCAAGGCAGTCGAGTCCCCGATGTCCGATCGGGAAAGCCCCTCTGCCGACCATTCCCGGCCCACGCAAGCCCGGCAGCGTTTGTGATTCGGGATTCCGTTTCCGCGGTCGCGACTTACGTCGCTCCTACAACGCCGGCGCGTAGTCCACGAACTCGAAGCCGAACGCGTGCTTCGCATCGGCAGGATGGGCCCGTCGTTCCAGCACATGCCATTGCGTCGGGTCGAAAGAAGGGAAAAACGCATCCGCGCCCTGCACCACGGTATCGACGTGGGTCAGGTGCAAGGCATCGGCCATCGGCAACGTCAGCGCGTAGATCTCCGCGCCCCCGATCACGCACAGTTCGCCGGCACCCAGCTCGGTGGCGACGCGCACGCCCTCTTCCAGCGACGCCACCGCCTGCATGCCCTCGAACGGCACACGACCATGGCGGGTCAGCACCAGGTTCAAGCGGCCCGGCAATGCGCGCCCCAGCGATTCGGCGGTCTTGCGGCCCATCAGCACCGGCTTGCCCAGCGTCAGCGCCTTGAAGCGCTTCAGGTCGTCCGGCAACCGCCACGGCAGGTCGTTGTCGCGGCCGATGGCGCGGTGGCGGTCCAGCGCCGCGATCAGGACAACGCGAACCCGCATTTCCTGCTTTTCCGAATCACGTCTTTCAACAGCCGAATGGCTGGTCATCACGAATCCCTAATCCCGGCCTTTCACACCGCCACCGGCGCCTTGATGGCCGGATGCGGGTCGTAGCCGTGGATCTCGATGTCGTCGTAGGCGAAGGCGAACAGATCGGTGACGTCGGGGTTCAGGTGCAGCCTGGGCAGCGCGCGCGGCGTGCGCGAAAGCTGCTCGCGCGCCTGCTCGTAGTGGTTCGAATACAGGTGCGCATCGCCCAGCGTATGCACGAAGTCGCCCACGCCCAGTCCGCACGCCTGCGCCACCATGTGCGTCAGCAGCGCGTAGCTGGCGATGTTGAACGGCACGCCCAGGAAGATGTCGCCGCTGCGCTGGTACAGCTGGCAGCTGAGCTTGCCGTCCACTACGTAGAACTGGAACATGGTGTGGCACGGCATCAGCGCCATCTTCGGCAGGTCGGCCACGTTCCACGCCGACACGATCAGGCGGCGCGAATCGGGGTTGCGCTTGATCTCGTCCACCACCCAACGTATCTGGTCGATCTCGCCGCCTTCGGCCGTGGCCCAGCGGCGCCACTGCTTGCCGTAGACCGGGCCCAGTTCGCCATCGGCACCGGCCCACTCGTCCCAGATGCTGACCTTGTTGTCCTTCAGATAGGCGATGTTGGTTTCGCCTTTCAGGAACCACAGCAGCTCATGCACGATGGAATGCAGGTGCAGCTTCTTGGTGGTGACCAGCGGGAAGCCTTCGTTCAAGTCGAAGCGCATCTGCCAGCCGAACACGCTGCGCGTGCCGGTGCCGGTGCGGTCGGACTTTTCGGCGCCCTGCTCCAGCACGTGGCGCAACAGGTCCAGATACTGCTTCATGCTTGCTGCTCCTTCCCGGCGGGGGCGGCTGAAACCACGGGCTGCAGCGTGGGCGAACGGCGCGACAGCCACAGCAGGTACAGGCCCAGCAGGATCAACGGCACGCTGAGGATCTGGCCCTTGGTCAGCCAGCCCCACGCGACATAGACGCCCTCGTCCGGGACGCGCACGAATTCCACGATGAAGCGGAACACACCGTACATCAACGCGAACAGGCCGGAGATCGTGTAGCGCGGGCGCGGCTTGCGCGACACCGTCCACAACACGACGAACATCACCAGTCCTTCCAGCAACGCCTGATAGAGCTGCGACGGATGCCGCGCGAACTGGTCCAGCGCACCGGCGGCGTATTCGGCCTGCAACTGCGCGGGGGTGAAATCGTGCAGCCTGGGATCGGTGGGGAAGATCACGCCCCAACCGGCCTGCGTGTACTTGCCCCACAGTTCCGCGCCGATGAAGTTGCCGATACGGCCGAAGCCGAGACCCGCCGGGGCCAGCGGCGCCACGAAATCCATCGTGTCGAAGTAATGCAGCCTGTGCTTGCGCGACCACCACAGCGCCGCGGCCATCACGCCCAGCAGGCCGCCGTGGAAGCTCATGCCGCCTTCCCACACCTTGAAGATCGACAAGGGGTTTTGCAGGAAGCCGTCGAAGCCGTAGAACAGCACGTAGCCGATGCGCCCGCCCAGCACCACGCCCAGCATGCCGTAGAACATCAGGTCGGAGAACGCATTGGCGTCCACACCCGGCAGCCGCCCCTGCGCGGCGCGCGCCCGCCCCAGCCACCATGCCACCAGGAACGCCAGCAGGTACATGAGCCCGTACCAGTGCAGCTTGACCGGGCCCAGCGAAAAGATGATCGGATCGATCTGGTGGAGGTAGATCATGCGCCTCGGCGTGGCCGGTGGGGATGGGCTATTTTGCCCCACTCCGCCCATGCGTGGATGACTCCGGCCCGGCCGCCGCTTGACGTGCTGTCCGTGGGAGCGCCCCGAGGCGCGATGCCGTTGCCCTTCCGGCCTTTCCGCCAAAAGCATCGCGGCCGAGGCCGCTCCTGCAAATCCTGCAGTTGCCTGTAGGAGCGCCCTCGGGCGCGATGCTCTTGGCCAAGACAAGGAAAAGCATCGCGCCCCAGGGCGCTCCTACGGGGGTATCAATCCAGCAGATGCGGCCGGTTGGGCAGCTCGTCCTCGTCGGCGTGGCCTTCCAATTGCGGGAAATGCGTCGCCAGCAGGTCCGAGACGGCATGGATGCCCTCGATGATCGCCTGCTCGGCCCTGTCCTCGCGCATGCCGGCTTCGATCAGGTGGCAGACCTCGCGCCACTGCGCATCGCTGACGCGCCCATTCAACCCCCGGTCGGCGACGATCTCGATGCGGTGGTCGGCCAGCAGCAGATAGATGAGGACGCCGTTGTTGCCCTCGGTGTCCCAGGTGCGCAGCCGCACGAACACCTCGTGCGCACGTTCGCGCGGCTCCACGCCACTCAGCACCGCGCTGACCGGCAGGTCCGATTCCACCGCGAACATCACCTCGCCCCGGTGCCGGCGCTCGCCCTCTGCGATGGCCTCGGTGATGTGCTGCAGGCTGGCCTCAGGGAACAGCCGGCGCGCGGAACGGGCGAACAGATGGCGGAAGACGCGCATCACCAGCTCCCCGAGGCGCCACCGCCTCCCGACATGCCGCCACCGCCGCTCCAGCCTCCCCCGCCGAAGCCGCCCCCGCCGCCGCCGAAACCACCTCCGCCCCAGCCACCGCCGCCACCTCCCCAGCCGCCCCAATCGCGATGACGGGCGTAGCCGCCGCGGGTGGACACCGACATCAGGCCGTAGAGCAGGCCGAGCACGCCGGCGATGCCGCCGACCGTGAACAGCGAGGACAGCAGCAAGGCCACGCCGCCCGCTGCGCCACCGGTGAACAGGCCTCGGATGCCGGACGGCGCCCGGCTGAACATGCCGCGCACGATGGTCGCCACGATGAAGGCCGCGAACAGGGCGAACAGCAGGCCGCCGCCACGCCCTTCGCCATCGGAGGCGCGATGCGTGCTGACCGGTTCCGGCAAGGGCTCGCCATCGATCAGCTTCACCAGCGCCGCCGTCGCATCGGCGATGCCGCCGCCGAAATCGCCGGTGCGGAACCTGGGCGCCAGGTATTCCTGGATCACGCGGTTGGCGACGGCATCCGGGATGGCGCCCTCCAGCCCGTAACCGGTCTCGATGCGCACGCGGCGGTCGTCCTTGGCCACCAGCAGCAGCACGCCGTCGTCCACGCCCTTGCGGCCGAGCTTCCACTGCTCGAACACGCGCACCGCGTATTGCTCGATGGTTTCCGGCTGCGTGGTGGGCACCATCAGCACCTGCAACTGGCTGCCCTTGCGCTGTTGCAGGGCCAGCGCCTGCTGTTCCAGTTGCTGCTTCCGGGCGGCGTCCAGCGTGCCGGTGGTATCGACCACCGGCGAATCCAGTGCGGGAATGCCCGCCAGCGGCTGCGCCCATGCCGGCGCGCAGGACAGCAGCAGGCAGAGCGAGAGCGCCAGCGCACGCACCGACATGGCGCCGTGGTACCGGTCAGTTGCCGGGCGGCGGGGACTGCGGCTCTGGCGATGCGGCGGGCGCTGGCGCGCCGAAATCGACCGCGGGCGCTTCGGAGATCGCCGCTTCGTTCTCGACGGTGAAGTTGGGCTTTTCCTTGTAACCGAAGATCTTGGCGGTGATGACCTGCGGGAACGAACGGATGTAGGTGTTGTAGTCCTGCACGGTCTGGATGTATCGGCCGCGCGCCACGGTGATGCGGTTCTCGGTGCCTTCCAGCTGCGCCTGCAGGTCGCGGAAGGACTGGTCCGACTTCAGGTCCGGATAGTTCTCGGTGACCATCAGCAGCCGCGACAACGCGCCGGACAGTTCGCCCTGCGCCTGCTGGAACTGCTGCAGCGACGCCGCGTCGTCCGCGTTTACCTGGATCTGGCCGACCCGTGCGCGCGCGTTGGTCACCTCGGTCAGCACCTGGCGCTCCTGCTGCGCGTAGCCCTGCACGGTCTTCACCAGGTTGGGAATCAGGTCCGCGCGGCGCTTGTACTGGTTCAACACCTCCGACCAGCCGGCCTTCACCGCCTCGTCCTTCTGCTGGATGGTGTTGTAGCCGCAACCGGAAAGCAGTGCGGTCAGCACGACGAGCAACCACAAGCGCGGTACCTGACGCATGGCACGGTTCTCCAAGGAGACGAAACTGCGTGGATTGCAGCACCTTGCCCCCATCGGCGCAAGCGCTGTTCAACGAACGCTCGCATCGTGCCCGCTTGTTAGAAACAGGTGAAGCGAGAGGTGTCCGGAATTGGGTGCCGTGGGTTGGCGGGGAACCGAACCGTATCCCTTTCCCCGTCAGCAGGGAGAAGGACAGCCCCGCACTGGAATCCGGATACCCAAGGAAAAAGGGCCCTCCGCGAACGAAGGGCCTTTCGATGGCATTGAACCCGCAGGCCCCGAGCCGCCTACTCGCGCAGCATGCGCTGGTTGGCGCGCTTCTTCGCCCACAGGTTGAGGCACTCGACCGCCGCCGAGAAGCCCATCGCGCCGTACAGGTAGCCCTTCGGGATGTGCATCTCGAAGCCATCCAGCAGCAGGTACGCGCCCACCAGCACGATGAAGGCCAGGGCCAGCATCTTGATGGTCGGGTTGTTGTCGATGAACTGGCCCAGCGGCTTGGCCGCCAGCAGCATCACCGCCACCGCCAGCAGGATCGCCGCCACCATCACCGGCGTGTGGTTGGCCATGCCGACCGCGGCGATCACCGAATCCAGCGAGAACACGATGTCGATCACCGCGATCTGCGCGATCACGCCGGCGAACGACACCGCCGGACGCGTGTGCACGTCTTCGGACTCGGGCTCGCCCTTCACCAGTTCCAGGATTTCCTTGGTGCCCTTCACCAGCAGGAACAGGCCGCCGATGATCAGCACCAGGTCGCGCACCGAGATGCCCTGGCCGAACAGCGTGAACAGGTCCTGGGTCAGTCCGGCCAGCCAGGCCAGCGTCAGCAGCAGGCAGATGCGGGTGATGCACGCCACCGCGATGCCGAACTTGCGCGCCACTTCGCGCTGGTGCGGCGGCAGTTTGCTGACGGCGATGGAGATGAACACCAGGTTGTCGATGCCCAGCACGATCTCGATCGCGCTCAGCGTGACCAGTGTGATCCACACCTGCGGATCGGTAAGCAACTCCATCATCGGGAAAACACCTTCATGGGATCAATTCGGAAAAGCGTGGTTTCAGAAAAAGCGCGGCGCCAGGATCAGGGCCCAGCACAACAGGACATTCATCATCAGCACGAACACCGCCGCAGAACCCATGTCCTTGGCGCGGCCGGCCAACTCGTGGTGTTCCGGGCCGTAGCGTTCGATCACCGCTTCCACCGCCGAGTTCAGCAGTTCGGCCGCCAGCACCAGCAGGCAGCTGCCGATCATCAGCGCGCGTTCCAGTCCGTCCTGGCCCAGCCACAGCGCCAACGGCACCAGCACGGCCAGCAGGTAGACCTCCAGCCTGAACGACGACTCGTGCAGCCATGCCGCACGCAGGCCCTGCAGCGACCACACCGCGGCTTTCAGGATGCGGCCCGGGCCGCGGGGGAGGTGTCCGGTTTCGTCGGCCATGGAGTCCAGGCAATCAGCGGGCAAAGGGCGGTCGGTCGACACCATCCCGGCCTGGCGACCAGAAGGCGGCGCCGTGGAGCGAGTGGCGCGGGTGGAAAGGCGCAATTTTGCCACAAGGCGCCTGCCGCCGCCGTCCGCGAGCCCGGTTTGCATCGCCGGGCCACGGCTGGTCCACTATCCCCTGCCTTTCGTTGGAGTCATCGCATATGTCCCCGGGTCGCTGGAATGTCCGCTGGAACGCCCTCTCTTCGCTCGCCCTGGCCCTGCTGCTGGCCGCCTGCACCAGTGCCCCGCCGGCCGCGACCGCGCCGGCCGCCCCGCCGCAGGTGCCGGAACAGGTTTCCAGTACGAACTGGGAGCAGGACATGCAGCAGTTCGAGGCGGCGGACGCGCAGTCGCCGCCACCGCGCGGCGCGGTGCTGTTCATCGGCAGTTCGTCGATCCGCTTCTGGGAGGCGCTGGCGCAGGACTTCCCCGGCGTGCCGGTCATCAATCGCGGTTTCGGCGGTTCGGAACTGCGCGACAGTACCTGGTACGCCGACCGCATCATCGTGCCCTATGCGCCGCGGCAGATCCTGCTCTATGCCGGCGACAACGACCTCAACGCCGGCCGCAGCCCGCGGCAGTTGCGCGACGACTTCCGCGCGTTCGTCGAACGCGTGCGCCGGGACCTGCCGGACGTCAGGACCGCCTACATCAGCACCAAGCCCAGCCCCTCCCGCGCGCACCTGTTGCCCGCGCAGCGCGAGGCCAATGCGCTGGTGCAGGCCGAGGCGCAGCGGCTGGGCGTGGACTACATCGACATCTTCACGCCGATGCTGGACGCCAGCGGACAACCGAACGAGGCGCTGTTCATCGAGGATCGGCTGCACATGAACCGGGCTGGTTACGAGATCTGGCAGCGGGTGATCGCGCCGTATATTCGCTAGATGGGCTGCTCAAAATTTCTCGCAATAAGGATTGACCATGTTCCTATTCAAGACTTCAGGGGCGACGCTTGCCAGTGTCGTGAAGAATCAGAAGCATGCGTTTAGAGGTCAGCCTCGCGACTGGCATATGGGCGAGATCGTCCTTGTCAGCAAGAACCGCGCGGACTGCGATAAGAACGAGCGCCAAATTCAATATGTCATGGTGCTTGATTCAATACGCCACATACAACCGGGCGAATCGGAGCGGTACTGGCCAGGTACAGAGGGGCGGTGGCGCTATCTTGTTCAGTGTCGCGACACACAGCGGGTCAACCGCCCGTTCAATCTACAAGAAGCACTTGGTATTTCTGCAAAGGAGTACTCGGCAGTTATGACCTTCAAACGCCTCAATCCAGAACATGAAGTACAACTCCGCACATTCCTGAAACATCGTGAGCCAGAACTATTGCCATGAGCTCAGTCCCGGAACTACAGAAAAGACTAAGAGCCTTTGTTGCTGCCCGTGATTGGGCCCAGTTTCACTCACCAAAGAACCTTGCTGCAGGCCTAGCCACTGAAGCAGCGGAGATTCTTGAGATATTTCTTTGGCTCACAGAAAAGGAAAGCACACAGCTGAGTGCCGACAAACTCGCACGCCTTAGAGACGAGCTTGGAGATGTGCAGTTGTATTTGGTGAACCTTGCCGACAAATTTGGGCTTGACCCTCTTGAGTGCGCCTCGGCTAAGCTCGAAATTAATGAGACAAAATATCCGGCGGAGCTCGTGCGTGGTAGCGCCAAGAAATACAACGAATATTAGACAGTCGCAGTCTGAAAATTTACTCAAACCGAACTCACTTTTCGGTGCAGAGTGATTCCGCACCCTTCAACACCCAACCTCCTCCACACCTGCATAACCCCCACCGCCGTATGTTCGGGCTCCCGCCGCCGCGCGAGTCCCCGGCCATGCATACCACCTCGTACAAGCCCGACGGCTACCACACCGTCACCACGTACCTGATCGTCGACGACGCGACGCGCGCGCTGGATTTCTACCGCGATGCGTTCGGTGCGCAGGAACTGTACCGGCTGCCGATGGGCGACAGGATCGGCCATGCCGAATTCCGCATCGGCGATACCCCACTGATGATCGCGGACGAATTCCCCGACCTGAACGCCCTGTCGCCCAGTACGCGCGGCGGCCCCACGTCCACCTTCCTGATCTACGTGGAGGATGCCGACGCCGCCTACGCGCGCGCGGTGAAGGCCGGCGCCACGGCGGACCGGCCGGTCAAGAACGAATTCTGGGGCGACCGCATCGGCACCGTGATCGACCCCTTCGGCCATAAGTGGTCGCTGGCCACGCACGTGGAAGACGTATCGCCCGAAGAAATGCAGCGCCGCATGGCGGAGTGGGCCGCCTAAGAACCTGTTCACGATCTCGAAAAAAAGGAGTTCGTCATTCCGGCGGCTTTCAACAGCCGAATGGCTGGTCAAGCCGGAACCCAGTGTCTTTGCTCTTCGGAATGCTCGCGTCGACTCAATGAAAGTCGCTGGGTTCCGGCTTGCGCCGGAATGACGGGTCTTTTTTCTCGAATACCGGCCGCGCTTATCGAGATCGTGAACAGGCTTTAAGGCCTGGCGCCGACAGCCGGCGCCAGGCACTCGTTCGCGGTCAGGCCCTCCGTGCCGCGCCCGGCGGCTGGTGCAGGCTCAGCGCGTTGCCGTCCGGGTCCAGGAAATCCATCGACAGCCCGCCATCGGGCGATTCGCTCACCGGCACCACGATCTCCACGCCTTTCGCCGCCAGTGCGTCGGCATAGTCGTCGATGCCGCCCTCCAGGCTGAACACCACCACCGGCGATTCGCCGATGCGGGCCGGGCGCGGGATGAACACCAGCGTCAGCCCGCCCACTTCGCCCATCGCCCAGGGCCCGTCGTGGCCGTCCAGCGGTTCGACCGGCAGACCCAGCGTGTCGCGATAGAACGCCACCGACCGGGCCAGGTCGGAGACGAAGAAAACGATGGCGCCTATCTTGCAATTCGTCAGCATCGGGAATCCTCCTGTGTTGGTCCCGTCTATCCGTTGCCGCGGGAAGGCGAAGCGTGAGCAGGCGCATCGATCAGGATCAGGTGGCCATCGGCATCGTGCGTGCCCAGCCCCTCGCCGACCCGCATCGCCGCCATGAGCGCACGGCGCGCCAACCCGAACGGCAGATCGACGCTGCGCGCCGGATCGCGCAGGTAGGCCAGTGCGATGCTTTCGGCGCGGACGTCGCCGGGCTGGACCGCCAGGGCCTTGCGGATCGTGGTCAGGCGCTGGCGGAACGCCGCCGGTTCGATCCGCAATATCCAGCGGATCTCGTCGGCCGACAGGCCATGCAGTGCCAGCACGGCGACCCGGCGGGCGGCGGGCGGCAGTGCCTCCATCCAGGCCGGGGCACGCACCTGTGCGTGCGTGGCGGCATCGCCGGAAGCGCTGTCGGCAACACTGTCATCCTCGGAGTCCGCCGATGCCCGAGCTTCGCGCTGCCGACGCCTCGCCGCCGTCCGCGCGGCGAACGCCGCCTGCCGGCGCAGCACGCCCGACAGCCATGGCAGGTCGCAACGGCCCGCCGCGAGCGCGGCCATCAGGGTATCCTGCACCAGGTCTTCCGCGTCCTCGGCGCGTCGGCACAGGCGCAGGGCCTGCGCGCGCAGTTGGCGGTAGGTGTCCAGGTCCATTGCGCCATGGTGGCATGCCACGACCGTTACCCGGTAGGAACGCCCCATGGGCGCGATGCTTTTTCCGTCATCGTGCGGAAAGCATCGCGCCCGTGGGGCGCTCCTACGCATCAAGGGTCGTGGTGGATGGCGGTGCCGCGCGTGCCGTCGGGCCGTATCCACCCGCGGTACATGCCCGACGTGCTGAACGCCATGGCGACATGGCCTTCGCGATCCAGCGCGATCGCTCCGCCATCGCCGCCGTGCGCGGGCACTTCGCCCAGGATCACGTCCTCGGTGGCCGTCTGCAGGCGATCGCCGCGATAGGCCACGCGCGCGGCGATGTCGTGCGCCGCCGCGTTGCGGATGTAGAACTCGCCCCAGCCGGTGCACGATATCGCGCAGCGCGCGTCGGCCCAGGTGCCGGCGCCGATCAGCGGCGAATCGCCCACGCGGCCCCAGCGCTTGTTGGTCATGCCCCCGGTGGACGTGGCCGCGGCCACGTGGCCATGCGCATCCAGCGCCACCGCGCCCACGGTGCCGAAGTATTTCCCGCGCAGGTCCTGGCTGGCCTGCCAGGCGTTCTGTTCGCGCTGCTGCGCCTGTCGCAGTTGTTCGCGCCGCGCATCGGTGCCGAACCATTCGTTGGGCACGCGCTCGATGCCGGGCTGCGTATCGGCGAACTGCTCCGCGCCGCCGCCGATCAGGAACACATGTGGAGAGTCTTCCAGCACGCGGCGCGCCAGCCGCACGGGATTGCGCACCGTGGACACGCCGGCCACCGCGCCGGCACGGCGGCCGTGGCCGTCCATGATGGAGGCGTCCAGCTCGTGCCGGCCATCGGCCGTGAACACGGCGCCGTGTCCCGCATTGAAATAGGGGGAATCCTCCAGCCGCGCCACCGCGGCTTCCACCGCGTCCAGCGCGCTGCCGCCGGTGGCCAGCACCGCATGGCCGGCATCCAGCGCGCGGTCCAGGTCGGCCAGGATGGCGCGTTCGGTCGCGGCGCCCAGCAGTTGCCGCTCGATCACGCCGGCACCGCCATGGATGGCCAGCGCCAGGGGCCTGCGAAGTTGACGTGCACTCATGGCATCCGGCCACCGAACGACGCAACGGGCTGCCAGCATACTCCCGCCGGCGGGCCCTGCCACCCCACGGATGGCCTATTGCGAACGCAACGCTTCGATGGGATCCAGCTGCGACGCCTTGCGGGCCGGGTAATAGCCGAAGAACAGGCCGGTGGCGATGGAGAAGCCGGCCGCCAGCCCGATCACCTGTCCGTTCAACGCCACCGGCAGTTCGCTGAACCTGCCGACCAGCAGCGCGCCGACCATGCCGATGCCGATGCCCAGCACGCCGCCGATCAGCGAGATCAGCATCGCCTCGGCCAGGAACTGCCTGCGCACGTCGCTGGGCCCCGCGCCCACCGCCATCCGCAGGCCGATCTCGCGGATGCGTTCGGTCACCGACACCAGCATGATGTTCATGATGCCGATGCCGCCGACGATCAGCGAGATGGTGGCCACCGCGCCCAGCAGCAGCGACATCAGCTTGGTGGTGGCGGTGCGCGTGGCGACGATCTCCGAGATGTTGCGGACGTTGAAATCGTCCTCGGCGCCGGGCGCGATCTTGTGGCGCTGGCGCAGCAGCGCTTCCACCTCGCCCTGCACGTAGCCCAGGTCCTTGGCGTCGGCCACCGTCAGCGCCACCTGCATCACCGCGCCGGGCGGCAGGCCCATCGACCCCAGCAGGCGGCGGCGCGCGGTTTCCAGCGGCACCATGATCACGTCGTCCTGGTCCTGGCCGAAGCCGCCCTGCCCCTTCGGCGCCAGCGTGCCGACCACGGTGAACGGCACGCGCCCCAGCCGCACCGTCTGGCCGACGCCGCTGTCCTCGCCGAACAGCGTGCGCCGCACCGTCTCGCCCAGGATCACTTCCTTGCCGGCGCTGGAATAGTCCTGCGCGTCGAAGCCCTCGCCGTTGGCGATGGTCCAGCCGTTGATGTCGAAGAAATCCGCCTGCACGCCCTGCCAGCTGGTGCTGGCGTTGTTCTCGGCGAACACGATCTGGGTGTTGCCGCGCAGCGCGCCGGCCACGTACTGCACTTCCGGTATCTCGTTGCGGATGGCGTCCACGTCGCCCTGGTTGAGGGTGAAGAAGCTGCTGGAACTCATCCGCACGCCACCGCCGCCGCGGGCGGCGCCGGGGCTGATGTCCAGCCGCTGCGAACCCAGGCCGGAAACCAGCTTGTCGATCTCCGCCTGCGTGCCCTGCCCCACCGACACCATCACGATGACGGCGGCGATGCCGATGATGACGCCCAGCGAAGTCAGCGCGCTGCGCATCCAGTTGCCGCGCAGCGCATAGATCGCGGTGCGCAGGATGTCGGAGAAATTCATGGGATTCGTGATTGGGGATTGGGGATTGGCAAAGCGGCTTCCTGTTCCGGCAGGGCGGGATGCGAGGTCTTCATGGCGTGGCTCCTCCGAATCCCGAATCCCGTCTCCCCGATCCCGGCTCTTCGTGCAACTCCCCGTCGCGCATCACCAGGATGCGATCGGCGTGCGCGGCCACTTCGGGGTCGTGGGTGATCAGGATGACGGTGTGGTCATCGTCGCGCAGGCGCTTGAACAGGGACAGGATTTCCTCGCCGGTCTTGCTGTCCAGGGCGCCGGTGGGTTCGTCGGCCAGCAGGATCGGCGGCTTGTTGATCAGCGCGCGCGCGATGGCCACGCGCTGCTGCTGGCCGCCGGACAACTCGCTGGGCTTGTGCCCGGCGCGTTCGGCCAGGCCCACCGCGGCCAGCGCCTCCTGAGCACGCGCAGCGCGCTCGGGCACCGGCACCTGGGCGTAGCCCAGCGGCATGGCGACGTTCTCCAGCGCGCTCATCCGCGGCAGCAGGTTGAAGCCCTGGAAGACGAAACCGATCTTCTCCCGTCGCAGGATCGCCAGTTCCTCGGCGTCCAGCGTGGACACGTCGATGCCGTCGCACAGATAGCTGCCGGTGCTGGGCGTGTCCAGGCAGCCGATCAGGTTCATCAGCGTGGACTTGCCGGAACCGGACGGCCCCATGATGGCGACGAAGTCGCCCCGCCCCACCCGCATGTCCACGCCCTTCAGCGCGACCACCTCGGCCTCGCTGCCGGGCGAATAGACCTTGCTCAACCCGAAGGTCTGGATGACCGGGACGGTGTCGGGAAGAGGCGCGCTCATTCCTTCGCACGCTCGCCGACGACCACCACGTCGCCTTCCTTGATGTCGCCGGACACCTCGGTGCTGGTGCCGTCGCTGGCGCCCACGCGCACCTGCACCTGTTCCGGCTTGCCGGCGACCAGCTTGTACAGCGGCGCACGCCTGGCGCCCAACAGGGCGCGCAGTTCGCTGTCCCAGCGCTGCCGCTGGGCGTCGTCCAGCGTGGCGCGGAACGGCGCGAAGTCCTGCTGCATCCGCTCGACCATGCGCTGGCGGATCTGCGCCTGCATCGCGCCACTGCCCGCACCGGAGGACACGACCACGCGCGGTCCGCCGCCGGGGCCGCCGCCGAACATGCTGGCGCCGCCCTGCTGCACTTGCGCCGTGCGCGCCGCCTGGCGTTCGCGCACAGCCGCAGCGGCGGCATCGAAGGCGGCCTGCTGCTCGGGCTTGAGCTGCAACGCGCCGGCCACGCGCGCCAGGTCGTCGCTGATGCCGCCGCCGCGCGGCTGCCCCGCCTGTTGCTGCGTGGCGACGGTCGCGCCGGCTTGCTCGCCGGTGGGCTTGTAGCGCAGCGCCGCATTGGACACCTTGAGGATGTTGTCGCGCTTGCTGACCTCGATCTCGGCGTTGACGGTCAACCCCGGCAACAACGTGCCATCGCTGTTGTCCACGCTGACCACCACCGGGTAGGTCACGACGTTGCTGGTGGTCGTGGCCGCCAGCCGCACCTGCTGCACCTCGCCACGGAACTGGCGGTCGGCGAAGGCGTCCACGGTGAACGACACCGCCTGCCCGACCTTGACCTGGCCGATGTCGGCCTCGTCCACGGCCAGTTCGATCTTCATCTTGCTCAGGTCTTCGGCGATGGTGAACAACTCGGGCGCCTGCAGGCTGGCCGCCACGGTCTGGCCGGGTTCGATGGTGCGGGTCAGCACCACGCCGTCCACCGGCGAACGGATCACCGTGCGGTCCAGGTTGACCCGCGTGGTCTGGGTGGCTGCGGTCTGCTGCTGGATCTGCGCCTGCGAGGCGTTGACCTGCGCGCGGGCCTGGTCCAGCGCGGCGCGCGCCAGGTCCACGTCGCTCTGCGCGACCAGTTGCTGCTTGCCCAGGTCGGCCTTGCGCTGGTAATCCAGTTCCGCGTTGCGCAGGGTGGCCTGCGCCTGCCGCAGGCTGGCCCGGGCGCTGGCGATCTGCGCGTTGCCCTGCTCGATCTGCGCCTCATAGGTGCTGGGGTCGATGCGCGCCAGCACCTCGTCCTTCTTCACCTCGCTGTTGAAGTCGACCAGCACGTCGGTGACCTGGCCGGAAATCTGGCTGCCCACGGTGACGGTGGAAATGGCGCTGAGGGTGCCGGTGGCGGAAATCGCCACCCGGATGTCGCCGCGTTCCACCGTGGTGGTGCGGTAGGCGCCTTCGGCCGCCTCGTTCTTGCGCGAGTTCCAGAACCACAGGCCCGCGCCGGCGATGGCGACGACGGCCACCCCGGCCAGCAGGCGGGGCAGCAGGGAGGATTTCTTGCGGAGTGCGGTGCGCGGGGGCTGGCTCATGCAGTGAGTCGGCTCGGGAAGGGAGGGGACGGAAGGGTTAACGTACTACAGGCACGCCGGTTGACAGCGCCATTGCAGGCCCGGTTCCCGTTGGGATCGGTTAACGATAGGGACTACGGAACGAAGCGGATGGTCGCAGCCGTGCCCCGGCCCAGTTCGCTGTCCAGTTCGATCTTCCAGCCGAAGCGGTCGCACAGCCGGCTGACGATGGACAGGCCGAGTCCGCTGCCGTGCGGGCGGCTTGGGTCGGCGCGGTAGAACGGCTCGAACACCCGCGTCATCGATTCGGCCGCCATGCCGATGCCGGTGTCGCGCACGATCACCCGGTCCGGTTCCAGCACCACGTCGATGCGGCCCTGGTCGGTATAGCTGCAGGCATTGCGCAGCAGGTTGCTGACCACCACCTGGAACACCCGCGGCGGCGCGTGCAGGCGCGGCTTGGCGTTGCAGGTCACTTCCAGGTCCACCGGCTTGTTGAGCAGCAGCGCGCGCGCGTTCTCGGCCTCGTCCAGCACGATGTCGGCCACGTCGAAATCCTCGCTCTGCGGCTCGACCTCGGCCTCGCGGGCCAGGATCAGGAAGGCGTCGATCACCGCCTCCATGTCGCGGCCGGCGCGCTGGATGCGGGTCAGCGCGCGGGCCACCCGCGGCGGCGAGTCCTCGGCCATCGCCATGTCGCTGGCCACGCGGATCACCGTCAATGGCGTGCGCAATTCGTGGCTGGCATCGCGGGTGAAATCGCGTTCGCGGGCCACGTGCGCGGAAACGCGCTGGGCCAGCCCGTGCAGCGCGGACGCCAGTTGCCGGGCCTCGCCCTGCACTTCCTTCGGCAGCCGCTCGGGTCCCAGCCCACTGACGTCGGGCCGGCGCGGGTCCCATTCGGCCACCTGTCGCGCCAGCCAGCTGACCGGCGACACCAGCCGCTTGGACGCGCGGTAGGTCAGCCACGACACCAGGTAGATCGCCACCAGCGTCATGATGATGGGCAACGTGCCGAAGTAGAACGCCAGCCGCTCGGCCTGCGAGCGCAGGAACACCAGGTAGAGGCGTCCGGCGGGCTGTTCGTCTACCAGCACCAGCAGATCGTCGGCCTTCAGTTCGTGGAAGCCGGGCTTCAGCCCACGCAGGTTCTCCGGCAGCACCAGGTTGGAATGGCCCTTGACCACCAGGTAGCCGCGCAGGTTGTGCGTGTTGGGCGGCGGCTGCGCGGTGGACGCGCTGTAGAGCTGCCAGAAATGGCTGGCCTCCTCCTGCAACGCGGTGTTCATCAGGCTGTGCTTGATGACCGCCGAGATCAGGTAGACGCCCAGCACGATGGCCAGGCTGACCATCACGGCCTGCAGGATGAAGGCGATGCGGAGTTTGCGGGGCAGGCCGTGGGGCATGGCGCGTCCGTCAGACGAAGGCCGGATTATGCCGTGCCCGCACTGCCGCGGTCAGCCGATGTCCGCGATGCGGTAGCCGGCGCTCTGCACGGTATGCAACAACGGCTTGTCGAAGGGTTTATCGATGACCTTGCGCAGGTTGTACAGGTGGCTGCGCAGGGTGTCCGAATCCGGCAACCCGTTGCCCCATATCTCGCGCTCGATCTCCTGCCGGGTGACCACGCGCGGCGACTCGCGCATCAGGATGGTCAACAGGCGCAGGCCTATGGGCGAGAGCATCAGTTCGGTGCCGCCGCGGGTGGCGCGCATACTGACCGGATCCAGCACTAGGTCGGCCACCTTCAGCACTTCGGCACCGACCTGCCGCCGCTCGCGGCGGATCAGCGCGCGCAGGCGCGCTTCCAGTTCCTGGATGGCGAACGGCTTGGTGAGGTAGTCGTCGGCGCCGGAACTCAGTCCGGTGAGCTTGTCGTCCAGCGTGTCGCGCGCGGTCAGCATCAGCACCGGCGTGGACTTGCGCGCCTCGTTGCGCAGGCGCTTGCAGACTTCCATGCCGTCCAGGCGCGGCAGCATCAGGTCCAGCACCAGCACGTCGTAGCTGTTCTCCACCGCCAGGCGATACCCGTCCAGGCCGTCCGTGGCGTAGTCGACCTCGAAACCGCGACCTTCCAGGTATTCCCCGATCATCTCCGAGATATTGCGATTGTCTTCCACCACCAAGACCAACCCCGCGGTTTCCTGACTGTGGCGCATGACGGCTCCTTTTGGCTTCAGGTTTGTGAAACTACCGGCCGCCCGGTTGAGGCCACGTGAAGGCGCGATTACCCGTTCAGCCGCCAGTGGGCAAGCGACGTCCTGTGCCGCGGGCATGCGCGCCGCACAAGGGCGCGGACGCCGCTAAGCTGCCGTCCCCACCCCGACCCGCGCGCCCATGACCGCCCGACTGCTGCCCCTGTCCGCGGCGTTCCTGATGTTCTACGAGTGAGGCGCGGCCGCTCGCCGGCCGCGCTCGACCATCGCCACGATGATCTCGAAAAGCTCCTGCTTGGCCTGCGCCGCGGTGAGGTCGCCGACCACCGCGGCCTCGGACAACGCATCGGCCGCGCCGAGCATGCCCCAGAACACCGCCTTCGACAGTCCGCCGGCGAACGGCGCCAGCATCGCCCGGCACTTGCCGATGAACACTTCCTGGTACTGGCGCTTGATCGCGGCCAGTTCCGGCGAGCCCGCCAGCGCGGCCACCACGCCCGGGATTTCGCGCCCCTGCGAAAGCACGCAGTCCACGTAGGAAGACGCGATCACCGACGCCCGTGCGGCCAGCCTCGGTTCGCTGTCCGCGAAAGCGGCATCCATCGCCGCGGTCTGCCGCGCATCGAAGTCCTGGTAGAGCGCCGCCAGCAACCCGGCGCGGGTGCCGAAGTGGCCGTACACCAGCGGCTTGGTCACACCGGCCCGCTCGGCGAGCCGCCCCAGCGTCAGCGCATCGGTGCCTTCCTCGCGCACCAGCCGCCATGCCTCGTCCAACAGCTGGCGCAGGCGGTCCCCGCGCGCCAGGCGCTGGCGCGGAAGAAGTTGGGGTGGCCGGGGATGCCTGTGGCTTGACACCGCTTATATACCAAAAGTAAGTTACTATTAGTATATAAGAATCGCACCGCCACGCCAACCGCCTTCACGGAGTTCCCCATGCACGCATTGATCGTCACAGCCCACCCTCGCCCGGAATCGTTGACCCACGCGGTGGCTGCGCGGCTCGCGGAAGGCGTGGCCGCGTCGGGTCACACCGCCGAGATCGCCAACCTCGCCGCGGAAGGCTTCGATCCGCGCTTCAACGCGAACGACATCGCCGTCCACCTGCGGCAGGCGCCTCCCGCCGCGGACGTGCTCGCCGAACAGGCCCGGCTGGACCGCGCCGACGCGCTGGTGCTGGTCTACCCGGTGTACTGGTGGTCGATGCCCGGCCTGCTGAAAGGATGGATCGACCGTGTCTTCACCAACGGCTGGGCATACGACGAAGACGCCGAGGGCCGACTGGCGAAGAAGCTTCAGCGCCTGGCCGTCCACCTGGTCGCCATCGGCGGGGCCGACATGCGCACCTATGCCCGCCATGGCTACTTCGGCGCGATGAAGACGCAGATCGACCACGGCATATTCGGCTACTGCGGCGCCCGCGTGATGACATCGGAGTTGCTGCTGCCGTCGGCGGACGGCGACGCCGCCCGGCACCTGGAAACGGCGCGCGGCCTGGGAACGGGCATCTTCGCGGTGCATCCACGATGCGGCATCGCGGATGCGGCCTGAGCGGGAACTCAGAAGGGAATCCGACCGGTGACGATGTCCCTGAACATCACCCAGTCGCCGGCGAACGAATAGAAGGGATGCTTGAACGTGGCGGGCTTGTTCTTCTCGAAGAAGAAATGCCCGATCCATGCGAAGGCATAGCCACAGACCAGCGCGCCCAGCAGCCACCACGCGTTGCCGTCGACGATGGCCCACGCCACCAGCAGCAGGGCGCCGCAGCTGCCGATGAAATGCAACCGGCGCGAGGTGCGGTTGCTGTGTTCGTTGAGATAGAACGGATAGAACTCGCGGAAGCTGGCGAAGCGGCTCATGTCCCCTCCCAGGGTCAGGCGGCGCGTGGCGGAGACATGATCGCCGCCACGCCGGCCAGGCACAAGCCCGCGCCCGGCAGGTGGGAGCGGCCTCCGGCCGCGATCCCTTTTGCCCGATAAAAGCTCGCGCCGGGACGGCGCTCCCACCGTCAGAAGGTGGGCTCTCGCTTGCGTTCCTGCTGTTTCACGCGCTGCCACAGCGCTTCCTGCTGCTCCAGCGACAATGCGGACAACGCCGTGCCATCGGCGGCGGCGAACGCCTCCATCGCGCGGAAGCGGCGCTCGAACTTGAGGTTGGCGCGGCGCATCGCGCTGCCCACGTCCACCCTGGCGTGGCGGGCCAGGTTGGCAGCGACGAACAGCAGGTCGCCGATCTCGTCCTCCAGCCGCTCGCGGTTGTCGGCCACGTCGCCACGGGCGAACTCGGCGCGCACTTCCTCGATCTCTTCGTGCAGCTTGGCGATCACCGGCTGCGGGCCGGGCCAGTCGAAGCCCACGCGCGCGGCGCGCGATTGCAGCTTCACCGCGCGCTGCCATTCCGGCAAGCCGCGCGAGACGCCGGCGAGCGCGGACGCGTCCTGTTCGCCGGCGGCTTTCCGCTCGGCGGCCTTGATCGCTTCCCAGCCGACGGTCTGCGCCTCGGCATCCTCGAACGAGGCATCGCCGAACACGTGCGGGTGCCGGCGCACCATCTTGTCGCAGATGGCCGCCACCACGTCGCCGAACGCGAACGCGCCCTGCTCCTGCGCCATTTGCGCGTGGAAGACCACCTGCAGCAGCAGGTCGCCCAGTTCGTCCTTCAGCGCCGGCAGGTCGTGGCGGTCGATGGCGTCGGCGACCTCGTAGGCTTCCTCGATCGTGTACGGCGCGATCGTGCCGAAGTCCTGTTCCAGGTCCCACGGGCAACCGCCATCGGGATCGCGCAGCCGGGCCATGATGGCCAGCAGCGCGGCGATGTCGGTCTCAGGCCTGGCGCGCGTATCCATGCTCGTTCCCGCCACCGTCCGCGTCCAGCCAGTCGCGCCACGGCAACGTCATGTCGCCCAGCGCGACGAAGTCGCCATTGAGCAGGGTCTCGCGGCGGTTGTAGCGGAACGCGCGGCCGTCCGGCGCCAGCAGCGCGCCCCCGGCGGCTTCCAGCACGCATTGCGCCGCGGCGGTGTCCCACTCGCTGGTCGGGCCGAAACGGGGATAGACGTCCAGCGCGCCCTCGGCGATGCGGCAGAACTTCAACGACGAGCCCAGCGCGACCTCCTCGATGTGGCCCATGCGGTCGAGGAACGCCTGCGTGCGCGCATCCCGGTGCGAACGGCTGGCGGCGACGCGCAACGTGCCCGTGGCCGGCGCGCGCGTGCGGATCTGCGCATCGACCTCGCCGACCCGGCGATAGGCATTGCGTCCCTGGCGCGCATGCCAGGTCTCGCCGGTCGCCGGCGCGTGCACCACGCCGAAGATGGGCTCGTTCTGCTCGATCAGCGCGATGTTGACGGTGAATTCGCCGTTGCGCTTGATGAATTCGCGGGTGCCGTCCAGCGGGTCCACCAGCCAGTAGGTGGGCCACTGGCTGCGTTCGGCCCAGGGGATGTCGGCGGCTTCCTCCGACAGCACCGGCCATTGCGGGGTCAGTCGCCGCAGGCCGTCGGTGATGACGCGGTGCGCGGCCAGGTCGGCGGCGGTCAGCGGGCTGTCGTCGGTCTTGCGTTGCACATCGAATGCGTTTTCGTACACGGCCATGATGGCCTGGCCCGCTTCGCGGGCGATGACGATGACGGCTTCGTGCAGGTCGGTGGTCATGCGGCTCATCTACGGCCTTGCAACCATTCGCGGGCGATGAACAGAGCCGCCAGCGAACGACCTTCCGAAAAATCCTCGCGCAGCATCAGCTGGTCGAGGGCATTAATCTTCCACGGCACTACTTCCAACTCCTCGGGTTCGTCCCCGGGCAAGCGCTCCGGGTACAGGTCTCTCGCCACCACCAGCCAGGACTGGTGGCTCATGTAGGTGGGCGCCAGGCTCAGGCTGCGCAGCACGTCGATGCGGCGCGCGCCGTAGCCGGCCTCTTCTTTCAGTTCGCGGTCGGCGGCCTGTTCCGGCGTCTCGCCGGCGTCGATCCTGCCCTTGACCAGGCCCAGCTCGTAGCGGTGCATGCCGGCGGCGTATTCGCGCACCAGCAGCACCGTTTCCTCGTCGATCATCGGCACCACCACCACCGCCCCGTGGCCGCTGGACTTCAGCCGGTGGTAGCGGCGGCGTTCGCCGTTGCTGAACTCCAGGTCCAGTTCCTCGACATGCCGGTCCGGGCCATCGGCCCGTTCGGTGATGCGATGGATGGTGGGGAGGCGGTTCATGCCGCGCCGCGCTGCCCATGCCCGGTGTCGGGACGACGGGGACGGCAGGGGGCGGTGGCCGATATCATGAGGGGATGCGACAGACGGATCATCAAGTGGGAATGCTAACAGAGGCGGACGACTGGCGTGTCCGCGATCTGTCGGTGGTATGGCATCCGTGCACGCAGATGCGCGAACACCCAGACACCTTGCCGCTGGTGCCGATCCTGCGCGGCGAAGGCGCGTGGCTGGTCGGCCACGACGGCAAGCGCTACCTGGATGCGGTCAGCAGTTGGTGGACCAACCTGTTCGGCCATGCCGAACCGCGCATCGCCGCCGCCGTGGCCGCGCAGGCGGGACAGCTGGAACAGGTGATGCTGGCCGGCTTCACCCATGCGCCGGCGGTGGAACTGGCGGAGCGATTGCTGGCCGTCGCGCCACGGCAGGCGGGCCGCGCGCCGCTGGCCAAGGTGTTCTACGCGGACAACGGTTCGGCCGGGGTGGAGGTGGCGCTGAAGATGGCGTTCCACTGGTTCCACAACCACGGCGAGCACCGGCGCACCAAGTTCGTCGCGCTGGAGAACGGCTACCACGGCGAGACGCTCGGCGCGCTGGCGGTCGGCGATATCCCGCTGTACCGGCGCGTGTACGCGCCGCTGCTGAGCGAAGCGCTGTTCGCGCCCTCCCCCGACGCCTACCTCGCCCGGCCGGACGAATCGCCGGCCGACTGCGCCGCGCGCGCCGCCGACGCGCTGGCCACGCTGCTGGACCGGCATCCGGGCGAAGTCTGCGCGGTGATCGTGGAGCCCCGCGTGCAGTGCGCCGGCGGCATGCGCATGCACCATCCCGACTATCTGGCCCGCGTGCGCGCGCTGTGCGACGCCAGCGGCGCGTTCCTGATCGCGGACGAGATCGCCGTCGGCTTCGGCCGTACGGGCACGCTGTTCGCCAGCGAACAGAGCGGCGTGATGCCCGACCTGCTGTGCCTGTCGAAGGGCCTCACCGGCGGCTTCCTGCCGCTGGCGGCGGTGCTGGCCACGCAGGCGATCTACGACGGCTTCCTGGACGACTCGCGCGAGCGCGCCTTCCTGCATTCGCACAGCTATACCGGCAATCCGCTGGCCTGCGCGGCGGCACTGGCCTCGCTGGAGATCTTCCGCGAAGACGACATCGTCGCCCGCAACCTCGCCACCGTCTCCGCGATGGCGGCCCTGGCCGAACCCCTGTCGCGCCACCGGCACGTCGCCGACGTGCGCCAGGCCGGCATGATGCTGGCGTTCGAACTGACCCGGGACGGCGACAAGGCCGCCCCCTTCCCCGCCGCCGCACGGATCGGCCTGAAGGCCTATCGCGCGGCGCTGGCCCGCGGCGTGGTGCTGCGCCCGCTGGGCGACGTGCTGTACTGGATGCCACCGTATTGCGTGGACGAGGAACAATTGCAGTTGCTGGCGGACGTCACCCGCGCCGCCATCGACGAGGCGACGGCGTGATGTGCCTCCGCCGCCAGAACGGCCCATGCAGGAGGGGCTTTAGCTCCGACCGCGAATTCAAAGAAAAAAGCATCGGGGCTGAAGCCCCTCCTACAGGGAATGCGCCATGCGTTTGACCCGCAGCTACGTGGATGCGCCGCTTTCGCCTGGCCGCAGCCTGGCCCTGCCGGAATCGGCGGCCAACCACCTGACCCGCGTGCTGCGCCTGCGCGAAGGCGACGCGTGTGTGCTGTTCAACGGCGACGGCCTCGACCATGCCGCCCGCATCGTCACGGTCGGCAAGCGCGAAGTCGTCGCGGAAGTGCTGTCCTCGCGCGCCGTAGACAACGAATCGCCGCTGCGCATCACCCTGCTGCAGGGCATCGCACGCGGCGAGAAGATGGACCTGATATTGCAGAAGGCCACCGAACTGGGCGTGGCCGCCGTGCTGCCGGTGGTCGCCGAACGCACGGAAGTGAAGCTGGACGCCGAGCGTACGGAGAAACGGCTGGCGCACTGGCGCAGCGTGATCGCATCGGCCTGCGAACAGAGCGGGCGCGCCACGGTGCCGTCGTTGTCGCCACCGTTGCCGCTGGCCGACGCCGCACGCGGCCTGGCCGATGCCGGCACGCGCCTGACGCTGGACCCGACCGGCGAAGTCTCGCTGGCGACGGTGAGCGTGGAAGCCGCGTCCGTGGTGGTCGCCATCGGCCCGGAAGGCGGCTGGTCGCCGCGCGACCGCGAGACATTGCGCCTGGCCGGTTTCACCGGCCTGCGCCTGGGTCCGCGCATCCTGCGCACGGAAACGGCGGGCATGGCCGCCATCGCGGCGCTGCAATCGCGGTTCGGGGATTTGTAGGGCGGGCGAAGGCCCGCCGTCAGCATGGCGATGGTGGGCCAGGGCCCACCCTGCACTCCGGTTCAACGCCAGTTGGCGAGTTCTTCCGGGGTGATGCGGCCATCGCGGTTGCTGTCGACCAGGCGGAACTCGCTGTACAGCGCATGGCTTTCCGGAATCTCGTCGCGGGTCAGCACGCCATCGCCATCGGCATCCAGATCGGCCACGGTCACGCGGTAGTCGGCGGCATTGGACAGCGCCTGCGGTTGGCCCCAGTTGACGATCACCGGCCCGGTGCCGGCCTGCAACTGCGTGCTGCCGCCATTGAGGCGGGCTTCGGTCTGCGCCTGGTAGGTGATCGGGTTCTGCACGACCGGCGAAGTCTCGACGGCCCGGGTCTGCGCCTGCGCCATCGGAGCGGCGGCCAGCAGCGTCATCAGGATCAGTGGCGTCTTCATGGTGCTTCCTCCTCTTGCGTGGTGAAGCTGCCCATCGCTGGCGGAACCGACGGTGAACGACGCCACGGCGCGCGATGCAGAATTCAGCCAGGTCCGGGCCGCATGAAAGCCGGGCCGCGAGCGCGGCTCCGGCCGCGTCAGGCCGCCTGCTCCAACGCCTCGCCGATCATCGCCTCGACGGTTTCCAGGTCCGGCAGCGCGGCCGATTCGTCGCCCAGCAGCACGCGCACCTTCACGCCCACCGGCAATTCCTCCTCGGTCGCGTCGGCCAGCAGGCCGTCGCGCGGCACCGACACCAGGCGCGGGAACGAAGGCGTCAGCAGGGCGAAGTACGGGCGGTCCTTGTTGCCGCTCAATGCCTTCAGCACGACGATCTTGCTGTTCAGCGCGACCGCTTCGGACGGGTTGCCGGCCAACCGGCCGAACGCCACCAGCGGCACCGGCCAGCCGTGCCAGTCGATCCGGCCGACCAGCCAGCCGGGCATGTCGGCGATGGGCTCCACCGGCGCGCGGGTGAGCACTTCGGCGACCGTGGCGTTGGGCAGCAGCAGGCGGTGATCGCCAGCCTGGATCAGGACGCCGCGGATTTCGTCGTTGGAATGGGCCATGGTGTGTTCCTCAGAACCAGCGGTCGGTCAGACGTTGCGCCAGTTGCGCCGGCGTTCCCAGTTCGCCGCCGCGCGCGGCCAGCGCCTTGGGCGCGGCCGGGTCGTAGCAGCCATCCTGCGACTGGCCCAGCACGAGTCCGCCGGCGGCCGCCAGCGCGGCGGCCGAATCGACCAGCGCGGTATCGCTGCCGCTGAGCAGCAGCACCGCACTGTCCGGCGGCGGCAGCTGCGCGATCACGCCGCTGATGACGGCGCCGGGACGGAAGCTCACCACCCCGCCATCCACCATCGGCACCACGTCGCCGGGCATCACGTAGATGGTACCGGCGTCGGCCGGCGTGCCCGCTTCGGCCAGCGCGACCGGCATGTGCGCGATGCGCGCCATCTGCCGCACCAGGTTGTCGTAGCGGCCGCCGTCCAGGCGCAGGTGCACCAGCACCGGCTTGGGGAAGCCTTCGGGCAGTTCGATCAGCAGCTTGCGCACGGCGTCGGGGCCGCCGATGCCGGCGAACACCAGCACCGCACCCTGCACGCGCGCCGCGGCGGCGGCGCCGACCGGCTCCAGTTCCACCAGCGACAGTTCCAGCCTGGGCTTGGGCGCTTCGGCCGCGGCCACCGCGGGTTCGGCCGCCAGGTCGGGCAATGGCGGCGGCACGGGTGCGGGCGCTTCCGGCGGCGCGGCATTGCGCAGCCACTGGTCGACATCGACCACCGGGGCGGAATCCGCCGGCGCGCCGGTGGTGAAGGCGAAATCGTCGCGCGGCAGGTCCAGCGCGACGTCGGCGGCTTCTTCCACGTGCAGGCCGAGCTCCGCGTCTTCGTGCAGTTGCGCGGGCGTGACCGGCAGGCCCGGTTCCAGCGTCACTTCCTCTTCGCGGCCGGGCGGCAACACGTCCTGGTGGCCGTGCAGTTTGGCGGACAGATGGCGCGCCCAGCGTTGCGCTTCCCAACCCTGGCGGCGCGCGGCCAGTTCGGCCTCGTCGAAGATCACCGCCACCGACGGGTCGTGCAACACGCTGTCGAAACGTTCCAGGCTGTCCTCGATGGCCGGCTCCAGCGCCACCAGCACCACCTGCGGCGCGCTGTCGCCCAGCGCGGCGCCGTCCAGGCCGTTGGGGTCGTCTTCCAGCACGATCTCCGCGCCGGCCTCGTTCAGCGCCGCGCGCAGGCGCTCGCGCGCCTCGCCCGGGCGCGCCAGCAGGGCGACGCGTTTGGTTTCACTCACGGACACGGGCGATTCCCAGCAGGTCGTACACGTTGCGCATCAGGTCGAGCTCCTGGTACGGCTTGCCCAGGTAGCGCTGCACGCCGATGTCGAAGGCGCGCTGGCGATGCTTGTCGCCGGTGCGCGAGGTGATCATCACGATGGGCACGTCCTTGAAGCGCGGATCGGCCTTCATCGCGGTGGCCAGCTCGTAGCCGTCCATGCGCGGCATCTCGATGTCCAGCAGCATCAGGTCGGGCACGCGCTCTTCCAGCTTCTCCAGCGCTTCGACGCCGTCGCGCGCGGCGGTGACTTCGAAGTTGTGGCGTTCCAGCACGCGGCTGGTCACCTTGCGCATGGTCAGCGAATCGTCGACCACCATCACCAGCGGCACGCGGCGCTGTTCGGTGGCGGCGACCGCCTGGGCGGGCTGTTGCGGTGGCTGGGCCAGGTGGCGGCGCACCAGCGGCGCGGCGTCCAGGATGACCACTACGCTGCCGTCGCCGGTGATGGTGGCGCCGTAGATGCCGGGGATGGAAGCGATCTGCGGACCGACCGGCTTGACCACGATCTCGCGGTTGCCCAGCACCTGGTCCACCGCCACGGCCGCGCGCAGGTCGCCCGCGCGCACCAGCAGCAGCGGCACCTGCGCCTGGCCTTCGGCCTTGGCCGGACTGTGGCCGACCAGGTGCCCGAGGTTGTAGAGCGGATAGTCCTCGCCAGCGTAATGGTAGCCGCCGGTACCGGCCTCGAAGCGCGCGTGGCTGATGCGGCCGATGCCGCTGACCGCCGCCACCGGCACCGCGAACTGCGCTTCGCCGATCTGCACGAACACCGCCTGCGTCACCGCCAGCGTCTGCGGCAGGCGCAGCGTGAAGGTGGCGCCCTTGCCCGGCGTGGAGCGGATGTCGAGCGTGCCGCCGAGCTGGCGCACTTCGTTGTAGACCACGTCCATGCCCACGCCGCGGCCGGCCAGCTGGCTGACCTGGTCGTAGGTGCTGAAACCCGATTCGAGGATCAGCCGGTCCAGGTCGGCATCGGTCAGCACGGCACCCGGCTGGATCAGCCCGCGCTGTTCGGCGCGGCGGCGGATCGCGTCGCGGTTCAGGCCGGCGCCGTCGTCCGACACCTCCAGCACCATTTCCGAGCCTTCGCGGCGCAGCGTGACCTGCACCTTGCCCTCTTCCGGCTTGCCCGCCTTGCGGCGTTCCTTCGGCGTTTCCAGACCGTGCGCGACGGAGTTGCGCAGCAGGTGCTCCAGCGGCGCGGTCATGCGCTCCAGCACGTTGCGGTCCATTTCGCCGTGGGTGCCGGACAGTTGCAGGCTGACCTGCTTGTGGGTGTCCGTGGCGGCCTGGCGCAGCACGCGGCGCAGGCGCGGCACGATGCCTTCGAACGGCACCATGCGCGCGCGCATCAGGCCGTCCTGCAGTTCCGAGCTGACGCGCGACTGCTGCTGCAGCAGGATGTCGTACTGGCGCGTCAGGTCGTCCAGCACGCCCTGCAGGCCGCTCAAGTCGGCGGCCGATTCGGCCAGCGCGCGGCTGAGCTGCTGCAACGTGGAGAAGCGGTCCAGTTCCAGCGGATCGAACGTGGGGTCCTGCTTGTCCTGTTCGCGCTGGTAGCGGGCGACGATCTGCGCCTCGGTTTCCAGGTCCAGGCGGCGCAACTGGTCGTGCAGGCGGATGTTGGTGCGGTCCAGTTCGCCCATCGCGCCGCGGAACGCGCCCATCTGCTGTTCCAGGCGGGCGCGGTAGATCGCCACTTCGCCGGCATGGTTGACCAGGCGGTCGAGCAGGTCGGCGCGCACGCGCACCTGCTCCTGCTGGCCCTGCGGGAAGAACTCTTCTTCCACCGGCGCGGTGAACTCGGTCTCGATGGGCGCGGACAACGGCGTCAGTTCGACCGGAGCGGCCGATTCGGCGGACTCGACCGCGGCGGCGGGCAGTTCGATGCCGCGGGCACGCGCGTTGAACTCGGCGATCATGCCGTCCGGGACCTTCACCGTGCGGCGCGCGGTGACGCGGGCCAGCTGCGCATGCAGCGCATCGAAACCGCGCTCCAGCAACTGGATCGCCGGGCGGTCCATCTCGGTGCGCTGGCCGACGATGGATTCCAGCATCGATTCGATGGCGTGGCCCAGGTCGCCGACGGCATGGATGCCGGCCATGCGCGCGCCGCCCTTCAGCGTGTGCAGGTCGCGCTGCAGGCTGGTGACCAGGGTGCGGTCCTCCGGCGTCTCGCGCAGCTTGGCCAGCAGGTCGTCGGAATGGTCGAGCAGGTCGTTGCCTTCCTCGATGAAGATCTCGACCAGGTCCAGGTCCAGCCCGGTCAGGTCGAGGGCATCTTCCGGCTCCGGCATGTCGGCGGGCGCGCTGGTCACGGCGGACTCCTCGGCTTCTGCGGAGGCGACGACTTCGGGCACGACCTCCTCGACGGTGTCCGCCGGGAGGGCCACGATCGCCTGCTCGGCGACTTCTTCTTCGATGGCCACCGCCTCTTCCGCGGCGGCGGCAGGCTCTTCGAAAACGGGCTCTTCAAGGACAGGCTCTTCAAGAGCCGGCGCGTCGGCCTGCGGCGCGTCTGCGTCCTGCGTGGCCTCCACTTCTTCAGGCGCGGCATCGGCCGGGACTGCGTCGGCGTCTTCGACCGTCGCGGCCGGTTCGACCGGCTCGGCCTCTTCGACCGGCACAGTCGCGGCGGCATCGGCCGCCGCAAGGTCCTCGACCGTTTCGGCGAAGATGGATTCTTCCTGCGTATCCGCGTCCGCCAAGCTCGATTCGTCCGGGGTATCGGCGTCCGTCGAAACCAGTTCGATGACCTGTATGTCGTCCTCGATGGCGTCCGCGATATCCTCGGCGGCATCGTCGTCTTCGCTGGCCAGCTCGATGGTCTCGAAGCCGGCTTCGCCGACATCCAGCGCATCGGTTTCGCCGATCTCCAGCGCCGGCGCATCGTCCACCACGATCGTCGAGGCCGCTTCGGCATCCGCCGCCACGATCGAAGCGTCATCCGCCGGCGCATCGGCGGAATCCAGCACGATCTCCTCGACCACCAACGTGTCGTCGCCAACGGTTCCGGTTTCCGGGATGTCGTCGGCGGAAGGCGTCGCGGCGACCTCTTCGACTGGCGGCGGCGCGGCGGCCTCGGTAGCTGCGCGCTCGGGCGCCCGGCGCGGCAGGATTTGGTATTCGATATCGAAGAAGGTCACGCCCTGCGCGGCAGGCGCGGCGGTTTCGGCAGGCGTCGCCGGTCCGGTCACGGTGGCGGCGGCATCTTCGGCGCCTTCCGCCCCGTCCGGCGTCTCGACGCCGGCGACCGCCAGGCCGTCGATGGGCGCGACGGTGTCCCGCACCGGCGCATCGTCGACACGCTGCGTCCCGCCCGCGCCGCTGGCAGCGGTCGTATCCAGGTAGGCCGACAGGTCCATCGCGGCCAGTTCGATGCCGGCGGGCGCCAGCGGCGGCTCGATGGACGGCATCTGTTCGGTGTAGGTGCTCTGGTGCGTGTCGTCGACGATCTGCGCGCCGCTGCGCGGCTCGGGCAGGCTGTCGCGCAACGCGGCCAGCCGGCCGGACAGCGCGGCGAACACCGGGATGCGCGGCGACGGCGCCTGCAGCGCGGCCACGCTGCGGCGGATCGCCTGCGCGGTGTCGGCCAGTGCGGCGACGCCTTCCGGCGTGGGCGTCTCGCCCGTCGACAGCAGGCGCTTGATGTATTGCTCGGCCGGGCCGGTGACTTCGGTGACCTCGGGCACGTCGGCCATCGCCAGCGCACCGTTCATGGTGTGCACGGCGCGCAGCAGGTCCTCGGTGACCGGCAGCGTGTCGACCTGCGCCTTCTGCAGCCAGGTATCGACCGTGTCCAGGTGGTTGTCGACTTCGGTTTCCAGGATCTCGCGCAGCACCGCGTCCACCGATGCGGGCGTGCCTTCGATCACCGGCTCGAACACCGCCGGCGCGTCCTCGACGACCGGCGCGGCCGCGATCGGGGTTTCCGGCTCGATGAAGTCGTCGTCGGCCAGCACACTGGGTTGCGCGCTCGCGCTGTAATAGGCGTCTTCGCCCGCGGCCAGGCGGTCGGCCACGTCCTGCAGGCCGGCCAGGTCGG
Source organism: Pseudoxanthomonas putridarboris (assembly GCF_038321125.1). Taxonomy (NCBI): domain Bacteria; kingdom Pseudomonadati; phylum Pseudomonadota; class Gammaproteobacteria; order Lysobacterales; family Lysobacteraceae; genus Pseudoxanthomonas; species Pseudoxanthomonas putridarboris. The sequence continues at coordinate 54,860 of NZ_JBBWWT010000007.1, read as the reverse complement.
CGGTGACGCTGCCCTGGCCGCGCAGGGCGGCGTTGAGCTGCGGCAGCGCCTCGCAGGCCTGCTCCAGGAACACCTCGACGGCATGGCTGGGCGTGCGCGAGCGATCCAGCACGCGGTTGAGCATGTTCTCGATCTTCCAGCTGAACTCGCCCAGCGTCTTGGCGCCCACCAGGCGACCGCTGCCCTTCAGCGTGTGGAACACGCGCCGGATCGGCCGCAGGCGTTCCAGGTCCTCGGTGTTGCTGCGCCAGACCGGCAGCAGCTGGCGGAGGTTGACGATTTCCTCGTCGAACTCCTCGAGGAAGACATCGCGGATCTCGTCGTCGATATCGACGGCATCGCCGTCGAAACCGCCCAGCGTGGCGGCGGGAATCGCGGCCGCGGCCGCGGCGACTTCGTGGCGCAGGTCGGGCATGTCCGATGCCGCGAAATCGTCGGCTTGCGTGGACGCGTCCGTGGCGAAGGCGAAGGCGTCGTCCGGCTCGGTTGCAGTGGCTTCGGCGGGTTCCTGCGTCTCCGGCGTTTCGACGGCGTCGAACGTGGTGTCGAGGGTGAAGGCACCGACCGATGCCGCGTCCGCCAGGACGTCTTCCTCGAAGCTCACCGGATCGAACGGATTGCCCGCTGGCGCGGACGCCGGTGCGGCGTCCTGCGGCTCCGGCGACGCGCTGGTGAATGCGGGCGCCTGTTCGGCGACGGCCACCGTCTCCTGCACCGGGCTGGATGCGGGTTCGACGGCAGCGGGCACCGGGGCGGCGACGGGCTCGGGCGCGGCTTCGGCCGGCAGCGGCCAGTAGCGCAGCGTTTCCAGGCTGCCGCGGGTGATCTCCAGGATGTCTTCGCGGTTGGGGCGACGCTCGCGCAGCGCCTCCAGGTAGTACTCCAGGCTGGCCATCGCGTCGGCCAGCGTGTCCAGTTGCTGGCCGCCGGGCACGCGCTTCTTGCCGATCAACTCCTTGTCGACGTACAGGCGCACGCCGATCACGTAGTCGCTGGCCTGGGCCAGTTCCAGCATGCGCAGCGCGCCGGCCACTTCGTCCAGCAGGCGCGGCACGTCGGCCAGTTCGGCGTGGTCCCAGTTGGTCTCGATGAAGGCGACGAAGCGTTCGCGCGCACCGGCGAAATTGATGATGGCTTCCTGCGCCAGCACTTCCACCGTGCGCTGCGATTCGGCGGTGCTGGGGTCCGGCGCACCGTCGCCGGCCGTGCCCAGGCGCGCCACCTGGTCGTCCAGCGAAGCGTCGACGTAAAGCAGGGCGCCCGCCACGTCGAGCAGCGTGCCCTCGTCGGCCGGACGCTGGCCGGCGACGACTTCGCGCAGGGTGTCGCGCTGCTGCACGACCACGTCGCGCGCCATGCCCAGGCCCATCATGCCCAGCGTGTCGGCCACGTTGCCCAGTTCGGCGACCTGCGGCTCCAGTTCGTGCGCATCGTTGCCGGTGCGCAGATGCAGGTCCAGCGCGTCCTTCACGCGCAGCAGTTCTTCCTTCACCGCGTTGCCCACGGTGTCCAGCAGCTCGCGGTTGCGGCCGCTCAGGCTGCTGCGTGCGTGGTCGATCTCGGCCTCGCTGGGCGCGGCGGCATCGGCCTGCGTGCCCGGCGGGAACAGCATGCTTTCGTTGATCAGCGAGGCGCCGCGCGCGGCGCGGATCTCGTTGAGCAACGGCAGCAGCACGATGGGAATGTCGCGATGGCCTTCCTGCAGGCGCTCCAGGTAGTCCGGCAGCAGCACGGCGCCGCGCATCAGCGTGGAGCACGCTTCGTCGCGGTCGGCGGTGTTGCCCTCCTGCAGGGCCTGCGACAGCAGTTCGAGTTCCTCGGCGACCATCGCCGGGGCGTACAGTTCGACCATCCGCAGCGTGCCCTGCACCTGGTGCAGGTAGCCGGCGCAGAAGCGCATGCGGCTGGTGTCGGTGGGCGCTTCGACGAAGGATTCGATTTCCTGCCGCACCAGGCGCAGGGTTTCGTCCAGCTCGGGCTTGACCCAGCCGAGGACCGCGTGGCTCATCGCTTCGCGCAGCGCGCTCATGGGCGCGCTCCCGCGGCGATGGCGGAACCGTCGGCCTCGCGCTGCTGGCGGGCGGGATGGACAAGGAGGTTCATGCAGTGATTCCCGTCCTCAACCCGGCAGCTTGAAGTCGGCGACCGAGCGGCGCAGGTCGGCGGCCAGTTGCGCCAGGTGGCCGATGGACTCCGCCGTCTGCCCCGCGCCCAGCGAGGTCTGCGAGGTGATCTGGCGGATCACGCCCATGGTCTGGGTGATGTCCAGTGCCGCCGAGGACTGCTGCTGCGCGGCGCTGGAGATGTTCTTGATGAGGTTGTTGAGGTCGTGGGACACGCGCTCGATCTCGCCCAGCGCGGTGCCGGCGTCCTCGGCCAGGCGCGCGCCGGACACCACTTCGGCGGTGGTCTGCTCCATCGAGCTGACCGCTTCGTTGGTGTCGGCCTGGATGGTCTGCACCAGCGATTCGATGCGGCGGGTGGCGCCGGAGGTGCGTTCGGCGAGGCGCTGCACTTCGTCGGCCACGACCGCGAAACCGCGGCCCGCTTCGCCGGCCGAGGCCGCCTGCACGGCCGCGTTGAGCGCCAGGATGTTGGTCTGTTCGGAAATGTCGTTGATCAGTTCCACCACCGAGCCGATTTCCTGCGACGACTCGCCCAGGCGCTTGATGCGCTTGGAGGTTTCCTGGATCTGGTCGCGGATCTGGTCCATGCCGCGGATGGTCTCGCGCACCACGCCGGCGCCCTCGGTGGCGATCTGCACCGAGCGCTGCGCCACTTCGGCCGATTCGGTGGAGTTCTTCGACACCTGGTCGATGCTGGTCGCGATTTCGCTGATGCGGTCGGAGGCGGTGGTGATCTGGTCGGCCTGGTGGCCGGCGGCCTCGGCCAGCTGCAACGCGGTGGCCTGGGTTTCCTGGGTGGACGCCGCCACCTGCACCGAGGTGTCGTTGATCGTGGTCACCAGGTTGCGCAGTTCGTCCACGGCGTAGTTGATGGCGTCGGCGATGGCGCCGGTCATGTCTTCCGTCACCGAGGCCTTCACCGTCAGGTCGCCTTCGCCCAGCGAACTGATTTCGTCCAGCAGCCGCATGATCGCCTGCTGGTTGCGGCTGTTGTACTCCACCTGCGTCTGGTAGCGCACTTCCTGCTCGCGCTGGCGGGTGCGGTACAGCGACCACAGCAGGCCGACGATGGAGATCAGCGCCAGCACGCCAGAGGCGATGCCCAGCCAGAAATTGGGGAAGAAGCGCGTGTCGCGCGCCGAGCCGAACGCCGAGAACGCCTGGAACAGATTGGTGCTGTCCTGCAGCATCTGGCCCGAGCCGTTGGTCAGCGCCGCTGCCGCCGCCTGCGCGGCGAACAGGTTCTTGGAACTGGCCAGGATCGCATCCAGGTCCTTCTTCATGTTGATCCACAGCGTCTGCGATTGTTCCAGCGCCGACAGCGCGCCGGCATTGCGCACCGCGGCGATGCCCAGGTCGGCGTTGCCGTCGCGCAGGCCGTCCAGCACCTGGCCGAACAGCACGGCGTCGCGGCCCAGCGCGTCGCCGGCGGTGGCGGCACCCGCGCCACCGGCGCGGATTTCCGTCACGCGACGGGCCATGGTGCCGGCCAGCACGACCTGTTGCAGCGCGCTGTAGATCTGCGACGATGGCGCGCCACCGGCGGACATCGCCCGCACCACTTCATTGAGCTGCGCCTGCAGCTGCGGCACCTGGGTGGCGAAGCGGTCGGCGTTGCCGGCCAGCGCCAGCACGGCGGCCTCGGAGGTGACGATCTGGTTGGCGCTCCTGCCCAGCGGCGCCCAGGTGGCGGTCAGCTTGGACAGCGGCCCGGACACGGTGCCTTCGCTCCCGAAACGGCTCTGCAGCTGGCCGACGGTGGACTCGATGGACTGCTTGGTTTCCTTGAACGCCTTGAACGCTTCCGCGTTGCCGGCCACCGCCTCCCTGCCCTGGTTGGCCAGCTGCTGCGACAGCACGCGCATGTCCGATGCGCCGGTGCTGGCGCCGGACAGGCGGCTGCCCTGGTACGTGGCGACGCCGGTATTGGCGCCGAAGACCAGTACCGACAACGCCAGCAACAGCAACCAGAAGCTGTTGCCGAAACTGCCGATCTTGCTGGCGCTGGGAGAATCCGTCGCGGTGCTCATCGTTCGACCCCTGAAATTTCAAATGTTCCCGCGCTCACAGCGCGGCTTGACGGAACTCTGGCGTCCGCGCCAGCAACGCCAGCGCGAACACACCCCAATGCTGATCGTCGCTGCGGAAGGCGCGATCGATGAAATGGCCGTAGCGGCCTTCGGCCAGTTCCCCCGGCTCGACCTGCTGCGATTCGTGGAAGCTGCGCTGGCCGTACAGTTCGTCGATGGTCAGCGCCACGTCGCCGCCGGCCTGGCGCATGACCAGCACGCGCTGGCCCTCGTGCAGCACGGTGCGCTCGCCTTCCAGGAACTGCTTCAGGTCCACCACCGGGAACAGGTTGCCGCGCAGGTTGCCGATCCCCAGCAACCACGGCTGGCCGCCCGGCACCGGCGTGACCGGCGGCATCGGCACGATTTCCACCACTTCCCCGAAGTTGGAAATCAGCCGGCGCTTGCCGACGCGGTAGCCGACGCCGCGGTACTGGTCCTGCGCCACTTCGCGCGCGGGCTGCAGCACGGCGTGCGCCAGGCTGCGGCGCTCGTATTCGGCAAGCGTATCGAACGGTGTGCGGATCATGGCCCGCCCCCTGTGCACTCAGTGCGAATGGTTGCCACGGCGCCAGCCCGCTCAGGTGCTGACGTGGGCGCGGATCGCGTCGAGGAGTTCCTCGCGCGTGAACGGCTTGGTCAGGTACTGCTCCGAGCCGACGATGCGGCCGCGCGCCTTGTCGAACAGGCTGTCCTTGGAGGACAGCATGATGACCGGCGTGGACTTGAACACCTGGTTGTTCTTGATCAGCGCGCAGGTCTGGTAGCCGTCCAGGCGCGGCATCATGATGTCCACGAAGATGATCTGCGGTTGCTGGTCGGCGATCTTGGCCAGGGCCTCGAAGCCGTCCGTCGCGGTCACGACCTCGCACCCTTCGCGTTTGAGCAAGGTTTCCGCGGTGCGGCGGATGGTTTTCGAGTCATCAATCACCATGACCCGTAGGCCGTTGAGTCCGCCGGCCTGGCCTTCATTCTGCGTCATTACCTTATTTTCCCCGTGCGCGCGGCGCTTCTTCGACGAACCGGCCCCGCTGCGTTGCTACTTATATCCCAGCCACGCCACACACTGTCAAGCCACGCCTTGGCGCGCCCCCAAGCTGAATGGCGCGATGCGAACTGCGTCGCACTTTTTGGCCGGCCCCGGACCGACAGCGTTCCACTCCTGCGCCGGGTCGCGCGTGCGCGGCCTGCTAACATCCCCGCGTCTTCCGCAAGACCCTCCTCACCCATGCCGCTGGACGTCGTCGTCGTCATGGACCCCATCGGGTCCATCAAGATCGCCAAGGACACCACCTTCGCCATGCTGCTGGAAGCCCAGCGGCGCGGCCACCGCCTGCATTACGTCATCCCCGGCCGGCTGGCGCTGCGCGACGGCGTGGCGGTGGCGCAGGCAGCCCCGCTGACCGTGAAGGACGACAAGGCCGGCTGGTACACGCTGGGCGAGGCGCGGGAACTGGCGTTCGGCCCCGGCCAGGTGGTGCTGATGCGCAAGGACCCGCCGGTGGACGAGGAATACCTGTACGACACCCATGTGCTGGGCATCGCGCAGCAGGCCGGCGCCTTGATCGTCAACGACCCGCAGGGCCTGCGCGACTTCAACGAGAAGCTGGCCGCGCTGCTGTTCCCGCAGTGCTGCCCGCCCACCCTGGTCAGCCGCGACCCGGCCGCGCTGAAGGCCTTCGTGGCCGAACACGGCGAAGCCGTGCTGAAGCCGCTGGACGGCATGGGCGGCCGCTCGATCTTCCGGGTGAAGGCCGGCGATCCCAACACCAACGTCATTCTGGAGACGCTGGTGGGCGACGGCCGGCTGACGCTGGCGCAGCGCTTCATCCCCGGCATCAAGGACGGCGACAAGCGCGTGCTGCTGGTCGACGGCGAGCCGGTGGACTATGCGCTGGCGCGCATCCCGCAGGGCGACGAGTTCCGCGGCAACCTGGCCGCCGGCGGCCGCGGCGAGGGCCGTCCGCTGAGCGAACGCGACCGCTGGATCGCCGCCCAGGTCGGCCCGGAAATGAAACGCCGCGGCATGCTGTTCGTCGGCCTGGACGTGATCGGCGACTACCTGACCGAAGTCAACGTCACCAGCCCCACCTGCGTGCGCGAGCTGGATGCGCAGTACGGGTTGAACATCGCCGCGCAGTTGTTCGACGCGATCGAAAGACGAATTTCCAGCACATGATCGCCTTCGATGCCGGCTCGATCCCTTCTTCCCCCGGAAGAAGCGGCCCCGGAGGGGCGGATGAGGATGAGGTGAAATCCGTGGCGTCCGTGTCATCCGGATTCCGCCGGACTCTCACCCCAATCCCTCTTTCCCACGGGGACTTCCTTCCCCACGGGGACTTCCTTCGGTCGCCGGCGGGAGAAGGGCAATAGCATGTCCGCGGTACCGGCCACTCCGCCGAAGATCGGCGCCAACGAGCGACTGGGCGCCACGCTGGCGCTGTCCTTGATCGTGCACGGCCTGCTGGTGCTGGGGGTGGGTTTCGCGCTGGACGACGCCGCGCCGGTGATGCCCACGCTGGACGTGATCCTCAGCCAGACGCAGACGCCGCTGACGCCGAAGGAAGCCGACTTCCTGGCCGCCGCCAACCAGGAGGGCGGTGGCGAACACGACCAGGCCAAGCGCCCGCGCGACAGCCAGGCCGGCTGGATCCCGCAGCCGGAAACCGGCCTGGCGCCGCAGCCGTTGCGCGCGCAGACGCCGCAAGCCGTACCGCCGCCGGAAAGCCGCGTGGTCACCACCCGCGACAGCGACCTCACCACGCCCACGCCGGAAACCCGCCCGCAACCGGACCAACCGGAATTGCCGCAAGGCGAGCTCAAGGTGCAGCGCGACGCCGAGATGGCGCGGCTGGCGGCCGAGTACCACCTGCGCTCCGAGTTGTACGCCAAGCGGCCGAAACGCAAGTTCGTCTCGGCCAGCACCAAGGAATACGCGTACGCCAACTACCTGCGCGCGTGGGTGGACCGCGCCGAGCGCGTCGGCAACCTCAACTACCCCGACGAAGCGCGCCGCAAACGCCTGGCCGGCACGCTGGTGATCAGCGTGGCCGTGCGCAAGGACGGCAGCGTGGAGCAGACCCGCATCATCCAGTCCAGCGGCATCCCGCTGCTGGATTCCACCGCGCTGCGCATCGTCAAGCTGTCCGAGCCCTTCCCGCCCCTGCCGGACACCGGCGAGAACGTGGACGTCCTGCACGTCACCCGCACGTGGAACTTCCTGCCCGGCGGCGAAGTGCGCGATGAGTAGCCTCCCCGCCCAGGCGAAGGCGGCTCACCGCGAGGCGCGCAGCGCCTTCTGTTCTTCCAGCGTCAACGCGACGTTGTTGCGCAGGTAGGCCGGTTCCACCCGCTCCGGCGCGATCGCTTCGCCGTGTGCGTAGGCCTGTGCGGCCAGGCGCGCGAGGTCGGCCGCGTGTGGCAGCACGGTGGCGTCGATATGGGTGAAGCGCTCGGCCAACCGGATCTGCAGGGCGCCTTCGGCGGCGGCGAAGCCGGTGCCGACGCCGTGCCAGTCTTCGTCGTCGCCGGCCAGCGCGTAGTCGGCGGGCGCGATGACGGATTCCGGCGACGTGGCTTCCAGGGCATCGCCATCGCGGATGAAGGTGCCGGCGTAGATTTCGCCCATGCGCGCATCGATGGCGGCGAGGATGCGCGTACCGTTGGCGCGCGCGGCCAGCACCGCCAGCGTGGACACCGGCACCAGCGGCCGATCCAGTGCCAGCGCGATGCCCTGCGCCAGCGCGATGGCCAGGCGCACGCCGGTGAACGCGCCGGGACCGCGGCTCAGCGCGATGGCATCCAGTTGCGAACGCGCGATGCCGGCTTCTGCCAGCAACGCCTCCGCCCAGGGCAGCGACAGTTCGGCATGGCGGCGAGGCGCGACCTCGAAACGCTCGCGCACCTCGCCGTCGACGTAGACGGCGACGGAACAGGCTTCGGTGGCGGTTTCGAACGCGAGCAGCTTCATTTCGGGATTCGGGATGACCAGCCATTCGGCTGTTGAAAGACGGGATTCGGGAACCAGCATACCCGTGCGGCGATCAGAATCGCGCGGCGGCGTACCAGTCGGAGGCATCCGGTGCGGCAGGCGCATCGTCGCCGTCGTCGTCGGTCGCGGGCGTGACGCCGAAGAAAGCCTGCACGTCCTGCACGCGGCGGGTCCGCGAGAACGGCGGCAGCGAATCCAGGAACACGCGGCCGTAATGCTTGCCGGTGATGCGCGGGTCGCACAGCACCAGCACGCCGCGGTCGGTCTCGCTGCGGATCAGCCGGCCCACGCCCTGCTTCAATGCGATCACCGCCTGCGGCAACTGTTCGTCGCGGAACGGATTGCCGCCGGCACGACGCACCGCTTCCAGCCGCGCCTCGAACACCGGGTCGTCCGGCGCGGCGAACGGCAGCTTGTCCACCACCACCACGCTCAAGGCATCCCCCACCACGTCCACGCCCTCGCGGAAGCTGGCCGCGCCCAGCAGCACGCCGTTGCCGGATTCGCGGAAGCGTTGCAGCAGGGTGGCGCGCGGCGCCTCGCCCTGCACGAACAGCGGCCAGGGCGCGTCGCGCAGGGTTTCGGCCGCCTCGCGCAACGCACGGTGCGAGGCGAACAGCAGGAAGGCACGGCCCCTGGAGGCTTCCAGCACCGGATACAGCGCCGCGATCAGCGACGTGCCGTAGCCCTGGGCATTCGGGTCCGGCAGGCCGGTGGGCAGGTAGCACAGCGCCTGCCGTGGCCAGTCGAACGGGCTGGGTTGCAGCAGCGTGGGCGGATCGTCCAGCCCCAGCCGCGTGGCGAAGTGATCGAAACGGCCGCCGACCGCCAGCGTGGCCGAGGTGAACACCCAGGCCGCGCGCGACTGTTCGCGATGCTGGCGCAGCGGGCCGGACACGTCCAGCGGCGTGCGCTGGCAACGGAAACCGCGCTGGGTCAGTTCGTACCACAGGACGTCGGTGGAACCGGGATTCGGGATTCGGGATTCGGGATTCGAAGAAGCAGTGGATCCCGTGGCGTCCGCGGCCGCTTTCTCCAGTCCCGAATCCCCAATCCCCAATCCCGGCTCCTCCCGCCACCGCGACAGCCGTGAGGCGAACTCCTTCGCGCGCGCGGCGCAGGCTTCCAGGCCGACGGAGGTATCCGCCAGCGGCGCCAGCGCGGCGGACAATTCGCCCAGCGAGGCGAGCAACGTATCGAAACCGGCACCGACGTCGGGCTTGGCCAGCGCGCGTTCGCGCGTGCCGCGTACCGGCAGCCCTTCCATCGCCGCGCGCAGTTCGCGCAGCGCCTGTTCCAGCGCGCGCACCGGCGCTTGCAGCACGGCCAGCGAGCCGGCCACGTCCTTGCACTCGGCCAGGCAGTCGCGCGCCAGTTCCTGCAGCGGGCGCATGCCGAAGCCTTCGCCGAAGAAATTCGCGGCCAGCTCCGGCAACTGGTGCGCCTCGTCGATGACGAAGGCCTGCGCGCCCGGCAGGATTTCGCCGAAGCCTTCCTGCTTCAACGCCAGGTCGGCCAACAAGAGATGATGGTTGACCACCACCACGTCGGCGGCCTGCGCACGCTGGCGCGCCTGCACGACGAAGCAGTCTTCCCAGAACGGGCAGTCGCTGCCCAGGCAGTTGTCGATGGTGGAGGTGACCATCGGCAGCAGCGGCGAGTCTTCCGGCAGCGCGGCCAGTTCCGCCATGTCGCCGAACTGGGTGCGCCCGCCCCACGCGACGATGCGCTGGAACTGGTCGACCTGCTCGCGGCTGGTGAAGCGCGGCTCGCCCTTGGCCTGCTGCAGGCGGTAGCGGCACAGGTAGTTGCTGCGGCCTTTCAGCAGCGCCGATTTCAGGCCCACGCCCAACGCCTCGCGCACGCGCGGCAGGTCGCGGTGGTAGAGCTGATCCTGCAGCGCGCGGGTGCCGGTGGACACGATGGTCTTCAACCCGGACAGCAGCGCGGGCACCAGATAGGCGAAGGTCTTGCCGGTGCCGGTACCGGCTTCGGCCAGCAACACGTTGCGCGAGTCGAAGGCGTCGGCGATCGCCGCCGTCAGGCGTTGCTGGGCGGCGCGCGGGGCGAAGGCTTCGAGGCGGGTAGCCAGTGCACCGCCCTCGCTGAGGGCTTCACGGCTGGCCTGGGCGAGCTGGCTCATGGGTTGCGGGTTCTTGGTTCCTGGTTGCCGGTGGCGAGCGATGAGTCGATCAGTCAACCATGGACCAGTCACCCGGAACCGGCAACCGTCCCCGCACTACATCCGCTCGATCACCGGCACCGTGCACGCATCGCGCTGGCGCTCGGCGTCGGCGATGGCCGCGTCCTGCGCGGCCGCTAGCGCCGCATGTTCCGCGGCATCCTCCGGACTGTGGCGCGCGGGCAGCGGAGCCATCACCGCCCGCTGGTGCTGGCGTACCTGGCGCACGGTTTCCCAATGCTGGCGGCACAGTGGGCCGACCTGCGAACCCAGCTGGAAGGCGCGCTGGGCCAGGGTCTCGGCGCGCGCGTAGTCGTGCTGCAGCAGCGCCACTTCGGCGCGCTCCTGCAGCACGGCGGGATCTTCCGGCACGATCAGGATGGCCTGGTTCAGCGCCTCGGCGGCGGTGGCGTAATCGCGCGCGGCCAACGCCTGCCCGGCCTGCTCGCGCAGGTCCTCCACCTGCGGGTCGCGCAGCGGCTGCACGGCCAGTTCGCGGTCGTCCTGGCCGGCGGCGGCGCGGATGGCGGACACGCGCTGTTCGGGTGCGACCGGATCGCTCGCCGGGGGGATCGCGGGAATCGGCGCGGACACGCAGCCGGCCAGCAGGACCGTCAGCGCGAACGTCAACAGGAAATGATCGGATTTCATCGTTGCGGTGGTGGTGGGGGAGTTTCGTTCTCGGCCTGCGGCGCGGGCTCGTCCTTCCTATCCAGGCTGAACCAGCTTCGCCAGCCGCCGCCTTGCGATTGTTCACCCTCGACCGCAGGCTGTTCAATCACGCAGGCGGCATAAGGCGGGGCGGAACCGGATACGAAGGGCAACTGGCGCGCGCCGGGGCAGCCGGCATCGGTGGCGTTGGAACCCACCACCCATTGCCAATCCAGGCCCTTGCCGGACACCTTGAGCGGCGCGCTGGGCAGGCGCGCGAACAGGCCCGACCACACGCGCATGGCGCCGGTCGCCCCGTACAGGCCAGTCTGTTCGTTCTGGTCGTTGCCCATCCACACCACGGCCAGGTGGTCGCCGGTATAGCCGGCGTACCAGCTGTCGCGGCCGTCGTTGCTGGTGCCGGTCTTGCCGGCCGACTGCAGGCGGCCCAAACCGTCGTTGAGCAACTGGCGGCCGGTGCCGTTGGCGACCACCTGCTGCAAGGCCACGCTGATGAGGTTGGCGGCGATGGAATCGCCTTCCTGCGCCGGCGCGGGCGTCTTGTCGTAGCGCTTGAGCAGCTTGCCGCTGGGGTCCAGCACGCCACGCACCGCATGCAGCGGCTGGATCTCGCCACCGGAAGCGAGGAACTGGTAGAGCTGCGCCATCGCGTACGGGCTCTGGTCGGTGGCGCCGAGGATCAGGGCCGGATTGGGCTCGGCCTGGATGCCGGCCAGCACGCGGAGCAACTGCGCCAGCCGGTCCGGGTCCACCTTCATGCCCACCCGCACGGTGGCCTGGTTGTAGGAATGCGCCAGCGCATCGACCAGCCGCACGCTGCCGTGGCTGCGGCGGTCGGAGTTGGCGGGCGTCCAGCGCCTGTTCTTGCCCAGTTGCACGGTGACCGGCGAGTCGTCGACCCAACTGGCCAGCGAATAGTCGTCCGGCTGCGCCAGCGCCAGCAGGTAGACGAACGGCTTGAGCAGCGAGCCGACCGGCCGCTGCGCCTCGACGGCGCGGTTGAAGCCGGGCTCGGACACCTGCCGGTTGCCGACCACGGCCAGCACGTCGCCGTCGTGCACGTCGGTGACCACCATGCCCACCTGCAACGGCGGGCGGCGCGCGTTGTCCAGCGATTTCAGCGTGCGCGTCACCGAGGCCTCGGCGTAGGCCTGCGCCGAGGGCGACATGCCGGTGAGCACGGTCAGGCCGGCACCCTGCAGCGCGCTTTCCGGATAGTCGCGGGCCAGTTGCCGGCGCACCAGGTCCACGTAGGCGGGAAAGCGGTTGGCGGCGGCCATGCCCGGCGTCTGGGTCACGCCCAGCGGCGCGGCGCGGGCGCGCTTGTGTTCGGCATCGTCGATCAGGCCGGTCTCGCGCATCTTGTCCAGCGCCAGGTTGCGGCGCGCCAGGGCGCGCTCCGGGTTGCGGCGCGGGTCGTAGTACGAGGGCCCTTTCACGATGCCGATCAGCAGCGCGATCTGCTCGGTGGTCAGGCTGTCGAGGTCGCGGCCGAACCAGAATTCAGACGCGGCCGACACGCCGTGGATCGCCTGGCCGCCGCGCTGGCCCAGGTAGACCTGGTTGAAATAGGCCTCGAGGATGGTGCGCTTGTCGTAGCGCGCGTCCAGGATCAGCGCGTAGAGGATCTCGTTGAACTTGCGGCTGGGCGTGACTTCCTTGCCGATGCCCAGAAGGCCGCTGCGCGCCAGCTGCTGGGTCAGCGTGCTGGCCCCCTGCCGCGTCTCGCCGCCGGAGCGCACCGCCAGCCACACCGCGCGGACCATGCCGCTCAGGTCGATGCCGTGGTGGTCCTTGAAGTCGCGGTCCTCGACCGCCTGCAGGCCGGTGACCAGCAGCTCCGGCACCTCTTCCAACCGCACCAGCCGGCGCTCTTCCTGCTTCTGGCCGTACAGCGTGGCGATGCGGGCCGGGTCCAGCCGCGCCGCCTTGAGGTTCTGCTTGCGCGCCACGTCGCGCACGCTGGCCACGCGCCCCCCGGACAGGACGACCTGCAACTGACGCGGCGCCACGCGGCCATCCACGTCGATGTAGCCGCGGCTGGAAATGGTGAACCGCCCGCTCTCGTGGGCATAGGTTCCCGGACGCACGCCGGCGCCGTCGTCGCGGTAGGACGCGGCATCCAGTTCGGTCTTCAGGGTCTGCGCGTCCATCGCCAGCCCCGGGGCCAGTTGCAGCGGCCGCGCATAGACGCGGGTGGGGATCTGCCAGCGCAGCTCGCCGAAGCGCTGGGTGACCTGGTGGTTCAGGTACAGCGTGTACGGGATCAGGAAGCCCAGCCCCAGCCCGACCGCCGCCAGGCCCCACGTCAACAGCCGCTGGCGCCAGACCGGCACGCCGTCGTGGTCGATATCGTCTTCGTCCTGGTCTTCGTCGTCGTAGTCGTTGCGGGCCACAGGGGATGCGACAATGGGAATTCGGGCGAGTCTAGCGCAGTACCGAAACCCTCGCCCGGCCCCATTTCCTGCCAATTCAGATTGAGCTGCGTGCCCGCCCTGATCCGCTACTACCTCCGCAATGCGCTGTCACAGATCCATCGCGCACGGGTGATGCTCCACTCCAGAGGAATTCGCGGACTGATGGCCCGATGGAGACAGAAGCCGGTTCAAGGCCCGTCGCCGTCCCCTGCAAGTGCGAGTCGTCCGGGGTTATCCGCACACCTCACTGCCGCTGGCGAAAACGGGCTCCGGGTACTGTGGGTGGACGAGCGCCTGCCCGATCCAAGCCGGGACTCGGGATCGTTGAGAACGTTCAATCTGATGCGCCTGATGCGCACGATGGGCCATACCGTCCATTTTCTCCCTACGAAGGGGCGATTCGAGGACCCGCTTGCCCCTCAGTTGCATGACATCGGAGTGGGGCTGCCCCATGGCATGAGCGCCACCCACTCCGCTTCGGCTCCTGCCTGGCTGAGGCGGCACGCCGGTGATTACGACGCCATCATCGTCAGCCGTTACCACCTGGCCTGGTCCTGGCTGCCCTTCCTGCGCAGCGCTTTCCCCCGGGTTCTCCGCATCCTGGATACCGTCGACCTTCATCATCTGCGCGAATCGCGGGAAGCGGCGGCGAAAAGCAGTCGCCTGCTGGCCTGGGCCGCACGCGGCACGCGCCGACGCGAACTGGCCGCCACGTCGCACGCCGATGTGACGTGGGTGGTGAGCGATTCGGAGAAGAGGCTGCTGGCCAAGGCATTGCCCTCGGCGCGCGTCCGGGTAGTGTCCAACCTGCACCAGCTGCCCGCCTCGGTCCCCGGATACGAACAACGCCGCGACCTGGTCTTCGTGGGGGGCGCGCAGCATCCGCCCAACGTCGATGCCGTGCACTGGTTGCTGACGGACATCTTCCCCCGCGTCCGGCGATTGTTGCCGGACTGCCGGCTGCACCTGGTGGGTGCCGGCCTCCGCGAGGCCACCGCCCACCTCGCCACGGTCGACGGCGTGCACCTGCATGGTCATGTACCCACGTTGGACAGCCTGTTGGAAGGCAGCCTGGTGGGGCTGGCGCCGCTCCGGTTCGGTGCGGGCGTCAAGGGCAAGGTCAACCAGTACATGGCCCATGGCATTCCCACGGTGGGCACGCCGATGGCCACCGAAGGCATGGGCCTGACGCACGGCGTGGATGTCATGGTCGCCGAGGACGCCGACCAGTTCGCGGCGGCCGTCGTCCAACTGCACGCGGACCCGCGGCTCTGGCGGCAAATTTCCGAACATGGATTGAAGAACGTGAGCCGCCACTTCTCCGCCGAAGCCGCCGCCCCTGAAATCGTCGCCACGCTTTCCGGCAGGCGTACCGGGCCGGCACCGCCGGCCGACCGGCCAGGAAACGGGACGACGCGCTGATGCACGTGCTGTTGATCGCCTACGAATTCCCTCCCAGTCCATCGCCGCAATCGCTGCGCTGGGCCTATCTCAGCCGTCACCTTGCCGCACGGGGACACCGGGTCACGGTGCTCACGATCCATCTCGGCGGTCGGGCGATCGGCCTTCCCGACATCCCGCCCTCCATTGGCGTGCACCGGACGTACGCCGGGCCCGTGCGCGGCACGCTGGCCGCATTGCGCGACCGGAAATCGCGCAGGCAAGCGCCATCGCGCCTGGACGCCGCGGGCGGCGGCGAAGCGTCGCGCCATAGTGGCCATGGCTGGAAGCAAGCGCTTTCCGATGGCCTGCAAGGTCTGGCCGCCAAGGTGGTTTTCCCGGACGTCAGGGGCGAATGGTTTCCCTGGGCGCGCCGTCGCCTGCTTTCGTTGCTGGAGACCGATCGCCCTGACGTGGCGATCAGTTCCCATGAACCGGCCACCACGCTCGAACTGGGATTGATGGCACGCGAACGCGGCGTACCGTGGATCGCGGACCTGGGGGATCCCGTGCTCGCGAGCTACACGCCGGCACGCTGGCGGCGACGTTCGTTCCGACTGGAACAGGCCGTGTGCCGGCAAGCCGACCACATCATCGTGACCACGCCCACGGCGGCCGGACTGCTGGCCGACAGGCACCAGCGCCATGAACGCGTCAGCGTGCTGACGCAGGGATTCGAATCCGCGACCGGATTCGATGGAACGGCCCCATCCATCGACTTCGATCCTGGCCGGCTCGAGCTTCTCTACACCGGCAGCTTCTACAGCTTCCGTCGACCGGACGAGCTGCTGCGGGCGCTGGCCGCCCATCCCGGCGTACGCCTGAACGTCGCCGCGGTCACTGTGCCGGAAGAACTGCTGGAGGCGGCACGCCGGTTGCCGTCGCAGGTCCGCCTATTGGGCTTCCTGCCCCACCGTCGTGCGCTCCAACTGCAACGCGGCGCCGATGTCCTGGTCAACATCGGCAACCAGGATCCTGCCCAGGTCCCCGGCAAGATCTACGAATACCTGGGATCGGGACGTCCGATTCTTCACCTGGGCACCGATGACGACGCCATCAGCCGACTGATCGGACAATTGAAACGCGGATGGAACTGCGAGAACCACGCCGCGGCCGTCAGCCGCTGGATGGAGGACACGGCCCAGGCCAAGACGGATGGCAGCCTCGATCAGGGGCTGGACCTGACCGGGGATCGGATCGCTGAGTATTCGTGGGAAAGGCTTGCGTCAAGATTGGAAGCCATTGCCCAATCGCTTCTGCGCTGACCGCGGTAAACCTAGTTCTCCACGTCACTGCGCGGCCTGCGCACTGGTCACCCGCGCCGCGAACGCCTCCAGCCCCGGCGCTTCCGCATCCAGCGCCCTGGCCTCGGCCAATGCCTGCGCGGCGAAGGCCACCTCGCCCGCGCCGAGGCGTTCGCCGCCCACCGCGATCCATTTCTCCGCCAGCCGACGGCGTGCGCCCGCCAATTCGGGAGCCGTCGGCTGCAGTGCCTGCCACGCCTGCAGGCAGGCCTGTGCGCGGCGGATGCGATTGCCCCGCAGTTCGTCCTCGAAGCACCGCCGGGTCGCGGGCAGCAGGCGCGTCGCGGCCTGCCGGACTGCGGGATGGTCGGGCGCCAGTGCCTGGGCGGCGCGCAGCTTGTCGTAGGCGCTGTCGCCCGGCGGCGTCAGCCACTGGCCCCGCGCTTCGGCCTGCGCCATCTGGGCAAGCAGCACGCGTACGCGGTCGTCGCGTTCCCGCGCCGGCAGGGAGGAATCCAGCCGCGCCTGCGCCTGTCGCCCACGCATGATGCTTTGTTCGGCCTCGGCGACCTGCGGCGACTGCGGGGCCAGCGTGCGGGCCTGCGCCAGGTCCGCCAGCGCCTGCTCGAAACGGAAATCGGCGGCCTTCTGCATGGCGGTCCGCGCATGGGCGATGCCGACCTGCTCGATGCCCTGGCGCGCCTGGGCGTCGTCCGGCGATACGGCCACCACGGCCTGATAGCCTTCCAGCGCCTGCGCCAAGCGGCCTCGCCGCAGATCGCGGTCGGCCTGTTGTCGCCTGGACTCCAGCGCGCGGGCCAGCGCCGCCTGCGCCCCGGGGAGATCGACGTGCCCCGGATCGTATTCGCGCGCCTGTGCGATCAGGTCGGCAGCCGGTTGCACGTCTCCCTTCGCCAGTTGTTGTCCGGCCTGTTGCAGCAAGTCGGACAGCGCATCCTCCCGCCCTTCCAGCGCGGCCAGGTGCGAAGGTTGCAGCGCGAGGACGCGCCGGTACAACGGCAGCGCGGCATCTTCCGAACCGACCAAGCGGCCGGCCTGCTGGGCCTGTTGGGCCGCCTGCACGAATCCTTCGATGCCCGCGTGTTCGCTCTCGCGTGCGCGCAGCCGCGCGGCGACCTCATCGGCCGGCGCGCGCGGCACCTGCAGGTCGCGCGCCAGCGCCAGCAAGGCGCGGGTTTCCTCGAAGCGGTTCTGTTCCAGCGCCTTGCTGGCCTGCAACAAGGCCGCCTGTCCGACGCGCTGCAATCCGGTGATCGCCTCGCTGCGATCGTTGTCCAGCGCCTGGGCGGCTTCGTAGAGCTGGCGTGCGCCGGTGCCATCGGCGGCATCCAGCCGCCCCTGCTGCAGTGCTTGGCCGGCCTGGTCGAGCAGTTGCTGCACCCGCGTTTCCGGCCACAGCGCATCGGCCAGCGGTCGCCTGAACACCACCACCAGGATCGACAGCACGAGAAGACACGCCAGCCCCCACCGCCACGCGCTCCCACGGACGCGCCGCGTCTCCGCGGGCATGGAGCGCGCGGGCGAACGCGGCGCCAGCGGGCGACCCTCCAGAGTGGGTTCGATGCGACGTCCCTGGCCCGGCGTACGGCTTTCCTGATCCTGCGTCACCGGAACAGGATACCGATTCAGGCTGAACGTCGTGCCTCTTCCACCCCGGGCAGCGCATCGAGTTTGCCCAGCAGCGTGGAAAGCTGGCCGAAGTCGGCCACCTTCAACCGCAGGCGCAGGCGCACCCGGCCGCTGGCCCGCGTGTTCTGGCTGTTGATGTCCAGCACGTTGGCGTCTTCCTGCGCGATCAGCGTGGTGATGTCCTTCAGCAGCCACTTGCGGTCGATGGCGGCGATCTGCACGTCCACCTCGTAGCCGCCGCTGGCCTGGCCCCATTCCACCGGCAGGACGCGGGGGGGATTGGCGGCGGCCAATCGCACGAACGACGCGCAGTCGGCGCGGTGCACGGTGACGCCGCGGCCGCGCGTCAGGTAACCGGCGATCGGCTCGCCCGGCACCGGCTGGCAGCAGCGGGCGAGCTGCACCAGCAGGTTGCCGACGCCCTGCACGGTGAACTTCGACCTGGACGGCGGCGGCGCGCGTTTGGGCGCCCGCCTTGCCGGCAAGGCGGGCGTGGCGGGCGCCGCAACGGCGCGCTGCTCCTCGTGCAGCGCGCGCCCGATCTGGTGCGGCCCCACGTCGCCCAAGGCCACCTGGATGTACAGGTCGTCGATGCTGTCGGCATGGAATTTCTTCGCCACGCCGGACAGGTCGGACTGGTGCAATCCCAGGCGCTTGAGCTCCTTCTCCAGCAATTCGCGCCCGGCCTGCAGGTTGCGGGTGCGGTCCAGCTTGTGGAACCACGCGCGCACCTTGTCGCGCGAACGGCCGCTGGCGAGGAAGCCGTTGGCCGGCAACAGCCAGTCGCGCCGCGGCTCGGCCGTCTTCGACGTGAGTATCTCCACCCGGTCGCCGCTGCGCAGCGCATGGTTCAGCGGCACGATGCGGCCGTTGACCTTGGCGCCGCGCGTGCGGTGTCCCACCATGGTGTGCACGTGATAGGCGAAGTCGAGCACGGTGCCGCCCCGCGGCAGGTCCACCACCTCGCCCTTCGGCGTCAGCGCGTAGACGCGGTCCTCCACCAGTTCGGCGTCCAGGTCCCCGGCCAGCGCGCCGTCGCCGGCGGCGCCTTCGGCCGCGCTGTCCAGCAACCTGCGCATCCACGCGATCTTGCGGTCGAACGCATCGCCGGCGGACTTGCCTTCCTTGTACTTCCAGTGCGCGGCCACGCCCAGTTCGGCCTGCGCATGCATCTCGTGCGTGCGGATCTGCACTTCCAGCGTGCGCCCTTCCGGGCCTACCACGGCGGTATGCAGCGAGCGGTAGTCGTTGGCCTTGGGGCGGGCGATGTAGTCGTCGAACTCGCTGGGGATCGGCACCCACAGCGCGTGCACGACGCCCAGCGCGGCATAGCAGGCCGCCACGTCGTCCACGGCGATGCGCACCGCACGCAGGTCGTACAGCTCGTCGAACATCACCTGCTTGCGCTGCATCTTCCGCCAGATGCTGTAGATGTGTTTCGGCCGCCCGCTGATGTCGGCGGCGATGCCGTTTTCCCGCATCGCCCCGCGCAGCGTGTCGATCACGGCCGCGATGTAACGCTCGCGGCCCGTGCGCTTCTCGTCCAGTTGCGCGGCGATCTGCCTGTAGGTGTCCGGCTGCAGGTAGCGGAAGGCCAGGTCCTCCAGCTCCCACTTCAGCTGCCAGATACCCAGCCGGTTGGCCAGCGGCGCATGGATGTCGCGGGTCAAGCGCGCCAGTGCCTGGCGCTCTTCCGGAGGCAGCGTGCCGGCGGCCCGCATCCGCGCCAACTGGCGCGCCAGCAACACCGGCACCACGCGCAGGTCGCGCACGATGGCCAGCAGCAGCCGGCGCAGGCCCTCCGAGTTCGCTCCTCTCGCCTGCTCGGCATGCAGCGCCCAGACCTGCGCCGCCGCGGCCTGGCCTTCGATCAAGTCCGCCAGACCGGGCGAGGATCTGGACAGATCGGCCATCACCGCCGGCTGCACGGCCGGCAGGCCGAACAGCAGCGCCGCCGCGACCACCTCGCCATCGGCCGACAAGGCGGCCAGCGTGTCCAGCGTGTCGGCCAGCACCGGCAGCGGGTCGCGCATGCCCTCGGCCGCGTCCACGTCCTGGGCCGCGGTTTCGATCGCCTGCCGCATCGCGGGCGTCAACGCCGCGACGGCGGATCGCTGCAACAACGTGGCAATGTCGTGGCCGGGAGTGTTCATGGAGTGCGGGCATGCGGCCATTCGCCGCCGGAATGACTACACTACCGGCCAGTCGCCCACAGGAACAGCCACGAAGATGACCCGCTTGTTTCTATCCATCGTACTTCTGACCGCCTCGTCCTGGGCATTCGCGCAGGACACGTCCGCCGAAGCGCGTTTCGGCAACCTGCGCGAAGCCATGACCGAGGCCGAGTTCAAGGCGGCCGGCCTGGACAAGCTGAGTGCGGCCGAACTGGCGGCGCTGGATGCCTGGCTGCAGCGGAAGGTCAGCACCGAAACGGCCGTGGCCGTGGAGCAGGTGCGCGAGCGGGCCAGGGAGGAAGGCCGCAAGGCGGTGGTGGACGAGAACCGCGGCTTCTTCCATTTCGGTTCCACCGATCCGATAGAAAGCAGCATCGCCGGGGAATTCACCGGATTCGGCAAGGGCAGGCAATACACACTGGAAAACGGCCAGGTCTGGGAGCAGACTGACAATGCCCAGCTCGCCGGTGTCCGCCGCAGCTCCCCCAAGGTCAGCATCAAGCCCGGCATAGTGGGCGCTTGGTATCTGCGCATCGAAGGCTCCAATTCGACGGCCAAGGTCCAGCGCATCAAATGAACGGACGCGCTGGCCCGATCTCTTTCGTTTCACGCAGAACGTGATCCCACGCGTATCCGCCTTTCCCTGACGCCGGCCACCGTACTGTTGGCGCTGGCGGGGCGCCGACGGCGACTTCCGCCTGGGCAAGCCGTTGACCGCTTCCAAGGTCGCCATCACGCCGGGCAGGATCGGCGGCTGGTATCTGCATGTCGAAGGCCAGATCCATGTGGGAGCGACGCAAGTCGCGATGAAGCTTTACCGGCCGAGCATCGCGACTCACGTCGCTCCCACAACAGTGTTCGGATCGTCTCAGCTGCGCAGCGACGCCAGCCGCTGCGCGAGCTTCTTTGGTGAAATGCCGGCGCGTGCACCCAATTCCTGCGCGAATACCGAGATCCGCAGCTCTTCCAGATCCCAGCGCAGAGCCTGCCACTCAGGCGCCTGCGCCACGTCGCATGCCATCGCTTCTTCCAGGGCCTGCACGAACGGCCGGATCTCCAGCATCCGCGCCTGGTCGCGGGCGGGATCGCGCTTGGCGCGCTCGGCGCGCAGCGCCATGCCCTTCAGGTAGCGTGGCAACTGCGACAGTGCATCGGCCGGCGTCTGCCGCAGGAAGCCGGGATGGATCAGCGCCCGCAGCTGCGCGTTCAGGTCGTCCAGGTTGCCGCGCGCCCAGCCCATC
The DNA here is from genome assembly GCF_038321125.1 of Pseudoxanthomonas putridarboris. Taxonomy (NCBI): domain Bacteria; kingdom Pseudomonadati; phylum Pseudomonadota; class Gammaproteobacteria; order Lysobacterales; family Lysobacteraceae; genus Pseudoxanthomonas; species Pseudoxanthomonas putridarboris. The sequence goes on along the minus strand of NZ_JBBWWT010000007.1, from coordinate 33,654 downwards.
AGCGGCGCTTCCAACTGCGGCTTGAGCTCGGCCACCGTGGACAGGATCGCGTCGGCCAGTTTCAGCCGCTCCATCGCCTCGCCGAACAGGCGCCTGCCGGCCTCGTCGCGGCGCCGTTCGAAGGTGGCGCGATCGCGGATATCCTCCAGGCCTTCGGCCAGCACCGCGTTCATCGCCGCGTCGACGAGGTCGCCGCGCAGGCGGTCCTGCCGCGTGGAGGCCTTGGCCTCCACGCCAGCATCGAACTCGTGGATGGCGGCGTACAGCAGGCCGGTCTTCGGCGACACCGGCAGTTGCTTGCGTGCCTGCTTTACCTTGTCCGCCAATGCGATCTCCAGCAACCGGCGCATGCCGCCGGGATGGGCCGCCTGCGCCTCGGCACGGTCGGCGAACACCTGCAGGGCCACCGATTCGCCGTCGTCGCGCAACGCCGGATAGGCCGGTACGCCGGCCTCGCCCGGCACTTCCACCGGGATGGGCGTGGCGGGAAACTCGCGCAGGCCGCTGGCGGCCATCGCGCGGCCCGCGCGCGCCGCGAACGCGCGGCCGGCCCGGTCGCCGAACCGGGCGCGCAGTTCGTCCAGGTCGCGCGATTCGGCCAGCACGCGGCCCTCGCCGCCGCCGCGTGGATCTTCGCGCAGGCGCAGGTTCATGCGCAGGTGCGGCTCCAGCGCCGCCTCGTCGAAATCCAGCGCGCCCACCGCCGCGCCCGTGGCGCGGCTGAGGAACCGCGCCAGTTCGCCGCGCACGTCGTCGGCGGTGGGCTGCGGGTACGCCTCGAAGAACGCGCGGCCGAAATCCGGCGCCGGCACGTAGTTGCGCCGCATCGCCTTGGGCAGGCTGCGGATCAGGCCCGCCGCCTTGTCGGCGATGAAGCCCGGCGCCAGCCAGGACAGCCGCGCCGGGTCCAGCGCGTTGAGCAGGTGCAGCGGTACTTCCAGCGTCACGCCATCATCGGCCGCGCCGGGCTCGAACGTGTAATGCAGCGGCAGGCGCGCGTCGCCCAATGCAAAGTATTTCGGGAACCGGTCTTCCTCGCTGCCCTCGCCGGGCAACAGGTCGACCAGCGTCCATTGCAGCTTGTGGCGCGCTTCCGGCGCCAGCGCCTTGTACCAGGCATCCAGCCCGGCGGCGGAATGGATGTCCGCCGGAATGCGGTCCAGGTACCAGCGCGCCTGCCAGTCCTCGTCGGCGACGAGGCCGGCGCGGCGCAGCTTGGCTTCTTCCTCGCGCGCCTGTTCCAGCGTCTTCAGGTTGTCGGCCACGAAGCCGGCGCGGATGTCGATCTCGCCTGTCACCAGCCCTTGCCGCACGAAGATGTCGTGCGCCTCGCCTGGCGCGATGCGGCCGTAGTGCACCGGCTTCTTCGGCGCCAGCACCAACCCGAACAGGCTGATCTGCTCCGAGGCCAGCACGTGCCCCTGCGCGCGCGACCAGTGCGGATCGAAGTGCTTGCGCGCCAGCAAGTGCGGCAGTTCGGCGATGACCCAGTCCGGTTCGATGACGGCATTGGTCAGGCCCCATACGCGCTGGGTGTCCAGCAGCGTGGCGCTGAGTACCCACGGCGGTGGTTTCTTCGCCAGCGCCGAACCCGGGAACAGGTGGAACCGGCGCTGGCGCGGCGCCTGGAAGTCGCCCTTCTCGGTGCGATGGCCGACCTGCGTCGGCAGGCCGGCGATCAGCGCGCGGTGCAGCGCGACATAAGCGGCGGCGCGCTCGCGTTCGCTGATTTGGCCGGCATCCACTTCGGGCGCCTGCGGCGCACCGGACCCGGCAAGGCGGGCGGCGCGATGCAAGGCGCCTTGTGTGGACGTAGGCTTCGCGGCGCGCGCCGGTTTGCCTGTGCTCTTCGTTGCGGGCGCCGCACCGGGGGCCGGTCCCGCGCTCGCATCCCAGCCCAGTTCCTGGCACAGCAGCAGCAACTGCCGGTGCAGTTCGCGCCATTCGCGCATGCGCAGGAAGCCCAGGAAGTGGCGCTCGCACCAGTCGCGCAGCCTGGACTGGGTCAGCTCCTCGTGCGCCTCCCGATAGGCGTCCCACAGCCTGACGATGCCCAGGAATTCCGAGCGCGGATCGGCGAACTTCGCATGCGCGTTGTCGGCCGCCTCGCGCGCTTCCGGCGGGCGTTCGCGCGGGTCCTGGATGCCCAGGAACGAGGCGATGACGATCATCTCGGGCAGGCAGCGGTGCTGTTGCGCGGCCACCAGCATGCGCGCCAGCTTCACGTCCACCGGCAGGCGCGCCATCTGCCGGCCGATCGGCGTGAGCTTGCGATCCTTGTCGATGGCGCCCAACTCGGAAAGCTGCTGCCAGCCATCGGCGATGGCGCGTTCGTCCGGCGGTTCGAGGAACGGGAAATCCTCGATCCGTCCCAGCCCCAGCGACAGCATGCGCAGGATCACCCCGGCCAGGCTGGAGCGGCGGATTTCCGGATCGGTGAACTCGGCGCGCGACTGGAAATCGGCTTCCGAATACAGCCGGTAGCAGATGCCTTCGGCGATGCGTCCGCAGCGGCCCTTGCGCTGGTTGGCGCTGGCCTGGCTGACCGGCTCGATGTGCAGGCGGTCCAGCTTCAGCCTTGGGCTGTAGCGCTTCACGCGGGCGAGGCCGGGATCGACCACGTAGCGGATGCGCGGCACGGTCAGCGAGGTTTCGGCCACGTTGGTGGCCAGCACCAGCCGCCGCTTCGGGCCGGGATCGAACACGCGGTCCTGGTCGCGCGCCGACAGCCGCGCGTACAGCGGCAGCACTTCGGTCTCGCGGTACTTGCGCCGCTCCAGCGCCTGGTGCGCATCGCGGATCTCGCGTTCGCCCGGCAGGAACAGCAGCACGTCGCCACGCGGATCCAGCCGGGTGATCTCGTCGATGGCGGCGACAATGGCGTCGTTGACGGTGCGGTCGCCGGCACGCGCGTCCTCGCCGTCGCTGCCCTCGCCTTCCAGCGGCCGGTAGCGCACTTCCACCGGATAGGTGCGGCCTTCCACGCTGATCACCGGCGCGTCGTCGAAGTGGCGCGAGAAGCGTTCGGTGTCAATGGTCGCCGAAGTGACGATGACCTTCAGGTCTCGGCGCTTGCGCAGCAGTTGCTTCAAATAGCCCAGCAGGAAGTCGATGTTGAGGCTGCGCTCGTGCGCCTCGTCGACGATGATGGTGTCGTAGGCCGACAGCCAGCGATCGCTGGCGATCTCCGCCAGCAGGATGCCGTCGGTCATGAACTTGATGTGGGTGTCCTCGCCCACCTGGTCGGTGAAGCGCACCTGGTAGCCCACGCCGCGGCCGACCTCGGTCTTGAGTTCCTCGGCCACGCGCCGGGCCACCGCGCGGGCGGCGATGCGGCGCGGCTGGGTGCAGCCGATCATGCCGGCCACGCCGCGGCCGGCCGCCAGGCACAGCTTCGGCAACTGGGTGGTCTTGCCCGAACCGGTCTCGCCGGCGATCACGACGACCTGGTGGTTGCGGATCAGTTCGACGATGCGTTCGCCCTCGCGGGCGATGGGAAGGGACGCGTCCAGCGTCACCGCGGGCACGGCCGATCGACGGCGCTCCCGGGTCGCCATCGATGCGGCCAATGCCTGCTCGAACGCCCGGCGCGCGCCGGCGTCCGCCGGCTTGCCCTGCCAGCGCGACCACAGGCCGTGCAAGCGGCCGCGGTCCCGGCTCAGCGCACGGTCGAGCGACCGGCGCGCCTGCTCCAGGGCGGCGCGGTGGGAACTGGCGGGGGAAGGTTCGTGCGGGGTATTCATTAATTTCGGCAAACGGTTGAAACTTTTCGCTCACGCCACATGTTCTAGTCTGTCTATTGTGACGCCTCAACCCACCCTCAGGAGAACCCGCATGGCCAAGCCGAAGACCAAGCCCGCCAAGACCAAGGCAGCGCCCGCGTCCGTCACCGCGCCGATCCCGTCCGCGCCGACCGCACCGAACATCGACATCGGGATCAGCACGGGCGACCGCAAGAAGATCGCCGACGGCCTGTCGCGGTTCCTGGCCGACAGCTACACGCTGTACCTGAAGACCCACAATTTCCACTGGAACGTCACCGGCGCGATGTTCAATTCGCTGCATACGATGTTCGAGACGCAGTACACCGAGGAGTGGAACGCGCTGGACGAGATCGCCGAACGCATCCGCGCGCTGGGCTACAACGCGCCGGGTTCGTACCGCGAGTTCGTCGGCCTGACCTCGATCCCGGAAGAGCCGGGCCTGACCGACAGCGCCGACTGGCGCGAGATGGTACGCCAGTTGACCGTCGGCAACGAGGCGGTCTGCCGCACGGCGCGCAAGGTGCTGAAGGTGGCCGACGATGCCGGCGACGATCCGTCGGTGGATCTGCTGACCCAGCGCCTGCAAACCCACGAGAAGTACGCGTGGATGCTGCGCTCGCTGTTGCAGTAAGCGGTTCGCGACACCCCGGCTGCATCGGAAACGCCCGGCACGCCCGGGCGTTTCGTTTTTCCCCTTGTGTAGGGTGCGCCCCGGCGCACCACCGCGCTCCGACGCACGCTATCCAAGCCCCTCTCCCGCCGGGAGAGGGGTTGGGGTGAGGGCCGAACGAAGCCCGCCTGTTTCTTGTCTCCTGCACCGATCACATGCGGAATTCACTCAAAACGTTCATTTTCATTGAACTCGGAACGTGCACCTCCGGAATGACCTGTGCTGCTTCCGACATGGCGCGCTCGCCGCGAGGCGTCACTTTCTTTGCTTGTGCAAAGAAAGTAACCAAAGAAAGCACACCCCAGGCGGCGCGCCCTGCGCGCTGCGCGCTCCGGGTCCGCAAGCGGGCCGGGAATTTTCGTAAGGCACATCCCTGTGCCATACGAAAACGCCGCCCATCCAGGGCGGCGCCCTACGGGTTTTACCCAGCCCGCTTGCCGCGCCTAAATGGGGGCCCCAAAGGCAACAGCAAAAGCAGAAGCAACTGGGCTCCGGATGTATCCGCGTCGCCTTGGGGCCCCTGAGGTCCGGCAGTCCCGGCAGGTACAACCCGCAGGGCGGCGCACAGGACGTGCGCCGTTTTCGTATGGGCCAGGATGGCCCTTACGAAAATTCCTGCCGGGACTGCGCACCCGCCACGCAGTGGCGGGCGGACCGCCGGGGTGTGCTTTCTTTTGCCTACTTTTCTTTGCACAAGCAAAGAAGCGCTTCTCAACAGCCGTAGGCTGGTCAAAGTAGGGCCCCGCGGCGAGCGGCGCCATGCCTGAGCAGCGGAAGACCTTTCCGAAGGTAACCCGCTAGGTCGAACGAAGAGGGATGGTGCGCCAAGGCGCACCCTACGTACTTGTTCTCGCCATTCCGGTCCACCAAGACAATAGGGACTTCGTTCGCCCCTCTCCCCAACCCCTCTCCCGGTGGGAGAGGGGCTTCTGAATTAAGGGTCAAGCCGCCTCGCACGCTCCCCGCCTGCTACCCTATCCCGCATGTCAGAAAGCCCCACCGACCTGCTGCAGCGGGTCTTCGGATACCCCGCCTTCCGCGGCCCCCAGCAGGCCATCGTCGAAACCCTGACCGCCGGCCACGACGCCCTCGTGCTGATGCCCACCGGCGGCGGCAAGTCGCTGTGCTACCAGGTGCCGGCCCTGCTGCGCGACGGCGTGGGCATCATCGTCTCCCCCCTGATCGCATTGATGCAGGACCAGGTGGAGGCCCTGCGCCAGCTCGGCGTGCGCGCCGCCTTCCTCAATTCATCGCTGGACGCCGCCACGGCGCAGCAGGTGGAACAGGACCTGCTGCGCGGCGAACTGGACCTGCTGTACGTCGCGCCGGAACGGCTGCTGACGCCGCGCTTCCTGTCGTTGCTGGACCGCAGCCGGATCGCCCTGTTCGCCATCGACGAAGCGCATTGCGTCTCCGCCTGGGGCCACGACTTCCGCCGCGAATACCTGGAACTGACCCTGCTGCACGAGCGCTGGCCCGACGTCCCGCGCATCGCGCTGACCGCCACCGCCGACCCGCCCACCCAGCGCGAGATCGCCGAGCGGTTGAACCTGACCGAGGCGCAGCGCTTCGTCAGCTCGTTCGACCGGCCCAACATCCGCTACACCGTGGTGCAGAAGGACAACGCGCGCCGGCAGTTGCGCGACTTCCTGCAGAAGCACCGCGGCGAGGCCGGCATCGTCTACTGCCTGTCGCGCAAGCGGGTGGACCAGACCGCCGAGTTCCTGGCCGAACAGGGCTTCAACGCCCTGCCCTACCACGCCGGGCTGGCCGCCGATGTGCGCGCGCACCACCAGCGCCGCTTCCTGCGCGAGGACGGCATCGTCATGGTGGCCACCATCGCGTTCGGCATGGGCATCGACAAGCCGGACGTCCGCTTCGTGGCGCACATCGACCTGCCCAAGTCGCTGGAAGGCTATTATCAGGAGACCGGCCGCGCCGGCCGCGATGGCGAAGCCGCCGAGGCGTGGCTGTGCTACGGGCTGGGCGACATGGTGCTGCTGAAGCAGATGATCGAGCAATCCGAGGCCGGCGAGGAGCGCAAGCGGCTGGAACGCCGCAAGCTGGACCAGTTGCTGGGCTACTGCGAATCCACCCAGTGCCGCCGGCAGGTGCTGCTGGCCGGCTTCGGCGAAACCTACCCGCACGAGTGCGGCAACTGCGACAACTGCCTGAGCCCGGCCGAGACCTGGGAAGCCACCGAGGCCGCGCAGAAGGCGCTGAGCTGCGTCTACCGCACCGGCCAGCGCTTCGGCGCGGCGCACGTGATCGACGTGCTGCGCGGCAGCGAGAGCGAAAAGGTCCAGCAATGCGGCCACCAGCACCTGACCACCTACGGCATCGGCAAGGACCTGGACGCGGCCACCTGGCGCAGCGTGTTCCGGCAACTGGTCGCCACCGGCGTGCTGGAAGTGGACGCCGAAGGCTTCGGCAGCCTGCGCCTGACCGAGGCCAGCCGCGCCGTACTGCGCGGCGAGCGCCGCCTGCAATTGCGCAAGGACAGCCGCACGACGCGCGAGAAGGATCGCGGACCGCGCACCGGCGTGTCGGTGGCGCCGGACGACCTGCCGCGCTTCCAGGCCCTGCGCGACCTGCGCGCGCAGCTGGCGCGCGAGCAGAACGTGCCCGCCTACGTCATCTTCCACGACAGCACCCTGCGCAACATCGCCGAACAGCAGCCAGTCACGTTGGACGAACTGGCCCAGGTCGGCGGCATCGGCGGCACCAAGCTGGCCCGCTACGGGCAGCAGGTGCTGGACGCGCTGCGGGCGACGGGCTGAAGTTCCCGCCGGACCCGGCCCGCATCAGCCCGCGTTCAAACCCGGCTTGCTAGTTTGGCTGGACAGCCGGTCCCGGACTGGCCACTTCCCTTGGGAATCCCCATGAAGACCCTGCCGCTCGCCGTGCTGCTCGCCGCCCTTCCCGCCATGTCCGCGTGGGCGCAGTCGTCGGCCGAAGCGCTGGACCTGAGCCTGCCGCGGGACGCCGCATACACCGCGGACCCGCCGGGCACCTTCTACGGCGACAAGAGCGGGCGCACCGCGGCGAGGGCGGCCGATGCGGCCAGGGAAACACGGGACCCGTGCGTATTGATGCACGACGACCGCGACGGCGACGGCATCACCGGCAGCGTCACCACCGGGATCGGCTACAGCAAGGGCTACGGCAGCAGCACCTACAACGCCGCCAACCTCAACCTGTGCAAGTCCTACACGGACGACGACGGCGACACGCGCACGTTCAATTTCAACATCCATGTGGACCGTTACGACGGCCCGGGTGGATACGGCCGGCCGTACGGACCGATGCCACCGCAAGGCCCCTACCGCCCGTAGGAGCGCCCCACGGGCGCGATGCTCTTCCAGTCCCTCGCAAAAAAGCATCGCGGGCATGGCCCGCTCCTACAAAGGTCAGGCTCGGCTGCAGGAGCGCCCTCGGGCGCGATGCTTTTTCAATCGGCGACCGCGCGCCGGGCCAGCATCGCCACGCCGGCCAGCAGCAACGCCAGCAATCCCAGCGCGATGGACAGCGACGAGGCATGTGCGATGAAGCCCAGGGCCGCCGGCCCCAGCAGCACGCCGGCATAGCCCATCGTGGTGACCGCGGCCACCGCCAGGTGGGTGGGCATGCTGTGCTGGCGACCGGCCGCGGAGAACATCACCGGCACCACGTTGGCCGCGCCCGCGCCCACCAGCGCGAAGCCCGCCATCGCGGCCAGCCACGACGGCACCAGCACCGCCAGCGCGAAGCCGGCCGCGGCCAGCAAGGCGCCGAACATCACCACGCGCAGCCGGCCCAGCGCCTGCACGATGCGGTCGCCGGTCAGCCTTCCTAGCGTCATGGTGATGGCGAAGGCGACATAGCCGAAGCCGGCCGTGGCCAGGTCCAGATGACGCACGGTGGCCAGGAACACCGCGCTCCAGTCCAGCACCGCGCCCTCGGCCAGGAACATCGAAAAACACACCGCACCGATCAGCAGGACGCGCCCGCGCGGCAGCGCGAACGCGGGGTGGTCGGCTTCGCCGCCATAGGGCAGCAACGCACGCAGCGACCCTGCCAGCAGGACCGCGGCCGTCGCGGCCATCGCCAGCACCGCCGACAACGGCGTGGCGCCCAGCGCGATCAGCCCCGATACGCCACCCGCGCCGGCGATGCCGCCGACGCTGTACATACCATGGAAGCCCGACATCATCGCGCGGCGACTGGCGCGTTCCACGATGACCGCCTGGATGTTCATCACCACGTCGAAGATGCCGATGCCCGCGCCGATCACCAGCAGCGTGATCGCCAGACCGGGCGAGGTGCCGGCCAGCACCAGGAACGGCAGCACCGCGCAGACGATGGCGCCGGTCGCCGCCAGTACGCGGCGGCAGCCGAAACGCGCCGCCAGCCCACCGGCCAACGGCATCACCAGCACCGAGCCGATGCCCAGGCACAGCAGCATCAGGCCCAACTGCGCGTCGTCCAGGCCCAGCCGGCGCTTGGCGTGCGGGATCAGCGGCGCCCAGGCCGATACGGTCAGCCCGGCGACGAAGAACGCGATGCGCGTGGAGACCTGTTCGCGGAAGCCCGGCGCATCGCCATCCGCGACCGCCGCGATGCGCGGAGTGGATTCGTTCAAGGGTATCGCCCGCCGTGCGGCCCGCTCAGGACGCCAGCAGTTCGAACGTCACCGCGTCGCCGACGGCGGAAGAGGGCGCCACCCACAGGTCGAACAGGCCCGGCTCGGCCACGGGCCGGTTGTCGACGCCGTGGAACTCGAAGTCCGCACGCGTCAGCGCGAACTCGACCTCGCGCGATTCGCCCACGGCCAGCGCCACCTTGGCGAAGCGCTTCAGCTCGCGCACCGGGCGCACGCGGTTGGCGGTGCGGTCGCGCAGGTAGAGCTGCGCGACGTCCTCGCCATCGCGCGGCCCGGCATTGGTGATGCGCGTGCGCACGGTCAGCGTTCCGTTCCAGCCCAGCTTGTCCGTGCCGAGCTGCGGCGCGCCGTAGTCGAAACGCGTGTAGCTCAGCCCGTGGCCGAACGGATACAGCGCCGCATGCGCGACCTCGCGCCAGCGTGCCTGGAAGGAGCGCGGCGTGCCGGGCACGTTGGGGCGGCCGGTCGCCGGATGGTTGTAGAAATACGGCTGCTGGCCGGAGTCCTGCGGGAAGCTCACCGGCAGGCGCGCGGACGGGTTGTAATCGCCGAACAGCACATCGGCCACCGCCGGACCGGTCTGAGTGCCCAGGAACCATGTCACCAGGATCGCCTGCGCATCGCGTACCGCGCCTTCCAGCGCCAGCGCGCGGCCATTGCGCAGCAGCACCACGACCGGTGTGCCGGTGGTGGCCACGGCCTCGGCCAGCGCCTGTTGCGCGGCCGGCAGCACGATCTGCGTGCGCGACTGCGCCTCGCCGGAATAATCGTGCGGCTCGCCCAGCGCCAGCACCACCACGTCCGCTTCGCGCGCGGCGGCGACGGCGGCCTCCAGGCCACCTTCCACGGGCTCCTCGATGGCGCAGCCCGGCACCACCACCAGCGAGGCGGCATCGTCCAGCGCGGAACGCAGGCCGGTCTCCACGTCGATCATGCGGGCGGCGTCGCCGAAGATGTTCCAGCAACCGCCCAGGTGGGCCGTATCGCTGCCGAACGGGCCGATCAGCGCGATGCGCTGGCCGGACTTCTTCAGCGGCAGCACGTCGTCCTCGTTCTTCAGCAGCACGATGGAGCGACGCGCGCAGTCGCGCGCCAGCGCGTCGTGCGCGGCGATGTGCGACGGGTCGGCTTCGCGCGCCGCGTCCAGCGAGCGATAGGGATCGTCGAACAGGCCGATGGCCGCCTTCACCGCCAGCACCCGGCGCACGGCTTCGTCCACCACCGCCATCGGGATCTCGCCCCGCTCCACCAGTGCGGCGACGTGCCCGGCGTAGATGCCGCTCTGCAGGCTCATGTCCAGGCCGGCGGTCAGCGCTTTCTTCGCCGCGTCGGCCTCGTCGCTGGCATAGCCGTGCGCGATCAGTTCCAGGTCGGAGGTGTAGTCCGAGACCACGAAGCCTTCGAACTTCCACTCGCCGCGCAGCAGATCGGTCAGCAGCTCGCGATTGGCCGACGCCGGCACGCCGTTGATGTCGTTGAACGAGCTCATCAGCGTCAGCGCGCCGGCGTCGATCGCCGCCTTGAACGGCGGCAGGTGCACGTCGCGCAGCGTCTGCGGGGCCAGGTCGACGAAGTTGTAGTCCAGTCCCGCCGACACCGCGCCGTAGGCGGCGAAGTGCTTGGGCGTGGCGAGCAGCGAATCAGCCGCGGTCAGGTCCCCGCCCTGGAAGCCGCGCACGCGCGCCGCGGCGAATTCGCAGGACAGGTGCACGTCCTCGCCGGATGTTTCCGCCACCCGGCCCCAGCGCTGGTCGCGCGCGACGTCCACCATCGGCGCGAACGTCCAGTGGATGCCCGCGGCGGTGGCTTCCTTGGCGGTGGCGCGCGCGGTGCGCTCGGCCAGGTCGGGCTCGAAGCTGGCAGCCTCGCCCAGCGGGATCGGGAACACCGTGCGCATGCCGTGGATCACGTCGGCGCCCAGCAGCAGCGGGATGCCCAGCCGGCTTTCCTCCACCGCGATGCGTTGCGCCTCGCGGCCTTCCGCCGCGCCTACGCCGTTGAACAGCGCACCGACGCGGCCGGCACGGATCTGCTCGCGCACCTGCTCGGCATCGCGCGCGAAGGTCTCGGGATTCACCTCGAAGGCGAACGGACGCAGTGCATCGGCGAAGGCGCCGAGTTGGCCGATTTTTTCTTCCAGCGTCATCCTGGTGATCAGGCCCTCGATCCTTGGCTGATGCGGCATGTAAGCGGTCCTCCCAAGGACACGGGTGCTGGCGAGGCGACATTATGAAAACGTTTACAGTACGGGTCAAACAGGCCGGGGCCGGGGCGGATACGGATGGCGGCCACGGACCCGGGTATCTGTAGGAGCGCCCCATGGGCGCGATGCTTTCCCCTCCACCCCACACAAGAGCATCGCGGGCGTGGCCCGCTCCTACGGGCACGGCGCGTGGACGCATGGCGCGCGCGATCGGGAGAGGGGGAAATGGTGGGCCGTGAAGGATTCGAACCTTCGACCAAAAGATTAAAAGTCTTCTGCTCTACCGACTGAGCTAACGGCCCGGTGCTGCGCCCGGCCTTGCGCCGGGGGGCGCCATTCTACCGTATCACTCGGGATGGAGTGAAACACGCTCAGGCGTAGTGCGTGGGATCGGCGACGCCGGCATCGGCGAAGCCGGCGGCGCGCAGGCGGCAGGCATCGCAATGGCCGCAGGCGCGGCCCTGCTCGTCGGCCCGGTAGCACGAGACCGTCTGCGCGAAATCCACACCCAGGCGCACGCCCTCGCGCACGATGTCGGCCTTGCCGAGTTGCAGCAAGGGCGCGTGGATGCGCAGCCCCGCGCCTTCGACGCCGGCCTTGGTCGCCAGGTTGGCCAGCTTCTCGAACGCGTCGATGAACTCCGGCCGGCAATCGGGATAGCCCGAGTAGTCCACCGCGTTGACGCCGCAGAAGATGTCGTTGGCGCCCAGCACTTCGGCCCAGCCCAGCGCGACGGACAGCATGATGGTATTGCGCGCGGGCACGTAGGTGACCGGAATGCCCGGCCCGCCCGCCTCCGGCACCTCGATGTCGTCGGTCAGCGCCGAGCCACCGATACTGCGCAGGTCCACGTGCACGGTCTTGTGCGCCACCGCGCCCTGCGACGCCGCCACGCGCGCGGCCGCATCCAGTTCGGAGGTATGGCGCTGCCCATAGCGCACGCTGAGCGCATGCACGGCGAAACCCTGCTCGCGGGCGATGGCGACGACGACGGCGGAATCCATGCCACCGGAAAGGAGGACGACGGCTTTTTTCATGGCGGAATTGTATCGCTTGTAGCCCCTCTCCCACCGGGAGAGGGGTTGGAGTGAGGGGTGAACGGAGCCCGTTCGCCTCCGCCATCCGATGCGTAGGGTGCGCCCTGGCGCACCATCGCCATCCGTCCAGACTGAAGCCATTCCACCTTCGGCATGACTTGCTTCGCTTCTGGCGTGGCGCCGCTCCCGGCATGCCACTTCCCGCTGACGCATGCGGTCCAAGCCCCTCTCCCATCGGGAGAGGGGTTGGGGTGAGGGACGAACGGAGCCCGTTCGCCTCCGCCATCCGATGCGTAGGGTGCGCCCTGGCGCACCATCGCCATCCGCCATTCCACCTTCGGCATGACCTGCTTCGCTTCCGGCATGGTGCCGCTCGCCGCGGAGGCCCTACTTTCTTTGCTTGTGCAAAGAAAGTAGGCAAAGAAAGCACACCCCGGCGGTCCGCCCGCCACTGCGTGGCGGGTGCGCAGTCCCGGCAGGAATTTTCGTAAGGGCCATCCTGGCCCATACGAAAACGGCGCACGTCCTGTGCGCCGCCCTGCGGGTTGTACCTGCCGGGACTGCCGGACCTCAGGGGCCCCAAGGCGACGCGGATACATCCGGAGCCCAGATGCTTCTGCTTTTGCTGTTGCCTTTGGGGCCCCCATTTAGGCGCGGCAAGCGGGCCGGGTTAAACCCGTAGGGCGCCGCCCTGGATGGGCGGCGTTTTCGTATGGCACACGGATGTGCCTTACGAAAATTCCCGGCCCGCTTGCGCACCCGGAGCGCGTAGCGCGGAGGGCGCGCCGCCTGGGGCGTGTTTCTTTGGTTCTTTCTTTGCACGAGCAAAGAAGCGCTTCTCAACAGCCGAATGGCTGGTCAAGAATGCCCCCGCGGCGAGCGGCGCCATGCTTGGGCAGCGGAAGACCATGCCGAAGGTAGCTCGCAGTCTGGTCGAGCGAAGAGGGATGGTGCGCCAGGGCGCACCCTACGTGCTTGTTCTCGCCATTCCGGTCCACCAAGACAAAGAGACTCCGTTCGCCCCTCTCCCCAACCCCTCTCCCGATGGGAGAGGGGCTCGAATCGTGCGCAAGGAATTAACGCCGCGAGCGTCGACATGCCTCTGCGGCAAAGAACGCAAAAAAAAAGAATCCGACAAGTTCACTACGAATATACGTCGCGTATCCGTCACGCGTTCAATGCGCATATCGCGGGATCGCAAGCAACCTTGGGGAGATGGCTTCGTTACCCTCTCCCCAACCCCGCAAGCAGCAGGCAGGACTCAGCGCCCCGGTTCGTCGTTCCACAGCAGCTTGTGCAACTGCATCTGGAAGCGCACCGGCAGGCGGTCCTCGACGATCCAGTCGGCCAGGTCGCGCGGGTCCAGTTCGGTCTTGCTGGGCGAGAACAACACGTCGCAGCGCTCGGCCAGGCGGTGTTCGGCCAACATGCCGCGCGCCCATTCGTAGTCGGCGCGGCCGCACAGCACGAACTTCACCTGATCGCGCGCGGTGAGCAGCGGGAGATTCTCCAGCCGGTTGCGCGCCATTTCCTTCGAGCCGGGCGTCTTCAGATCTACCACGCGCGACACGCGCGGATCGACTTCGGCGATATCGAGGGCGCCGGAGGTTTCCAGCGAGACGTCGTAGCCGGCATCGCAAAGCTTCTTCAGCAACGACAGGCAGCGCTTCTGCGACAGCGGCTCGCCGCCGGTCACGCAGACGTGGCGCACGCCGTGGCGCGCCACTTCCGCCAGGATCGCGTCGATGTCCCACCACTGGCCGCCATGGAAAGCATAGGCGGTATCGCAGTACTGGCAGCGCAGCGGGCAGCCGGTCAGGCGCACGAACACCGTGGGCCAGCCGACCGCGTTCGCCTCGCCCTGCAGGGAAAGGAAGATCTCGGTCAGCTTCAGGCGCTCCTGCGGGAGCGCGGCGGCGGGGGCAACGGCGTTCATGGGGTGCGCATTATGAGGCCTGACGGCCTGCCCGGCCCGGATCGCCCGACCCGGGAGATGTGGGAGATGTGGGAGCGCCGTCCCCGGCGCGAGCCTTTGCCGGATTCAAGGAAAGAAAAGATAGAGCCAGGCTCGCGGCCGGAGGCCGCTCCCACACTATCCGGGGTTCAGCGCAGGCGGCCGAACTGGATGGCTTTCAGGCGGTCGTCGGCGGTACGGGCGACATCGGTGCCCGGGTACCGGGCGATGACGTCGGCCAGGGTGCTCTCGGCTTCGGCCAGCCTGCCCAGGCCGTAGTCGCACAGGCCCAGCTTGAGCAGCGAGCCCGGCGCCTTGTCGTGCGTGGGGTATTGCGCCAGCAGCGCGCGGAACTGGTCCGCGGCCAGCGCGTAATTCTGGGTGACGTAGTAGCTTTCGCCCAGCCAGTACAGGGCGTTGGGGGCATACACGCCATTCGGGTACAACTGCAGGAAGCTGGTGAACAGCTCCGCGGAATCGGCGTACTCGCCGGCCTTCAGACGGTCGAAGGCGACGTTGTAGGCGGTGCGTTCGTCGCCGGCGGCAGCCACCGCGCCCATGTCGCCATGGACGGTGGGGGGACGTTCTGCCGGTACGCTGGCGGCGGCAGGTGTGGCCGGCTTGGGCGCCGGTGCGCTGCTCACAGGCGGGGCGATCGGGGGACCAACCGGCGCACTGCCTTCCAGCCGGTTGAGCCGGCTATCCAGGTCCAGGTACTGGTCGCGGTTACGCTGCTTGAGCTGCTCGTTCTCGTTCTGCAGCTGTTCCAGCTGCGCGCGCAATTCCCGCACTTCCGCTTCCAGTTGGTTGGCCCTGTTCAACAGGTCCAGGTTCTGCTGCGGATTGTTGGCCTTGGCTTCCAGCGCGGCCACGCGGTCGGCCAGGCTCTGGCGTTGGGCGTGGGCGGCGGGTGCGGCGGCCACCAGGGCCGCCGCGAGTACCAGCATGTATTTCTTCGCGATCATCATCGTGGCGACGGCGGCTTACCTGGCCGTGTAGACGATCTCGACGCGACGGTTCTGCGACCAGCAGGACTCGTTGGAGTCGGTGCAGACCGGACGCTCTTCGCCGTAGCTGACGACGCTGAGCTGGCTGGCCGAACCGCCGTTGGCCTGCAGCGCGGAGTTCACCGCGTTGCCGCGACGCTCGCCCAGGCCCAGGTTGTATTCGCGGCTGCCGCGTTCGTCGGCATGGCCTTCCAGGGTGATGCGCGAGGACGGACGGTCGCGCAGGTACTTGGCGTGGCAGCCCATGATGGCCTGGAACTCCGGCTTCAGGGCGTCCTGGTCCAGGTCGAAGTAGACCACGCGCTGGCGCAGGCAGGCATCGCGGTCCAGGTCGTCCGGGCCGTACAGGCCGGAGGTGGTCGGGCCGGTCGGAGTGGTCGGCACGGTGGTGCCGGTGTCGGTCGGAGCTTCCGGCTTGACGGCCTTCTTGCAGCCGGCCAGCACGGCGACGGACATCAGCGACAGCATCAGAACACGGGTGGTGTTGTTCATGGTCATTCCTTCGTCGTTGTTAGGGGGGTCAGGGGGACAACATTGTAGACACAAAATTAACGGACAGTGCGGTACGGCGACCAGGCCGGTTCGCGCACGTCGGCATTCGCCACGACCAGGCGCTGGCGCACCCGCGCGTCGGCCGACACGGCGTACAGCACGCCACGGCCGCCTTCGCGCGCGGCGTACAGCACCATGCTGGCGTTGGGGGCGAAACTGGGGGATTCGTCCAGAGAACCCGGCGACAGCGACGACCAGCGGGCGCCGCCCAGGCTGCTATCCATCAGGGCGATGCGGTAGTTGTTGCCGCTGCCCTGCACCACCGCGATCTTCTTGCCGTCGTAGGACACGCTGGCGGTGGCGTTGTAGTTGCCCTCGAAAGTCACCCGGGTGGCGCTGCCGCCGCTGGCGGCCACGCGATAGATCTGCGGGCGTCCACCGCGGTCGGAAGTGAAGTAGATGCTGCTGCCGTCCGCGCTCCAGGTGGGCTCGGTGTCGATGCTGGAACTGTTGGTCAACTGGCGCAGCTGGCGACTGCCCAGGTCCATCACGTAGATCTCCGGGTTGCCGCTGCGCGACAGGGTCAGCGCCAACTGGCGGCCATCCGGCGAAAACGACGGGGCCCCGTTGATGCCGCGGAAACTGGCGACCTTTTCGCGCGCACCGGTGGTGATGTCCTGCAGGTAGATGGCGGAGTTGCCGCCCTCGAAGCTGACGTAGGCCAGGCGGCGACCGTCCGGGCTCCACGACGGCGACAGCAACGGCTCGGCCGAGCGCACCACGGTCTGCGGATTGAAGCCGTCCGAGTCGGCCACCATCAGCGCGTAGCGGGTGTCCTTGCCGGTGCCGGCGGCGGTCACGTAGGCGATGCGCGTCCAGAACGCACCGCGCACGCCGAGGATCTTCTCGTAGATGGCATCGGCCATCTGGTGGGCCACGTCGCGCATGGCGTTGGCCCGCGCGGTCATGGCCAGGCCCAGCATGCGTTCCTGCTTGGCCACGTCGAACAGTTCGTATTCCACGCGGTAACCGCCGTCGCCGCTGTCCACGACGCGGCCGACCACGATGTAGTCCTGCCGCAGCTGGCGCCAGGTGGGGTACTGGATCTCGCTGCCGCGGGTGGGGCGTTCGATCAGGCTGGCTTCGGGCAAGGTGCGGAAGGCGCCGGAACGCTCCAGGTCCGACCGCACCACGCCGGCCACGTCGGTGGGTGGCGCGCCGGCCGCGCCCTGGTAGGGCATGGGCACGATGGTGATGGGCAGCGCCGAGGCGTTGCCGCCGATGATGTCGATCTCCAGCCCCTGCTGCTGGGCCGAGGCCAGCACGGGGAACAGGGACAGGACGAACAGGGCGAACCAGTGCAGCGGTCTCTTCATGGGCGGCGGCGACTCGGGTTTGGCGGGCGGGAGAGAGATACCAGCTTGCGCGTGAACGTTTTAACAATTGTGAACGAAGACGATCGAAACAGGGGCGAAGTCACCGTCCCGGCGCCTCGAAGGTCAGCGCCAGCAAGCGGCTGAACTCCCGTTCGTGCCCCCGGTAAGGCAACGGCTGGGCGCGCAGGACGGCTTCTTCCAGCAAGTCACGGTCGCGGTCGCCGAAGGCGCAGTCCGGATGGGCCCACGCCTCGAGCACATCGCCGCCGGGAAGCTGGCGGATCACCACCTTGCAGCGCGCGCCGGCCGGCACCTCGGCGGACGGCCGCCACTCGCGGGCGATGGCCTCCCGCAGCACGGCCTGGTAACGGGCGTAGGGCTCATCCGCTTCCTGCGCGACGGCCGCCCCCGCCCACAGCGGAAGCAGCCAGAGGACCCGATGCAGCGCGAGCGCCTTCATTCAACGGTCCCGCGCCTCGAAATTGAGCGTCAGCGTACGGCTGAAGACCGACTCGAAGCCGCGATAGGGCAGCGGCTGGGCCTTCAGCACGGCGCGCTCGACCGAATCCTGGCCCAGCCGATCCATCGCGCAGCCGGGCTGGACCTCCGCGCTGATGACTTCGCCGCCGGGCAACTGCCGGATCACCACGCGGCAGCGGGTACCCACCGGGACCGATTCCGGGCGCGTCCATTGGCGCAGCACCGCTTCCTGGATCGCCGCGGCGTAGCGCGCCTGCAATCCATCATCGGTGCCGCCCTGCCCGACCGGCGTCGTCGATTGCGCGCCGGCCTGGCTGGCGGCGGCCGCACTGGCGACCTGCCGCTCGCGGGCGGCCTGTACCTGGCGCAGCTTCTGTTCCGCCAACTGCGCTTCGCGCGCGGCCTGCGCGCGCTGGCGGCGGATCTCGTCGAGCTTCTTCTGGCGGTCGGCCTCTTCCTGCTGCGCGGCCAGCCGGCGCTGCTGTTCGGCCTGTTCCTGGCGGGTGCGTTCGGTCAGGTCGATCTGTTCCTGCCTGCGCTTGGCTTCCTGTTCCTGGCGGGCCTTTTCCTGGGCGATGGCGTCGCGCCGCGCTTCCTCCTGGTCGACCTCGTCGGGCACGGGAATGCGTTCCTGCGCCTGGGCCTGCCGCTGCACGGGGGCGTCCTGCGGCGCCGGCTCGGGGACGGGCTGCGGCGGCGGCACGGTCTCTTCCTCGACGACCTCCTGCACCGGTTCCGGCAGCGGCTCGGGCCGGAACCGCAGGGCCTGATCGACCATGCGCTGGTCGGCGGCGGACACGTCCAGCGTCGCCTCCATCGCTTCCGACCCCGATGCGCTCAGTCGGCCGCGGTCCCATGTCAGCAGCGGCGAGACCAGCAACAGCAGGGCCAGCAGGACGTGCAGTCCGACGGCCCACGCCACCGCCCTGCCCAGCCCCTCGTCCCGCGGGACCCCATGGCGCTGGATGGCATCAGCGTGCATTGCCACCCGCATTGGTCATCAGGCCGACATTGCCTACCTTGGCGCGGCGGAGCACGTCCATGGCGTCCAGCACCTTCTGGTACGGCGCATCGCCTTCGGCCGCCACCATGATCCGCAGTTCGCTGCCCTGCTGCTCGCGGATGGCCGCCACCTTGGCTTCCAGCCCGGCGGCATCCAGGATCTCCGGCTGCTTGGCTTCAGGCAGCTTCAGGCCGAACCGCCCGTCGGGGTAGGCGATGACGACGACCGGCTCGTTGCGCGTCTCCACCGCCTTGGCGTTGGACGAGGGCAGCTTGACGTCCACGCTGAGCGTCAGCAGCGGCGCGGTCACCATGAAGATGATCAGCAGCACCAGCATCACGTCGATGTACGGCACGACGTTGATCTCGGATTTCAGCTTGCGCTTGTGGCGGCGCGAAATGGTGGCGGTCATGGCGTACTCCGCTTATTCCTCGCCCGGGGCCTGGCGCTGCAGGATGGAGCTGAACTCCTCGGCGAAGGTCTCGTAGCGCACCGCCAGCCGCTCGACGCGGGTGGTGAAGCGGTTGTAGGCCCACACCGCGGGGATCGCCACGAACAGGCCGATGGCGGTGGCGAACAGCGCCTCGGAAATGCCCGGCGCGACCGAGGCGATGCCGGCCTGCTCGCCGCTGTTGAGCATGTCGTGCATGGTCACCATGATGCCGAACACGGTGCCCACCAGGCCCACGTACGGCGCGGTGGAGCCGATGTTGGCCAGCAGTTCCAGGTTGCGCTCCAACTGGTCCACTTCGCGGGCGAAGGTGGCGCGCATGGCGCGCTGCGCGCCTTCCAGTTGCGCGCGACCGTCCAGCTTGCGCTTGTCGCGCAGGCGGGCGAACTCGCGGAAGCCGGCCTCGAAGATCGCCTCCAGCCCGGTGACCACGCGGTTGCGGTCGGCGGCGCCGGCATACAGCTTGTTGAGCTCGGCGCCGGACCAGAACCGGCCCTCGAACTCGTCGGCGTCGCGGTTGGCGTTCTTGAACACGCGCGCCTTGCGGAAAATGATCACCCAGCTGATCAGCGACCCGGCCAGCAGCAGCAGCACGATCAGCTTGACCGGCAGGCTGGCCTTCAACATCAGGTCGAAGTAGTTGATGCCGCTGTGGACGGTGGCGGCGGTGGCCTCCGCGGCGGCGGCGGCGGTTTCGGGCGGCAACGCCTCCACCACGGTGTCCTGGAATGCCAGCAGCGATGCGATCATCCGTTGTTCCTCGATTCTCTTGGTCGTGTTGCGTATCGGGTGGTGTGACTAGGCTTGCGCGCGACCCGGAACTTCGAGCCGCCTGAACTCTTCATACAACGCCCCGGGCAGCGGAACGGGTTTGAACCCGGACGCGCTGAGCGCGGCGACCTTCACTTCGGCGGTCAGCAACACCTCGCCGTCCCGCTCGATGGACTGCGCGAAGACCACGCTGGCCCGCCTGCACTGCTCGATCCTCGCGGTGACCCGCAGCAGGTCGTCCAGCCGCGCGGGGCGCAGGAAATCCAGGCGCATCGCACGGACGGCGAACACCAGGTCGTGGGTCTGGCGCAGCTGTTCCTGGGCATGCCCGCGCGCGCGCAACCACTCCGTGCGCGCGCGTTCCAGGAAGGCGACGTACTGCGCGTGGTAGACCACGCCACCGGCGTCGGTATCTTCCCAATAGACGCGTGTCGGCCAACTGAACGGCGCGGAACCGGCGCCCGGCACCGGGGGGTCAGTCGTCAAAGTGAGTGCTCCGGCACGTTGTGGCGCATACCGTCATGGATCCCGTGGCCCGCCTCAGAACAGTTCGCCGGCCGGCTCGCCCGGCTCCGGCACCTGCCCCTTCGGCGTCAGCCCCAGGTGCAAGTAAGCCTTGCGCGTCGCCATGCGGCCGCGCGCGGTGCGGATCAGGAAGCCCTGCTGGATCAGGTAGGGCTCGATGACGTCCTCCAGCGTGCCGCGCTCTTCCGAGAGGGCGGCGGCCAGCGATTCCACGCCGACCGGACCGCCATCGAAACTGTCCACGATGGTGCGCAGCATGCGGCGGTCCAGCTCGTCGAAACCCTCCGGGTCCACCTTCAGCATCTGCATCGCGGCGCGCGCCACGGCCACGTCGATGTGGCCGTCGGCCTTGACCTGCGCATAGTCGCGCACGCGCCGAAGCAGGCGGTTGGCGATGCGCGGCGTGCCGCGCGCGCGGCGGGCGATCTCGTCCGCGCCTTCCGGCACGCAGTCCATGCCCAGGATGCGGGCCGAACGCTGCACGATGCGGGTGAGTTCCTCGGGCGTGTAGAACTCCAGCCGCTGGACGATGCCGAAGCGGTCGCGCAGCGGCGCGGTCAGCAGGCCGGCGCGGGTGGTGGCGCCGATCAGGGTGAACGGCGGCAGGTCCAGCTTGATCGAACGCGCGGCCGGGCCCTCGCCGATCATGATGTCGATCTGGAAGTCCTCCATGGCCGGGTACAGCACTTCCTCGACCACCGGCGACAGGCGATGGATCTCGTCGACGAACAGCACGTCGTGTGGCTGCAGGTTGGTCAGCAGCGCGGCAAGGTCGCCGGCCTTCTCGATCACCGGGCCGGAGGTCACGCGCAGGTTCACGCCCAGTTCGTTGGCGATGACGTGGCTCAGCGTGGTCTTGCCCAGGCCGGGCGGGCCGAAGATAAGCACGTGGTCCAGCGCCTCGCCGCGCCCCTTCGCCGCCCGGATGTAAATGTCGAGCTGCTCGCGCACCGGCTTCTGGCCCAGGTACTCGTCCAGCCGCTTGGGCCGGATGCTGGCCTCGATGGCGTCGTCCTCGCGGGTGGCGACGGAGGTGATGATGCGGTCGTTCACAGGGACGGGATTGGGGATTGGAGATTCGGGATTAGCGGAAGCGTAACAGCATCGTTGCCGGCCGACACGGACGCCGCTCTTGCGAATCCCCAATCCCGAATCACGAATCCCGGCCCCATCAGATCTCCACCTGCGCGCCCAGCTCCACCAGCCGGTTGCCGGGGATGCGGAAGAAACCGGTCGCCGGGGCGGCGTTGCGGTGCATGATGGCGAACAGCTTGTCGCGCCAGATCGGCATGCCGCGGCGGCGGCTGGCCACCACGTTCTCGCGGCTGGCGAAGTAAGTGGTATCCATCGGATCGAAATAGATGCCGCCCTTGTCGCAGGAACGCATCAGCGCCGCCGGCACGTCGGGGGTCTGCATGAAGCCGTAGCGGACGATGACGCGGTAGAAGTCGTCGCCGATGGACTCGATCTTCAGCAGCTTCTCCGGCGGCGCGAACGGCACCGGCAGGGTTTCCACGGTCAGGAACACGTTGCGCTCGTGCAGCACCTTGTTGTGCTTGAGGTTGTGCATCAGCGCGTGCGGCACCACCCCGGTCTGCGCGGTCAGGAACACCGCCGTGCCCTGCACGCGCACCGGCGGGGCCAGCATCAGGCCGGGCAGGAAGGTGTCCAGCTGGATGCCTTCCTTGCGGATCTCCGCCGCCAGCAGCTCGCGCCCGCGCCGCCAGGTGCGCAGCAGGGTGAACAGCAGCATGCCCAGCACCACCGGGAACCAGCCGCCCTGCAGGATCTTGGCGCCGTTGGCGATCACGAAGGCGACGTCGGCGACCAGGAACAGCACGCAGGCCGGCAGCACCCAGCGCCGCCACTTGGGCCACAGCGCGCGCGCCACGATCGCCAGCAGCAGGGTGTCGATCAGCATGGTGGCCGAGACCGAGATGCCATAGGCGGTGGCCAGCGCGGAAGAGGTGCGGAACGACAGCACCAGCCCGATCACGATCACCATCATCATCCAGTTGATGCCGGGGATGTAGATCTGGCCGATGGTGTCGTGCGAAGTGTGCTTGATGTGCATGCGCGGGATGTAGCCCAGCTGCATGGCCTGGCGGGCGATGGAGAAGCCGCCGGTGATGACCGCCTGCGAGGCGATCACCGTGGCCGCCGTGGCCAGCACGATCATCGGGATGCGGCCCCACTGCGGCACGCCGATGTAGAACGGGTTCTTGATGGCGGCCGGGTTCTCCAGGATCAGCGCGCCCTGCCCCAGGTAGTTCAGCATCAGCGCCGGCAGCACGAACCAGTACCACGCCAGCCGGATCGGCCGTGCGCCGAAATGGCCCATGTCGGTATAGATCGCCTCGCCGCCGGTGACCGCCAGCACCACCGCGCCCAGGATGAAGATGCCATGCCAGTGGTGTTCGGCGAAGAAGCGCGCCGCCCACCAGGGATTGATGGCGTGCAGCACTTCCGGCTCGTGGGTGATGTTGACCACGCCCAGCACCGCCAGCACCAGGAACCAGACCACCGTGATGGGGCCGAATACCTTGCCCACCTTGGCCGTGCCGTAGCGCTGCGTGGCGAACAGGCTGACCAGCACGACCAGCGTGATCGGCACGATCCAGCTGTGCAGCTGCGGCGCCACCACCTCCAGGCCCTCGACCGCTGAAAGCACCGAGATGGCCGGCGTGATCACGCCATCGCCGAAGAACAGCGACGCGCCGAAGATGCCCAGGATGCCCACCATGTAGGCCGACCTGGAGCCTTTCGGCAGGCTGCGCTGGGCCAGCGCCATCAGCGCCATGATGCCGCCCTCGCCCTGATTGTCCGCGCGCATGATGATGGTGACGTACTTGACCGTCACCACCATGGTCAGCGCCCAGAACACCAGCGACAGCACGCCCAGCACGGTGTTGTGGTCGGCGGTCAGGCCGTAGTGGCCGGAGAAGGCTTCCCTGAGGGTATACAGCGGGCTGGTGCCGATGTCGCCGAAGACGACGCCGATGGCGCCGACGACCAGGCCGGCCAGGCCGATGTTGCCATGGCCATGCTGGCCGGAATGCCCGGCATTGGCCTGCGAAGACGGAGAAGTGGACATGGCGGCCGGAAGGGTAGCGCTGGGAAAGTGAAGCCGGGCTCTAAATCCGCGATCAGCGCAGCGCGGACTGCAACGCCTTGCGGATGATGGCGGCCGCGTCGTCGCCCGCCGCGGTCGCATCGCGCGCCATGCGGGTGGCTTCGGCCGGCTTGTAACCCAGCTGCTGCAACGCGATGGTCGCTTCGGACTGCGGATCGGCCGGGATCGGACTGCCGCCCGGCAGGCCGCCCATCAGGTCGGCGGCGCGGTCGCGCAGTTCCACCACCATGCGCTCGGCGGTCTTCTTGCCGATGCCGGGGATGCGCGTCAGCGCGGTGACGTCGCCGGACTGCACCATGCGGGCGAACTCGTCCACGCTGGCGCCGGACAGCACGGCCAGCGCGATCTTGGCGCCGATGCCGCTGACCTTCTGCACGTCGCGGAACAGCCTGCGCTCGTTCTCGCGCAGGAAGCCGTACAGCGACACGCTGTCCTCCTTCTGCGCGTAGTGGGTGAACAACAGCACCTCGCGGCCCACGTCGGGCAGGTCGTAGAAGGTGCTCATCGGCGCTTCGAGTTCATAGCCCACGCCGCCTACGTCGATCACCAGCCACGGCGGCGACTTGTGGGCGAGGATGCCGCGCAGGCGACCGATCATGATTGCGCCCTCCGGGCGCAACGGGATTGGTGATTTGGGATTGGGGATTCGCAAGCGCAGCAGGCGCCGGTGCGAGCCACCGCTTTCCCAATCCCGAATCCCGAATCCCGAATCCCGATCTTCATTTGCGACTCCACGCCTGCTGCGCGCTCACGCCCAGCCGCGCGGCGGTGGCACGCACGTGCGCATGGGTGATGGCCACCGCCAGCGCGTCGGCGGCGTCGGACTGCAGCTTGCCCTGCAGGTTGAGCATGATGCCGACCATGTGCTGGATCTGCGCCTTCTCGGCGCTACCGCGGCCGACCACGGCCAGCTTCACTTCCTTGGCGGCGTATTCGTGCACCGGCAGGTCGCGCAGCACCACCGCGCTGATCGCCGCGCCACGGGCCTGTCCCAGCTTCAATGCGGAATCCGGATTGCGCGCCATGAACACCTTCTCGATCGCCACTTCGTCCGGTCGCCAGGTCGCGATGACGTCGCCCAGCCCGTCCAGCAGGCGCCGCAACCGCTGCGGGAAGTCGTCGGCGCCCAGCAGCACCAGCGGCGCATGATAGACGTGCGTGGTCTTGCCCGCCGCGTCCACGTCGATGATGCCGATGCCGGTGCGCTGCGAGCCGGGATCGATGCCGAGGATGCGGGTCATGAGAGCCGGGATTGGGGATTCGGGATTGGAGATTCGCAGGGGCGGTCCGCGATTCCGGCCGTGCTGGCGGCTCTTATCGAATCCCGAATCCCGAATCCCCAATCCCGGCTACGCATACGCATCCGCGCCCAGTTCGGCGTTGGAGTACACGTCCTGCACGTCGTCCATGTCTTCCAGCATGTCCAGCAGCTTCCTGACCTGCACGGCGGTGTCGCCCTGCACGGCGATGTCGTTGTCGGCGCGGAAGGTGATCTCGGCATGGTCGGGCTTCAGGCCGGCGGCTTCCATCGCCTCCTTCACCGCCAGGAAGCTTTCCGGCGCGGTGACGACATCGACCGAGCCGTCGTCGGGATAGCCGACGATGTCGTCGGCGCCGGCCTCGATGGCGGCCTCGGTGATCTTCTCTTCGTCCGCGCCGGGCGCGTAGCTCAGCACGCCCAGGCGCTTGAACATGAAGGCCACCGAGCCCTCGGTGCCCATGTTGCCGCCGCACTTGCTGAAGGCGTGGCGCACGTCGGCCACGGTGCGCACGCGGTTGTCGGTCAGGCAGTCGACGATGACGGCCACGCCACCGGGCGCGTAGCCCTCGTAGCGGATTTCCTCGTAGACCACGCCTTCCAGTTCGCCGGTCGCCTTCTTGATGGCGCGCTCGATGACGTCCTTGGACATGTTGGCCGACAGGCCCTTGTCCACCGCCGCGCGCAGGCGCGGGTTGTTGGCCGGGTCGCCGCCGCCCATGCGCGCCGCCACGCCGATCTCGCGGATGATCTTGGTGAAGATCTTGCCGCGCTTGGCGTCGGTGGCGTTCTTGCGGGCTTCGATGGACGGGCCTCTACCCATGGGGACTTCCGGAGGTTGCGATGATGAGGGCGCGGATTATACCGGCGCCGCGCGCGCGCAGCGTCTACGCCGGCTGGAAGCGTCCATCGCGCAGGAAGGCGGCCGCCTGGCGGGCGGCATCGGCCGAGAACACCAGCCCGGTATGGCTGGCCGGGACGACGCAGTGCGCGGCCAGGCCGGGCAGCCGGGTCTCGGCCACCGCCACCGTGCCGTCGGAATCGCCGTCGAAGCGGGTCAGCAGGCGGCCGACGCCGCGCGCCACGTTGCCGGCGACCATGCCCACCGGCACCCTGCCCTGCCAGGGCGGGCATCCCGTCTGCAGCAGGGCGCCGCTGCGCCCCAGCACCGGCCCGGTCCAGGCGCGGCGCCCGAGGCTGCGCGCGGCGCCGCTGCCGCAGAGGGGCGACCCCAGGCAGACCATGCGCCGCACCGGCAACGACGGCGCGCGGCGCAGCGCTTCCAGCCCGATCAACCCGCCCAGGCTGTGCCCGGCCAGGTGCGTGGGCGATCCGTCCTGCAGCCGTTCGATCAGCGCCGCGATGGCGGGCTCGGGCCCGCCGAAGACGCTGGGATAGCCGAACACTTCCACCTCGAAGCCCTCGGCGCGCAGCCGCCGCGCCAACGGCGCCAGCCACGACTTCGCGTTCCAGATGCCGTGCAGCAGCACGACGCGTCGGACCGGCTCGTGGGATTCTTCCATGGCCGGAGTGTCGGGCAAGCCGCCGGCGCTGACCAGTGGCCGCTCCTACAAGCGATAGGTACGGGCGAATGCCGTCGCGCGGCGGCCTCAGCGCGCGGGTTGCGGCGGCGGTTTCACCGCCACGCGCGCACCGGCCTGCAGCAGCGCGTTCGGCGCCAGCACCACCTGGTCGCCCACGGCCAGCCCGTCCAGCACTTCCACCTCGCCGCCCAGGTCGCGGCCGAGCAGCACGGGGCGGAACTCGAGCAGCGAATCCGCACCGACGCGCGCCACCCGCGACTGTCCGGCCGGGCCGGAAATCGCCGACAGCGGCACGATCACCGCGGGCGCGGCGCGCGGCACCTGCAGACTGACCTGCCCGACCATGCCGGCGGGGATGCGGCTGCCGGGGTTGGGCAGGCGCAGTTCCACGCGCATGCCGCCGGCATCGTCGGAAATGCTCTGCGCGCTGCGCACGACCTCGGCGGCGAAGCGCTCGCCCGGCAGTTCGGGGAAGCTGACCTCGGCCTTCAGGCCGGGGCGCACCTGTAGCGCCGCGCCCTGCGGCACGTCGACCAGGATGCGCAGCGGGTCCAGCGCGTTGATCTCGAACAGCGGCACGGCGGAAGCGGCATCGCCGACCACGCGGTCGCCGCGGTCCACGTAGCGCGCGGCGATGACGCCGGCGAACGGCGCGCGCACGCGCTGGAAGCCCTGCCGTTCGCGCGCGCTCTCCAGCCGCGCCTGCGCCGCCGCCAGCGCGGCCTGCGCGGCGTCGCGGTTGGCGCTGCGGTCGCTGTAGGTCTCGCGCGAGACCGCACCGGATTCCACCAGCACGGCGGCGCGGTCGTAGTTGACCCTCGCCAGTTCCAGCGCCGCGCGCGCGCGGCCGACTTCGGCCTGCGCCTCGCGCACGGACTGGTCGATCTCCGGCGTGGCGATCACCGCCAGCACCTGCCCGGACTGGACCTGGTCGCCCAGGTCCACCAGGCGCTCGCTGACGAAGCCGGTGGCGCGCGGATAGAGCTGCGCGGTCTCGCCGGCCAGCGCGCGCGCCGGCAGTTTCATCGTGTAGTCGGCGTCGGCCGCGCGCGCCCGCGCGGTGAGCACCTCGGGCACCGTCTGTGCGGCGGGCGTTTCCGCCACCCCGCGGTTGCAGGCGGAAAGGGCCACCGCCAGCGCGACGGCCGTCACGGCCATCGGAACATGACGCAAGGCAAGCATCGGCTTCATATCGCAACTCCTGCATCGGCGCTTTCCGCGCCCTTTTCTGTGGTGTGCGCGGCGCGCCGCTGGCGTCGGCCCAGCACGGCCAGGATGGACGGCACGATGACCAGCGTGGCCGGTGTGCCGAACAGCAGCCCACCGATCACCGCGCGTCCCAGCGGCGCGTTCTGTTCGCCACCCTCGCCCAGGCCCAGCGCCATCGGGATGATGCCCAGCACCATCGCGCTGGCGGTCATCAGCACCGGCCGCAGGCGCACGGCCGCGGCTTCGTAGGCGGCCTGTTCCGGATCGTGGCCCTCGGCGATCAGCCCGCGCGCGAAACTGGTGACCAGCACGCTGTTGGCGGTGGACACGCCGATCACCATCATCACGCCCATCAGCGCGGGCACGCTGAGCGGCGTGCCGGTGACCAGCAGGCCGACGGCCGCGCCGGCGATGGCGATGGGCAGGCCGGACATCGCCACCAGCGGCTGGATCCACGACTGGAAGTTCACCACCAGCACCAGGAAGACCAGCACCGCCGACATCAGCAAGCCGCCGGCCAGTTCGCCATAGGCGCTCTGCATCTCGCCGGCCTGGCCGACGATCTCGATGCGGTTGCCCGGCTTCAGGCGCGGCTCCAGGTCGGACACGATGCGGCCGAGCGCCGAGTGGACCGAGCCCAGATCGGTGCCCTGCACGTTCGCCAGCACGCTGACGGTGGGCGCCATCATCGTGCGGCCGATGCTGGCGGGCACCGTGCGCGGCGATACCTGGGCCACGTTGCGCAGCAGCACCGTCTGCCCGTCAGCGCCGATGCGCAGCGGCGTGTTGAGCAGCGTCTCCATGCTCTCCAGGCTGGCCGGCGGCGCCTGCACCTGCACGGTGTAGGACGTGGCGTTGGCCTGATCCACCCAGTACACCGGGCTGACCGTGCCCGCCGAACCCAGCACCGCCAGCACGGCGCGGCTGGCGTCCTGCGAGGTGACGCCCAGTTGCGCGGCGCGGGTCCGGTCGATCGACACGTAGTATTCCGGCAGGTCCAGCACCTGCCGCAGCATCACGTCCACCGCGCCGGGCACCTCGCGCAGGCGCGCTTCCAGCTCGCGCGCGATCACCAGGTTGCCGGCCGCGTCGCGCCCGTTCACGCGCACTTCCAGCGCACCCACCGCCGAACCGGCCAGCGTCCGGCTGGTGGCGTCGGGCGGCCGTTCGAACACTTTCACATCGGGGAATTTCTGCGCCACCCGTTCGCGGATCCGCGCCAGGTATTCCGCGCTCGGGCCGTGCGGCGTGCGCAGCTGCAGCATCACTTCCGCTTCGAACGAACCGACCACCGCGCTGTCCACCCATGCCAGGTTGACCGCGTCGGGAATGCCGATCTGCTCGTAGACGGTCTGCAGTTCGCCGGCCGGCACGATGCCGCGGATCTCGCGCTGGATGTCGGCCAGTTGCTGCGCCGTTTCCTCCAGCCGCAGGCCGGTGGGCAGGCGGACCTGCAGGCGGATCTGGCCCGCGTCCACGTGCGGGAAGTATTCGCGCCCCAGCGACAGGGCCGACACCGCACCGGCGCCGATCATCAACAGCGCGACCAGCAACAGCACGCCACCGTGGTGGCCCAGCCTGACCAGCAGCGCATGGTGGCGCTCGCGCAGGTTGTCCAGTACGTGCTCGACCTTGTGGTTGACCGCCAGCAGGCGGCGCTCGGCGGCCCAGCGCGGCGCCTGCCGGCTGCTGATGTCGGCCGGCAGCAGCAGGTAGCACAGCACCGGGATCAGCGTGCGCGACAGCAGGAACGAGGCCGCCATCGCGAAGATCACCGCCAGCGCCAGCGGCGTGAACACCCAGGCCGACAGGCCGGTCATCAGCAGGATCGGCGTCAGCACGATGCAGATGGACACGGTGGAGACGAATTCGGGGAAGACCACTTCCTTCGCGCTGTCCAGGATCGCGGTGCGCACATCCTTGCCCAGGGCGATGTGGCGGTTGGTGTTCTCCACGTCCACCACCGCGTTGTCCACCAGGATGCCGATGGCCAGCGCCAACCCGCCCAGCGTCATCACGTTGAACGTGTAGCCCAGCAGGTTGAGCATGGCCACCGACGCCAGCAGCGCCAACGGGATCGCCGACAGCACGATCAGACTGGAGCGCCACGAACCGATGAACACCAGCACGACCAGCGCGACCAGCAGGCCCACCAGCATGGCTTCGTGGCGGATCGAGGCGATCGCGTTGTCGACGAACACCGACTGGTCGAAGATCGGCTCGATGCGCATGCCAGGCGGCGCGGACGCCTCGATCTCGGGCAAGCGTTCGCGCACGGAGCGGACGATCTCCACCGCCGAGGCGCCGCCCATCTTGATCAGCGCCACCGACACCGCGCTGGCGCCGTCCATGCGAGCGATGTTGGTCTGCAACGCGCCGCCGTCGCGCACCGAGGCCACGTCGCGCACGTAGATGACGTTGCCGCCGCGCGTGGCGATCGGCAGGTCGAGGAAGCCGGCGGCATCGACCGGGCTGGTTTCCAGCGCGATCTGCAGTTCCCGCTCGCCCTCGCGGATCGTACCGGACGGCAGCGTCGGACTGCCGCGCTCCAGCGCGCCGGTGACCTGCGCCGGCGTCAACCCGTGGGTCTGCAACGCGCGCGGGTCCAGATCGACCATGATCTGCCGCGCCGCGCCGCCGTAGGGCAGCGTCATGCGGATGCCGGGGATGGACTGGATCTGCGAGCGCAGTTGCAGGCGCGCGTAGTCGAACAACTGCGCCTCGCTCAGCGAGTCGGACGACAGCACCAGTTGCAGCACCGGCGTGCTGGACACGTTGTTGCGCACCACCAGCGGCGGCGATGTGCCCGGCGGCATGCGCCGCAGGATGGTCTGCGAGACCGCGGTGATCTGCGCCAGCGCGCGCTCCAGGTTGACGCCCGGCTGGAAGTCAACGCGGACGATGCCGATGCCGCTGAGGCTTTCCGAGCGGACTTCCTTGATGTCGTCCACGTTGTTGAGGACGGAGATCTCGGAGAACGACGTCAGCTTGGCGGCCATCTCCGCGGCCGGCAGGCCGCTGTAGGTCCAGATGACGTTGACCGAGGGGATGCCGACCTCGGGCAGGATGTCGGTGGGCATGCGCCGCGCCGACTGCACGCCGAACAACAGGATCAGGATGGCCAGCACGCCGATGGTGTACCGGCGCGACAGCGCGTATTGAACGATCCACATCAGGTGGGGGTTCCGATGAGGTGAAGGAAGCCGCCCTGGCTGAGGCGACGGCGAGGTTAACGTTAATCGAAGCCACAGGCGTATGGTTAGCGCATTGCTGCCCAAAAGTTGCCTGATTCTGCAAATCGATCACCGCTTGCGATGCCGCCGCACGCTTCATCGCGATAAAGTCACGCTTCACCGCATGGAACCCCACGCCATGAACGCCAATACTTCCGCCGACACCATCGCACAGCGCGCCAGCCAGGCGCCGCAGACTGAACTGGCCGACCGGATTGCCCGATTGACGAACGAGGACGGCGTGCACGCCACCGCCATCCCCTCCCTCTACCTGATGCGCTTCAGCACGCCGCGCCCGTGCACGGCGGTGCTTTACGATCCACGCCTGTGCATCGTGGCGCAGGGCCGCAAGATCGCCATACTGGCGGGCGACACCTACCACTACGACCCGCTGCACTACCTGGTCGTGTCGATGACCCTGCCCGCGCTGGGGCAGATCATCGAGGCCACGCCGGAGCACCCCTACCTCAGCCTGCGGCTGGACATCGACATGGAGCAGCTGCGGACGACGGTGCTGGAAACGCCGCCCGCGCGCGCCGCCGACATGATCGACCGCGGCCTGTATTCGGCGCGCGCCAGCGGCGCCCTGCTCGATGCGGTGCTGCGCCTGGTCCGGCTGCTGGACGAGCCCGAGGACCTGGACGCGCTGGCGCCCCTGATCCAGCGCGAGATCTACTACCGCGTGCTCAGCGGCGACCTGGGGCACCGCCTGCGCGAACTGGTCACCACGGGCAGCCGCTCGCATCGCATCGGCCGCGCGGTGCAGGCGCTGCGCGACCACTACCTGGAACCGCTCAGCATCGACGCACTGGCCGAATCCCTGCACATGAGCGTGTCCTCGCTGCACCACCAGTTCAAGGCCGCCACGTCGATGTCGCCGTTGCAGTTCCAGAAACACCTGCGCCTGCACGAAGCCCGCCGGCTGATGCTCAGCGAGGGCCTGGAAGCGAACTCGGCCGCGCGCCGGGTGGGCTACGAAAGCCCTTCGCAGTTCAGCCGCGAGTACAAGCGGCTGTTCGGCGCCCCGCCCCGCTCGGAAATCGTGCAATTGCGCTCGCTGCCGCAGTCGCAGGAAGCCTGACCGCCGGTACCCGCCTCAGGCGTTGAGCGCCTGCCCGCGCTTCCATTCCCGCGGCGAGTGCCCGCTGTGCGCCTTGAAGGCGCGCGACAGCGCCGCCTCGCTGCCATAGCCCACGTCGGCGGCGACCACCTTCAGCGGCCGTCCCTGGCGCAGCGCCTGCTGCGCCAGGCCGACGCGCCAGCCCTGCAGGTACTGGCCCGGGGTCAGGCCCACCACGTCGCGGAAACTGGCGGCGAACACACTGCGCGACATGCCGGCCACGTCCGCCAGCGCCTCCAGCGACCATTCCTTCGCCGGCGCTTCGTGCATCGCCACCAGCGCGTTGCGCAGGCGCGGATGCGACAGCCCGGCGAGCATGCCGCTGCGCACCTCGCCGGTTTCCATCAGCTGGCGCAGGATCTGGATCATCACCACTTCGAACAGCCGGTTCACCAGCGCGTGCCGGCCGCAACGCTGCTCGAACGCCTCCTCGAACAGCAGCGCCAACACGTCGGAGGCGCCGAAGACGCCATCCAGCGGCAGGCAGACGAATTCGGGCAGCGCCGCGCTGATCGGGTTCCCGGCACCACCCTCGAAGCGCAGGTTGGCGCAGACCATGTCGGCGCCGCGCTCGGGGTCGGTGACGAAGCGGTGCGTCATCGGCCGCGGATACAGCAACAGGCTGGGCTGTTCGATCCGCACCGACTCCTTGCCGTGGAACACCTCGATGGGGCCACGCCGCACCAGGTGCAACTGGCCTATGTCGCCCTCGGCTTCCAGCGTGTTGATGCCGCACAGCGCGCCAGTGTGGAACACCTGCGCATTGACCGAGAAACGCTCCAGCAGGACAGCAAGCCGATCGACCATTTCGTACTCCTGATCAATTTTTCAGGATTTTACATCACCAATCGTATCGGATGGTGGCGCAAAGTACGTCCTGCCGATTGGCAACGCACTTTCCCATCACCCACAGGAATACCACCATGTCCATCGAGAAGATCCTTTATACCGCCACCGCCACTGCCACCGGCGGCCGCGAAGGCCAGGCCGCCTCCTCCGACAATGCGCTGAACGTGAAGCTGTCCACCCCGCGCGAGCTGGGCGGCGCCGGCGGCGACGGCACCAATCCCGAGCAACTGTTCGCCGCCGGCTACTCCGCCTGCTTCCTGGGCGCGCTGAAGTTCGTCGCCGGCAAGCAGAAGGTCGCCCTGCCCGCCGACACCAGCGTCACCGGCAAGGTCGGCATCGGCCAGATCCCCACCGGCTTCGGCATCGAGGCCGAACTGACCATCGCCGCCCCGGGCGTCGCCCGCGAGCAACTGCAGACCCTGGTCGATGCGGCCCACATCGTCTGCCCGTACTCCAACGCCACGCGCGGCAACATCGACGTGACGCTGGTGATCGCCGAATAACGCCTTCTTTCCGAAAGGCCCTCATTCCACAGGAATCGACACCATGAACGCCATCACCCGCACCTTCGCCGCCACCCTGCTGGCCATCGCCACCCAAGCCAGCTTCGGCGCCCACGCCGCGCAACCGGCTTCCCCCGCGGAAGTCACCACCATCGCCCGCACCGCCAGCTACGTGACCACCGCCGACGGCGTGCAGCTCTACTACAAGGACTGGGGCCCGAGGAACGGCCCGGTCGTGACCTTCAGCCACGGCTGGCCGCTGAACTCGGACAGCTGGGAATCGCAGATGATCTTCCTGGCCTCGCAAGGCTACCGCGTCGTCGCCCACGACCGCCGCGGCCATGGCCGCTCCAGCCAGCCGTGGGACGGCAACGACATGGACCACTACGCCGACGACCTGGCCGCCGTGATCGATGCGCTGGACCTGAAG
>NZ_JBBWWT010000006.1:0-231285 GCF_038321125.1 Pseudoxanthomonas putridarboris | reverse complement strand
CATCGAGCGGTTCTACAACCCGCTGCGGCGGCACTCGACGATCGGTTATGTCAGCCCCATCGAGTTCGAGAAACAGGCGGGACTACATTAGGAGGGTGTCCACGGAACCGGCAGCAGGCCAGACAGCGCCGGGGTTAGCGTCGGGGACCTATACGGCACAGGATTGGCATGGGGAACGACAGGAGCAATGTCGTTGACGTCCAGCTTGATGTAGCGCTTGCCCTTTAAAAAACAGGGCTCCCGAGGGAGCCCTGTGTACTTGCAGCTAGACCACTAGCAGCTTATGCCTTTTCAACTAGCAGCTTATGCCTTTCCAACTAGCAGCTTATGCCTATCCGCACAGACGGACAATTTGATGAGGGTTTTGACTTACTTATCCGCACTTCGAATACCCACAATTCAAGCACGTCGCGCACCCGTCCATGATGACGAGGGCCTTGGTGCTGCACTTGTGGCAGAGGGTGGCGGAGGGCGGGAAGCTGGCGCCGTCGCCGGTGACGGCGATGTCTTCGGAGCTACCAGGCACCGCGCTGCCCCCATCTGCCCTTCGGGCATCTTCCCCCGCGACGGCGGGGGAAGAGGGAGCCGGGGCGCTTACTTCAGAGTTTTTTTTTGCGCGGTCTTCGTATTGCTTGCGCTTGTCGGCCAGGATGGCGCGCTGGTGGTCGCTCATCTGCGGGTCGTGGATCAGGCCGATGGACTTCATGTGCTCTTCGACGATGGCGCCCAGCTCGGCGACCAGCGACGGCATGTACACGCCGCCGGCCTTGAAGTAGCCGCCGCGCGGGTCGAACACGGCCTTCATCTCGTCCACCAGGAAAGTCACGTCGCCGCCCTTGCGGAACACGGCGCTCATGATGCGCGTCAGCGCGACGATCCACTGGAAGTGCTCCATGGATTTGCTGTTGACGAAGATCTCGAACGGGCGGCGCAGTTCGTGCTCGGTGCCGGCATTCAGCACGATGTCGTTGATGGTCACGTACATGGCGTGCTCCACCAGCGGCGACTTGATCTTGTAGGTGCTGCCGATGAGGACTTCCGGGCGCTCGATGCGCTCGTGCATCTGGATGATGTTGTCCTGCGGCAGTTCCGCTTCCACCGTGGCGCGGCTCACCGACGCGGTCGGGACGGCCTGCGCGGCCTCGCGTGCCTTGTCTTCGGGGGTGAGGACGCTGTAGCCCTTGATTTTCTTGTCGATCTTGACGGCCATGACGGTGGAATCCTGTTCTTGTCTTTTCGGGTGTTGATGGTGACGGGCGGGACCTAGTGGAGTCTTCGGGTTGGCCCCCGCCCCAACCCTCCCCCGCTTGCGGGGGAGGGAGTGGAGTACACCAGGTCTTACTTACGGGCCGCTTTTTTTGCTGCTTTCTTCGCGGCTTTCTTCGGGGCTGCCTTGCGGACGGCTTTCTTGGCCGCCTTCTTGGGCGCGGCCTTCCTGGCCGCTTTCTTCACCGGCGCCTTCCTGGCGACCTTCTTCACTGCCTTCTTCGCGGTCTTCCTGGCGGGCGCCTTCTTGACCGCTGCTTTCCTGGTGGCCTTCTTCGCGGCTTTCTTGGCGGTCTTCTTGGTCGCCTTCTTGCCGGTCACCTTCTTCTGCAGGCTGGCCGCTTCGGCCTTGGCGCTGGCGCTGGCGGCGGCCAGCTTCTTCTTTGCCTTGGCGACGGTCTTCTTGACCGCCTTGCTGGCCTTGTCGGTGCGCTTGGCCACGGCCTTCTTCGCCTTGGCGATGTCGGCCTTCACCGTCTTGCGCGCCTTCTTGGCCGCTTTCTTGGCCTTGGCCACGGTGGCGCTGGCCGTGCTGGCCACCGCTTCGCCGATCTCCACGGCCTTGTCCTTCACACTCTCGGCGGCGCCGGAGAGCGTCGCCGTGACACCATTACCGTTGCTCATGCTGCCCTCCTGTGGGCGTGGGTTGTGACGCTGCCGATGCTATACCTGTTGCGTGGGTGTTGCGGGTGAAGCTGATGCTTTGGAGTTACCTGGATATGCCCCCTCCCCCGCTTGCGGGGGAGGGTCGGGGTGGGGGCGCTTTTGAAGTGGGGAGCAAAGACAAGAGCAACTCGCTTCGCTCGCTCCCCCCACCTGCCCTCCGGGCATCCTCCCCCGCAAGCGGGGGAGGAGTACTCGCTTCCCCTTCCCCGTAGGCTGGGGGGTGTGATCCAGGGGATCAGAACTTGCCGTAGTAGCCTTCCTTGAGCGCGTCGAACAGGTTGGCGGCGGTGTGCAGTTCGCCGTCGTATTCGATCTGCTCGTTGCCCTTCACCTCGATGACGTCGCCGTCCTCCAGCTCGAAGCGGTAGGTGGTGTTCTCCAGGTCGGCTTCCTTCACCAGCACGCCCTGGAAGGCGGCCGGGTTGAAGCGGAACGTGGTGCAGCCCTTCAGGCCCTGCTGGTGGGCGTAGCGGTAGATGTCCTTGAACTGCTCGTAGGGGTAGTCCGTGGGCACGTTGGCGGTCTTGGAGATGGAGCTGTCCACCCACTTCTGCGCGGCGGCCTGCACGTCCACGTGTTCCTTGGGGCTGACGTCGTCGGCGGCGATGAAGTACTCCGGCAGCCTGGCGTCGGCGTCGTCGCTGAACGGCATGGCCTTGGGGTTGACCAGTTCGCGGTAGGCCAGCAGCTCGTACGACCACACGTCGACCTTTTCCTTCGACTTCTTGCCTTCGCGGATCACGTTGCGGCTGTAATGGTGCGCGAACGAGGGCTCGATGCCGTTGCTGGCGTTGTTGGCCAGCGACAGGCTGATGGTGCCGGTGGGGGCGATGGAGCTGTGGTGGGTGAAGCGGCTGCCCACTTCGGCCAGTTCGTCCACCAGGTCCGGGGCCACGCTGGCCACGCGCTGCATGTAGCGGCTGTACTTGGCGTGCAGCACCTTGCCGGGGATCTCCTGGCCGACCTTCCAGCCGTCGGCGGCCATTTCCGGGCGCTGGCGCAGCATGGCGGCGGTGACGGTGAACAACTCGTCCATGATCGGCGCGGCGCCCTTTTCCTTCGCCAGCGCCAGGCCCATTTCCCAGCCGGCCACGGCCATGTCGCGTGCGATGGCCTCGGTGAACTCGCAGGATTCGGGGCTGCCGTACTTGTGCCTGAGCATGGTCAGGGTGGAGCCCAGGCCCAGGAAGCCCATGCCGTGGCGGCGCTTGCGCAGGATCTCGTTGCGCTGCTGCTCCAGCGGCAGGCCGTTCACTTCGACCACGTTGTCGAGCATGCGGGTGAACACGCGCACGACTTCCTTGTATTCCTCCCAGTCGAAGCTGGCCTCGTCGGTGAACGGCTTGCGCACGAAGGTGGTCAGGTTGACCGAGCCCAGCAGGCAGGCGCCATA
Source organism: Pseudoxanthomonas putridarboris (assembly GCF_038321125.1). Taxonomy (NCBI): domain Bacteria; kingdom Pseudomonadati; phylum Pseudomonadota; class Gammaproteobacteria; order Lysobacterales; family Lysobacteraceae; genus Pseudoxanthomonas; species Pseudoxanthomonas putridarboris. The sequence goes on along the minus strand of NZ_JBBWWT010000006.1, from coordinate 227,960 downwards.
CGGCGGCAGCGGCTGCTCGCCGCAGGGGTTGGTGGCGCGGATGTTCTCGCACCACCAGTTGTTGTTCATCTCGTTGACGCGGTCGATCAGGATGAAGCCCGGCTCGGCGTAGTCGTAGGTGGACACCATGATCATGTCCCACAGGTGGCGGGCGCGGATGTGGCCGTAGATCTTGCAGGCCACCAGGCCGTCGTCGCGGACGATGTAGTTCTTGTGGGTGGGCCAGTCGCGCCAGACGACCTTGGCGGCGTCGTCCAGGTCGATGTCGCCCTTTTCCTTGATGTTGACCGGGAACACCAGCGGCCAGTCGGCGTCGTTGTCCACGGCCTCCATGAAGCCGTCGGTGATCAGCAGCGACAGGTTGAACTGGCGCAGGCGGCCGTCCTCGCGCTTGGCGCGGATGAAGTCCTTCACGTCCGGGTGCGAGATCTCGAACGTGCCCATCTGCGCGCCGCGGCGGCCGCCGGCGCTGGAGACGGTGAAGCACATCTTGTCGTAGATATCCATGAAGGACATCGGGCCGGAGGTGTAGGCGCCGGCGCCGGCGACGAAGGCGCCCTTCGGGCGCAGCGTGCTGAACTCGTAGCCGATGCCGCAGCCGGCCTTCAGGGTCAGGCCGGCCTCGTGGACCTTGTCCAGGATGCCGTCCATCGAGTCCTCGATGGTGCCGGAGACGGTGCAGTTGATGGTGCTGGTGGCCGGCTTGTGCTGCTGGGCGCCGGCGTTGGAGGTGATGCGGCCGGCGGGAATGGCCCCGCGGCGCAGCGCCCAGACGAAACGCTCGTACCAGTAGGCGCGCTTCTCGGGGGTGGTCTCGGCATCGGCCAGGGCCCGGGCCACGCGCTGGTAGGTGCCGTCGATGTCGGCGTCCAGGGGCTCGCCCTGCTTGGTCTTCAGCCGGTACTTCTTGTCCCAGATGTCCTGGGAGGCCGGCTGCATGGGGATCAGCGTGGGGTGTTCCGTCTTGACCGCCTCGAGGCGCACCGTACTCATGGTTGTGTTGTTCTCCTGAAAACGACTGGAACCTGCTTCCTGTGAAGCGTGTTGTCTATCTGTACCGGGCGGACGTGCCGACCGCCCTCGTGGACTGCGACGGACCCGTGCCGCGGCGACGGCCCGGCGGGCCGTCGCACAGCATGCGCGGCCCCGGTTGCCGGAATGTGTTGGTGGGCCTTGTACCCGCCTGCTTGACCACAGCCACTCTCGCCCGCATGCGCCGATCCCCAAAGGCGCCAGATTTCCCAAGCATCCGCCGGAAAAACACCAGTGCTTGGGTCCATTTCGTGCTGGACCGCAACATGTAGTGGCAGCACGAGATAGGCAAACTACGCCCGGGGTCGCCATGTGTCAACCGGATCGACAGGATTTTTTCTGCTGTCCGTCACACCCGCAGGCGGGTCGCGCAGGCCCCGCGAACGCCCGTGCGCACTGAACTTCATTGCCGGTTTAAGGGTCGGTGAGCAGACTCATTCAGCTTCGCCGGGGACTTGCGGATGCGACCCGGCACCCCATCTTTCCGATCCCATGCGACGACCCGCCGACCGAACATGAAGAAAGCGATGCGCCCGCTCCCGACCCTGATGGCCCTGACCGCCGCTGCCGCCTTCGGCGGCTTCGCCGCCACCGGCCTGAACGACCTGATCCAGAAGCCGGCCCTGGCCGGTCCGCCCGCCGCCGCGGTGCCTGCCGCCGCCGCCCTGCCCACCGCCGTGGACGGCCAGGCGGTGCCGTCGCTGGCGCCGATGCTGAAGCGGGTCACTCCGGCCGTGGTCAGCGTGTACAGCCGGCAGACCGTGCGCGTGGCCAGCCCGCTGGGGCCCTTCGCCGACGACCCGTTCTTCCGCCGCTTCTTCGGCATCCCCGACGTGCCGCGCGAACGCGTCGAACGCGCGCTGGGCTCGGGCGTGATCGTCGATGCGGCCAACGGCTACATTCTGACCAACCACCACGTGATCGAGAACGCCGAAGGCGTGTCGGTCACCCTGGACGACGGCCGCACGCTGGAAGCGGAGTTCATCGGCTCGGACCCGGATACCGACGTGGCGCTGATCCGCATCCCGGCCGGCAACCTGACCGCCATCCCGCTGGCCGACAGCGACCGGCTGCAGGTGGGCGACTTCGTGGTGGCGATGGGCAACCCGTACGGACTGGGACAGACGGTCACCTCGGGCATCGTCTCGGCGGTGGGCCGCAGCGGCATCCCGGTGGCGGGCTTCCAGAACTTCATCCAGACCGACGCCTCGATCAACCCCGGCAACTCCGGCGGCGCGCTGGTCAACCTGCAGGGCCAGCTGGTCGGCATCAACACCGCCAGCTTCAACCCGCGCGGCAGCATGGCCGGCAACATCGGCCTGGGCTTCGCCATCCCGATCAACCTGGCGCGCGACATCAAGGACCAGCTGGTGGCCAACAACGGCGTGGTCCGCCGCGGCACGCTGGGGCTGGAATCGCAGGACGTGGACGAGCGCATGGCGCGCGGCCTGGGCCTGGACAACGCGCGCGGCGCGCTGGTGGCGCGGGTGTACCCCGGCTCGGCGGCGGCGGCCGCCGGCGTGCAGCCGGGCGACGTGGTGCTGGCGGCCAACGGCCAGCGCATCGACAACCGCGCGGCGCTGCACAACTTCGAGGGCCTGCAACCGGTGGGCGCGCGCATCACCCTGGACGTGCGCCGCGACGGCAGGCCGCTGCAACTGGTGGCGACCTTGAAGGAAGGCGTGCGCAACCTGGAAGGCGCCAGCATCGACCCGCGCCTGACCGGCGCGACGTTCAAGGACCTGGACGAAGCCACGCGCCAGCGCCTGGGCGTGCGCGGCGCCCTGCAGGTCAGTGCGGTCGCCGCCGGCAGCCGCGCCCACGCCAGCGGCCTGCGCACCAACGATCTGGTGCTTGCCAGCAGCAGCGGGGAGTTCGGCGACCTGGCCAGTTTCCGCGCCAGCTTCGAGCGCAAACCCGCGCAACTGGTGTTGCAGATCCGGCGCGGCAACGGCGTGGGCAGAGTGTTGATGCAGTGAGGGCCGGGATTCGGGATGGAGGGGATTCGGGATTCGGGAACGGATTCGCTTTTGCGAATCCCCAATCCCCAATCACGAATCCCAGCTTCGCCTAACAGCCCCTTCATCCGTCTGCGCTAGAGTGGCCTCATCCCCGCCCGCAGGAGATCACCATGAACAACCCCACCGCCACCGACACCGTGAAAGCCAACCTGAGCGAGGCCGGTTCGCACCTGAAGTCGGCCGCGTCGGCCGCCACCGAGGCGATCAAGGGCGCCGCCAGCGCCGCCGGCGACGAGTTGAAACTCGGCAAGGCGAACGTGAAATCCGAACTAGCCGACGGCGCGCTGTCGGGCCTGGCCGCCGCCGAAGCCGGCGGTGGCGCCGCGCGCGAACAGGTGGACGTGCTCATGGACAAGGGCCGCGACCTGGTCGACAGCGCGGCGGAACTGATCCGCGAGCGTCCGCTGACCTCGTTCGGCGTAGCCTTCGCCGCCGGCTGGATCATCGCCAAGCTGGCGCGCGGCAGCAGCGACAAGTAAGCCGTCCGCGCCGTGAGCGACGCACCGCGCGAGTCCCCCGACGCCGAAGACGAACGTCCGGCACCCCCGGGGCTGGAAGAAAGCCTGCGTGCGGTGGGTTCCGCCGGACGCGCGGCCTATGGTTCGGCCAGGGACACGGGGCGGGCATTCCGCACGCTGTTCTCCGCCGACCTGGCGCTGGCGCGCAGCGCGTTCGGCCGCGCGCTGGCGTGGTCGGGCGTGGCGATCGTGTTCGGCGCCTCGGCCTGGCTGCTGGTCGCCGCCGCGCTGATCGCGCTGATGCAGCGCTTCGGATGGTCGTGGCTGCAGTCGCTGTCGTTCGCCGCGCTGGTCAGCCTGGCCGTGACCGCCCTCGCCATATGGAAGGTCGGGCATTACTTCGATCATACCGGCCTGCACGCGACCCGCCGGCAACTGTCGCGCATGGGCCTGTTCGACGAGAGCGGCGGCAAGGACGATCCCGACGACGACGCGCCCGCCAAGGACGCACCCGGGAAAGGCACGTCGCCATGAGGTTCGAGGCGTTGCAGCAACGCGTGGCGCGCGCCGAGCAACGGGTGGAACTGCGCGCGACGCACACGCAGACGCAATGGACCACGCTGAAGCAGGCCTGGCGCGCGGGCTGGACGCCCGGCCGCATCGTCATCGCCGGTCTGGTCAGCGGCTTCCTGGTGGGCCGCGCCGAGCCGCTGCGCGCGCTGACCGGGGTGCGCTGGATGCAGATGTTCAGCGCGGTATCCGGCCTGCTGGCCACCGTGCAGGCCGCCGGCGCCGCCGAACAGGCCGAGCAGGCGGCCGACACCGCGCAGGAAGTGCAGGCCGAAGCCGAAGGCGCCACGCTGGAAGAGCCGGTGGTGGACCAGACGTTCGACGAGGACGACATCGTCGTCACCGCCCCGCGCCCGGCCGAAGCGGCGACCGAGCTTTCGGAGCGCTGAACCCCCACTGTGGGAGCGACGTCAGTCGCGACCGCGGAAACGAAGCATGCCGGATACCGGACCCCGCGGACACATCATGGCGGGATATTGCCGGTGTCGTTCCCGCCTCCCGTCGGTGAACTTTCGGGGTATTCCATTCCCGGGGTCGCGACTGACGTCGCTCCTACAGGGATGCGTCCATAATCGCCCGTCCCTTCCGGCAGCCTGCCCATGAGCACACCGTCCGTTCCCGGCGAACCGCTGCCCGACGCCACTCCGCCCCCGCCGGCATCCACCGCCTCGCCGCCTCGCCCGCGCGCTTCCGTGCCCTTGCTGGTGCTGGCCACGCTGGCGGTGGGCTACACGCTGTGGGCCGCGCAGGACGTGCTGCTGCCGGTGCTGCTGGCGATGTTCTTCGCGCTGGTCGGCAACCCGATCATCCGCCTGCTGCGCCGGCTGTACGTGCCGCGCTTCCTGGCCGCGCTGATCGTGCTGCTGGGCGGCATGACCGCGGCCGGCCTGCTGGCGCAGCAGATGCTGCCGTCGGCGATGGAATGGGCCCGCGAGGCGCCGCGCGAGCTGCGCCAGCTGGCGCCCAAGCTACGCCAGTTGACCAAGCCGATGCAGGACGCCAACCAGGCGGCGGAGAACTTCGCCCGCGCCGCCGGCGGCCAGACCGGCAGGCAGCCGCAGGTGGTGCGCACCGCGCAGGACGACCCCTACCGCATGCTTATCGCCACGCCGCGCCTGCTGGCCTCGCTGCTGGCGGTGGTGCTGCTGACGTTCTTCTTCATGGTCTACGGCGAGAACCTGCAACGCAACGCGATCGCCCTGCTGCCCGGCCGGCAGAAGAGGAAGTTCACCGTCGGCATCCTGCACTCCATCGAGCGCGAGGTGTCGCGCTACGTGCTGACCATCAGCCTGATCAACACGGTGGTGGGGCTGGTCTTCGCCGGCGCGCTGTACCTGCTGGAACTGCCGCTGCCGGAGGCGCTGCTGTGGGGCACGGTGGTGGCGCTGCTGAACTTCGCGCCGTACGTGGGCCCGCTGATCGGGATGGTGGCGATGCTGCTGGTGGGCTTCATCACCTTCGACGATCCGTGGCGGTCGCTGCTGCCTGCGGCCGCGTATCTGGTGTTGCACACGATCGAGGGCCAGATCGTCACGCCGATCGTGCTGGGCCGGCGGATGGCGCTGTCGCCGCTGGTGCTGATCCTGGCGCTGATGCTGTTCGGCTGGCTGTGGGGGATCATCGGGCTGTTGCTGGCGGTGCCGCTGCTGGTGTGCGTGAAGCTGGTGCTGGCGCGGGTGGAAGGGATGGAAGGCTGGGCGCGCTTGCTCGAGTAGGGTGCGCCCCGGCGCACCACATGCTGACCGCGATGACCCGAGCCCCTCTCCACCGGGAGAGGGGTTGGGCTGAGGGCCGAACGAAGCCCACCTGTTTCTTGTCTCCCGCACCGGTTACGTGCGCAATTCACTCGAAACGTTCACTTGCATTGAACGAAATACGTTCACTCTTCGGAAGGGGCTGTGCTGCTTCCAGCATGGCGCGCTCGCCGCGAGGCGTCACTTTCTTTGCTTGTGCAAAGAAAGTAACCAAAGAAAGCACACCCCAGGCGGCGCGCCCTGCGTGCTTCGCACTCCGGGTCCGCAAGCGGGCCGGGAATTTTCGTAAGGCACATCCTTGTGCCATACGAAAACGCCGCCCATCCGGGGCGGCGCCCTACGGGTTTTACCCGGCCCGCTTGCCGCGCCTAAATGGGGGCCCCTAAGAGCCAGAGACAAAAGCAAAGGCAAAGGCGCGCTCCGGTTGTGTCAGTCCTGGCTTTCGGGGCCCCTTTAGGTCCGGCAGTCCCGGCAGGTCAAACCCCGCAGGGGCGGCGCACAAGGATGTGCGCCGTTTCCGGATGACACAGGATGTGTCTTCCGGAAATTCCTGCCGGGACTGCGCACCCGCCACGCAGTGGCGGGCGGACCGCCGGGGTGTGCTTTCTTTTGCCTACTTTTCTTTGCACAAGCAAAGAAAAGTAGGGCCCCGCGGCGAGCGGCGCCATGCCGGAAGCAAAGCAAGTCATGCCGAAGGTGCAATGGCTTCAGTCTGGACGGATGGCGATCGTGCGCCAGGGCGCACCCTACGCATCGGATGGCGGAGGCGAACAGGCTCCGTTCGCCCCTCTCCCCAACCCCTCTCCCGCAGGGAGAGGGGCTTGTCCGCGGCCGGGTGAAGGCCACCGGGAGGGCTGGGGTAAAATCGCCCCGTGAGCTTTCCCGTCCGCGCCATCACCCTCGACCTCGACGACACCCTGTGGCCGTTCGCCCCCATCGGCGCCCGCATCGAACGCGTGCTGGACGACTGGCTGCGCGAGCACAGCCCGGCGACGGCCGCGATGTTCCCCGTCGAACGCATGCGCGCCGTGCGCGAGGAAGTGTTCGCCACCCACCCGCAGCACAAGCACGACCTCAGCACCCTGCGCCGGCTGACGCTGGAACGCGCCCTGCGCGAGAGCGGCGCCGACATGGCGCTGCTGGAACCGGCCTACGAAACCTTCTACGCCGCCCGCAACCAGGTGGAGTACTACCCCGACAGCCTGGCCGCGCTGGAACGCATCGCCGCGCGCGTACCCATCGCGGCGGTGACCAACGGCAACGCCGACCTGCAACGCATCGGGCTGACCCGCTACTTCGCCCACCAGATCCATTCGCGCGACCACGGCGCGGCCAAGCCCGAGGCCAGCATCTTCCTGGCCGCCTGCGAACGCCTGAGCGCGGCGCCGGCCGACGTGCTGCACGTGGGCGACCACATCGAGATGGACGTGCTGGGCGCCGCGCGCGCCGGCCTGCGCAGTTGCTGGATCAATCGCCCCGGCGATGACGGCCGACCGCAGGCGTGGACGCACGACACGCTGCGCCCCGACCTGGAATTCACTACCCTGACCGCACTGGCCGACTGGCTGGACGCGCATCCCCACTTCGCCACGGAGCATGCCGTCGCATGAGCCTCGCCAACGCCTATACCGATGCCTCCGCCGATGCGCGTCCGTTCCACGTGCTGGAACGCGCGCAACTGGCCGCATGGCGCGCCACGCAGTCCGCCGCGATCAACGCCTGGATCGACGCGCAGAACTTCACCGCCTCCGCGGGGTCGCTGCTGCTGCTGCCCGGCGAGGACGGACTGGCCGGCGCGGTGATCGGCATCGGCGATGCGCTGGACCCGTATTCGTACGGGCACGCGCCGTTCGGCCTGCCGATCGGCGACTGGCGGTTGGCGACCGACCTGCCCGACGACGCGCGCAACGCATTGCAACTGGGCTGGGGGCTGGGCAGCTACCGGTTCGACCGCTACAAGACGCCGCCGCGCAAGCCGGCACGGCTGGTGCTGGCGCAAGCCGACGCCGAAACGCTGGACCTGCTGGCCGCCAGCCTGCGCGTGCGCGACCTGGTCAACACGCCCACCGAGCACATGGGCCCGGACGAACTGGAAACCGCCGTGCGCGAACTGGCGCAGGTCCACGGCGCGCAGGTCGAGGCGATCGCCGGCGACGCGCTGCTGGCGCAGAACTTCCCCGCCATCCATGCGGTCGGCCGCGCCTCGCACCGCGCGCCGCGGCTGGTCGCGCTGCGCTGGGGCGGCGATACTGATGAAAGCCGGGCGCATCCGCACGTGGCGCTGGTCGGCAAGGGCGTGTGCTTCGACACCGGCGGGCTGGACATCAAGCCTGCCGACGGCATGCGCAACATGAAGAAGGACATGGGCGGCGCGGCGCACGCGATCGCGCTGGCGCAACTGGTGATGGCGCGCAAGCTGCCGGTGCGGCTGACCCTGCTGGTGCCGGCGGTGGAGAACAGCATCGGCCCCAACGCCTTCCGCCCCGGCGAAGTGATCGCCACCCGCAAGGGCGTCAGCGTGGAGATCGACAACACCGACGCCGAAGGCCGCGTGGTCCTGTGCGATGCGCTGACCTACGCGGGCGAGCAGTCGCCCGATCTGCTGCTGGATTTCGCCACCCTCACCGGCGCGGCGCGCATCGCGCTGGGTCCCGACCTGCCGGCGCTGTTCGCCAACGACGATGCGCTGGCCCACGATTGGATTTCCGCCGGCGAACGCATGCGCGACCCGGTCTGGCGCATGCCGCTGTGGCGCCCCTACCTGCGCTACCTGACCAGCGGCATCGCCGACCTGGCCAACGCCGGCTCGCGCATGGCCGGCGCGGTGACCGCCGCGCTGTACCTGGAGCGCTTCGTCCCCGAGGGCACGAAGTGGGCGCACCTGGACGTATACGCGTGGAACGACAGCGACCGCGCCGGCCGCCCCGCCGGCGGCGAAGCATTGGCGTTGCGCAGCGCCTACGCGATGCTGAAGGCGCGCTACGGCGTTTGACATGCCCCTTGTGGGAGCGACGTGAGTCGCGACGGAGAAAATGAAGTGCGATCCGCGCGGATGATACGAATGAACACGGATGATGTGTCGGGAGACTTCATTCGCGCTCATCCATGCTATCCGTGGCTTGCGCTTCCCGTCGCGACTCACGTCGCTCCCACAGGCACGTGGATTCACATCGACATCTCTGTAGGAGCGGCTTCAGCCGCGACCGCACGGACGACGAATCTTTTTAGCCACAGATTGGCTCAGATCACACGGATAAAGCAAAACTTGCTCTATCCGCATCAATCCGTGGCTAAGACGATTTCCTTGTAGTGCACGGTCGCGGCTGAAGCCGCTCCTACAGAGGATCCGCTTTGTAGGAGCGCCCCATGGGCGCGATGCTCCTGTTCCTGGCATGAGGCATGGCCCCCTCCTACAGCGAACCAACGGGACGGATACCTTGCAGCAACGCCCTTCATGCCTTCGGGCACGTGGGCGCGATGCTCCGCCGCACGGATGCGCGCATCGCGCCCATGGGGCGCTCCTACAACCACCCCCGTTGCCGCGCCAACCGGTACGCTTCGATGCGGTTGGTCACGCCCAGCTTGCCGATGGCCTCGGACAGGTAGTTGCGCACGGTGCCTTGCGACAGGTTGAGCTGTTTGGCGATGTCGCCGGCCGACAGGCCTTCGCCGGCCAGCCGCAGCACCCGCCGCTCGCGGTCGTTGAGCGGATCGGCGTCGGACCACGCCTCCACCGCCAGTTGCGGGTCGATGGCGCGGCCGCCGCGGTGCACCTTGCGCAGCGCTTCGGCGAGGTCTTCCGCCGGCGCGTCCTTCAGCAGATAGCCCGACACGCCGGCTTCCAGTGCGCGGCGCAGGAAACCCGAACGCGCGAACGTGGTGACGATGACCACCTTGCACGGCAGTTCCTGCCGATGGATGCGCTGGGCCAGTTCCAGCCCGGTCAGGCCGGGCATCTCGATGTCGGTGACCAGCAGGTCGGGCTTCAACCGTTGCAGCTCGCGCCATGCGGCCTCGCCGTCCGCCGCGCTGCCGACCACCTCGATGTCGTCCTCCAGGTTCAGCAGCGCCGACAGCGCGCCACGCACCATGGCCTGGTCTTCGGCAAGCAGTACGCGGATCATCGGAAGGCCGGCAGACGGGAAGTGGACGACACGCTAGCAAATCGCCGCCCAGGATGGGAACGCCCTTGTAGGAGCGACGTAAGTCGCGACCGCACGACTCATGAGTACGGGAGCCCTGCCGAAGCGCTGGAAATTTTCGTCGTGGCCATCATGCCCTTGGGTGGCTTTGGATGACGTGCAGGCGGGCGGCAGGCGGTCGCGACTTACGTCGCTCCTACAGTGCCTTCTTCGGAGGGTACTGGGGCATCCTGCGAACCGTCGTGGTCCTCGCCGGAAATCGGCAGCGTGGCCTCCAGCTGCGTGCCCTGGCGTGGCGCGGACTCGATGCGCAGCCGGCCGCCATGCGCTTCCACGCGTTCGCGCATGCCGGTCAGGCCGTTGCCCGGTGCGATGGCGCCGCCGGCGCCGTTGTCGCGCACGCGCAGCGTCACTTCGCGTGGCGACGCCGCCAGCGACACCTCGGCGAGGCTGGCGCGGGCGTGGCGCTGGATGTTGGTGACCGCTTCGCGCAGGGTCAGCGCCAGCACGGTCTCCACCTGCGGCGGCAGACTGGCGTCGTCCGCGGCGTACCGGAACGCGACGCCATCCGTTTCCAGCAGCAGCTTGGCCGACGCCAGTTCGGCGGCCAGCCCCGCCGCGCGGATGCCGGTCACCGCGCGGCGCACCTGCGACAGCGCATCGCGGGCGACGCGGCTGACCTCGCCGATCTCGTGGCGCGCGGCCTGCGGATCGCGCTCGACCAGGCGGCCGGCCAGGTCGGACTTCAACGCCACCAGCGACAGCGTGTGGCCCAGCAGGTCGTGCAGGTCGCGGCCGATGCGCTCGCGCTCGGCCAGCGCGGCCAGCCGCCGCACTTCGTCCTGCGACAGCTTGAGCACCGCCTCGCGCTCGCGGTTGATGCGATCGACCGCGACCACGGCGCCGACCACCACCGTGACCACCGGCATCCACACCACCGCCTGCCATGGATAGCCGATGTGGCGCGCATAAGCCGCCAGCGCCACGTTCAGCACGGCGAGCAGCGCGAAGTAGCCCAGGAGGGAGCGACTGCGCCGCGGCTGCAACATCACGCAGCCGAACACGAAGTAGCTCAGCCCGGACGGATACCACGGCAGCAGCGCCAGGCACAGCCCGACCATGCCCAGCGCGCAGGCATGGGCCTTGCGCGGCGCGGCGACCAGCGTCATCGCGTACAGCCACAGGAACAGCGGATACGACGCCAGGGTCAGCAGCGCCCATCGCGCCGTGAAGCCGAACGCGCCGCCCGAGAACGCCGGCGTCAGGAACACCCATACCGACCAGACCAGGTGGACGGCGTGCGTCCACGGCGAGCGGCCCATGCGCAGGTCGTGCGCGGCCAGCGAATCCGGTCGCGGTTCCAGCCAGCGCGTCAGTGCGGACGTCTTCACGGGCGCATCCTCAGGGACAGGCGGCGATCATCGCGCGCTCACGCGGCCGCGTACAGGCGGCGGCGCGCCAACACGAAGCAGGCCGTGGCGACCGCAATCAGCACCGCGACGTGCAGGGCCGGGGACCCTCCCGCATCCACCCCGACCACCTTCTGCGCCAGTTGCGCCACGTGGTAGGCCGGCCACAGCGGCGCCAACGCCTGCAGGGCCGAAGGCAGCACCGACAGCGGGACCCACAGGCCGGACAGCAGCGCCATCGGCAGGTAGACCAGGTTGATCAGCGCGGGCGCACCGCGTCCGCCGACCAAGGTACCCAGCCACAGGCCGAGCGCGCTGAAGGGCAGCGCACCCGACAACACCGCCAGCGCCAGGCCCAGCCACTGCGCCGGCGGCAGCCGCACGCCGGCCACGCCGACCGCCAGCGCGGCCAGCAGCAGGAGCACGATGGACGAGAACAGCATCGCCATGGCCATCTTCGCCGCCAGGTAGGCGCCGGGCGGCATCGGCTGCGCGCGCTTGAGCGTCAGCAGGCCCTGCTCGCGGTCCAGCGCCACCGTCACGCCGAAGCCGAACAGCGCCACGCCCATCGTGCCGAACACGCCGTAGCCGGCCAGCAGGTAATGCGCGACGGCCGTCGAGCCGTTACGGCCGCCCAGCAGCACGCCGAACAGCAGGTAGAACAGTGGCGGGAACGACAGGCACGGCAGCGAGAACGACGGCGTGCGCAACAGGCGCAGGAACTCGTAGCGCGCTTCCAGCAGGTAGGCGCGCCACGGGGAGAACGGTGCGGGAGCGACGGCGTCCATCAGGCGGCTTCCTCCAGGGCGGGTGGGCGGGTGAGCTGGATGAACGCGTCGGCCAGGCCGGCGCGCCGCACTTCCAGTTCGGACAGGGCGGGGTCTTCGGCCAGCAGGCGACGGACGATGGGCTCGGCGCTGTCGGCGACGATCTCCAACCGCCCGCCGACCTGGCGTGCGTCGTGCACGCCCGGCCATGCCGACACCGTGGCGGCGGGCAGCGACGACGCGCAGCCGATCCGTCGCTGCGACACGCGCGAGCGGATCTGCGCCACGCTGCCCTGCGCCACCAACCGTCCCTGGTTCACCACCACCACGCGGTCGGCCAGCGCCTCGGCTTCCTCCAGGTAGTGCGTGGTCAGCAGCACGGCGCAGCCCTGCGCCGCCAGTTCGCGGATCGCCTTCCACAGGCCATGGCGCGCCTCGATGTCCAGGCCGGTGGTGGGTTCGTCGAGGAACAGCACCTGCGGACGCCCGCACACCGCCAGCGCGAACTGCACGCGCCGCTGCTGGCCGCCGGACAACTGGCCGTAGCGGCGTTCCATCAGGCCTTCCAGCCCGGCCAGCGCCACGCAATCGGCCACGCTGCGCGGCTGCGGGTAGTAGCTGCGGGTCAGTTCGATCAACTCCCGCACCTTCAGCGTGTCCGGGATGCCAGCGGTCTGCAGCATCACGCCGATGCGCCGGCGCGCGGCCAGCGCGTGCGGCGACAGGCCGAACAGTTCCGCCTGCCCCGCATCCGGCGTCTGCAACCCCAGCAACAGGCTGATCGCCGTGGTCTTGCCCGCGCCGTTCGGGCCCAGCAGGGCCAGCACCTGCCCCGCATGCAGTTCCAGGTCCAGCGCTTCCAGCGCGCAGGTCGTGCCGTAGTGCCGCCGGGCGCCGCGCAGGCGGGCCAGGACAGGAGAAGAAGCAGTTGCCATGTTCATGTCCGTGCCTCGTGGGAAGTGCGGTCATGGTGGATTGTCGCCATGCGTGTGATCAGTGGCGTTGTTCAGGCGAATCAGATGACAGGTGTCACTTGGCTGCGCCACGGTCGTCACGCACGATGCGCCCCGTGCCGTCGGCCCATCGGCCGCCGGCCTCGGGCACGAAGTGACTTCCGGCAGCTAGGCTCGGTTACCCTAGCCGGTCACACTTTCCCGCATTCACCGTCTGGATACGCGATGAACTCTTCCGCCGACCTGTTGAAGGAACTCCGCATCGACCGCAAGGCGCCGCCGCCGGAACCGCCGTCGCGGCGTCGCCTGTGGATCGTGCTGGGCGTCGCCGTCGCGGTGATCGTGCTGGCGCTGGTCGCGTGGGCCGTGCTGGGCCGCGAGAAGGCCATCGAAGTGCGGACCGCGCCGGTCGCCGCGCTCGGCAACGGCGGCGGTGCGGCCACCGTGCTGGATGCCTCCGGCTACGTGGTCGCCCGGCGCATGGCCACGGTGTCGGCCAAGGTCACCGGCAAGGTGCAGGAAGTGCTGATCGAGGAAGGCATGCGCGTGGAGGCCGGCCAGGTGCTGGCGCGGCTCGAACCCATCGACGCCAACGCCGAGCGTGCCCTGGCCAGCAGCCAGTTGCAGGCCGCGCGCAGCCAGAGCGGCAGCGTGCAGGCGCAACTGATCGAAGCCGAGGCGAACGCGCGCCGGCTGTCGTCGCTGGCGGCGCAGCAACTGGTGTCGCGGGCGCAGTACGACCAGGCCGTGGCGCAGCGCGATTCGCTGCGCGCGCAGCTGCTGACCGCGCAGCGTAACGAGCGTTCCGCCGCCGACCGCCTGCGCATCGCCGATATCGGCCTGGACAACACGGTGGTGCGCGCGCCGTTCGCCGGCGTGGTGATCGCCAAGGCCGCGCAGCCGGGCGAGATCGTCTCGCCGCTGTCGGCCGGCGGCGGCTTCACCCGCACCGGCATCGGCACCATCGTCGACATGGAGTCGCTGGAAGTGGAAGTGGAGGTCAACGAGTCCTTCATCGGCCGCGTGCAGCCGAAGATGCCCATCCAGGCCACGCTGAACGCCTACCCGGACTGGCAGATCCCCGGCGAGGTGATCGCCATCATTCCCACCGCCGACCGCAGCAAGGCCACGGTGAAGGTGCGCGTGGCGCTGAACCAGAAGGACCCGCGCATCGTGCCCGACATGGGCGTGCGCGTGAGCTTCCTGGAATCCGCCAGGCCGCAGGCCGCGCAGGCGGCGCCCAAGGGCGTGCGCGCCCCGGCCGCCGCCGTGAGCGAACGCGACGGCGCCCAGGTCGCCTTCGTGGTCGGCGACGACGACACGGTCGAACAACGCACATTGAAAGTCGGCGGCAAGCTCGGCGACGACGTCCAGGTCACCGAAGGCCTGACCGCCGGCGAAACCGTCGTCGTCGACGCCCCCGCCGGACTGAAGGACGGCGCCAAGGTGAAACTGGCGGAAGACAACGAATAAGCCCCGTCGAAACGGCGCGCGTGAGGAAACCCACGCCGCGACGAATCACCGGGTGGTAGTTGGTTGCTGGTTGTCTTTGCTCTCGCTTTACCGGGCCCCATCTAGGCGCGGCAAGCGGGACGGGTAAAACCCGAAGGGCGGCGCGCAGGACGCGCGCCGTTTCCGGATGACACAGGATGTGTCTTCCGGAAATTCCCGGCCCGCTTGCGGACCCGGAGCGCTTCGCGCGGAGGGCGCGCCGCCTGGGGTGTGCTTTCTTTGGTCCTTTCTTTGCACAAGCAAAGAAAGGACGCCCCGCGGCGAGCGCGTCGAAACGATGCGCCATGGACCCGAAACGCAAGCCGCATCAAGCACGCCCAGCGGACAACCGCCAACGTGTCGAAAACCACCACCCCGCTTCGTCGCACGAAAGACTCCGCCCCTCCGCCAATCAGGCCAGAACCCGCCCTGATTGCCCGCAAAGATCGCAGTCTCCGTACTCCGTACACGCCAAATCCCGAACGCCACCGAAGGAAAACGCCCATGTCCTCCCTGGTTTCCATCCGCAACCTCACCAAGACCTACCAGCGCGGCCCCGAGAAAGTCCAGGTGCTGCACGGCATCGACCTGGACATCCCCCATGGCGACTTCGTCGCTCTGATGGGTCCCTCCGGCTCCGGCAAGACCACCCTGCTCAACCTGATCGGCGGCCTGGACAACCCCAGCAGCGGCGAGATCGAGATCGAAGGCCAGCGCATCGACCGCATGAACGACGCCCAGCTCGCCCAGTGGCGCAGCCACCACGTCGGCTTCGTGTTCCAGTTCTACAACCTGATGCCCACCCTGACCGCGCAGAAGAACGTCGAACTGCCGCTATTGCTGACCAAGCTGGGCGCCAGCCAGCGCAAGCGCAACGCCGAGATCGCGCTGCAGCTGGTGGGACTGGCCGAGCGCGGTTCGCACCGCCCCAACGAACTGTCCGGCGGCCAGCAGCAGCGCGTGGCTATCGCCCGCGCCATCGTCTCCGACCCCACCTTCCTGATCTGCGACGAACCGACCGGCGACCTCGACCGCCATTCGGCCGAGGAAGTGCTGGGCCTGCTGCAACTGCTCAACAAGGAACACGGCAAGACCATCATCATGGTCACCCACGACCCGAAGGCCGCCGAGTACGCCACCCACACCATCCACCTGGACAAGGGCGAACTGGCCGATACGCCGGCCGCCGCGCACTGACGGAGGCGGACATGAAATATTTCTCGCTGATATGGGCCGCGCTGTTCCGCAGCAAGACCCGCACGTTCCTGACCCTGCTGTCGGTGGTGGCGGCGTTCCTGCTGTTCGGCCTGCTCGATTCGGTGCGCGTGGCGTTCACCTCCGGCGGCGGCGTCGCCGGCGCGGACCGCCTGGTGGTGTCCTCGCGCCTTTCGCTGACGCAGATGCTGCCGCTGAACCTGGAACAGAAGATCGCCGCCACGCCGGGCGTGAAGCAGGTCGCCTACGCCGCCTGGTTCGGCGGCATCTACAAGGACCCGAAGAACTTCTTCCCCAACTTCTCGGTCGGCCCGGGCTACCTGGACCTGTACCCGGAATACCTGATCCCGCCGGACCAGCTGAAGGCCTGGGAGAACGACCGCACCGGCGCCGTCGTCGGCGATGCGCTGGCGAAGAAGTTCGGCTGGAAGGTCGGCGACACCATTCCCCTGCAGGCCACCATCTTCCCGCAGAAGGACGGCAGCAACGCCTGGCCGCTGACGCTGCGCGGCACCTTCACCGTGGCCGACGACAAGAAGAAGGGCGAAGAGAACCAGTTGCTGTTCCACTGGAAGTATTTCGACGAAGCCAACCAGTACGTCAACGGCCAGGTCGGCTGGTACATGGTGAAGCTGGACAACGTGGACCACGCCACCCGCGTGGCGAAGGCCATCGACGCGATCTCGGAGAACTCCGACCGCGAGACCAAGTCGCAGACCGAGCAGGCGTTCAACCAGTCCTTCCTCAAGCAGTTCGCCGACATCGGCTTCATCGTCACCGCCATCATGGGCGCGGTGTTCTTCACCCTGCTGCTGCTGACCGGCAATACCATGGCGCAGGCCGTGCGCGAGCGCGTGCCCGAACTGGCGATCCTGAAGACGCTGGGCTTCACCAACGGCAGCGTGCTGGCGCTGGTGCTGGCCGAGTCGGTGCTGCTGGTGGTGCTGGGGGGACTGATTGGAATGGGCATGGCTGCGGTACTGATGCCCATCCTGGGCAAGCTAACGGGCGGCGCGTTGCCGGTGGGCAGCATTCCGGTCGAGACCTGGGGCCTAGGCTTGGCACTGATGGTGGGCATCGGCCTGGTGGTGGGGGCATTGCCTTCGCTGCGCGCGATGCGCCTGAAGATCGTCGATGCGCTGGCCGGCCGCTGAGGAGAACACACCATGAAGAAGAATGTCTGGATCGGCAACCTGATCGCCGTCCTCTGCATCGTCATCGGGCTCGTCGCCTGGATCATGCTGCCCTGGCAGGGCGTGCTCGGCATCGTCGTGCTGCTCGCCCTGTGGCTGGCGCTGACCGGCACCGGCCGGGTGGCGCTGGCGGCCACGCGCATCGGCATCGCCAGCCTGCCGCAGCGCTGGGGCGCCTCGTCGGTGATCATCGTCGGCATCGCCGGCGTGGTCGGCGTGCTGGTGGCGATGCTGGCGATGGGCGCGGGCTTCGAGGCCACGCTCAAGCAGACCGGCAACGACACCACCGCCATCCTGTTGCGCGGCGGGTCGCAGGCGGAAACCAATTCCGTCATCACCCGCGACCAGTCGCCTCTGATCGGCAGCCTGCCCGGCATCGCCAAGGATGCGCAGGGACGCGCGGTGATCTCGCCGGAGCTGTCGCAGGTGGTCAACCTGCCCACGGCCAGCAGCGGCGAGGACGCCAACGCGCAGTTCCGCGGCGTCAGCGACGCGGCGTGGGCCATCCGTCCCAACATCAGGATCGTCGAGGGCCGCAAGTTCAACGTGGGCGTGCGCGAGATCGTGGTCGGCCAGGGCGCGAAGGGCCAGTACCGCGGCCTGGACGTGGGCAAGACGATCAAGCTGGGCAACCAGGACTGGACCATCGTCGGCGTGTTCGCGGCCGGCGATGCGTTCGACTCCGAACTGTGGACGGACATCGAGACGCTTTCGTCCGCCTACGACCGCCGCGCCTACCAGTCCATCACCGTGGGCCTGGACGGCAAGGAGGGCTTCGCCCAGTTGAAGGCGGCGCTGGACAACGACCCTCGCCTGAAGCTGGATGCGCAGACCACACAGGACTACTACTCCAAGCAGACGCAGCAGCTGACCATCATCATCAAGGCACTCAGCATCGTCATCGGCGCCATCATGGCCATCGGCGCGGTGTTCGGCGCGCTCAACACGATGTACGCCGCCGTCGCCGGCCGCGCGCGCGAGATCGCCACGATGCGCGCGATCGGTTTCCGCGGGCTGCCGGTGGTGATGGCGGTGATGCTGGAAACGATGCTGCTGGCGCTGCTGGGCGGCGTGCTGGGCGGGCTGGTGGCCTGGGCGATCTTCAACGGCTACAGCGTGGCCACGCTGGGTTCCAACTTCAGCCAGGTGGTGTTCCAGTTCAAGGTCACGCCGGAACTGCTGTGGAGCGGCCTGAAGTGGGCGCTGGGCATCGGCCTGGTGGGTGGCCTGTTCCCCGCCCTGCGCGCGGCGCGGTTGCCGATCACGCAGGCGCTGCGCGCGATCTGAGCGTATCCGGAAGCTGGAGCCGAGCAATCTCGGCTCCAGCAGAAGCGAACTGACCGAGACATGATCCCGCTTGTTGTGGGAGCGACGTCAGTCGCAACGGCCCTCCACGGCTGGGGGAACGACGAGCGCGCCGCCGGGTGTCCAGCTGAAGAATTACCGGAATTCGAGAGTGTTTCGGATGCGCGGTCGCGACTGACGTCGCTCCCACAGGAAATGGGCCGCGCTCATTCCGCTACGGCCACCACCACAGGACGCCGGCGCGAGCGCCACAGCCCGTCGCTGGCGAAGATCAGCAGGCCCAGCCAGATCGCCGCGAAGCCGATCATGCGTTCCGGGCCGAACGCTTCCTTGAACACCAGCACGCCGATCAGCAACTGGATGGTCGGCGCGATGTACTGCAGCAGGCCGACGATCGACAGCGGGATGCGGCGCACGCCGTAGGCGAAGCCGATCAAGGGCACCGCCGTCACTACGCCGCCGAACACCAGCAACAGATCGTCCTTCCAGCCGAAGCCGTGCACGAAACCGCCGCCGTGGCCCAGTTCGCCCCACACCACGTAGGCCAGCGCGGGCAGGAACAGGTACACGCTTTCCACTCCCAGTCCGGCCACCGGGTCCACCGAGACCAGCTTGCGCACCAGCCCGTACAGGCCGAACGAGAAGGCCAGGCCCAATGCGATCCACGGCGGCGAGCCGGATTGCAGCGTCAGCCAGGCCACGCCCAGCAGCGCGAACGCCACCGCCACCCATTGCGCCGGCGACAGGCGTTCGCGCAGCACCAGCACGCCCAGCATCACGTTGATCAGCGGATTGATGAAGTAGCCCAGGCTGGTTTCCACCACGTGCCCGGCGTTCACCGCCCAGATGTACAGGCCCCAGTTGAACGCGATCAGCACGCTGCTGATGCCCAGCAGCGGCACCGCGCGCGGCTGCGCGCGGACCTGACGCCACCAGGCCAGTCCGTTCTTCAGCAGCAGCCAGCCGATCACCAGCACCGCGCTCCAGACGATGCGGTGCGCGATGATCTGCAGCGACGGCACCGCCTTCAGCAAATGCCAGTACAGCGGCACCACGCCCCACAGGAAGAAGGTGCCGGCGGTGATCGCCAGGCCCTTGCGGTCGATCGCCTGCGGATTCATGCGCTTTTCCTCACGCGCGCCAGCGTGATGATCACCACGCCCGCCAGGATCACGCCCATCGCGCCCAGGTCATGCGCGGTGAAGGTCTCCTTGCCGATCCACGCGCCCAGCGCCACCGCGATCACCGGATTGACGTAGGCATAGCTGCCCGCCAGCATCGGGCGCGCGTGATGCAGCAGCCACACGTAGGCGGTGAAGGCGATGACGGAACCGAACACCGCCAGGTAGCCCACCGCCAGCGCGCCATGCAGCGTCCACTGCGCCGTGTTGAAGCGTTCGCCATACAACAGGCCCGCGACCACCAGCATGGCGCCGGCCGCCAGCATCTGCGCGGCCGCCGCCATGAACGGCGAAGGCAGGTCGCGACCCCGCGACCATACCGAGCCGTAGGCCCAGGCGATGGATGCGACCAGCAGCAGCACCAGGCCCACCGGCGAACCGGTCAGCGAACTGCCCGCGTTGAGCCAGACCACGCCGGCGAAGCCGACGACGATGCCCAGCCATTCGCCGCGCGTCGGGTGCTGCCCGCGCATCGCGCCGAACAGGCCCATCCACAACGGCATCGACGCCACCGCCACCGCGGCCAGGCCGGATGAGACGGTCTGCTCGGCCAGCACCACCATGCCGTTGCCCATCAGCAACAGCAGCGCGCCCATCACCAGCAGGTTCTTCCATTGCGCGCGCGTGGGCGGCGCCACCCCGCGCCAGTACAGGAAGGCGAACAACACCGCGCCGGCCGCCACGAAGCGGCTGCCGGACACCACCAGCAGGGGCGGAAAGCCGCCTTCCAGGGCGAAACGGATGCCCAGGTAGGTCGAACCCCAGACCACGTAGACGATGGCCAGGGCAGCAACGACGGCGAGGCCACCACGCGCGGGCGCGGCGGCGGATACGGAGGAGTTCATGGGAAAGAGGGGGATGCGGTGTAGTGCAATTCTAGGCCAGCCGCGGGCCAACGGCGTGACATGGATGTCCTCGACTGCTTGAAACCTTTCCGGGCCGGCTTGAATCCCGCTCAAGCCTTGGCCGCCCGTGCCCGTAGGAGCGCCCTTGGGCGCGATACTCTTGTTTCGGACATATCGGAACAGCATCGCGCCCAAGGGCGCTCCTACAGGGGGCAAGCTCAACCGCGCTCGCGTTCCAGCAACTGCTGCTTGCGCGGCAGGCCCCAGCGATAGCCGCCCAGCGAGCCGTCGCCGCGGATCACCCGGTGGCACGGCACCACCACGGCGATGCGGTTGTGCGCGCAGGCGCTGGCCACCGCGCGCGCGGCACGCGGCGCGCCCAGTTGCCGGGCCAGTCCGGCATAGCTGACGGTGTCGCCAGCGGGAATCTTCATCAGCGCTTCCCAGACGCGCTGCTGGAAGCTGGTGCCGATCAGGTCCACCGGCACGTCGCCGGCGCGCCCGGCCAGCCGCTCGGCCACCGCGCGCAGGCGCGGCGCCAGGAAGTCGTCGCTGCCCGCATCGACCCGCTCCACCCGCGCCTGCGGGAATTCGCCGCGCAGCCGCTGCTCCAGCGTCGCTTCGTCGTCGCCCAGTTCCACCGCGCAGATGCCGCGTTCGGTGGCGGCCACCAGCGCCTTGCCCAGCACCGTGTCCACCATGGCCCAGCGGATCTCGACGCCGCGCCCGCCGGCGCGGTAGGTGGCCGGCGTCATGCCCAGCTTCGCCGAGCTCTGCTCGTACACGCGCGAAGGCGAGCCATAGCCGGCGTCGTACAACGCGGTGGTGACATCGCGTCCGTCGCGCAACGCGGACTTCAGCGCGCCCAGCTTCTTCTGCGCCAGGTACTCGGCCGGGCTCAGCCCGTAGCGGGCGCGGAAGCGGCGCTGCAGGTGCGATGCGCTGAGTCCGGTCCGCGCCGCCAGTTCGGCCAGCGTGGGTTCGCCCGCGTCCAGCAGGCGGCGGGCCTGCTCCAGCGCATCGCGCGGAGCATCGGTGGAAGAGAGGGGCGGGCGGCGTGTCATCAGGTTCATGCGCCCATCGTAGGCAACGCCCCAGGCGCCCGCTATCCGGATCTTGCGCATCGGCCGGCCGGTCCGGCCGGCCGACGCATGCGGGTTATTCGGCCCAGCGGCCCGGGCCGGGGGATTCCGGCAGCACCTGCGCGGACAGCTTGCGGTCCTGCCCCAGGATGTCGATGGCGTCGGCCAGGATGGCGGCGGATTCGCGCAGCAGCGGATCGGGACGCTTCTCGGCCAGTTTCTCGCGCTGGGCGTCCTTGACGATGTCGCGCTCGGAGGCGCCCAGGCCGTCGTCGGCCAGGTCCTCGGCCAGCGGGTCCAGCGCCAATCCCAGCGCCTTGCGTTCCTCCTGCCGCTGCTTGCGCTGCACGTCCTGCTTGTCGCGCTCGGCGCGGCGCTCGGCCTCGTTGAGCGAGACGTACTTCTTGGCCGCCTCGGCGCGGAACTGCGCCACGTCCTCGGACCACCACTGGAATTCCTTGTCGTTGACCGAGCGCGCGGCGTGCATCGCCTGCAGGCGCGGCAGCAACGGGGCGAAGTTGCCGTACTGCGTGTGCGGCACGGGCGCGATGCGGGTCCACGGCAACGCGTTGTCGTAGGTGCTCTCGCCGTACTCGGTGGCGTCCACGCTCACCGGGAACGCGATGTCCGGCACCACGCCCTTGTGCTGGGTGCTGCCGCCGGCCACGCGGAAGAACTGCGCGATGGTCAGCTTGACCTGGCCGAAGCGCGCGTTCTCGTTGCTGGGCCAGCGATCCAGGTCGACCAGGTTCTGCACGGTGCCCTTGCCGAAGCTGGTCTCGCCAATCACCAGGCCGCGGCCGTAGTCCTGGATGGCGCCGGCGAAGATCTCCGACGCGGACGCCGAACCACGGTTGATCAGCACGGCCAGCGGGCCGTCCCACGCCACGCCGCTCTTGCGGTCGCTGTTGACGGTGACGCGGCCGCCCGATTCGCGCACCTGCACCACCGGACCCTTGTCGATGAACAGGCCGGTCAGTTCGACCGCCTCGTCCAGCGAGCCGCCGCCGTTGTTGCGCAGGTCCATGACCACGCCGTCCACGCCGTCGGCCTTGAACTGCGCCAGCAGCTTGGCGATGTCGCGGGTGGCGGAGTTGAAGTCGTTCGGATTGCGGCGGCGGCCTTCGAAATCCTGGTAGAACGCCGGCAGCTTGACCACCCCGATGCGGCGCTCGGGCTCGCTCGCGCTGGCCGGCAGCGTGATGGTCTCGGCCTTGGCCGCCTGCTCCTCCAGCTTGACCTTCTGCCGGGTGATGGTGACCAGGGTGTGCTTGCCGTCGATGCCGGTCTCGGCCGGGATGTACTCGATGCGGACCTGGGTGTCCTTCTTGCCGCGGATCTGCGCCACCACGTCGTCGATGCGCCAGCCGATCACGTCGGTCATCGCGCCGGACTTGCCCTGGCCGACCGCGACGATGCGGTCGCCGACCTTCAGCTTGCCGCTCAGGTCGGCCGGGCCGCCGGGCACGATCTCGCGGATCACCACCAAATCGTCCTGCCGCTGCAGCACCGCACCGATGCCTTCCAGCGACAGCGACATGGCCTGGTTGAAATTCTCCGCACTGCGCGGGGTGAAGTAATCCGTGTGCGGATCGATCGCGCTGGTGTAGGCGTTGAGGAAGGTCTGGAAGACGTCGTCGGTCTTCAGTTCGCCGATGCTGCGCTGCAGGTTGGCGTAGCGCTTGTCCAGCGTCTTGCGGATATCGTCGGGCTTCTTGCCGGCCAGCTTGAGGCGCAGCCAGTCGTTCATCACCGACTTCTTCCAGATGCCGTCCAGCTCCTGCGTGCCGGCGGCCCACGGCGCTTCCTTGCGGTCGTATTCCCAGCGCTGGTCGCCGGTGAAATCGAAGTCCTGCTTGAGCAGCGCGCGCGCATAGGCGACGCGCTCTTCCACGCGCTGCTTGTAGACGGCGAAGATCTCGTAGGCGGGCGCCAAGTCGCCGCTGCGGATCGCATCGTCCAGCCTGGTCCTGTACGGCGCGAAGCGCTCCACGTCGGCGGCGGTGAAGAACTGCTTGCTGCCGTCCAGCGCTTCCAGGTAACGCTTGAACACGTCCTGCGACAGCGCGTCGTCCAGCGGGCGCGGGCGGTACGCGTAGCGGCTGTCCGACAGCAGGCCGTAGACCAGCTTCGACGTGTTGGACTGGTCCGCGGTCGGCGCCACCGCGACGGCGTCGCCATCGCCGCGCGCCAGCAACGCCAGCGGGGTCATCAGGGTCAGGGCCAGCAACAGGGCAGGAGCTTTCTTCAGTTTCATCGCGTACTCGCGGCCCGGGGGCCAGGAAGGCTGTAGAGGAATGGCAGGTTCGACAGGCAGACAGTGCACAAAGTTGCGTGCCCTGTCATCTGCCTTTGGGCAGCCTAGCCGCGCCCGTGTAGTGAAATGTGAATGGAACTTGTGGGAGGAATTCCGGCTCCGACGGCCGGGCAATATGCGGCACTGGGGCGGCAGCGCTTCCCACGGGATCAGGGCCGGAGCCCCGGGTCAGCCGGCGACGGCGACGGCGGTGGCGCGGGCCGCCTCGGCGGCCTGGCGGTCGGCGTGGTAGGACGAACGCACCAGCGGCCCGGAAGCCACGTGGCTGAAACCCAGCCCGTTGCCGTACAGCTCAAGCTCCTTGAACTCGTCCGGCGTCCAGTAGCGCATCACCGGGTGGTGGTGCGGCGTGGGCTGCAGGTACTGGCCGATGGTCACCATCTCCACGTCGTGCGCGCGCAGGTCGCGCAGGGTGGCCTTCACCTGCTCCATGGTCTCGCCCAGGCCCAGCATGATGCCGGACTTGGTGGGCAGTTGCGGGTGCTGCTGCTTGAAGCGCTGCAGCAGGGTCAGCGACCACTGGTAGTCGGCGCCGGGGCGGACGTTGGGGTACAGGTCCGGCACAGTCTCGATGTTGTGGTTGAACACGTCCGGCGGATTGGCGGCCAGGATCTCCAGCGCGCGGTCCATGCGGCCCTTGCCGCGGAAGTCGGGTGTCAGGATCTCGATGCGCGTGCCGGGCGAATGCTCGCGGATGGCGGCGATGCAGTCGACGAAATGCTGGGCGCCGCCGTCGCGCAGGTCGTCGCGATCGACCGAGGTGACCACCACGTACTTCAGGCCCATGTCGGCGACGGTATGCGCCAGGCTCAGCGGCTCGGACGGATCCGGCGGCTTGGGCCGGCCGTGGGCCACGTCGCAGAACGAGCAGCGGCGCGTGCAGACCTCGCCCAGGATCATGAAGGTGGCGGTGCCGTGGCCGAAGCACTCGTGGATGTTCGGGCAGCTGGCCTCCTCGCACACGGTGACCAGGCGGTTCTCGCGCAGCTTGGCCTTGAGCTTGGCCACCGAACCGTCGGACGGGATGCGCACGCGGATCCACGACGGCTTGCGCAGCACCGGGGCATGGGCGAACTGCACCGGCGAACGGGAAATCTTGTCGCCGCCCAGCTGCTTGGCGCCCGTTTCCAGCGGAGCGGGCGCGGAACTGACGACCTGAAGGGGAATCAAGCGGGCGGAGGAGTCGGTCATGGGCCAATTCTAGCCGTTTTTGCTCTTCCGCCCTGGAAAGGATTGTCCTGCCGGGAACACCGGGCGCGCGTCTGGAGTAGAGCCCCCTGAGTCAGGGGGCGCGGCAACGCCGCGGGGTGTGGAAGCTCACGCTTGGGGCCCGAGATTCGCGCAGCGAATCTTGGGTTTTTATGCCTGCGTAGCGGGCATAAAAAAGCCCGCAAAGGCTAGGCCAATTGCGGGCTTGCTCCCTCCCCCACGTCGGGATGCGGGGCCATCGTGAAGGAGCGGTTACGGGTCTTGCACGCTGCACTGCAAAACAGTACCGGGCGGTATAGCCACGGCGGTGGCCCGAACACAAATGTGAACACGCGCACAACCCGCGCCGTTGCTGGATGTTACCGATACCAGACCAATTGCCCGGATGGAGGGTAGAACAGGAATTACTTTCTTCATTCCATTTACCTGAACAGGCCTCCCGCATCCCGTCCGCGCAAAAACCCGCCCGCGGCTACTTCAACAGGTCCGGCCGGCCGTCGTACCACTGCCTGGCCCGGACCAGGTGGAACTTGCGCTGGTCGTCCTGCAATTCCACGCCGACGCTCAAGGCACGCCACTTGGCGTACAGGTCGCCCTGCCGCTGCCTGCCCTGCAGGCGCAGCCGCGCCAACAGTTCGAAGCGATCGTTGTGGGCCTGCACGCGGTCCAGCACCAGCACGTCGTCCTGCCATTGCACGTGGCCGTTGACCTGCGCCTGGCCGGCATCGACCAGCGCGTAGACCCAGGCCGGGTATTCCTTCTTGCGCGAGAACAGCGCCAGCAGGAAAGCCACGTCCTTCATCGACACGTCCGCCTGCCCGCCCGCGCTGATCGGCCGGTCCACGTCCAGCCGCGCGCGATCCAGCCGCGCCCGCGCCCACCAGCCGCTGCGGGATTCGCCGCCGGGCTCGCTGAAGCTGGCGTTGCGCAGCTGCACGGTGCTGCCATCGGCGACGAAGGCATGCCGCTTCAGGTCGGCGCGGCGCAGCTTCAGGTCCAGGTCGACGTCGCCGCGCGCCTGGATGCCGGCCAGCACCATGCGCGTGCCGCGTCCGGCGATGCGCAGCGTGCCGTGCCCCACCTCGCCGGCCGCATCCAGCGACAGGTCGCCGCTGAGGAATCCCGCGCCGCCGTCGAACCGCATGTGCTCGCGCGGCAGGAACGGGTTGTAGACGCGCAGGTCGGGCACCGAGGCGTTGTCGAACACGACGCGCGCCTTCAGGTTCTGCGTCAGCTCCGTCAACTCGCCGTCCGCATTCAGCGACAGGCGCAGGTTGCGCCCCTGTACGTAGGGCTTGTCCGGCGCCTTCACCGCCGCGACATGGAACTCGCCCATCACCGCTTCCATCCGCGGCACCAGTTCGCCCTTGGGTCCCGCATCCAGGCGGATGTCGGCGCGCGCCTGGCCACGGATGCGGTTGCCCATCACGTCGGCCACCGCCTCCACGCCCGGCACGGTGATGCGGCTGCCCGCGGCCAGCTTGCCGTCCACGACCTGCACGTCGGCGCTGACGTCGCCGGCGCCGTCCAGTTTCAGCCAGGGCGCTTGCGGGAACAGGCCGGACAGCCAGCGCAGGGACGTGAAGCGCCAATCGCCGACGACATGGCCGGAAGCGCGCGGCAGCAACGACTGGAAATCGCGCAACGGCACCTGGTTGCCGCGCAGGCGCAGGTCGGCGTCCAGCGACAGCCGTCCATCCGCGCGCGGCGGCACGGTGGCCTTCAGCACGATGTCCTGGTCCACCGCCAGCGCAAGGCCCAACGCATCGTTGCGGGCCGCGCCCGCGATGTCGTGGCCGGTGACGGGCATGCTCCACTGCAACCGGCTCCCCGGCGTCAGCGCGCCCTGCGAGAAGCCCAGGTCGGCGTGCGCCTCGCCGGTGCCCGGCACCGGCTTCACGGCCACGCCGCCCTGCGGATCGACGTGCACGTCCACCCCCGAGGTGGCGCCGTCCAGCCTGATCCGCGCCTCGGTCTTCAGCAGCTTGTCCACGCCCGCGGCTTCCTCGCGGCGATGGCGCGCGATGGCGAACTCCGCCTGCAACACGCCGTCGCGCATGACGTCGGTTCCCTCCCGGGTGATGCGCGCATCGCGGAAATGCGCCTTCGATGGCATCACCTCCATCGGGCCGCCGCGTAGTTGCTTGTAGAAGCCGACTTCCGCACTGCCCTGCCCTTCCAGCACCAGTGCGCCGAAGTAGGCATGCCGCACCGAATCGCTGGCGATGCGGTCGAACAGCAGTTCCCAACCGCCTTCGCGCGGCGGGGGCGGCAGCAGTTCCTTGTCCACGCGCCGCGCACCGCCAATAACTTCCTGCGCATGGATCGTCGGGATCTGCAGGCGGCGGCGCAGCAGTGGCCACAGCGCGATGCGCCCTTCCACGCGCGCGGCCTGCGCCTGCCAGGCGATCCGGCGCGCCTGCCCCTTCAACTCGACCCCGGCCAGGGAAACGCGCCCCGGCCACCAGGTGCGACCGGATTCCCAGTGCATCTGGAAACGGTCCGGCTTGCGGTTGATCGTCGATTCGCCCCACGGCGTATTGAGGAAGAGATTGCCGGCGATCAGGTAAAGCGCATACAGCGCGACCGCGGCGACGAGGGCGCGCCGCAGCCACGAAGGCAGGCGGCGCGCGAAAGAGGGTGTCCGTTCCATCGACGCAGGATGCCGGAATCCGGCGCCCGCGCAAGCCGCCCCGCGCGGCGATGCCTCAAACCGCCGCGAAATGCCCGTGGAAGCCGAGCGGGAATGCGTACGGCAACCAGGCCTGCGCCAGCGGGCCATCGCCCACCCGTTGCGCGTCCAGCACGGCGATGCCGCTGCGGCCGCGCGCGCCGTCCAGCAGCGTGCCGACCAGCCAGCCCTCGTCCGGCCGGCGGCCACCGGGGCGCGGGACGAACAGGTGTTCCTCCACCAATACGTCGCGGCCGTAGCGATGCACCTGTTGTCGCCCGCGCGCCAGGTCGAAGGACGCCACCGCATTGAAATAGGGTACGGTGGACTCGTTCGTCTGCGCTGGCGCGTACAGGCGCGCGGCGCGATCCAACGGCGTGCGCGCGTCGAACACCGGGAACTCGATGCCGGCGATGCCGGTGTCCTCCCAGCGTGCACGCCCGTTGCGCAGGTCCAGCACCAGTTCGCGCAGCGTGCCATTGCCGCCATGCGTTTCGGCGCGGCCATTCATCGCCGCCCGCATCGGCGAACGCGCCGCGTCGAGATCGGCATGCTGCACCGCGCGCACCACGATCCGGCCACTGCGCTCGTGCGCATCGGCGAAATGGTAGACGGCGGCGAAATCGGCCTCGAACCAGCGCGCTTCCGACGGTGCGTTCTTGTCCACCACCGCGATGCGCAGCGCCTGGTCCGGCTGGAAGCGCAGGCGTTCGAAGAAGGCGCCCCGGCCTTCGGCGTAGCGGAACGGGATCAACGCGAACACCAGGTGCCGCTCGGTCATCGCGAAGCTGTGCAGGTAGCCGTGCACCGGGGTTTCCAGCACGTCGGCCGATACCAGTCGGCCATCCGCGCCGATGTGCCAGACCAGCAGGCCGTTGCCGCCCATCAGCGAGAGGGAGCCGAAGTTCCACGACGAACCGTCGCGATCCACCAGCGGATGCGCGGAAAACGGCAGCGCGGCCAGATCCGGGCGCCAGGTCACCGGGCCGATCGTGGTCAACTGGTCCGGGTCCAGTTCGAACGCGGAGCCGGCTTCGTTCAACGCGAACAGGCGGCCGTCGATGACGGTCACCGAGGTATTGGCGACATTGGCGTCGTCGTTGTTGCGCACCGGCTGCATGTCCGGGATGGATGTGCCGGCGGTGGGATACAGGAAGCGCCCGGCCTGCTGCTCGCGGGTGAACTTGGGCGTGGCCACCATGCGCGCTTGATGGGTGACGCGGCCCTTGCCGAACCGCCAGCCGTGCACCATGCCGTCGCCGTCGAACCAGTGTTCGTAGCGGAAGCCGGCGCGCTCGGTCCAGGCCGGGCCGTTGCGGTACAGCGTGCCGGCGAATCCGTCCGGCAGCCGGCCGTCCAGTTCGACCGTGGTGGGGCCCAGCGATTCGGCGCCGACCGACTTCCAGCCGGCCAGCCAGGGATGCTGGCGCAGGCCTTCGGCGAACCGCGCCGGATCGCCGGCGAAGGCGGCTTCGCTGCGCAGCAGCGCCGGCGCGATGGCCAGCGTGGTGGCGCCGGACAGCAAGGTGCGCAGGAAGCGGCGACGGCTATCGACGGTGCGCATGGCGGCGACCTCAGCGCAGCGCGATGTCGATGGCCTGGTCGGTCGCGACGTCGAAGCGGGCTTCCTCCCAGGTCGGCTTGCGCATCACCGCCGGATTGTTGCTGAAGCCGTAGCCTTCCACCGGCATGCCGATCAGGTTGGTGTCCAGCTTGCCGTTGCCGTTCTCGTCGTGCGTGACCATGACCGCGTAGGCGCCGGCCGGCAGGTCCTTGAACACGAAGGTGGCCGTATCGCCCCGCGGCGGCGCGCCATCGGCCCGCACCGGGACGGCCTGCCCGTCCCACCCGGCCTGCGAATCGACCAGCGCCAGCTTCAGCACGCCGGTCTGCACGCGCACGTCGCGCAGGGTGACGGTGAGGTCGGCGGCATGGGCCTGCGCGGCGCAGGCGCTGGCGACGAGGGCGGCGATCGAAAGCGTGCGGCGGACGAAGCGGTTCATGGCGAAATCTCGGCGACGGATGACGGCGCCAGTCTCCCGTCATCCCACGCGGCCGTCAGATGCCGGGCGTCACCACTTCGACCTGCCGGAAGTCACTTGCAGGAGGGGCTTCAGCCCCGACCGTGCAACGGGAAAGCGCGGTCGGGGCTGAAAAAGAATCAAGCTCACGCGGCCTGCGAGACGCGCTGCTCGCGCCGGCGGCGGACCGCTTCGGCCAGGCGTTCCAGCACGGCGACCGACGCCTCCCAGCCCAGGCAGCCATCGGTGATGCTCTGACCGTAAACCAGTGGCCGGCCGGCTTCCAGATCCTGCCGCCCGCCGACCAGATGGCTTTCCACCATCACGCCGACGATGCGCCGCTCGCCGCTTTCCAGTTGCGTGGCGATGTCGTCGATGACCTGCGGCTGGTTGTCCGGGTTCTTGCCACTGTTGGCATGGCTGGCGTCCACCATCAGGCGCGGGGGGATCCCCGCCTTGGCCAGCACCTGGCTGGCCGCCTCGATGCTGGACGCGTCGTAGTTGGGCGCCTTGCCGCCGCGCAGGATGACGTGGCAGTCCGGGTTGCCGGCGGTAGCCGCGATGGCCGAGCGGCCGTCCTTGGTCACGGCCAGGAAATGATGCGGATGCGAGGCCGCGCCCACCGCGTCCACCGCGATCTTGACGTTGCCGTCGGTGCCGTTCTTGAAGCCGACGGGACACGACAGCCCGCTGGCCATTTCGCGGTGCACCTGGCTTTCGGTGGTGCGCGCGCCGATCGCGCCCCACGCGACCAGGTCGCTGATGTATTGCGGCGAGATGGTGTCCAGGTATTCGCATCCAGCCGGCAGGCCCAGCGCGTTGATGTCGCGCAGCAGGCCGCGCGCCAGCCGCAGGCCGCGGTTGATGTCGAAGCTGCCGTCCAGCGCCGGGTCGTTGATCAGCCCTTTCCAGCCCACCGTGGTGCGCGGCTTCTCGAAGTAGACGCGCATGACGATTTCCAGTTCCCCGCCCAGCGCGTCGCGCAGCGGACGCAGGCGCGAGGCGTATTCCATCGCCGAAGCGGGATCGTGGATGGAACACGGGCCGATCACCACGATCAGGCGGTCGTCCTGCCCGTGCAGGATGCGGTGCAGCGCGTCGCGGGCATCGGCCACGGTCTGCGAGACCGATTCGTCGCACGGCAATTCGGCGATGACGGCGGCGGGCGTGACCAGCGTGTCGAGCTTCCTGATGCGCAGGTCGTCGGTATGGGGGGCCATGGGGTTTCTCCGGATCAATAAAAAAGCCGCCAGGTTCGCTGGCGGCTTCAAGGGGATTCTTCTGGTGTCTTACCTAGAACGAACGCTGCCCTTCCTCCGCCATCGGCATCGGATCGCCGTAATACCAGAACCAAAAGCGGGCGCGGTGGGTATTCATTCGCGGCCAGTGATAACACGCATTTCCCCCGCTGGCGAATGTTTCATCTGCAACGGGGCGCCGTCCGGCAAAGAAAAACCCCGCCTTGCGGCGGGGTCTTCGTGGTGCGGGTGCAGCGGGAAGCCGGACTCAAAAGTCCATGCCGCCCATGCCGCCCATGCCACCGCCGCCCGGCAGGGCCGGCTCCTCCTTCTTCGGCGCTTCGGCCACCATCGCTTCGGTGGTGATCATCAGGCCGGCGATGGACGCCGCGTTCTGCAGGGCCGAACGGGTGACCTTGGTCGGATCCAGGATGCCGAACTCGATCATGTCGCCGAACTCGCCGTTGGCGGCGTTGTAGCCGAAGTTGCCCGAACCGTCCTTGACCTTGTTGACGATCACGGAGGGCTCTTCGCCGGCGTTGGTGACGATCTCGCGCAGCGGGGCTTCCATCGCGCGCAGGGCGATCTGGATGCCGTGGTTCTGGTCTTCGTTGATGCCCTTCAGGCCGTTGATGGCCTGCAGCGCACGGATCAGGGCCACGCCGCCGCCCGGGACCACGCCTTCTTCCACCGCCGCACGCGTGGCGTGCAGGGCGTCTTCGACGCGGGCCTTCTTCTCCTTCATCTCGATCTCGGTCGAGGCGCCGACCTTGATCACGGCCACGCCGCCGGCCAGCTTGGCCACGCGTTCCTGCAGCTTCTCGCGGTCGTAGTCCGAAGATGTCTCTTCGATCTGCGCCTTGATCTGCTTGATGCGGGCCTGGATGCGCTCGGCATCGCCGGCACCGTCGATGATGGTGGTGTTTTCCTTCGACACCACGACCTTCTTGGCGCGGCCCAGGTCGTTGATGGTGGCCTTCTCCAGCTGCAGGCCGACTTCCTCGGAGATCACCGTGCCGTTGGTCAGCGTGGCGATGTCTTCCAGGATGGCCTTGCGGCGGTCGCCGAAGCCCGGCGCCTTGACGGCGGCGACCTTGACGATGCCGCGGATGGTGTTGACCACCAGGGTGGCCAGCGCTTCGCCTTCCACTTCCTCGGCCACGATCAGCAGCGGCTTGCCGGCCTTGGCGACGCCTTCCAGCACCGGCAACAGTTCGCGGACGTTGGAGACCTTCTTGTCGTGGATCAGGATGAACGGGTCGTCGAATTCGACCTGTTGGCTCTGCTGGTTGTTGATGAAGTACGGCGACAGGTAGCCGCGGTCGAACTGCATGCCCTCGACCACGTCCAGCTCGTTCTCCAGGCCCGAGCCTTCCTCGACCGTGATCACGCCTTCCTTGCCGACCTTCTTCATGGCCTCGGCGATGATGTCGCCGATGTTGCTGTCGGAGTTGGCCGAGATGGTGCCGACCTGGGCGATGGCCTTGTCGTCGGCGGTGGGCTTGCTGATCTTCTTCAGCTCGGCCACGGCGGCGATGACCGCCTTGTCGATGCCGCGCTTGAGGTCCATCGGGTTCATGCCGGCGGCGACCGCCTTGGAACCTTCGCGGATCAGCGCCTGCGCCAGCACGGTGGCGGTGGTGGTGCCGTCGCCGGCGTTGTCGGAGGTCTTGGAAGCGACTTCCTTCACCATCTGCGCGCCCATGTTCTCGAACTTGTCGGCCAGTTCGATTTCCTTGGCGACGGACACGCCGTCCTTGGTGATGGTGGGGGCGCCGAAGCTCTTCTCGAGCACGACGTTGCGGCCCTTCGGGCCGAGCGTTGCCTTGACGGCATTGGCGAGAATGTTCACGCCGCGCACCATGCGCGTACGAGCGTCTTCGCCGAAACGGATATCTTTGGCAGCCATGTTTCTGAACTCCGGGATTTCGTGATTGGGGATTGGGGATTCGCAGAAGCGGAAGGGCGGGACCGGGAGCGAGCGGAAAGATTCAGCGCGATGCGCTTTTGCGAATCCCTAATCCCGCATCCCGTATCCCGCTGTTCCGGGCTCAGCCCAGAACAGCGAAGATGTCGTCTTCCTTCACCACCAGGTAATCGGTGCCGTCCAGCTTCACTTCCGTGCCGCTGTACTTGCCGAACAGGACCTGGTCGCCCACCTTCACCTTCGGCGCGCGCACGTTGCCGTTGTCCAGCACCTTGCCTTCGCCCACGGCGATGACTTCGCCCTTGATCGGCTTCTCGGTGGCCGAGTCGGGGATCACGATGCCACCGGCGGATACTTTTTCTTCTTCGGTACGCTTGATGACCACGCGGTCGTACAGCGGCTTGATATTGCTCATTTCAATCCTCGTTAAGTGATTGATTGCACTGGGAAAGGGGCGGCGATGTTAGCACTCCCACCGGGAGACTGCCAACGCCGCGGGCACAAAAACCCGGCCAGGCCGGGATGCACCGGATGTTGGGGTGGCCGGCGGCGTTTCAAGGGGCGGACGCGCAAATCGCGCCCAGGCCGGCCGGCGCGGGTCTGCGATAATCCCCCGCTCATGTCCATCCGCCTGGTCCTGTCCACCTGCCCCGACGACGCCACCGCCCAGCGGCTGGCGCGGACGCTGGTGGAAGAACGGCTGGCCGCCTGTGTCAGCGCCCTGCCCGGCGTGGTCTCGACCTATCGCTGGCAGGGCCGGGTGGAGCAGGCCGGCGAGGTCCAGTTGCTGATCAAGACCACGGCCGACCGGCTGGACGCGCTGACCGCGCGGCTGGGCGAGCTGCACCCGTATGAACTGCCCGAGATCCTGGCGGTCGAAGCCGACGGCCTGCCCGCCTACCTCGGCTGGGTGGCCGAACAGACTCACGAGGAACCCTGACCCGATGCCGCTGCGCGTGCTGCTCCTGCTGTTGTCCTGTGCGCTGTTTCTCGGCGCGTTCCCGCCGGCGGCGCGTGCCGCCATCACCCAGGACGACCTGCTGCCGGTGGACGAAGCCTTCGCGCTCACGGCCACGGCGCCCAGCCGCGACCGCATCGAGATCCACTGGAAGATCGCCGACGGCTACTACCTGTACCGCCACCGCACCGGCGTGGAAGCCGACGCCGGTTTCGCCGCCCGGCCGCTGCAACTGCCCCCGGGCAAGGCGTACCGGGACGAATTCTTCGGCGACGTGGAAACCTACCGCGACCAGTTGGCGGCCACCCTGCCCGGCCGCGCCGAGGCCGATGCCGCCTCCGTCACTCTGAAGATCAAGTATCAGGGCTGCGCAGACGCCGGCATCTGCTACCCGCCGCAGACGCGCACGCTGACCGTCGCGCTGCCTGCCGCCGAAGCCGGCTTCGTGCCGCTGGGTACGCCCGCGCTCGCCGGAGGCGGGTTGCTGGGCCAGGGGCCGGGCGGCGCGGTGGACGAACTGCCGCTGCCGGCCGAACAGGCCTTCGCCTTCGAGGCCATCGCCTTCGACGGCGACCAGTTGCTGCTGCGCTTCACCCCGGCGCGCGGCTACTACCTGTATCGCGACCGCACCTCGATGGCGCTGGAAGGCGCGCCCGGCATCGCGTTGCAGGCGCCACGCTGGCCCAGGGGCGTGCCGCACCGCGACGAACACTTCGGCGACGTCACCGTGTATTTCGACCAGGCCGAAGTGCCGGTGCCGCTGCGGCGCGAACATGGCCGCGCGGCGGACGCGACGCTGCGGGTGACGTTCCAGGGCTGCCAGAAGGACGGCATCTGCTATCCGCCGATGACCCGGCGGGTGAAGCTCTCGATTCCCGCCGGCACCACGACGCCCGCCGATGCGCCGGCCACGGTTCCGGCGCAGCTGATCGAGCCGTTGCCCACCGCGACCATCGCGGATGCACCGGCGGATGCACGCCCCGCCGAAGAAACGGCGCCGGCGGAAGCCGCCGCGATACCGGCCGAAGTGGAACGCACGCGGCCGCCCGAAGAGGTGCTGGAACGCGCCCAGCGCGGTCCGACCACGCTGCTGGCCGCCTTGGCGCTGGCGCTGCTGGGCGGCCTGATCCTGAACCTGATGCCCTGCGTGCTGCCGGTGCTGTCGCTGAAGGCGCTGTCGTTGGCCGAGAGCGGGCGCAGCGGCGGCCATGCCCGGCAGAGCGCGCTCTGGTACACGGCCGGCGTGCTGGCCAGCTTCGTCGCCGTGGGCGCGCTGGCGATCGGACTGCGCGCCGCCGGGCAGGCGCTGGGCTGGGGCTTCCAGTTGCAGCAGCCCTGGGTGGTCGGGCTGCTGGCCTATGTGATGTTCGCGGTGGGCCTGAGCCTGTCGGGCGTGTTCGCCGTGGGTTACCGGCTGGCCGGCGCGGGCCACGGACTGACCCGGCGGAGCGGACCGGCCGGCGATTTCTTTACCGGCGTGCTGGCGGTGGTGGTGGCCAGCCCCTGCACCGCGCCGTTCATGGGGCTCGCGCTGGCGTATGCGTTCACCGCGCCGACGCCGCTGGCGCTGCTGGTGTTCGCGGTGCTGGGCCTGGGGCTGGCGCTGCCGTTCCTGCTGATCGGCTTCGTGCCGGCGCTGGCCGACCGACTGCCCAAGCCGGGACCGTGGATGGTGACGCTGAAGCAGGCGCTGGCGTTCCCGATGTACCTGACCGCGGCATGGCTGCTGTGGGTGCTGGGCAAGCAGCGCGGCATCGACGCGGTGGGCCTGGCACTGGTCGGGCTGGTAGTGCTGGCGCTGGGGCTGTGGTGGTTCCAGCGCCTGCAACTGCGCTCGGCGCCGCTGCAGCGCGCGCTGGCCGTTGCCCTGCTGGCGGCCTCGCTGGCGCCGCTGGCGCTGGCGCACCGGCTGCCGCAGGAAGCGCGCACCGCCGTCGCGAATGAAGGCGAGGTGGCGTATTCCGCCGAACGGCTGGCCGCGCTGCGCGCGGAAGGCCGCATCGTCTTCGTCGACATGACCGCGGACTGGTGCGTGACCTGCAAGGCCAACGAGAAGGCGGTGCTGGACAAGTCCGCCTTCCGCGACCTGCTGGCCTCGCACGACGCCGTGATGATGACCGGCGACTGGACCAACGTGGACCCGGCCATCACCGCCTTCCTCGAAAGCCACAGGGCCGTCGGCGTGCCGCTGTACGTGGTCTATCCGCGTGGCGGTGGCGAGGGCGAAGTGCTGCCCACCGTGCTGACCCACGACCTGGTCGCCCAGGCACTGGCGCGGGCGGCGCGATGAAGGCGACGACCCCACGCATCCTGCTGGTGGCCGCACTGGCGGGTGGGCTGGGGCTGCTGGCCAACCTGTGGTTCGACGGCAACCCGCTGTGGCGCAGCGCGCCGGGCGAGCGAGCCCTTCACGCCGCGGTCAACGCCACCGCGCCGGCGCCTCCCGCGGGCGTCACGCCCGCCGGCATCGGCGACCCGATGCCGGCCATCGCGCTGCCCGGACTGGACGGCGAGATCGTCGATCTGGGCGGCCACTACCGCGGCAAGCGGCTGCTGATCAATGTCTGGGCCAGCTGGTGCGGCCCCTGCGTCGAGGAGATGCCGGAGCTGGAGCGCTTCGCGCAATCGCAGGGACCGGATGGCGTGCAGGTGGTCGGACTGGCGCTGGATACCCCCGAGGGCGTCCACGACTTCCTGTCGCGCGTGCCGGTCGGCTACCCGATCATGCTGGATACCCCCGGCCCGGCCGACGCCAGCGTGTGGCTGGGCAACGCCAAGGGCGTGCTGCCTTATACCGTGCTGGTGAGCGCCGACGGGCGCATCGTCCGGCAGAAGATCGGGCCATTCCGGCACGGCGAGATCGGCGACTGGGCGAAATGACTGTTCGGCGGCCAACGTCGCCGAACTTGCAGGCTTTCGCCACGCGCAAGCGGTCGCGAAGTCACTGTTCGATGGCGTCGCACGCCGGGAAAGCCCCACAGGCCACCGATCCCGCGTGATCGCCGCCAAGATTCAAACACTCGCTTAAAACGAAGCAAACTTCGGCGAACTGGACAGCATCGACGGCTTGCCGCAGACTGCCGCCCTTCCGCTGGAGGCGCGAATGGCGAAACTGCTGGTCCTGCATGGCCCCAACCTCAATCTGCTCGGCACGCGCGAGCCGGAGGTCTATGGCCGCACGACCCTGGCCGACATCGACCTGTCGCTGGCGGCGCAGGCGCAGGCCGCCGGCCACCAGCTGGAATCCTTCCAGTCCAACGCCGAGCACGCCCTGGTCGACCGCGTCCAGGCCGCCCGCACGGACGGCACCGCCTTCATCCTGATCAACCCGGCCGCCTTCACCCATACCTCGGTCGCGCTGCGCGACGCGCTGGCGGCGGTGGCCCTGCCCTTCATCGAAATCCACCTGTCCAACCCGCACACCCGCGAGCCGTTCCGCCACACCAGCTATTTCAGCGACAAGGCGGTCGGCGTGGTCTGCGGCTTCGGCGCCGACAGCTACCGCTACGCCCTGGACGCCGCGCTGGCGCGGGTGGCGGTCGCATGACATACGGCACGTCGCTCCGACGCGGCGGCTGAGCC
This sequence comes from Pseudoxanthomonas putridarboris, assembly GCF_038321125.1. Lineage (NCBI taxonomy): Bacteria > Pseudomonadati > Pseudomonadota > Gammaproteobacteria > Lysobacterales > Lysobacteraceae > Pseudoxanthomonas > Pseudoxanthomonas putridarboris. The sequence continues at coordinate 190,619 of NZ_JBBWWT010000006.1, read as the reverse complement.
GCCCGCACCGCTGGCGCCCGGCGCCGCGCACCCCCTTTCCACCGCTGCATTCACTGGTACGAGGCCCCTATGGATCTCCGCAAAATCAAGAAACTGATCGACCTGCTGGAAGAGTCGAACCTGGCCGAAATCGAGATCAAGGAAGGCGAGGAATCGGTCCGCCTGGCGCGCACGCCCAAGGGCGGCTACGCGGTGCCGGCGCCGGTCGCCCAGGTCGAGGCGCGCGCCGCGGCGCCGATGCCGATGAGTTCGCCCACCGAAGCCTCCACCGGCGGTTCGGCCAAGCCGAGCAGCAACCTGCCCGACGGCCACGTGGTGCGCGCGCCGATGGTCGGCACGTTCTACGCCTCGCCATCGCCGGACAAGCCGGCCTTCGTCAGCGTGGGCCAGGCCGTGAAAGCCGGCGAGACGCTGGCCATCATCGAGGCGATGAAGATGTTCAACCCCATCGAGGCCGACGTGTCCGGCACCGTGCTGTCGGTCCTGGCCGAGAGTGGCCAGCCGATCGAATTCGACCAGCCTCTATTCGTGATCGGCTGACGCCAATCACGACGGGATTCGGGATTCGTGAATCGGGATTCGGAAAAGCAGCGGCCGCATGAGCGCCTGGAGGTCTGGCGCGATGCGATGGCGCTTGTCGAATCCGTCTACCGGTTCACCGCCACATTTCCCGATACCGAGCGTCTCGGCCTGACCATGCAACTGCGCCGCGCCGCCGTCAGTGTCCCGTCAAACATCGCCGAGGGCGCCGCCCGTCGCTCGACCGCCGACTACCTGCGCTTCCTGTCGATAGCGCGGGGCTCACTGGCGGAAATCAGTACCCAGATCGAAATCGCGCGGCGGCTCGGGTTCATGGAGGCAGGCAAGGCCGCGGACGATCTCGTGGACCGCACTTTCGCCCGCCTCAATGCCCTGATCCGCTCGCTCGACATATCGCCGCGCAACGTCCGCGAGACGCCTGCGCTTTACGAATCCCCTATCCCGAATCCCGAATCCCATGCTCGATAAAGTCGTCATCGCCAACCGGGGCGAGATCGCGCTGCGCATCCTGCGCGCCTGCCACACCCTGGGCATCCGCACGGTCGCGGTGCATTCCACCGTCGATCGCAACCTCAAGCACGTGGCCATGGCCGACGAGTCGGTCTGCATCGGCCCCGCGCCCTCGGCCGAGAGCTACCTCAACATCCCGGCGATCATCGCCGCGGCGGAAGTCACCGACGCGCAGGCGATCCACCCGGGCTACGGCTTCCTGTCGGAGAACGCCGACTTCGCCGAGCGCGTGGAGCAGTCCGGCTTCGTCTTCATCGGGCCCAAGGCCGACACCATCCGCCTGATGGGCGACAAGGTGGAGGCGATCCGCGCGATGAAGGCCGCCGGCGTGCCCTGCGTGCCGGGCAGCGGCGGGCCGCTGGGCGACGACATCGTGGCCAACACCAAGATCGCGCGCGAGATCGGCTACCCGGTCATCATCAAGGCGGCCGGCGGCGGCGGCGGGCGCGGCATGCGCGTGGTGCACGCCGAGGCCGCGCTGGGCAACGCCATCGCCACCACCAAGTCGGAAGCCAAGGCCGCCTTCGGCAACGGCGAGGTCTACATGGAGAAGTTCCTGGAGAATCCGCGCCACGTGGAGATCCAGGTGCTGGCCGACGGCCAGGGCAACGCCATCCACCTGGGCGAGCGCGACTGTTCGATGCAGCGCCGCCACCAGAAGGTGGTGGAGGAAGCGCCCGCCCCCGGCATCACCGACGAACAGCGCGCCGAGATCGGCAAGGTCTGCGTGGAGGCCTGCCTGCGCATCGGTTACCGCGGTGCAGGCACGTTCGAATTCCTGTTCGAGAACGGCCGCTTCTACTTCATCGAGATGAACACCCGCATCCAGGTCGAGCACCCGGTGACCGAGATGGTGACCGGCGTCGACCTGGTGGTCGAACAGCTGCGCATCGCCGCCGGGCACAAGCTTTCCATCAGGCAGAGCGACATCGTGCTGCGCGGCCATGCCATCGAGTGCCGCATCAACGCCGAGGACCCGGAAACCTTCATGCCGCATCCGGGCCTCATCCAGCATTTCCACGCCCCCGGCGGCGCCGGCGTGCGCGTGGACACGCATATCTACGAAGGCTACCGCGTACCGCCGAACTACGACTCGATGATCGGCAAGCTGATCGTGCACGGCCCCGACCGCGACACCGCCATCGCGCGCATGCGCGTGGCGCTCAGCGAGATGGTGGTGGACGGCATCAAGACCAACATCCCCCTGCAGCAGCGCATCATGCGCGACCAGGGCTTCCAGGCCGGCGGGCAGAACATCCACTACCTGGAAAAGCGCCTGGCCGAACGCAAGAACAAGAACATCGCGCTGGTCTGACCGGAACTGGGGCGGGCCGGCCCGATCGGCGTACGCGGAAAAACGAAGGGCCGGGAGATCGCCCTCCCGGCCCTTCTTCATGCATGGGTCCCGCCGCCCGCGGCGCGATCCCTCAGCGATCCGGCGATGCCTGCTGCGTGCCCTTCACCGGCACCACGCCCAACGGCGAGGACGGATCGGTGACGCGCACCATCTCCGATGAGCCGTCCGGCCACACCACCTTGATCGTGCTGCCCGGTGCCAGCGTGGAGAACGGCGTGCCGCTGCGCGCGCGGTAGATCGCCGCCACCTGCGCCGCGCCCAGGCGTCGCGCGTCGTCGGGCAGGTGGATGGTCATGTGCGCCACGCGCGTCAGGTCGCGGTATTCGGGCGCACGCGTCTCGATCACGATGGCCGTCGCGGCGGCGGCATAGGCCACCACCACCAAACCCCAGACCAGGAGATTGGCTCCCGGGCGTGTGTGCTTGTACTTCATCCGTCCACTCCTGCGTGGGACAGCAATGTGTCCACCATGTCGTCAACCTTGTCGCCACCCTGCCGCGGCACGCCGGCGTCGCGCGCGAAGGTGGGGAAATCCTGCGATTCGTCCCGCGAACAGATCCCGCCGTTCACGCAGTAATTCGTCATCATCGAACCGTCCGGGCTGCAGTCCATGCCCAGCTTGCACGAGGCGATGCGCCAGGCGATCTCCGACAGTTCGCTGCCCGACACCTCGCCCAGCGTGTCGCGTCGCGCGTTGCCCGCCGTGCCCATCGCCGGCGCGATGGCGACGAAGGCGAAGGGGTCGCCCGAGTCCAGCACGCGCTCGACCAGATCGCGCCGGTAGCCATCGTCGTCGCGCAGCGGCTGGTCCATCGCCAGCAGCGCCGCCTCCGCCGCCAGGCTGCCGGCATTGGCCGCCTGCACACGCTGGGTGACGATCTTCGGCGACGAGAAGCCATCCTGCGGCACGAAGCGTCCGCAACGCTGCTGCACGCGCTGGCGCGCCGACAGCATCGCACCGCCGCTGGACAGGCCCAGCCGGGCGATGACCTGGGTGTCCCGCGCATAGCCGGCGGGATCGGCCGCGTAGCCGGCGCAATAGTCCTGCACCAGACTCAGCAGCCACATCGCATCGGCATCGCCTTCGGCCGCATGCGACAGCAGCGCCTGCGAATACGCGAAGAGATCGTTGCTTTCCTCGAACCCGCGCCGCATGGGAGACAGCGAAGACCCCGTGCGCGTCACCGCCGGCAGGGCCCGCGCGACGGGCATCGGCGAGATGGCGTGAGCGGCCACCATCATCGGAGCGGCGTCCGCCGGCTCGGCCACGCGCGGCGCGGCCTGCCCGGCATGGCGCAGCGGAATCCACGCCAGCACACCCAGCAGGCCCAGCAGCGCGATCGGCAGCAGCGGCTTCCGGGTCATGACCGGGCATTATCCCGGCGAGTTCCCGACCTTTCAATGCAACGCGGGCGCGTTCGGCCCGCCACGCCCGCCTTTCGTCACCTGAACGCGGCAGGCGCCCGGGAAACCGCATGCGACAATTGCCGCCCGCATTTTCTGCACCGCCCCGTCGCCATGCCCTACCTGGAACTCACCCTGCGCTGCACCGAAGCCGAACAGCCGCGCTACGAGAACGCGCTGGAGGACGTGGGCGCGCTGTCGGTCACGCTGCTGGACGCCGATGCGGATACCGGCAACGAGAACGCGATCCTGGAACCCGGCGTGGGCGAGACGCCGTTGTGGAAGGCGCTGGTGCTGACCGCGCTGTTCGCCGACGACACCGATGCCTTGCTGCTGCTGGCGGCGCTGGAAGCCTTCGATCCCGGCCTGGACTGGACGCAGGCGAGTTTCCGCACCGTGCAGGACGAGGACTGGGAACGCGCCTGGCTGGACCAGTTCAAGCCGATGCGCTTCGGCGCGCGTACCTTCATCGTGCCGTGGAACCACGAGGTGCCCGGGGAAGCGCGTGGCGATGCCGCCATCGTGCGCCTGGACCCGGGCCTGGCCTTCGGTTCCGGCACGCATCCCACCACCGCGCTGTGCCTGCGCTGGCTGGACGCATTGGCCAGTGAAGGCCGGCTGGCCGGCGCGCGGGTGCTGGATTTCGGCTGCGGCTCGGGCATCCTCGCGCTGGCGGCGCTCAAGTTGGGCGCGCATTCGGCCGTCGGCGTGGACAACGACCCGCAGGCCCTGCTGGCCACCGCCGACAACGCCGAGCGCAACGAGGTGGGGGAACGGCTTTCGGTGCACCTGCCCGAAGACGAGCCCGTCGCCACCTATCCCGTGGTGGTCGCCAACATCCTGGCCTCGGCGCTGGACGCGCTGGCCGAGACGCTCGCCTCGCGTGTCGCGCCCGGTGGCCGCATCGCCCTGTCCGGCATCCTGAAGGGACAGGAGGACGAACTGCTGGCGCGCTACGCCCCGTGGTTCGATGCGCTGGCGGCCACGCAGGACGGCGACTGGATGCGCATCGACGGCGTGCGCCGCTGACGGACGCGCTCCCCGTCGTGGGTCACAACACGGCCCCGCACCGGCGTGATTGAATAAGGCCATGTTCGCCGCCTGTCCGCACTGCCAGTTCCTGGTCGCCCAGCATCCGCAGACCCGCGCATGGCCGCCGGTGTGTCCACGTTGCGGCCGCGCCATCGCGGACGAGGGCGTCGATGCGCCGGTCCCACCGCCCAGCCTCGCCGCCTACCTGCATCCCGCGGATGGCGTGGAACAGGCGGACGGCGCCGCCGTGCAGGCGCGCGATACGCGGGATGGATCGTCCGGCACCGATGCCGTTGCCGATGGCGGCATCGCCGATCCGGTCGGCGGCGATGCGGTGGATGCGGTGGATGCACACGACGCCGTCCATGCGGTTGAGGCGCAAGCGACTCCGCAGGCACGGGAAGAAGAAACCGACGCAGCGGCGGATGCCATCCCCACCGCCGCTGCGCCCGGCGGGCCAGCGGCGCCTTCGGCTGCGGTCGCCCCTGTCCGCGCGCGCGCCGCCGCGACACCGCGCTTCACCCGCGCCCCGCGCACCACCACGGTGCATGCACGTGCCGCGCGCTGGCAATGGGGTGCCCTGGCCGGCCTGTCGTTGCTGTTGTGCCTGCAGGTGATATTGGCCGACCGCGACCGCCTTGCCGCGCAGGCCGCCTGGCGGCCCGTGGTGTCGGCCCTGTGCGGCGCATTCGCCTGCGACGTGCCCACCTGGCGCGAGCCTGCCGCCTTCGCCATGCTCAGCCGCGACGTGCGGCCCATACCCGGCGCGCCCGGCACGCTGCAGGCGCAGGCGACCTTCCGCAACGATGCCCGCTGGACGCAGGCCTGGCCAGTGATCCTTCTCACATTGAAGGATGCCGACGGCCGCACGCTCGGCGCGCGCGCGCTGCAGCCGCAGGATTACCTGGCCGGCGCGGAACCCCAGGCCGGCATCGCCCCGGGACAAAGCGCGCAGGTGGCCGTGCGCGTGCGCGAGCCCAGCGCCAACGTCGTCGCGTTTTCATTCGACTTTCGCTAGGGCCTGTTAACGCCATGGGGACAGGTCACGTTGCCGTTGCCCAGCCCCGGTTCATCAAAAAACCGGATGCGCGCGCCGCGATCAGGCGCTAGACTCGTCCCCCCGCCGAAAACCGACAAGCAGAAGGCGGGCGTCAGAAACCGTGGCATCAGGGGACCTGTGTGAACGCTGCCTCCACCCGTCAGGACACTCCACGCGGCACGCAGAGGCCGCCGCTCCGCGAGCATGTCGCGCAGTCCGTGCGCCGCTACCTGCGCGACCTGGACGGTTGCGACGCCGATGACGTGTACGAGATCGTGCTGCGCGAGATGGAGATCCCGCTGTTCGTGGAAGTGCTGAACCACTGCGACGGCAACCAGAGCCGCGCCGCCGCCATGCTGGGCATCCACCGCGCCACGCTGCGCAAGAAACTGAAGGACTACGGGCTGGCCTGAGCACCGGCTCCGCCGGAGCGGCCCGCTATAATGCGCGTCTCCGTTCCGCACTCCCTTCCCCGATGACCTCTGATCCGAAGCCCGTGCGCCGGGCGCTGCTGTCCGTTTCCGACAAGACCGGCCTGGTCGAACTGGCCCAGGCTTTGGCCGCCCGCGATGTCGAACTGCTGTCCACCGGCGGCACCGCGAAGGCATTGCGTGACGCCGGCCTGTCCGTGCGCGACGTATCCGAGGTCACCGGGTTCCCGGAAATGATGGACGGCCGCGTCAAGACGCTGCACCCGATGGTGCATGGCGGCCTGCTGGGCCGCGCTGGCCTGGACGATGCGGTGATGGCCGAACACGGCATCGGCGCGATCGACCTGCTGGTGCTGAACCTGTATCCGTTCGAGCAGGTCACCGCGAAGGCCGACTGCACCCTGGCCGACGCGGTGGAAAACATCGACATCGGCGGCCCGGCGATGCTGCGCTCGGCGGCGAAGAACTTCGCCCGCGTGGCGGTCGCCACCGACCCCTCGCAGTACGCCGGCATCGCGCGGGAACTGGAAGAGAACGATGGCGCGCTCTCCGCGCAGACGCGCTTCGCGCTGTCGGTGGCCGCGTTCAACCGGGTGGCGCAATACGACGCGGCGATCAGCAACTACCTGTCCGCCGTGCGCGATCCCGACGCGCTGGTGCCCCCGCGCGACGAGTTCCCCGCGCAGATGAATTCCACCTTCGTGAAGGTGCTGGACCTGCGCTATGGCGAGAACCCGCACCAGTCCGGCGCGTTCTACCGCGACCTCGGTCCGGTGCCGGGCACGCTGGCCACGTTCCAGCAACTGCAGGGCAAGGAGCTGAGCTTCAACAACCTGGCCGACGCCGACGCGGCATGGGAATGCGTGCGCCAGTTCGACGCGCCGGCCTGCGTGATCGTCAAGCACGCCAATCCCTGCGGCGTGGCCGTCGGCGTGGCCTGCGGCGACGCCTACGAGCTGGCCTACGCCACCGACCCGACCAGCGCCTTCGGCGGCATCATCGCCTTCAACCGCACGCTGGACGCGGCCACGGCGAAAGTGATCCTGGACCGCCAGTTCGTCGAGGTGCTGATCGCGCCCGGCTACGAAGAAGGCGCGCTGGACTACGCGAAGAAGAAGGCCAACGTGCGCGTGCTGAAGATCCCGCACGGCGCCGGCCTCAACAACTACGACAGCAAGCGCATCGGCTCGGGCCTGCTGCTGCAATCGTCCGACAACCGCGGCATGACGCTGGACGAATTGAAGGTGGTGACGAAACGCGTGCCGACCGACGCCGAGCTGCGCGACCTGCTGTTCGCCTGGCGCGTGGCCAAGTACGTCAAGTCCAACGCGATCGTCTACGCGAAGGACAACCGCACCATCGGCGTGGGCGCGGGCCAGATGAGCCGCGTGTATTCGGCGCGCATCGCCGGCATCAAGGCCGCGGACGCCAACCTGCAGGTCGAAGGCTCGGTGATGGCCAGCGACGCCTTCTTCCCGTTCCGCGACGGCATCGACGCGGCGGCGCAGGCCGGCATCAAGGCGGTGATCCAGCCCGGCGGCTCGATGCGCGACGGCGAGGTCATCGCCGCCGCCGACGAGCACGGCCTGGCGATGGTGTTCACCGGCGTGCGCCACTTCCGCCACTGATCGCGACGCGCCATGTGGATCCGCGCCGAAACCGCCGCCGACCATGACGCGATCCGCCGCGTGACCGAGGCGGCGTTCGCGGGCGCGGAACACGCCTCCGGCACGGAAGCGCGCATCGTCGACGCGCTGCGCGAGGCGGGTGCGTTGCGCCTGTCGCTGGTCGCCGACATCGACGGCCGCATCGCCGGGCACGTCGCGCTGTCGCCGGTGACGCTCGACGACGGAACCGGCGGCTGGTACGGGCTGGGACCCGTCGCCGTCGATCCGCGCGACCAACGCCACGGCGTGGGCGGCGCGCTGATCCGCGCCGCGCTGGCGGAACTGCCGGCGCTGGGCGCGCGGGGCTGCGTGGTGCTGGGCGATCCTGGCTACTACACGCGCTTCGGTTTCCGCCAGCACACCACGCTCCGCTATCCCGAAGCGCCGCCCGAATATTTCATGGCCCTGTCGCCGGACGATACGCTCCCGCAGGCCCGCGTCGCCTACCACCCCGCATTCTCGGTCGCATGAAGCGGCCGTCCTCTCTCCAGGAGTCGTCACCATGAAAGTCCTCGTCATCGGTTCCGGCGGGCGCGAGCACGCGCTGGCCTGGAAACTGGCCCAGTCGCCGCGCGTGGACGAGGTGATCGTCGCCCCGGGCAACGCCGGCACGGCGACGGAGGCCAAGTGCCGCAACGCGGCGGTGAAGGTCGCCGACATCGAGGGCCTCCTGCGGCTGGCGCAGGACGAAGGCGTCGCGCTGACCGTGGTCGGCCCCGAGGTGCCGCTGGTGGCCGGCGTGGTGGACCGCTTCCGCGTCGCCGGCCTGCGCATCTTCGGCCCCACCGCCGCCGCCGCGCAGTTGGAAGGCAGCAAGGCCTTCGCCAAGGATTTCCTGCATCGCCACGGCATTCCCACCGCGTTCTATTCGGTGTTCACCGACATCGATCCCGCGCTGGCCTACATCGCCGAGAAAGGCGCCCCCATCGTGGTGAAGGCCGACGGCCTGGCCGCCGGCAAGGGCGTGATCGTGGCGACGACCCGCGAGGAAGCCGAGGCCGCCGTGCGCGACATGCTGTCGGGCAATGCGTTCGGCGATGCCGGCGCGCGCGTGGTGATCGAGGAATTCCTGGAGGGCGAGGAAGCCAGCTTCATCAGCATGGTGGACGGCAGGACCGCATTGCCCATGGCGACTTCACAGGACCACAAGCGCGTCGGCGACGGCGACACCGGCCCCAACACCGGCGGCATGGGCGCGTATTCGCCCGCGCCGGTGGTGACTCCCGAGGTGCACGCGCGGGTGATGCGCGAGGTGGTGAATCCCACCGTGCAGGGCATGATCGCCGACGGCACGCCGTTCACCGGCTTCCTCTACGCGGGCCTGATGATCGACGCCAGCGGCGCGCCCAAGGTGATCGAGTTCAACGTGCGCTTCGGCGATCCGGAAACCCAGCCGGTGATGCTGCGCCTGCGATCCGACCTGGTGGACCTGGTGGAAGCCGCCATCGACGGCCGCCTGCACGAAACGGAAGCGCAGTGGGATGCGCGACCGTCGCTGGGCGTGGTGATGGCCGCGGCACCGTATCCGGAATCGCCGAAGACCGGCGACGCGATCGCCGGCCTGGACGACGTGCCGGACAACGCCAAGGTATTCCATGCCGGCACCGCATTGGATGCGGAGGGCCACGTGGTCAGCGCCGGCGGCCGCGTGCTGTGCGTGGCCGCGCTGGGCGACAGCGTGTCCGATGCGCAGCGCAATGCCTATGCCGGTGTCGGAAAGATCCGCTGGACGAACGAATTCCACCGTTCGGACATCGGCTGGCGCGCCATCGCGCGCGAACGCGACCAGGCCTGACCCCTCGCGATCCGTCCGCCGTCCGCGGCGGATGGATCGTGGCCGGATCAGTCCTGCACGAACAGGTCGGCGAACTCGCGTGGCGCGCTGCGCAGGTACTGGGGCGCCACCGTTATCCGGTCGCCCAGTGCGGCGGCGGCATGCCAGGGCCAGCGCGGGTCGTAGAGGATGCCGCGGGCCAGCGCCACCGCATCGGCCTGTCCGTCGGCCAGCACGCGTTCGGCCTGCTGCGGTTCGGTGATCAATCCGACCGCGACCACCGGCATCGACACTTCGTGCCTGATCGCTTCGGCGAACGGCAACTGGTAGCCGGGACCGGCGGCGATCCGCTGGGCGGGGTGCAAGCCGCCGCTGGACACGTGGATGTAGTGGCAACCGCGCGCATCCAGCGCCTTGGCCAGCGCGATGCTCTGCGGCAGGTCCCAGCCGCCTTCGACCCAATCGCTCGCGGAGATGCGGATGCCCACCGCCATCGAGGCCGGCACCGCCGCCTTGATCGCATCGAACACCTCCAGCACCAGACGCATCCGGTTCTCCAGCGAACCGCCATAGCGGTCCTCGCGCTGGTTGCTCAGCGGCGACAGGAACTGGTGCAGTAGGTAGCCATGGGCGGCATGGATCTCGATCAGGTCCAGCCCCAGCTTGACCGCGCGCCGCGCGCTGTCGGCGAACGCCGCCACGATGCCGTCGATGCCGGCCTGGTCCAACGCGATCGGCGGATGCCCGCCTTCCGCGTACGGCAACGGCGAAGCCGATACCGTCTGCCAGCCGTGCGGGTCATCGGGCGGAATGGCGCCGCCGTGATGTTCCCAGGGCCGGTGCGTCGAAGCCTTGCGGCCGGCATGGGCGAGTTGCACGCCGACCGGCGTGCCCGAGTGGCGACGGACGACGGCGAGCGCCTGGGCGAACGCCGCTTCGGTGGCATCGTCCCACAGGCCGAGGTCGGCCCAGCTGATGCGTCCGCGCGCTTCCACCGCCGTTGCCTCGACGATCATCAGGCTGGCGCCCGACAGGGCGAGATTGGGCCAATGGAACGCGTGCCAGTCGGTGGCACGGCCTTCGTCGGCGGAGTACTGGCACATCGGCGCGATGACGATGCGGTTCGACAGGCGCAGCGGCCCGATGTCGAGGGGAGAGAACAGGCGGCTCATGGGGGGAGGTTTCCGGATGGCGGCCGCGGCACGCGCCGCGGCGGAGGGCGCCACTATCCGCCCGGCGCATCCCGCCATCAACGCCATGCGCGGAACACAGTCGGGCGACGGCGCCAGATTTGCTAGGCTGCGCGCAACCCAAGGAGCCCCCATGTCCAGTCACAGTCAGTTCTCGCTGCTGAAACAACGGCGGTTCCTGCCGTACTTCACCGTCCAGGCGCTGGGCGCCTTCAACGACAACGTCTACCGGCAGGCCATCATCGGCCTGCTGATCTTCCTGGGCGCCAGCACCGAGGAGCGCTCGCTGTACGCCATCCTGGCGCCGGCGATCTTCATCCTGCCCTACTTCCTGTTCTCGGCCATCGCCGGGCAGATCGCCGAGAAGCTGGAGAAGCAGCGGCTGATCGTCATCACCACCACGATGGAGATCGCGATCATGTCGCTGGCCGCGGTCGGCTTCCTGCTGCAGAGCATGCCGCTGCTGCTGGTGGCGCTGTTCTGCACCGGGATGCAGTCGACGCTGTTCGGACCGGTGAAGTATTCGGTGCTGCCGTCGATCCTCAAGCCGGAAGAGCTGACCGGCGGCAACGGCCTGGTCGAGATGGGCACGTCGCTCTCGATCCTCTGCGGCATGATCGCCGGCGGGCTGATCTTCCAGGTCGCCGGGGCGCATGGTCCGCAGGCGGCCGCCACCGCCATCATCCTGCTCGCCGTCATCGGCAACGTGGTATCGCGGCTGATCCCGCGCATGGATGCCGGCGCGCCCGAGCTGAAGATCCGCTGGAACCCGATCCCCGAATCGATCGCCGTGCTGCGCATGGCCAGGCAGCAACTGGCGGTGCGCAACGCCATCCTGGGCGTGTCGTGGTTCTGGTTCTTCGGCACGCTGCTGACCTCGCAGTTGCCGGCGTATGCCGAAGTGCACCTCGGCGGCCTCGCAGACTCCGCCACGCTGTACGTGTCCGCGCTGGCGCTGTTCTCCATCGGCACCGGCACCGGCTCGCTGCTGTGCGAGAAGCTGTCCGGGCGCACGGTGGAGATCGGCCTGGTGCCGGTGGGCGCGTTCGGCATGAGCGCGTTCCTGCTGGACCTGTATTTCGCCCGGCCCGGGCCGGCCCCGGTGGGCGGGCTGGAACTGGCGGCCTTCCTGCAGCAGCCCGGCAGCCTGCGCATCATCATCGACCTGGTCGGCATCGGCCTGTTCACCGGCATCTTCGTGGTGCCGCTGTTCGCGTTGATCCAGAGCCGCACGGACAACTCGCGGATGTCGCGCGTGTTCGCCGCGCTGAACATCCAGAACTCCGGCTTCATCGTGCTGGCGGCCATCGCCGGCCTGCTGCTGCAGCGCGTGCTGGGCTGGACCAGCCCGCAGATGTTCCTGGCGCTGGCCGTCGCCAACATCCTGGTGGCGATCTGGATCTTCAGCATCGTGCCCGAGTTCCTGATGCGCTTCCTCAGCTGGCTGGCGGTGCGCGCGCTGTACCGGCTGCGCCTGCACGGCATCGAGAAGAACGTGCCGGACGAAGGCCCGGCGCTGCTGGTCTGCAACCACGTCAGCTACATGGACGCGCTGATCCTGGCGGCGACGATCCCGCGGCCGGTGCGCTTCGTCATGTACTACCGGATCTTCAACATCCCGGTGATGAGCTGGATCTTCCGCACCGCCAGGGCCATCCCGATCGCCGGGGCGAAGGAAAACCCGGAACTGATGCGGCGCGCGTTCGACGAGATCGACGCGGCGCTGGCCAATGGCGAGATCGTCGGCATCTTCCCGGAAGGCGCGTTGACCCGGGACGGCGAGATCGCGCCGTTCAAGTCCGGGATGGAGAAGATCCTGGCGCGGCGCCCGGTGCCGGTGGTGCCGATGGCGTTGAAAGGCATGTGGTCCAGCATGTGGAGCCACCGCGACAGCCGCATGGGCCGCATGCGCGTGCCGCGGCGCTTCCGCGCGCACGTCGAGGTGATGGTGGGCGAGCCGGTGGACGGCGCCACGGCCACGGCGGAGGCGCTGGAAGCACGGGTCAGGGCCTTGCGCGGCGGCGACGCCTGACGCTTCCGCCTCCGCGCGGGCTCGGTTAGGCTATCGGCGGGGATCGCCACCGTCATCGCTTCATCGCCAGCGGCGCACATCCACGCCCGTTCCCGTCTTTCCGGATCACGACATGAGTGCCATGCCGCCGCTGCCCTCGCAGCCAGCCCCGTACATCCCCAACCACCTGGTCTGGGCCATCCTCTCCACGCTGTTCTGCTGCCTGCCGTTCGGCGTGGTGTCCATCGTGTTCGCCGCGCAGGTGGACGGCAAGCGCATGGCCGGCGACATCGCCGGCGCGCAGGAGTCCTCGCGCAAGGCGAAACTGTGGGCCATCGTTTCCGCGGCCACCGCACTGGTCCCGATCACGCTGTACCTGCTGTTCGTGTCCGTGATCGGCGGCGTCGGCCTGTTGGGCGGATTCGCCGGCTGACCGCGGCCCACGCTTCCTCGCATTCCGGAGAATCCGCATGAGCGCCATGCCACCCCTGCCCGACACGACCGTGGGCAACATCCCCAACCATCTGGGCTGGTCCATCGCGGTGACGATCATCGCCGCCGTCGCCACGCTGTGCACCTGCTGCGGCCTGGGCGCCGTGCCCGGCATCGTCGCCATCGTGTTTTCCGCCCAGGTCAACGGCAAGCTGCGCAACGGCGACCCGGAAGGCGCGCGCAATGCCGCGAAAGTGGCCAAGATCCTGTGCTGGGCCACCGCCGGCTTCGCGCTGCTGTGCCTGGTCTATCTGGCCTGGAGCATCCACAGCGCCGGCGGCATCGGCCAGATGGAAAGCATCTTCGAGGAAGCCATGGAACAGGCGCGCCGGCAGCAGCGCTGATCGCGGATGAACATGACCTTCGCGCAACGGGCGGGAATCGCGATCGCGACGCTGGCGGTCCTGTCGCTGGCGGTGGCGGGCGTGTGGCTGTTGCGCACCTTCGATCCCAACGCGCCGGGCAATCCGTTCCCCGCCTGCATGTTCAAGGCGCTCACGGGCCTCTACTGCGCCGGCTGCGGCGCCACGCGCGCGTTGCACGCACTGCTGCACGGCGACGTGCGCGCCGCATTCTCGATGAACCCGCTGTTGGTGCTGGTCCTGCCGGTGCTGCCGGTGCTGACGGCTTGGTCGCTGGGCTGGCGCCCGGTCCGCTTGCAGCCGGCGATGCGCTGGCTGCTGGCGCCGAAACTCTGGCTGGCCCTCCTGCTGGGGTTCTGGGTCCTGCGCAACCTGCCCTGGCCACCCTTCTCCTGGCTGGCACCCGGATGATCCGCATGCCTTCCCCCGGCCCGACTCGCATCCGCGTTATCGTCGCACCCGTCCCCCGCCATTACCAAGACCACCCAAGGAGCAAGAACAGATGAACACCAACACCACTTACGTGCCCAACAACCTGGTCTGGGCGATCCTGTCCACGCTGCTCTGCTGCCTGCCGCTGGGCATCGTGTCCATCGTGTTCGCCGCGCAGGTCAACGGCAAGCTGGCCGCCGGCGACGTGGCCGGTGCGCAGGAAGCCTCCGAGAAGGCGAAGAAGTGGGCCATCTGGTCGGCCGGCGTCGGCATCGCCGTTGTCGTGCTGTACCTGATCTTCATCTTCGCGATGGGCGGCCTGGCCGCGATCCAGCAGTAAGCGCACGCCGGAAGACGGAAGGGCCAGCGCCCGTCCCGGACCACCGGGGCAGGCACTGGCCCTTCTGCTTTCACGGCCTTCCGCATCCGTCGGTCGCGGATCAGCCCACCCAGCCACCGATCACGAACAACGCCAGCACCGCCAGCCACAGCAGCAGGATGCGCCAGACCAGGCTCATCGCATCGCGAAGCTCGGGCAGTTCGCGCATCGCCTGCACCATGCCTTCCTGGGCGTATTCCTCGGCCTCCTCGGCCAGTTCGCATTTCACGCTGGCGCGCGCCGCATGGCCCAGGAACGCCACGTCCGATTGCCAGCGGTCGCCGCGGGCTTCGCGCCAGGCGGTGAACACGGTGTCGAAGTTGCCCACCAGCGCCATCGCCAGCGTCATCAGCTGCGCCACCGGCCAGTTGAGGACGGCGTACAGCGCACGCGCGCCGACACGCGCTTCGCCGGGCAGCGCATGGGAATAGTCGCCCTCGCTGGCCAGTGCGACCAGCCGGTACAGCGCGGCGCCCACCGGTCCCAGCAGCAGGAACCAGAACAGCACGCCGAACCAGCGCGACAGCGCGTTGTGGAAGACCGCCTCGACCAGTGCCGGGCCATCCAGCGCGACCGCGTCCCCCGACAGTCCGAGCCGCGCGATGGCATCGCGGCGCGCCTGCGGGTCGTGCGCATCGACGATCGCCTCCACGTCCACGTCGAGATCGCGCGGACCCCATGCGTAGACCAGCACCGCGATGTCGAACAGCAGTCCGACCAGGCCGAAGACCGGCTCGTCCAGCAGCCATTGCAGCAGCGCCACCAAGGCCAGCAACGGCAGCAGCGCCAACGCGATGCCGTAGCGGCCGTGCCAGAAACCGTCTTCGCCGGACTGGTCGCCCAGCCAGCGCAGCCATGCGCCATACCAGGCGTACTGACGCGCGGACGTGGCCAGTGCGGGCGCCACATGCCCCAGCACCAGTGCGACCACGACGGCGACCAACGTTATGGACATGCGGTTCCTCCATCGCGGATTCTAGCGTGGGCGCGCGTTAACGCCCGGTCTTGGCGGCCGCCGCGCGTCCGTCACGCCGCGCGCGTCCGCATGCCGGCGTGCCAGTGCTCGATCAGCGAGCGGGCGATGGAGATCGAGGGCGACAGCAGCAAGCCCTCGCCATCATCGTTCCCCTCGCGCACGAGCGCGGCGTCGATCTCGGCGAAGGTAAACCAGCGCGCGTCCTCCAGTTCGCCATCGACCTGCGGCGCATCGGGCTCGCCTTCCGCGCTGAAACCCAGCATCAACGCGCCGGGGAACGGCCACGGTTGCGCGCCCAGGTAGCGGCACTGGCGCACACGCACCTGGGTCTCCTCCCGCACTTCACGGGCGACGGTCTGCTCCAGCGTTTCGCCCGGCTCCACGAATCCGGCGATCACCGAATAGCGCCGCGCCGGCCACGACGCCTGCCTTCCCAACAGCAGGCGTTCGCCGTCGCTGACCGCCACGATCACCGCCGGATCGACGCGCGGGTAGTGGTCCTTGCCGCATCGCGTGCAATGGGCGATATAACCGGCGCGGCGGAAGGTGATGTCGCCGCCGCAGGCGCTGCAGAACTTCGTCGAGGACTGCCAGTGCAGCAGCGCGCGCGCCATCGCGAACACGCCCGACTCGAACGCCGGCCAGGCCGCCGCGGCGCGGCGCAGGTCGATCTGCGCTGGCGCCTGCCAGGCCACGTGGGCGGCCTGCGCGGCGAACCATGCCGTGCCGTCCTTCAAGCCCAGGAACAGGCCGGTGCCCGGCCCACCGCCGAGTTCCGCGCCGGTCGGCGCGGACAGGTTTCCCTCGGCATCGGCCAGCGCGCGGCCTTCGGCATCCAGCAACATCACCCGCGCCGCGGGCCACAGGCGCGCCAACGCTCCGGCGTCGTCGCGCAGCGCGTCGGCGCGGTCCAGCGTTTCGCCCGCGAAGGCGAAACCGGTCAGTGCGGGCGGAGAACGACCTGTCACGGAGCGCGGCAGGTGCGGGCTTACATGCTGAAACTGCTGCCGCAGCCGCAGGTGGTCTTGGCATTGGGGTTGCGGATGACGAACTGCGCGCCCTGCAGGCTTTCGCTGTAGTCCACTTCCGCGCCCATCAGGTACTGCAGGCTCAGCGGATCGACCAGCAGCGACACGCCGTCGGTATCCACGGCCAGGTCGTCCTCGGCACGGTTCTCGTCGAACTCGAAGCCGTACTGGAAGCCCGAGCAGCCGCCGCCCTGGATGTAGACGCGCAGCGCCAGCGCCGCGTTGCCCTCTTCTTCGATCAGCTCGCGCACCTTGGCGGCGGCCGAATGGGTGAAGTTGAGCGGCCGGTCGATGGACTGGTAGTCCGGCGCGGCCGACGCAATGGGCAGGGAAACGACGGTGGTCATGGCGAAAGGATGGGGGTTGCCGGGGGCGAGTTCAAGTTAATGGGCGCCGGCGCCTTCGCCGGCCCCGCCCTTGCCCGCGGCCTGGACCCAGGGAAAGGACTGTTCCGTGGCGGCGCCGTTCTGCGGCACCAGCCGGGCGATCACGCGCACCGGCTTGAAACCTTCCGGCAGGAACAGGTCGCCCTCGACCTGCTGGAAGTACTTGAACGAATAGGCCAGGCCCGGGGCGTCGGGCTGCTGGCGCAGGTCCGACCAGGCCAGCCGCTGCAGCTTGTTGCCCTGCGTGCCCTCCACGGACACCAGCAGCCGGCCGGCGTTGACCGCGCCGCGGTTGAGGTTCTGGGTCAGGGTGGCGGTGAAGTGCCAGGTCCGCTCGTCCTGCGGCTGCAGGGTCAGTTCGTGCACCGACAGGCCGCGACGCTGCGCGGTTGCGCCGACGAAACGCTCGTAGAAGGCCACGTCGGCGCGCAGGCCGGCGATCTCCTCGTCGCGCTCGGACAGGGTGGCCTGCAGGTCGCGGTTGGCGTCGCGGCTGATCTGGTCCGAGCGCGCCAGGGTGGCGGCGCGCTGTTCCAGCTCATCGATGCGCTGCTGCTGCGCGCGCAGCTGGGCCGGGGTGGGGGCATCGCCGGTGCCGCCCGCGAACACCTGCCGCAGCCCCCAGCCCGCCGCCAGCAACAGGACCACGGCCAGCAGCGCCAACAGCAGGGGGCGCGCCAGCGGCGGCGGCGGCACGGTGGGCCGAAGGGGCGGGGAATCCATGGCCGCAGCATAGCGCGGCCGGTCTAAGGGGCCTCTGAACGGTCCCCGCCGGACCGCGGCTCAGGCCTCGGCGGCGACCCAGGCTTCCGGCAATGCGGCATCCGCGGCCACGGCGGCGGCATCGGCGTGGATCAGCCGGCCGGTCAGCTGGGCACCGGCGCTCATCTCCACCACCTTGTAGTGCAGGTTGCCCTGCACGCGGGCGTTGGCGGCCAGTTCGATCCGTTCCAGCGCGTGCACGTCGCCGGTCATGCGGCCGTTGATCACCACCACCGGCGCGCGGATCTCGCCCTCGATGCTGCCCTGCTCGGCCAGCGTCACCACCGCGCGCTCGCCGTCCTCGGCCACCACCTTGCCGTGGATGCGGCCTTCCACGTACAGGCCGCCGCTGAACACCACGTCGCCGCGGATGATCACCTGGGGGCCGATCAGGGTGTCGATGGCGCCCACGTCCGGGCGGATCGGCTTGGGGGTCTTGAACTTCATCACTTGCCTCCTGCGGCTGTGGCGGTCTTCCAGTCGAAGGCCTGCTCCACCGCCACGTTCTCACCGTCCAGCGTCACCTTGACGCGCTGGGGGGTGAAACCGCGCGGCAGCATGACGCTGCCATCCAACTGCTGGAAATAACGGAAGGAATATCCCTGCCCCGGCGCGGCGCGCTGCTGGTGCAGTTCGTCCCAGGCGACCGAGGCCAGCTTGCCGTCGCGCACGCCCTCCACGCTGAAACGCATCTGCCCTTCGCTGATGGCGCCGCGGTTGAGGGTCTGGGTCAGCATGATCTGGTAGCGCCAGCTGCCGCCGGACGCGGGTTCGAACTCGGCCACGTGGACGTTGAGGCCCTTGCGCGGGCTGGTCGCGCCGACCAAGCGTTCGTAGAAAGCGACATCGGCGCGCAGGCCGGCGATTTCCTCGTCGCGTTCGGCCAGCGTGGCCTGCACTTCGGCATTGGCCGCACGGCTGATCTGGTCCGAACGGGCCAGCGTGGATTCGCGCTGCTGCAGCGTGCCCAGCTGGGTGCGCGTCTGCTGCAGGGCGACCTCGGCCTGGCGCAGGCGGGCGTCCACCTGCGCCAGGCGCGGGGCGGCCGTGTGGCTGGCCAGCACCCATGCCGCCGCCACCGTGGCGATCCACGCCAGCGCCCATGCCCACCACAGGCCGACCCGGCGGGTCCTCTGGCGCGGCACGATCTGGAAGCGGGACGGGGAATGCGCGGGCATTGCGGAGATGCGGCGCGCCTGCGGCTCAGCCAGCAGCCAGTCGGGACGCCTATACTCGCCGAGTCAACAGGGCCGCTGAGTCTAAAGGGAATCGCCGGCATGTCCGAAGCACATCTTTTCGTAATTGGGATCCTGTTGGCATGGATGGCCGGGATCCGGGTCTACCTGACCGTGTTCGGTCTGGGACTGGCCGGCGCGCTGGGCTGGCTGGACCTGCCGCCCGCCCTGCAGGTCACCCAGTCCTGGTGGGTGCTGGGCACCTCGGGCGCATTGGCGCTGACGGAATTCTTCGCCGACAAGATCCCGGGCGTGGACTCGGGCTGGGACCTGTTGCAGACCCTGGCGCGGGTGCCGGCGGGCGCCTTCCTGGCCGCCGCCACGCTGTCGCCGGACGGCCAGCTCAGCGGCGGCGCGCTGGCCGCCGGTGCCGGCGTCGCCTTGACCAGCCACCTGCTGAAGAGCGGCTCGCGCGCGCTGATGAACACCTCGCCGGAGCCGGTCAGCAACTGGACCGCCTCGGTCGCCGAGGACGCCGTGGTGGTCGGCGGCCTGTCGCTGGCCTTCGCCTACCCCTGGGTCGCGTTGTCCATCGTCGTCGGCGTCTCCGTGCTGGTGGCGCTGATGGTGTGGTGGGTCTGGCGCAAGCTCTCGCGCGGCC
Source organism: Pseudoxanthomonas putridarboris (assembly GCF_038321125.1). Classification (NCBI taxonomy): domain Bacteria; kingdom Pseudomonadati; phylum Pseudomonadota; class Gammaproteobacteria; order Lysobacterales; family Lysobacteraceae; genus Pseudoxanthomonas; species Pseudoxanthomonas putridarboris. Next base: position 171,011 of record NZ_JBBWWT010000006.1, on the reverse strand, counting down.
TGAAGCGCATGTTGCAGCCGTCCCCGGTGGGCGCCTCCACGCCCACCACGACCTCCGGCCCGTGACACCCGCCACCGCATCGGGGATGATGGGCCTGCCCAGACCCGTGAACTTCATCGCATAATGGGGCTCAGCTTGGGGAAGCCTGATGTCCGCCATCGATTCCACATCCCGTATGCAGGATGAGCCTTCGCGTTCCCGCCTGCGGGCCGAAACCCCGCCCGCGCACTATTGGCGCCGCTGGGTCGGCGATGCCGGCGCCGAGGACGTGGAAACGCCCGGAACCGGAGAGCCCATCGAGATGACCGCCACGCCCCCGACGCCCGAAGACCCGTCGACCGCGCCGTCCGCCGCTGCCGTTGCGGCGCCCGCGACGGCGGACCGCGCGGCCGCGGACGAACCGGTGCGGGCCGATGCGCCCTACCGCGTGCTGATCGTCGAGGACGACCGCGGCCAGGCCCTGTTCGCGCAAAGCGTGCTGCATGGCGCCGGCATGCAGGCCGAGGTGCAGATGCAGTCCGACGGCGTGCTGGAGACGATGCGCCGCTTCCGTCCCGACCTGGTGCTGATGGACCTGCACATGCCCGGCCAGGACGGCATGTCGCTGACCATGCTGCTGCGCCAGCAACCCGAGTACCTGCACCTGCCGATCGTGTTCCTGACCGGCGACCCGGACCCGGAACGCCAGTTCGAAGTACTGGAAAGCGGCGCGGACGACTTCCTCAACAAGCCGATCCGCCCGCGCCACCTGATCGCCGCGGTGTCCAACCGCATCCAGCGCGCGCGCCAGCGCGACCAGGCGTCGGCGCCGCGGCCGGCCGTCAACACCGAGACCGGCCTGCCGACGCGGACCTTCGTGCTGCAGCAGCTGACGGATTCGCTGCAGCGCCGCTCGCGCGGCGGCCTGTTCTTCGTCGAGGTCAACAGCGCGCTGAGCCTGCGCGAGCGCTACGGCTACGCGGTGTTCGAGCACCTGATGAACCAGGCCGCCCGGCAACTGGCCGCCTCCGCGTCGCCGCACCCGGTGGCGCGGCTCAACGACAACAGTTTCCTGATGCTGGCCGACAGCGTGGACGAGACCACCCTGGCTGCGCTGGCGCAGCAGTTGCGCGACGGGCTGGCCGGCCACGACTTCCAGGCCCGCCCGGACGAAGTGCTGAAGCTTCGCGGTTCGGTGGGCTATACCGCGCTTTCGCTGGGCTTCGCCGACGCGGGCAGCGCGCTGGAAGCGATCGAGCGTGCCGTGCTGCAGGCGCGCCTGAAGGCCGACAGCATGGCCGCCTACGTGCCGGCGCAGGTCGACGACGACGCGCCACGCATCTCGCTCGAGGACGGCCAGTTCGAATTGGCGTACCAGCCGATCGTGGCCGTGGCCGGCAACGACCAGGCGCAGTACCAGGTGCTGCTGCGCATGCGCCAGCCCGACGGCTCGCTGCTGCCGGCCTCGCAGGTGATCCCGGCGGCGGAACTGGCCGGCGGCATCGCGCAGATCGACCACTGGGTGCTGGAACACGCGCTGTTCGTGCTGGCCGAGCGGCAGGCGCAGGGGCCGTCGCTGCGGCTGTTCGTCTCGCAGTCTCCGCGCTCGCTGGCGCGCGAATCGCATGCGCAATGGCTGCTGGATGCGCTGCGTGCGCGCGGCATCGAAGGCACTTCGCTGGTCATCGACCTGCGCCTGGCCGACGCGCTGATCCATACGGTGACCCTGCGCGAGTTCTGCCAGCAGCTGATGCCGGCCGGCGTGCAGTTCTGCCTGAGCCAGTTCGAGCCGGGCGCCGAGGCCGATGCGCTACTGACCCAGTTGCCCCTGGGTTTCGTGCGCGTGTCCAGCAAGTTCGCCGGCGCGCACGCCGACCCGAAGCTGCGCGACCAGTTGCGCAGCGTCATCGACCATGCCCATCGCCAGGGCCTGCAGGTGATCGGCCAGCAGATCGAGGACCCGCAGGCCGCCGCCGCCATGTGGATGGGCGGGGTCGATTTCATCCAGGGCAACCTGGTGCAGGCGGTCGGCAGCGAACTGGGCTTCGACTTCCACAATGCGGTGCTCTAGGGCTTGCCGATGCCCATTGCCGAACGCGCACCGATAGCGCCCTGGGTCGCCACGGCCCTGGCGCTGGCAACCCTCGCCGCCATCGGCGTGGCGCTGGCCGGCCTGGCCGGTCCCTGGCACCTGGTCGCGGCGGGCACGGGCGTGGCCACCGCCATCGCCACCCTCGTCGTCGCTCTGCGCGCGCGCGAACAGGCCCGCCTGCACGCGGGCGTGCAGGCGCGCGCGGCGATGGCCGAATCCGAGCGCGACAGTCTCCAGCGCGAGCTGCAGCACCACGACCGCCTGGAACAGGACCTGGTGCGGGCCAAGCAGGCCGCCGAGTCCGCCGCGATGGCCAAGGGCGAATTCCTCGCCACCATGAGCCACGAGATCCGCACGCCGCTCAACGGCATCGTGCCGATGCTGGAAATGCTGTCGCGCGCCTCGCTGGCGCCGGACCAGCGCGAGATGTTGAACACCGCCAGCGCTTCGTCGCACCAGTTGCTGCGCATCGTCGATGACATCCTCGACTACTCCAAGCTGGAGGCGAACAAACTGGAACTGGAGATCACCGGCTTCAACCTGCGCGAACTGCTGGATGGCGTGCTGCAGCTGATGTACCGGCCCGCCGAGAACAAGGGCCTGCGCCTGAGCCTGCAACTGGACCCCTCGGTGCGCCTGCCGGTGCGCGGCGATCCGGTGCGCCTGCGCCAGGTGCTGACCAATCTGATCGGCAACGCCATCAAGTTCACCGACCGCGGCTCGATCACCGTGGTCGTGCGCCGGCTGGGCGAGACCGCCGCGCAACACCTGCTGCGCTTCGAAGTGCGCGACACCGGCATCGGCATCGAGGAGGAAGCGCGCAACCGGCTGTTCCATTCCTTCAGCCAGGCCGACGCCTCCACCACGCGCCTGTACGGCGGCACCGGGCTGGGGCTGGCCATCTGCCGGCGCATCGTGGACCTGATGGGCGGCCGCATCGACGTGGTGTCGGAAATCGGCCGCGGTTCGACGTTCTGGTTCGAGGTGCCGCTGATGAAGGTCATCGGCGACCTGCGCCAGCGCGACAACGGCGCGCTCGACCACGGCCGCGTGCTGATCGTTTCGCCCGATGCGCGCCTGCGCCAGCGCCTGGCGCTGCTGTCCACCAACTGGGGCATGCAGCCGGTGGCGGTGGAAACCACCCAGGAAGCGCTGGACCGCCTGCGCCTGGTCGCCGAACAGGGGCAGCAGGACTACATCGCCGTGCTGGCCGATGCCGGCGGCATCCGCAGCACCGCGCTGGCGTTGCACCGCGCCATCGATCGCCGGCCGCTTCCCGACACGCTGCGGCTGATCTGGCTGTACGGCGACGATGCCGTGCCCGCGGAACTGCATCCGCGCAGCACGCTGCTGTCGCGGCAGGCGCCGGACGCCGACCTGCGCGCCGCGTTGACCGGCGCCACGCCGGAACCGGATACGGACGCGGATACGCCGGCGATGGAGGAGATCTTCCCGTCCGCGCCGCCAGCCGCCCCGGCGCCCCCGGCCGCGCAACCCGCGCTCGAGACCATGATCGAAGCCGTATCCCTTCCCGCCGCCGCGCTTACCGTGGACCTCGACGCCATTCCCGAATCCCCCGTGGTCAGCGCTATGCGCACACGCCCCCGCCTGCTGCTGGTGGAAGACAACCCCGTCAACCTGCTGGTGGCGCAGAAACTGCTGTCCGCCCTGGGGTTCCAGTGCGAAACCGCGGCCAACGGCGACATCGCGCTGAAGCGGATGCAGGTGGAGAACTTCGACCTGATCCTGATGGATTGCCAGATGCCGGTGCTGGACGGCTACGCCGCCACCCGTCGTTGGCGCGAGCATGAGCTGCAGCATTCGCCGGCGCAGCGGTTGCCCATCATCGCGATGACCGCCAATGCCATGGCCGGCGACCGCCAGCGTTGCCTGGACGCCGGCATGGACGACTACCTGGCCAAGCCGGTCTCGCGCGACCAACTGGAAAGCTGCCTGCACCGCTGGCTGCCGGACCGCATGACCTTCGTGCTGCGCAACGCCGCGCTGGCGCCGGCCGCGGAACCCGCCACCCCCGCCCCGCCCGTGGCGACCGCGCGGGCGCCGGCGCCCAGCTTCCCGGTACTGGACCAGACCATGCTGGAGGAACTGCGCGAGATCGCCGGCGACGAAACCGCGCGCATCATCGCGGTGTTCCTGGAGGATGCGCCGCGCCTGATCGGTACGCTGGAGAAGGCCGCCGCCGTGCCGGACCTGGATGCGATGCGCGATGCGGCGCATACGTTGAAATCGTCCAGCGCGAACGTCGGCGCGATGGCGTTGTCGGCCGCGGCCAAGCGCGTGGAACTGGGCGCGCGCGCGCGCAAGCTTGAGCGCCCCGCCGTGGCGGTGGCGCTGGTGATCGCCGAGTACGCGCGCGCGCGCATGGCGTTGCAGGGCTACGCCGCGCAGCAACTGGGCCGCCCGCTGGCGGCCCAGGTCGCGGCTCAGTCGTCGCCTTCCAGCTTCGTCAGCAGGTAGTTCGGCTCGCCGATGCGGTCGATCACCGACAGCTGGGTCTCCAGCCAGTCGATGTGTTCCTCTTCCGAATCCAGGATGTCGACGAACAGCTTGCGGCTGACGAAGTCGGCCACCGTCTCGCAGTACGCGATGGCCTCGCGCAGCAACGGCAGCGCCTCGTGTTCCAGCGCCAGGTCGCATTCCAGGATCTCGCGCGGGTTCTCGCCGATGCGCAGCTTGCCCAGCGCCTGGAAGTTCGGCAGTCCATCGAGGAACAGGATGCGCTCGGACAGCTTGTCCGCATGCTTCATCTCGTCGATGGATTCCTCGTACTCGTGCTTGGCGAGCTCGTTGAAGCCCCAGTTCTTCAGCATCTTGGCATGCAGGAAGTACTGGTTGATCGCGGTGAGTTCGTTGTAGAGCGCCTTGTTGAGGTACTCGATGACCTTGGCGTCACCCTTCATGGCCATGCTCCTGCGGGGGAAGATGGCGGAAGGTTAGCGAGTTCGCGCCGCCGACGGCGGAACGCGAATCGTGTTCATCTCGACAGTGCGACCGACGAGCGGCCGCGGTGCGCTCAGGCCGCGTGCGAAAGATTGAGGATGGGGAACAGCGGCTCACGCCCGCCATGCACGCTGTCCAGCAGATCCACGGCGGTATCCAGGCAGGTGCCGCAGGTGGCGCCGCAACCGGTGCGCATCGTCAGTTCGGCGACGGTACGGCATCCATGGGCGGCGGCTTCGCGGATCTGGCGTTCGGTCACGCCGTTGCAGATGCAGACGTACACAGTGGCGGCAGGGTGCGGCGGGCGCGGAACGGCCCGCGACCATTCAAGCGCGAATGAGAATGATTGTCAATTCTTAACGGGCTCGCTGCCCGAGCCCCGTTTACGCGCCGGCCGGCACCGTCCACGCCAGCGCGCGCCCTCCTGCGGGCGCGGATCGGGCAGTTGCGGCGGCACCGCCTGGGGCCCCGCCACGCCGCGCGCGAACGGGGCCAGATGCCCGAGTGCGCTGGCGTACACCCGTCGCTTGAACATGACCACGTGCTCGACCGGATACCAGAAATCCACCCAGCGCCAGTGGTCGAACTCGGGCGTGTCGGTCACGTCCAGCCGCAGGTGGGCTTCGTCGCCGACCAGGCGCAGCAGGAACCAGACCTGCTTCTGGCCGATGCAGACCTGGCGTTCGTTGCGACGGATCGCCCGCGGCGGCAGGCGATAGCGCAGCCAGCCCGGGGTAACGCCCAGAACTTCCACATGTTCGGGCAACAGGCCGGTTTCTTCGCGCAACTCGCGGTACATGGCCTCGACCGGCGTCTCGTCCGTGTTCATGCCGCCCTGCGGGAACTGCCAGCCGTCCCGGCGCACGCGCCGCGCCCAGAAGACCCGGCCATCCGGGCGCATCAACACGATCCCGACGTTGGGTCGGTAGCCGTCCGGATCGATCACGATGCGGACTCCTTAAATCTACTGGCTCCGACTCTGCCACGGCCCGCCCCGGGCCACAAGCGCGGCCGCTCCGGTTGACAGGCAGGGGCCGGAAATGAAGAATACGCGGTTCGCGCGGCTATGTAGCTCAGCCGGTTAGAGCACAGCACTCATAATGCTGGGGTCGGTGGTTCGAGTCCACCCATAGCCACCAGATTCCCGTTGGGAATCAACGCGTTGAACGAACCCGCCGTCAGGCGGGTTTTTTGTGGGCGCGTGCCGGGGTTGGCTGGCTGGGTGGGCCGGTTTAGGGGTGGCTTACGGCACCACACGGTTCCAGCTTCTCTGGCAGCGCCCGGCCCGCATCGCCCCCACTACTCAGCGGGCTGTTGAACCATCAGATAGCCGGAGATCCAATCGGTCCCGGCGCGCGGATCAGTGCGGGATTTCGATGGCGATGGCGGTCGCTTCGCCGCCCCCGATGCACAGCGATGCCACGCCGCGGCGCAGGCCGCGCCGCTGCAGGGCGTGCAGCAGGGTCACGATCAAGCGGGCGCCAGTCGCGCCGATGGGGTGGCCGAGCGCGCAGGCGCCGCCGTTGACGTTGAGCCGCTCGCGATCGATGCCGAGATCCTTGGCGGCGGCCATCGCAACCACGGCGAAAGCTTCGTTGATCTCGAACAGGTCGACGTCGCCCACCGACCAGCCCGTCTTGTCGAGCAGCTTCCGGATCGCCGGGATCGGCGCCGTCGTGTACCAGGCTGGTGCCTGGCTGTGGGTGGCGTGCGCCTTGATCTCGGCCAGGATCGGCAGGGATTCCCGCTCGGCCAGCGAGCGGCGGGTAAGAACCAGCGCGGCGGCGCCGTCGGCGTTCGCCGATGCGCTCGCGGCCGTGATCGTGCCGTCGGCGCGGAAGGCGGGCTTCAGCGTCGGGATCTTGTCGGGCGACACCTTCAGCGGGTGCTCGTCGTGGGCCACGATGTGCTCGCCACCCTTGCCGGCAATCGAGATCGGGCTGATCTCGTCGGCGAAGGCGCCGCTCTCGATGGCCGTCCGGGCCCGCATCAGCGTCTGCGCGGCGTAGGCATCCTGGTCGGCGCGGGTGAATCCGTAGGTTTGTGCGGCAGCCTCGCCGAAGTCGCCCATGGCCCGGCCGGGCTCGTAGGCGTCTTCGAGACCGTCGAGCATCATGTGGTCGAGCACGCGATCGTGCCCCACGCGGTAGCCGCTTCGGGCGCGCGCAAGCAGGTACGGTGCGTTCGACATCGATTCCATGCCGCCGGAGACGACGATGTCCGCGGCACTCGCCAGGATCAGGTCGTGTCCGAGCATGGTGGCCTTCATGCCCGAGCCGCAGACCTTGTTGATGGTGGTCGCACCGGTTGCATCGGGAAGCCCCGCGCCGCGTGCCGCCTGGCGGGCCGGCGCCTGTCCCTGGCCGGCGGGCAGGACGCAGCCGATCAGCACTTCGTCCACGCGGTCGGCCGGCAGGCCGGATCGCTGGAGGGCGGCGCGGATGACGTGTGCGCCGAGTTGCGTGGCCGGCGCGGGCGCCAGGTCGCCGAGGAAGCGGCCGAGCGGCGTGCGTGTTGCGGCGACGATGACGATGGGATCGAAGGACATGGCGGATTCCCTGGAATGGCTGTGCGCCCATCTACGGCGAGGTCGAAGACCGCTGGCGCATGCCGATTGCGAAGACGATGAGGGACAGGCCCGTGCAACCCGCCAGCACGATGCCCAGGGATGAGTAGGCGGCCAGGTCGAGCGAGCTGGCGATGCTGATGGCGAGCGCGGCGCTGCCCATCTGCAGGAAGCCGAGCAAGGCCGAGGCAGTGCCCGCCTGCATGCCGAACGGCTGCAGTGCGATCGCAGTGCCGAGTGGATTCACCATCCCCATGCCGAGCAGGAAGACCGCCAGCGACAGGCTGAACATCGTGGTGGTCTGCGCGCCCAGCAGCAGCAGAATGCCGCCGCCGAGTGCGATCGCGATGCCGGCCAATGCCACCGGCCGCTGCCCCCGGCGATGGGCCAGGCGCGGCGCGAGCAGGCCGGCACCGAACACCACGAACACGGTCGTGGCGAAAAACAGACCAAGTCCCAGCGACGAGAAGCCGAAACCATCCATCAGGATGGCAGGAGCCGTCGCGAAGAACGCATAGAGCGCACCGAGCACCAGGCTGACCGACGCGGCCGGCACGATGAACCGGCCATCGATGAGCAGATGGGCGTAACCCTTCACGATGGCCCCGGCCGATACCGATGCGCGGCGATCGGCAGGGTGCGTTTCCCCGGTGCTGACGACGTAGTGCGCCGCGAGCACGAGCCCGAGCACCCCCACCAGCACGAAGGCGCCGCGCCAACCGACCAGGCTGTTCAGCGCGCCGCCGAGCAGTGGAGAGAAGCCCGGCGCCGCGGCCATCGCCACCATGATGAGCGCCAGCGTGCGTGCGAGCGCCTCGCCCTCGAAGAGGTCGCGCGCGATGGCGCGCGACAGCACCGAGGCCGCGCAGACGCCCAGCGCCTGCACGACACGGCCCGCCACGAGCCAGGGCAGGCTCGTGGCCACTGCGCACAGCGCGCTGCCGGCCAGGAACACGGCCAGCCCGCCCAGCACCAGCCACCGCCTGCCGAAGCGATCGGACAGCGGCCCCACCAGCAGCTGGCCCGCCGCGAACGCAACGAAGAAGCTGCTGAGCGTGACGCCGAGATCCTTGGTCGAAACGCCCAGGGCGCTACCCATGTCCGGGAAGGCCGGCAAGATGATGTTGGTCGACAACGCCCCGAGCGCGGCCAGGCCGGCCAGCAGGAAGAGCAGCGAACCCGTCAGGCGGCGCGCCACCGGCACGAGATTCGTGTCGAGCACCGCGCTGCCCGGCACTGCCTGCAGGTCGGGGCGTTCCGTGGCCGGGCTGGTCATGGGTGCCCCCGTCAGCCGACAGCGATTTCGGTGAGGTAGACGCCGTGCGACAGCCCTTGCTTGACCTCGCGGGACGGTTCATCGACGACGACTTCTTCCTCTCCGGCTTCCAGCGCGTCAAGCGTGAGGCGAACGACCTCTTCGGGCGTGGTCTTGGGCACGTCTAAATCCCGCACGAGGTCGGTGTCGATGAAGCCGGCATGGAAGCCCAGGACCTGGGTGCCCTGGGCCCGCAGCTCGTGGCGCAGGCCATTGGTCAACGACCAGGCCGCCGCCTTGGAGACGCTATAGGCGGCGATGGCCGGCGTGTTGATCCAGCTCACGATGGACAGGATGTTCACCAGCGCACCGCCGCCGTTGCGGCCCAGGGTGCCGGCGAAGGCCCGGCTCGTGTTCAGCACGCCGAAGAGGTTGGTTTCCAGTTGTTCGCGCAGCAGCGCGTCGGCATCTTCGCCGAGGAATCCACCCAGCCGGCCGATGCCTGCGTTGTTGATCAGCACGGTGACATCGCCACAGGCGCGCGCAGCTTCCGCGACCTCTTCGGGCTTGGTCACATCCAGCCGGATCGGCACCACGCCAGGCAGCGTGACCGAGGCCGGATTGCGCGCCGCGGCGTAGACCTTCGCGGCGCCGCGCGCCAGCAGTTGCTTGGAGAACTCAAGACCGAGACCGCGATTGGCCCCGGTGACCAGGACAACAGAACCTTCGAGTTTCATGGGACATCCTCTGCGCTATGCGCGTTGCGCTTATATGATGATCATAATATTTGAGATCGAAGAAATGCCCGCCGGCCATTGCTGCGCCGACGGCCCCGATTCAACCGTCGTATCGGTCGAGCAGGTCGTGCTTGGCAGCCGCCAGGACCGCGCGACCATCCGGGTTGTCGCCCAGCGCCCTCGCCAGTTGCACCGCTCCAACCAACTGGCTGGTCACTGCCCACGCGGCGCCGGCGGAGCGGTCGGCAGGCAATATCTTGTGGACCAGGCGGTGCAGGTTGCGCACGAGTTGCTGCGAGGCATCCACCACGTCGGGGGCCTGACCGGGGATCTCGGAGCACAGTGCCGCGACCGGACAGCCTTTTTCCCGGTTGCCGATCTCGCTTTCATAGAGGTAGCTCTCCACCAGGGCGCGGAACGGGCTCAGGCCTGCGCGCGTCAAGCGGTTCATGTTCTCTTCCAGAATGCTCGCCACGTCGGAGCCTGCCCGAGCGACGGCGGCGGACAGCAAGGCATCCCTGGAGTCGAAATGCGCGTAGAAGCCGCCATGCGTGAGGCCGGCTTCGCGCATCACGTCGGCCACCCCGACACCGTGGAAGCCGACCCGGCGCACAGCACGAGAGGCCGCATCGAGGATCCGCTCGCGGGAAGCTTCTTTCTGGCTGCTGCGTGCCGTTGTATTCATATTACGATCATCATGCAACATAATCCGATGGGGTGCAAGCCGACCAAGATCATCCACCGCGCGGCACCCGGAAGACCCTGCAGCGATGCGGGGCCTCTTGCGTTCAAAGGCCTCCGTTGGCACGTCGTTCCGATGCGGATGGTCCTCCCCCGGACACCGATGTACGACTCCCTGAATTCGGTTCATCAGCCCCTTACGGAAGCCATCCACGTCCCGGCCGGCTGACCGGGATAGGCGGGAACACCGGGTCATGCAGATCTGACCATGGCCCTTGTGCATTTGGCACCCGCCATCGGGCCGGCATGTCGATTCCCGGCGCCCCCGACCGTCGACCTGAGGACCGACCCGAACCCGAGGGACAAATCGATGCAGACCAAGGCCATAGGCACCCTTTATTACTCGCACAACCTCAATCCACGGGTGGCGGTAGCCGCGGCGCGCCATCTGGGGGCACCCGTCAAGTTCGTCCGCGCGGACCCGATGGGCAAGGACCAGCAGGCCTTCCGCGCCATCAACCCCAACACCCTCGTCCCGGTGCTGGTCGAGGAGACGCGGACGCTCTGGGAAACCGATGCCATCGTCATGCGGCTCTCGGCCCTGATGGACGATGCGTTCTGGCCGCCCGACCGCACGGAAGAAGTGATGCAATGGGTCAGCTGGAGCGCGCACCATTTCACCAAGGCCGGCGGGACGTTCTACTTCGAGAACATCATCGTCCCGCGGTACTTCGACAGGCCGGCCGACTGGAAAGCGCTGGAAGAGGCGCACGAGGACCTTCAAAGATTCGGTGCGGTCCTGGACGATCATCTCGCCGGCCGGACCTGGCTGGTGGGAGAAGCCCTGACCTATGCCGACTTCCGCGTGGCATCGGCCCTGCCGTTCGCCGCCGAAGCCCGCCTGCCGCTGGACGGATTCCGGAACATCCAGGCCTGGTACGCGCGTATCGACGCGATCGATGCATGGCGCGACCCGTTCAACGGGCTGGGCTGAGCCGCAAGGATTCCATCCGTTGGGAACGCTCCGCCAGCAAATCGAACCCACGTGTGGGGCGCTACGGCGGAATCACTGCCACTCGATCAGGAACCACGCCTCCAGCGTCTCGCCCGGCAGCAGCAGGGTGGGCTCGAGATTGAACGCATCGGGCGGACCGCTTTGCGGTTCGATGCAGGTGGCGTGCGCGGCCTCGTCGAAGACGACCCAGTGGACACAGTTCGATGTCAGCCGCAGGCGTTGTCCGGCGCGATGCACGACGACGTCGGCCTCGTTGATGAAGCAGTCGTCCCAGGGCCCCGGCGGCGGCACCGTGAGCGGCAGCGTCGCGATGCCGTGCGGGTCGCGCGGGTAAAAGCGTGTCGGAGAGAATTCGATGCGGTCCGGCTTGCGGAACCACGGGTGCCATCCGATCACCGCGGGCATGGCCTGCGTCCCGGCCTGCAGCGACAGCCTCATCTCCAGGCGCTGCGCCTGCACATGGATGGCTTGCCGCGCCACGCCGCCGAACGGCCAGCGCCGGTCCTGCGGCAACGGCAGCGATAGTTCGGCGCGGTCCTGCGCGTGCGCATCGACCTGCCAGGGCAGGCCGAACGCCACCCCATGGATGGCGTGTTCCCCGTGATTCAGGGGAAGCCGGTAATCGCGCCCCCCGAACGAAAAGCGGCCATGCCGCAGGCGGCCCGCCCACGGCACCATGGGATAGCTGCCCCACGCGATCATCGCGGGCGTGCCGTCGTGCGGACCGATCAGCTGTTCGACGCCGCGATGCCTGATCTGTGCTATCCGCCCACCCGCCTGCGGCGCGATGTCGACGGACAGGTCGCCATGCGCGATGGTCGTCAGGGGCCCTGGCGCCATCGGGGCCATGGCGCCGGTCGATGGCGCACGGGAATGGAGGTCAGGCTCCATACGGGTCGATGGTCCGGATCCTGCCCCGCTCGTCATGGTGAAGTTCGGTGAACTTGACCGAGCGCAGATGGGTCACGCCGCCGGACAACAGGGCATCGTGGTAGAACAGGTACCACCTGCCCTCGAACGCGCAGATGGAATGGTGCGTGGTCCATCCGACCACGGGCTTGAGGATCTGGCCCTGGTAGGTGAAGGGGCCGTAGGGGCTGTCGCCGGTGGCGTAGCACAGCAGGTGCGTGTTGCCGGTAGAGTACGAGAAATAGTACTTGCCCTGATGCTTGTGGAGCCACGGCCCCTCGAAGTAGCGCCGTGCGTGGTCGCCGGCCCGCAGCGGCCGTCCGTTCTCGTCGAGGATGACGATTTCCCGCGGCGCTTCCGCGAACTCCTTCATGTCCGGCCCCAGGCGCGCCACGCGCGGGCCGAGCGCAGGCTCGTCGTCCGCCGGCTCGCCGTGGCCGGCGTCGTAGACGTTGTCGCGGTACTTCTGCAACTGGCCGCCCCAGATGCCGCCGAAGTACAGGTAGTGCTCGCCATCGTCATCGGCGAAGACCGCCGGGTCGATCGAATAGCTGCCGCGGATGGGCTCCGGCTCGGCGACGAAGGGACCCGCGGGACGCTCGCCCACCGCGACGCCCAACTGGAAGATGCCGTCGGCGCGCTTGGCCGGGAAGTACAGGTAGTAGCGCCCGTCCCTGCACGCCGCGTCGGGCGCCCACATCTGCCGGTCCGCCCAGGGCACGTCGCGCACGTGCAGCGCCATGCCGCAGTCCTCGGCCGGACCCTCGGGCGAATCCATGCGCAGGACGTGGTAGTCCTCCATGCCGAAATGGCCGCCTTCGTCGTCGAACGGCGCACCGGCATCGATGTCGTGCGAGGGATAGACGTAGATCCGTCCCTCGAACACGTGCGCCGACGGGTCGGCGGTGTAGATGTGCGTCACCAGCGGCTGCGAGATGGCCCTGGAGGCCAGGGCCTCCAGATCGACGTTCGCCGGCTCATCGCTCATGGGAGTATCCGCCATTCGAAAGCATCCGGAAGTCAAGGCGCGTTTCCCGCCAGCAGCCTGCGCTCGCCCAGTTCGCGCTCGATGCGCGACTCCAGGGGCTTGTTGATCTCGTACAGGAACAACAGGCCGACGGCCAGCAGGAAGGGCAGCGAGCAGAACACGCTCACGGTCAGGCGGATGCCGTCCACCGTCTGCGGCGACTGCGTCGCCGAACCCGCCTCGTAGCCGTAGCGGGCCAGCAGCGCCGCCACCAGCGCGCCGCCCACGCTCAGGCCGATCTTCAGGCCGCAGATCATGGCCGAGAAGATGATGGCGGTGGCGCGGCGGTTGTTCTTCCATTCCGAATAATCGGCCACGTCCGCGATCATCGCCCACAGCAACGGGATGGTGATGCCGTAGCAGAAACCGTGCAGCATGAAGGAAACGAACACCAGCGCGATCGCGGTGGGGGAGTACAGGTAGAAGGCGAGCAGGAACAGCGTGGAGGCGAACAACGCGCCGCCGAACACGTCGCGCTTGCCGAACCGGTCAGCGAGCGGCCGGGACAATCCGATCCCCAGGATCATGCAGATGATGCCGCTGGCATTGAACAGGCTGAAGGCCGAGGTGGCGGCGTCCTTCGGCCACTGGAACTCGGCCAGCCCCGCGCCGGTCAGCGCGGCGTTGATCGCGCCGATGAAACCGTTGAAGCCGATGCCTTCCAGGAAGCCGGCCAACGCGGTCTCGCTGAGGTAGTACTGGAAGTAGTAGATGTACGTCCCGCCCTTCAGCGCCAGGTTGACGAACACCAGGATGGTGAGCGCCAGCATCACCTGCCATGGCCGGTTGCGGACCAGATCGGACAGGTCCTGCAGCACGCCGGATGACTGCTCCGCGGTCGGCACGACGCGTTCGCGGGTGGTGAAGAAGGTGATCAGGAAGAACAGCGTGCCGACCATCGCGAAGAGGGTCATCACGCTCTCGAAGCCCTTGACCTTGTCGCCGTCGCCCAGGATCAGCACCAGCGGAAGCAGCAGCACCTGGATGATGAACTGCGCGATCATCACCGCCACGAAGCGGTAGGCGGACAGGCTGTTGCGCTGGCCCATGTTGCCCGTCAGCACGCCGCTGAGCGCGGAATAGGGCAGGTTGTTGGCGCCATACACCAGCACCAGCAAGGTGTAGGTGGTCAACGCATAGATGACCTTGCCGCGCTCGCCCAGGTCCGGCGTGCTGAAAGCCAGCAGCGCCAGCACGCCGAAGGGAACGGCCGTCCACAGGATCCACGGCCGGAACTTGCCCCAGCGCGTGCGGGTGCGGTCGGCGATGATGCCGATGACGGGCGTGAACACGAACGCGCCCAACAGGCCGACGAAGAAGATGACCTTCGCCGCCGTGGCGGCCGGCAGCCGGTACACGTCGGTATAGAAGAACGCCAGGTACGTCACCAGCGTCTGGAAGATCAGGTTGGCCGCCAGGTCGCCGAGGCTGTAGCCCACCTTTTCCGTGACGGACAGCTTTTCCGAAGTGCTATGCATGGCGACCCTGGGGTAGTGGCGGAAGGAACGTGGGCGGATGGTCGCAGATGGCATGCCCTTCCTGTCCACCGCCAGGCACCGCGCGTTCGCGCCCTGCGATGCGCATGCCGCGCCCAAAAAACGCGACCCACCCGGCGCCGGAGCGCCGGAGAGGGCCGCGGAGGGAAAACCACGCTGAAGCAGGCGCGATCAGAACGAACCCCGGATGCCCAGCAGGATCGTACGACCCGGATCGTAGAAATCGTTCACGGCGTTCGGCCAATGGAAGTTGGAACGCCGCTCCTCGCCGGTGATGTTGATCACGTTCAGGGTGATCTGCGGCGCGGACTTCAGCCACGACAGCGTGTAGCTGGCCGACAGGTCCAGCTGGCCCCGGTCCTCGCCCTTGAGCTGCGCGTACGGGATGCCCTGCTGGTTGGGACCGCTGGCGATCACCTCGTCGCTCCAGGTGTAGGACAGGCGCACCGACGCCACCTTGTTCTCCCAGTAGGCGGTGGCGTTCCACAGCTTCGGCGCGATGCCGAAGACGTTGCCGGCCAGCCTGTCGGCGTCCTGGCCCTTGGGGTCCAGCTTGATGTCGGTGTAGTTGGCCATGAAGCCCAGGCCCTCGAACACGAAGTTCAGCGGCCGCACCCAGATGACCTCCCAGCCGCGGATGTCGAGCGAGCCGTCGGCGTTGACCTGCTGCTGCACGTTCACCGTGGCCGAGTTGGGGCCGCCGCGTTGGTTGATCGCCAACTGCTGGCTCTCGGTCAGGTCCTCGAACGGGATGCCCAGTTGCAGGAACGGGATGGTGTTGACGCCCTGGTAGGTATAGCCCTCCACGCGCTTGTTGAACAGGGTCAGGCCGACGAAACCCTCGTCGCCGGTGTACCACTCGCCGCCGATGTCGAAGTTGGTGGACGTGTACGGCGTCAGGTTCGGATTGCCCTGGCTGGCGTTCTGCGCCGACTGGTCGGTGAAGGTGGTATTGGGCAGCATCGAGCTGGGATTGGGCCGGGTCATCGTGCGCGAGGCGGACATGCGCAGCACCACGTCGTCGGCCACGTCCCACGCGGCGCTGAACGACGGCAGGAACTCGTCGTAGTCGCCCTCCAGCGTCTGCCACTGGCGCACCCCGCCGATCGTGACCGGGCCGCTGATCTCCTGGTCGGTGGTCACGTAGCGCACGCCAGCGTTGAAGCGCAGCGGACGGTTCCACACGTCGGCCTCGCCGTTGATCTCGACGTAGGCGCCCAGGGTCTTCTCGCTGATGCCGCCGGTGGAGCCGCCGGTGACCGGGCCGCCGGATTCCGGCGCCTCGTCGCGGTAGCGGTTGTAGTTGGTGGCGTTCATGAAACGGCTGAAGTCGGCGGTGATGAAACCGTACGGGCCGGGCCGCAGGTAGGACGCCAGTTCCGAATCCGGGATGGTCGCGAAGACTTCCGTCTGCCATGCGGCACTGTTGTCGAAGCCCTGGATGCGGCGCTCGGCGTCGTCCCAGGCGAAACCGACCCTGAGGTTGCGCTTGTCGTCGCCGAACTGCAGGTCGGCACGGGCGCCGCTGGTCTCGGTGACGCGCTTCTCGTTCTGCACGTTGACCCGACCGCCGGCCCAGGTCCAGCCCAGGTTGGGGTCGTTGAGGTCCAGAGCGGTGTCCCAGGTCGGCAGGCCGCCGTTGTTGCGATAGTCGATGGTGGTGAACGGCGAGTTGACCAGGATGGTCGGGGTCTCGCGGAACATCCAGCTGCGGCTGGCGTTGGCCTGCACGTTCAGCTTGATGTCGCCGTCGTCGCCGAACCAGAACGTGGCGCCGGGATTGATGTTCCAGTACTTCACGTCCTCCACGTAGGGACGCGCCTCGAGGAAGAACTGCGCGTTGGTGAAGGTCGCCTCGGTCACCACGCCGTTGCCATCCACCTGCATGCCGATCGGGATCATGTTGCCGTTGCGGCCGACCAGGTTGATGTCCAGGCGGTTGTTGGAGCGATGCGCTTCCGAGTACAGCATGTCCAGGTAGAAGTGCGCGTTGTCGCTGGGCCGCCATTCGAAGGACGCCACCAGCGCGTCGCGATCGCGGTCGCCGGACATGTGCACCGGGCGGCCCAGGCGCGGGATCAGCGCCTCGCTGATCTGGTCGATGGTCAGGCCGGGATTGAGGCCCAGCAGGAAGTCGCGATCGATGATGGTGCCGGGGGTCAGGCCGGCGCCGATAACGGTCGGGCGGTCGGGCACCGTGTCCGGGATTCGCCAGCCGTTGCCGCCGCCGACGTTGCACTCGGCCGGCTGGTTGGTCGCCGGGGTGCCGTCCGGCGGGGTCAGGCCGCACTGCGTGTAGGTCAGGCCGGGATTGGTCCAGCCGATGGTCTCGTAGCCTTCCACGCCGATCCGGCCGCGCACCGAGGACACGCCGACCAGGGCCCCGAAGGTGCCTTCCTGGTTGGTCCAGCTGCCGATCAGCGAACCGCGCGGGCTGATCTTCTCGCTGATGTCGTTGTATTCGCCCTGCAGTTGGTAGGTCAGGTGCGTGCCGGGGTTGTCGAACGGGCGCGCGCTGCGCATGTCGACCACGCCGGACACGCCGCCCTCCAGCAGGCTGGCCGTCGGCGTCTTGTGGACCGTCAGCTGGTTGAAGAATTCGGTCGGGAACAGGTTCAGGTCGACTTCGCGGTTCTGGTTGGTGCCGTCCAGGCCGATCGACGCGGTGGCGACCTGGCCCCCGTTGATCACGGTCTTGGTGAAGCTGTTGGGCAAACCGCGAATCGCGATGTTCAGGCCTTCGCCGTTGACGTCGCGCGACAACTGGATGCCCGGGATGCGGTTCAGCGACTCGGCGATGTTCAGGTCCGGGAACTTGCCGATGTCCTCGGCGAAGATCGAATCGGTGAAGCCGGTCGAATCGCGCTTGGCCTCGGTCGCGTATTGCAGGCTCTGGCGGAAGCCGGTGACGGCGACGCGGTCCAGTTCGGTGACCTCGGTCGACTCGGGGGCGGCGGCCTCCGGCTCTGCCTGCGCCTGGTTCTGTTCCTGCGCGAATGCCGGACTGGCGGCCATGCCCAACAGGGCCATGCCCAACGCTCGCGACAACGCTGTTCTTGCGATAAGGACTTGCACCGTACTCCCCTCCCGTTTCTGGTGACGGGCCGTCCGCGACATGCGTCGGCCGCATTGATTTGGTGTTCTGGACGACTCTTTACGTGGCTGGCCCGAAGCGGCCTTCGACGACGCTGCCGGATGGTAGCGCTACCACCAATAGCCCGCACGCTGCGCAGCAACATGACGCCGGAAGGCCGATTCGCGGGCCGCGTTTTCGCCGCACCGCAACATGATTTTCCGCGTGTTTCTTGCCGTTTTACCCGGACTGTTGCGCCGCGGTGGGCGTGTTCGCCGTGCGTATGATAATGATAGCGCTATCACCAAATCGGCCTTGCGCCGCACCCGGAGGGAGGGATGACGCAGACCCGCAGGCAGGCGTCCGACGCACTGCACCGCAGCCACCGGCACCGCGCGCGCGCCGCCGCACCGGCGGGCCCGGCATGAGCCGTGCGGAACAGGCCCTGGAGGCGGCCGCGCCGGGGGGCAGGATCGGCATGTACCGCTGGCGCGTCTGCGCCATGCTGCTGGCGGCCACCACCATCAACTACATCGACCGGCAGGTGCTGGGCGTGCTGGCGCCGTTCCTGCAGGACGAGATCGGCTGGAACGAGATCCAGTACGGCTACATCGTCACCGCCTTCCAGGCGGCCTACGCCATCGGCCTGCTGTGCACCGGCGCGATCATCGACAAGCTCGGCACGCGCGTGGGCTATGCGATCGCGATCAGCGTGTGGAGCCTGGCCGCGATGAGCCATTCGCTGGCGGCCAGCGTGGTCGGCTTCATGCTGGCGCGTTTCATGCTGGGGCTGGGCGAGGCCGGCAACTTCCCCGCCGCCATCAAGACCGTCGCCGAGTGGTTCCCGCGCCGCGAGCGCGCGCTGGCCACCGGCATCTTCAACTCCGGCTCCAACATCGGCGCCATCGTCGCGCCGTTGATGGTCCCGGTCATCGCGGTGACCTGGGGCTGGCAGGCGGCGTTCCTGTTCACCGGCGCGCTCAGCGCCATCTGGCTGGTCGTCTGGCTGTTGTGGTACCGCGCCCCCGAGCGGCAGCCGAAACTCGCTGCCGCCGAACTGGCGCACATCCGCAGCGATCCGCCGGAACCGTCGGTGAAGGTGCCGTGGTCGCGCATCCTGCGCCATCGCCAGGCCTGGGCCTTCGTCGCCGCCAAGTTCATCACCGACCCCATCTGGTGGTTCTTCCTGTTCTGGCTGCCGAAGTTTTTGCACGCCGAGTACGGCCTCACCCTGCTGGGGCTGGGCCTGCCGCTGATCGTCATCTTCGTACTGGCCGACGTGGGCAGCATCGCCGGCGGTTGGCTGGCCGGCCGCTTCATCAAGCTGGGCTGGAGCGTGAACCGCGCGCGCAAGGGCGCGATGCTGGTGTGCGCGCTGTGCGTGGTGCCGATCGTGTTCGCCGTGCAGGCCGACAACCTGTGGCTAGCGGTGGCGCTGATCGGGCTGGCGACGGCCGGACACCAGGGCTGGTCGGCCAACGTGTTCACGCTGACCTCGGATATGTTCCCGCGCCGCGCGGTCGCCTCGGTGGTGGGCATCGGCGGTTTCGCCGGCGCGGTCGGCGGCATGATGATCGCCACCTTCACCGGCTTCCTGCTGGAGACCACCGGCAGCTACGTGCCGGTGTTCATGATGGCCGGCTCGGCCTACCTGCTGGCATTGCTGGTGGTGCACCTGCTGGCACCGCGGCTGGAACCGGCGAGGCTGGAGGGCTGACTGCCATGGCATGGTTCCGGACGAGAAGCGTATCCGCCACGGATCTGCGCGGATGCACGCGGATCAAGAGCGCGTTGGATACGCCTTATCCGCGGCCAAAGAATCGACACGAGAGGAAATATCGATGAAGAAGCTCTCCGCTTTCCTGTGCATGGCGCTGTCCGCGGCGCCACTCGCGCTGCACGCGCAAGGCACGCCGCTGGCGCAGGACCAGCCCAAGTTCCTCGGCAGCGCCTACGCTGATGCGCAGGCGCCCGGTTTCGCCGGGTACTGGAACAAGGTCACGCCCGAGAACGCCGGCAAGTGGGGCGAGGTGGAGGCCGAGCGCGACAGGATGGACTGGACCGGGCTGGACGAGGCCTACCGCTTCGCCAAGGAGCACGGTTTCCCCTTCCACATGCACGTGCTGGTGTGGGGCAACCAGCAGCCGGAATGGATCAAGACGCTGCCGCCGGCCGAACAGCGCGAGGAAATCGAGGAGTGGTTCGCCGCGGTGGCGCAGCGCTACCCGGACCTGGACTACGTGGAAGTGGTCAACGAACCGCTGAACGATCCGCCCGGCAAGGACGACGAAGGCGGCGGCAACTACATCGCCGCGCTGGGCGGCGACGGCGCCAGCGGCTGGGACTGGATACTGGAATCGTTCCGCCTGGCGCGCCAGCACTTCCCCGGGTCGAAACTGCTGATCAACGACTACAACATCACCAACAAGCCCGAGAACACGCGGCGCTACCTCGAGATCGTCGAACTGCTGCGGAAGGAGAACCTGGTCGACGGCATCGGCGTGCAGGCGCATTCCTTCGCCACCACCACCGAATGGCCGATGGAGGTGCACCGCGCGAACCTCGATGCGCTCGCCGCGACCGGCCTGCCGATCTACGTCACCGAGATGGACATCGACGGCCCGACCGATGCCCAACAACTGGCCAGCTACCAGCGCGTGTTCCCGGTGTTCTGGGAGCACCCCGCGGTCAGGGGCATCACGATGTGGGGATTCCGCCCCGGCCTGTGGCGCGAGAAGGAAGGCGCGTTCCTGGTGCGTGAGGATGGCAGCGAGCGTCCCGCGCTGGCGTGGCTGCGCGACTATGTCCACGGCACCCGTGACGCCCGCGACGCGGGCCCGTGATCTCCGCGCGCCATGCCCTGCCTTCCCGTGAAGCCGCCCCGATGAACGTTGCCAAGTCCCTCACCCTGCACGAAGACCGGCTGTTTTCCTCCGATGCCACCCAGCGCGCGATCGCGCGGCGGTTGTATTCGCAGGTCGCGCAGTTGCCGATCATCAGCCCCCACGGCCATACCGACCCGGCCTGGTTCGCCGGTAACGAAGCGTTCGCCAACGCCACCGAACTGCTGCTGGTGCCCGATCACTACGTGTTCCGCATGCTCTACAGCCAGGGCGTCGCACTGGATGCGCTGGGCATCCCTCGCGCCGACGGCTCGCGCGCCGATGTCGATCCGCGCGAAGCGTGGCGTCTGTTCGCCGCGAACTTCCACCTGTTCCGCGGCACGCCGTCGTCGATGTGGCTGAACCATGTCTTCTTCGAGGTGTTCGGCCTGCGCGTGAAGCTGGACGCGGCCACGTCGGACCACTACTACGACACGATCACCGAAGCGCTGGCCACGCCGGCCTTCCGCCCGCGCGCGCTGTTCGAGCGCTTCGGCATCGAGGTGATCGCCACCACCGAGTCGCCGCTGGACCCGCTCTTGCACCATGCCGCCATCCGCGACAGCGGCTGGGGCGGCCGCGTCATCACCGCCTATCGTCCCGATCCGGTGGTCGATCCCGAGCACGGGCAGTTCCCGGACGCGCTGCGGCAGTTCGGCCAGATCACCGGCGAGGACGTGCATACCTGGGACGGCTACCTGCGCGCGCACCGCCAGCGCCGCGCCTTCTTCGCCGCGGCCGGCGCCACCTCGACCGACCACGGGCATCCGAGCGCCGCCACCGCCGATCTCTCCCCGGCGGAAGCGCGCCTGCTGTTCGACAAGGTCGTGCGTGGCGCGGCCACGGCGGAGGACGCCGAACTGTTCCGCGCGCAGGTGCTGACCGAGATGGCGGCGATGAGCCTGGACGACGGGCTGGTGATGCAGATCCATCCGGGTTGCTTCCGCAACCACAATCACGGCCTGTTCCAGCGCCATGGCCGCGACAAGGGCGCCGACATTCCGTTGCGCACGGAGTACGTGCATGCGCTGAAGCCGTTGCTTGACCGATTCGGCAACGAACCGGACTTCAGGCTGATCCTGTTCACGCTGGACGAAAGCACGTATTCGCGCGAACTCGGCCCGCTGGCCGGCCACTATCCTTGCCTGTTCCTGGGGCCGGCGTGGTGGTTCCACGACGCGCCCGAAGGCATGTGGCGCTTCCGCGAACAGACGCTGAGCACCGCCGGCTTCCACAACACCGTCGGCTTCAACGACGACACCCGCGCCTTCCTGTCGATCCCGGCGCGCCATGACGTGGCGCGTCGCGTCGACTGCGCGTTCCTGGCCAAGCTGGTGGCCGAGCATCGTATGGACGAAGACGAAGCGGCCGTAGTCGCCGTGGACCTGGCCTACCGCCTGCCGAAGCGAGCATATCGGCTCGATTGAAGCCATTCCTGTTGTGGGAGGGACTTCAGTCCCGACGGGCTTTCCCGGCGAAGCGTCGGGACTGAAGTCCCTCCCACAGAACATCGCCGAACGGCACGACATGCGTCCGGCGCCATCGTCCGCGTGGAGGCTTCATTCATGACCATAAGGATTCGCAGGGTGATACCACTGACCCTGATGCTGTTGGCCGGCCTCGCGCTTGCCGGCGGCAGGGAGCCGCGCATGCCGGACACTGCCTCCTACAAGAGCGGACCTGCGAATGATGCCTCGCCCATCCCGATCGGCCTCAAGGACGCCTACGCCGACGCCTTCATGATCGGCGTAGCCGTCAACGACGACATCGTCTCGGGCCGGGACGCGCTTTCGCAGGCGCTGGTGCCGGTGCATTTCAACGCCATCACGGCCGAGAACGTGATGAAGGCCGAGGTCCTCAACCCCGAGCCCGGCAAGTACGATTTCAGCGCCGCGGATGCATTCGTGGCGTTTGGCGAACGACACGGCATGTTCGTCATCGGCCACACGCTGGTCTGGCACAACCAGACGCCGGAGTGGTTCTTCCAGGATGGCGGCGGCAAGCCGAACACGCGCGAAGCGCAGACCGAACGCATGCGCGCCTACATCGAGAAAGTGGCCGGGCGCTACGTCGGCCGGGTCCATGCCTGGGACGTGGTCAACGAGGTGATCGACGAGGACGGTTCGTACCGCCCCACCATCTGGGTCGACAGTATCGGCGACGGCGACGAACTGGTGCGTCTCGCCTTCAGGTTCGCCAGCCGGTACGCGCCGGACGCCGAGTTGTACTACAACGACTTCAACGCCTGGCGGCCGGAGAAGCGCGACGGCATCGTGCGCATGGCGAAGATGCTGCAGGACGCCGGCATCCGCATCGACGGCATCGGCATGCAGGGGCACTGGGGCCTGAACTATCCGTCCACCGAGCATATCGAGGCCGCCATCGACGCCTACGCCGCGCTCGGCCTGAAGGTCATGATCACCGAACTTGACGTGGACGTGCTGCCTCTGACCAGGGAAGGACAGATCATCGGCACGGGCATGGCGCACAAGCAATTCCAGCTACCGGAGTTCAAGCGCTTCCTGGACCCCTACCCCGACGGCCTGCCGACCGAGGTGCAACGACAACTGGCCGACCGCTACGCGGAGCTGTTCCGCATCTTCCACCGCAAGCGCGATGTCATCGCCCGCGTCAGCCTGTGGGGCGTGCACGACGGCATGTCGTGGAAGAACGATTACCCGGTGCCCAACCGGACCAACTACCCGCTGCTGTTCGACCGCGAACGACAGCCGAAGCCCGCGCTGAAAGCGTTGTTGAAGGTGCCGAAGGCGCGACAGCGTCCATGAAGTGGCGCCATGCCGACGCTCCGGCCTTTTCCATTGTGGGAGCGACTTTCATTGTGGGAGCGCGTAAGTCGCGACGGCTTCCCGGTAAAGCTCCATCGCGACTTACGTCGCTCCCACAACAGGGCGGCTGGCCGTCGCCTGCGCCAATGCGCGCGAGACGGCCGCCGGAGTCGCATCGCCAAGCGCGGCATAGGCCGTGCGCAGCGCTTCGGCGAAGCGCGGATCGCCGGAAAGCGGAGCGAACACCGCATCGAGTCCCAGGAAGGCATCGGCATCGTGCCATGCGTCTCCGGTCGCGGCACGGCCGATGCCGGACAACACGTCGGCGAGCGGATCGACCAGCGCCACGCCGTTGCGCGCCTGTCGGCGGACGAAGTGCATCCAACCCGCCACCGGCAGGCACAGCGCATCGATCGGCCGGCCTGCGGCCAGCGCGTCGGCGAGGGTACCGAGCAGGCGCACCGGCAGCTTCTGCGAACCGTCCCAGGCGATCTGCGAGAGGCGATGCTGGATGGCCGGGTTGCGGAAGCGGGCCAGGATGGCGTCCACGTAGGCCGGCGCGTCGAAGCCTTCCGGCGCGGCCAGGCTGGGCACGATGTGCCGCCGCATCAGCCGCTCGACGAAAGCGGACAGCACCGGGTCGCGCATCGCCTCGGCGACCGTCTCGATCCCCATCAGCGAGCCGAGATAGGCCAGCGCCGAATGCGGGGCATTGAGCAAACGCAGCTTGGCGCGGTCGTATCCGTCGATGTCGCCGCTCATCGTCACGCCGACGCGTTCGAGCGCGGGGCGGCCGTTGCAGAACAAATCCTCCACCACCCATTGCGCGTAGGGCTCGCGCTGCACCGGCCAGGCATCCTCGACGCCGAGTTGTGCGGCGACGCGCGAACGCAGGTTGTCGTCGGTCGCGGGCGTGATGCTGTCCACCATCGAACGCGGGAACGCGACCTCGCTTGCGATCCAGCGCGCCAGGTCCGCATCGATCCGCTCCGCGTACTGCAGCACCGCGCGGCGCAGGCGTCCGCCGTTGTCGGCCAGGTTGTCGCAGCTCAGCACGGTGTACGGCGCGATGCCGGCAGCACGGCGCAGCCGCAGGCCGGCGACCAGATAGCCGATGGCGCCCTTCGGCGCTTCGGGCGAGGCCAGGTCGTGGACGATCTCCGGATGTGCGAAGTCCAGGCCGTCGCCGGCCAGGCAGTAGCCCTTCTCGGTGATGGTCAGCGTCGCCAGCCGCACCGCCGGATCGGCCAGTCGCGCCAGCACCGTTTCCGGCTCGTCCGGCGCGCAGAGTAGCTCGCGGATCGAACCGATCACGCGCAGAGACGGCTGTTCGTCCAGCAGCGCCAGCGTGTACAACCCATCCTGCGGCCGCAGCGCGTCGCGCACGCCCGCGCTGTGCAGCGATACGCCGCAGATCGCCCAGTCCGGTTCGTCGGCGAGCAGGTCGTCGATGTAGGCGGCCTGGTGCGCACGGTGGAACGCGCCGGGGCCGAAGTGGACGATGCCAATGCGAATGCGGTCGCGGTCGTAGGGCGGGCGCGCGATGTCTGTGGGCAGCGAGACCAGTGCGGTCCGATCGAGGCGTGTGGTGGGAAAAGCGGAACGCGACATCAATCTCTCGTCTCCAGGGGGCTGTAGGAGAGGCTTCAGCCCCGACCGTTCGTTTGAAAGCAGGCGCACCTACCCGTTCGTCATACGGGCGCGCTGCGGCGCGTTTGTCATCGTGCAGGCGGGAAGGTCATTGGGGCGCGGGCTGAAGCCCCTCCTACATGGGTTCATTTCTCCACCTCGAAGCGCTCGCTGGCGCGGATGTCGGCGCTGGAGGCGCCCACCTGCACTTCGTATTGGCCCGGGTCCACGGCGTAGCGTTTGGCCTGCTCGTCGTAATGCCGCAGGTCGCGCTCCGGCCGGAGCGTGAACTCCACCGTGCGCGTTTCGCCCGGTTGCAGGTGAATCCGCTGGAAGCCGCGCAGTTCCTTGAGCGCGCGCTCGCGCGCCGGTGCGACCGGACGGAGGTACAGCTGCACCACTTCGTCGCCGGCGCGCGAACCGCTGTTCCCGACCGACAGCGACACCTTCACCTCGCCATCCGTTCCGACGCGACCACGGTCGAGGCGCAGATCCGTGTAGTCGAAGCGCGTGTAGGACAGGCCATGGCCGAACGGATACAGCGGTTCGCCGTCGAAATAGCGATAGGTGCGCCCCCGCATCGCATAGTCGTCGAACGCGGGCAGCGGCTCCTCGGCCTTGTAGAACGTCACCGGCAGGCGTCCGGCCGGGTTCGCATCGCCGAACAGCACGTCGGCGACGGCGCTGCCGCCGCGCTGGCCGGGATACCACGCGACCAGGATCGCGGGCAGGTGGTCCTTCGCCCAGTCCACCGCCAGCGCCGAGCCGGTGGTCAGCACCAGCACGACCGGTTTGCCCGTCGCATGCACGGCTTCCAGCAGTTGCTGCTGCGTGGCCGGCAGGCGGGTGTCGGTGCGGTCGCCGCCGGCGAAGCCGGGATAGTCGACCGTCATCTCCTCGCCTTCCACGTCGCCGGTGAGGCCGCCGACGAACACCACCACGTCGGCGCCGCGCGCCGCGTCCAGCGCTTCCTCGAACGGCGGCTTGGCCCCGGGCAGGCGCCAGGCCAGGCGCACGCCGGCGTCACGCTCGCCCTCGTAGTACTCCAGGACCAGGTCGTAGGCGCGCCCGGCTTCCAGTTCCACGGCGGCATGCGCGGCGCGCAGGCGATCGCTGTCCTTCCATTCGTCGAGCAGCAGCTTGCCGTCGAGATAAACGCGCACGCCGTCGTTGGCGGCCGCCTCGATCTCGTAGCGGCCCGACACCGGCGGCAGCAACTGGCCGCTCCAGCGGATGCTGAAGTTATCGTTGGGCACGCCCTGCCCCGGCCCGGCCTCGCCGCGCGCCATCAGGTTGTCGGTGGGCGAGCCCCGGTCCCAGCGGAAGCCGATCTGCGGATCGACGCGGACCAGCGCCGGCGTGCCGGACAGTTCGCGATTGCGGAAGTATTCGCCGCGCAGGCCGCGTTCGTTCGAATCTGCGGACGGACGCAGGTAGCGCGCCTCGATCAGCGGCGCGGCGGCCGGATCGTCGCGGCCTTCGACCAGGTCCGCGCCACGCGCGTACACGACTTCCGCGTTCGGCACCGCCTCGCGGATGCCCTGCAGGAGGGTCACCGGCGCGGCCGGCGTGCCGTAGTAGTTGCCCAGCAGCGACATCGGATCGTCGGCGGTCGGGCCGACCACGGCGATGCGCCGCACATCGCGCGACAGCGGCAGCACGCCGTCGTTCTTTAGCAGCACCAGCGATGCCTGCGCCGCCTTGCGCGCCAGCGCGTCGTGTTCCGGCGACTGGTTGGCCGAGGCCGGGATGCGCGCCCAGCGCACCCTTTCGGGCGGGTCGAACATGCCCAGCCGCATGCGCGCGGCGAACAGCCGCGTCAGCGCATCGTCGATCTCGGCCTCGCTGATCAGGCCCTGGCGCACGGCGGCCGGCAAGGTGGAGTACTCCTCGCCGCATTCCAGTTCGGTGCCGTTCTTCACGGCCAGTGCGGCAGCCTCTTCGCGCGTGGCGACGATCCTGTGGTTCTTCCAGATGTCCACGATCGCCCAGCAGTCGGACACCACATAGCCGGTGAAGCCCCAATCGCGGCGCAGGATGTCGCGCAGCAGGAAGCGGCTGGCGCTGGCCGACTCGCCGTAGACGCGGTTGTACGCACCCATCACCGAGGCCACCTGCCCTTCCTTCACCAGCGCTTCGAACGCCGGCAGGTAGGTCTCGTACAGGTCGCGCGTGCTCGGGCGCGCATCGAAGTGGTGGCGGTCCGCTTCCGGCCCGCTGTGCACGGCGAAATGCTTGGCGGTCGCGTCCAGCTTGCGGTACGTGGAGTCGTCGCCTTGCAGTCCGCGCACGAAACTCACGCCCATGCGGGCGGTCAGGTAGGGGTCTTCGCCATAGGTTTCCTGGCCGCGGCCCCAGCGCGGATCGCGGAAGATGTTGATGTTCGGCGACCAGAAGGTCAGGCCCTGGTAGCGGCCACGCTCGCCGCGCGCGGCGAAGGCATGGTGCTTGGCGCGGGCTTCGTCGCTGATCGCGTTCGCGATCCGGTCCATCAGCGGAACGTCGAAGGTCGCGGCCATGCCGATGGCCTGCGGGAACACCGTCGCCCCGCCGGCGCGCGCCACGCCGTGCAGCGCCTCGTTCCACCAGTCGTACGCCGGCACGCCCAGGCGCTCGATCGCCGGCGCGCCGTTCTGCATCTGCGCCGCCTTTTCCTCCAGCGTCATCCGCGAAACGAGGTCGGCCGCGCGTTCCTCGAAGCCGCGGTCGGCATCGAGATAAACAGGCGTCGAACCGGACGTGGCGCCGCTGTCCGCGGCGTGTACCTGGAACGCGGCGACGCACATCGCCAGCAGGAGGGCAGCGGCGATACCCCGCTTGCCCGCCCATTCCGATGCCCCCGCACCGTCATCCCGGCGCAAGCCGGGACCCAGCGCCTTTCCCCGTACTGCCCGGCCGTGGCGGCGCGCGTCGGCCTCGCACGGGAACAACGAGGAGAAACCCCCAAACGACTTCATCGAACTGGACATGGTTGCGGTCTCCCTATGGCGTGTTTCGTGTTCATCGGTCCTGCAAGGTCCGCGCATAAGGCCCCACCACCGCGCCGACGAAGCCGCCCGCCACATCGGTGCTGAGCAGCGTGCCGTCCTCGCCCTGGCGCAGCCACGTCCAGCCATCGCCGGCGTCGTAGCCGAACGCGTAGGCGCCGCCGTCGGCCGCGATCTTCAGCTGCAGGTGGGTGGTGCTGGCCGGCAGCGGTGTCGACGCCACCGTGGCGTGCTCGCCGCCCTTGCGCCGCTGTAACGACAGTTCCACGCCATCGCGCGTTCGCCGCGCGGCGAACGCGAACCAGTGGCGCTCGTTCTGGAACGCGGCCATGCCCGCTTCCGTGCGCGTCTCGCGCGGCACGGCGAACGACGTGCTGGCCTCGAAGGCGGTGTGCTGCTGGCGCCGACCCAGGAACGAGGGATTGCGCAGCGTGTCCAGGCCTTCGGCCAGCGGCGTGATCGCAAGCCGGCCAGGATGGCCGCGCAAGTCGGCCCAGGCCTGCCTGGGCACGCGCACGAACATCCACGCGCGATCCAGGGTCGGCGCGTCGAACTCGTCGCGCCAGGTGAAGTTGCCCGTCGATGGCGCCTGCGTCGCCGTGCGCGGCATGTAGCCCGGTCCCGGCGCGACGTAGGAAATCCCGCGGCCCGGCTCGAGGATCACCGGCCAGCCGTCCTTCCATTCCACCGGCAGCAGGAAGGTCTCGCGGCCGGTGTTGTAATGCACCTGCCCGTAGTTGCGGCTGGCCAGGAACGTGGCCCACCAGCGCCCGTCCGGTCCTTCCACCAGGTCGGCATGACCCGCGTTGGTGATGGGATGCGCGCGATCGGCCGGCAGGTCGCGCTGGGTCAGGATGGGATTCTTCTCGTACGGCGTGTACGGCCCCCACACCTCGCGGCTGCGCAGGATCACCTGCGAATGCTGCGGCCCGGTGCCGCCTTCGGCACAATTGAGGTAATACCAACCATCGCGCTTGTAGATATGCGGACCTTCGATCCAGATCGGATTCGTCGAAGGATCCACGCCGCCATCGACCAGCACCTTGCGCGGGCCGAACGGCTGCAGCTTCGCGGTGTCGAATTCCTGCAACCAGATCGCGCGATGGCCGTCGTAGCGCGGCGTGCCCGCCGGCGCGTCGTTGTTGAGGATGTACGCGCGGCCATCGTCGTCGAAGAACAGCGACGGATCGATGCCGCCGATGGTCGGCAGCCAGACCGGATCGGACCAGGGACCCGCCGGGTCGGTCGCCGTGGCGACGAAGTTGCCGCCGCTGTCCACCGCGGTATTGACCACGTAGAAGGTGCCGTCGTGGTATTCGATGGCCGGGGCGAACACGCCGCGCGACATGCCCAGCCCGTCGAAATCCAGTTGCGTCGGCCGGTCGATGACGTTGCCGATCTGCGCCCAGTGCACCAGGTCCGCGCTCTCGAACACAGGGATGCCCGGGAAGAACGCGAAGCTGGACGTCACCAGGTAGAAGCGGTCGCCGGCGCGCGCGATGCTGGGGTCCGGGTGGAAGCCGGCCAGCACCGGGTTGCGATAGTGGCCTTCGGGCACCGGCGCCTCGAACACGGCGTCGCGCCCGGTGTATTCGAACCAGTCGAACAGCACCGGCTCGGCAGCGTGCGCGGCGACACTGGACAGCAACAGCGAAAACGCAATGGACCGGACCCGTTTCATGGCCCATCCTCGTGCTTCACTTCGTCGTCCCCGCGCAGGCGGGGACGACGGCCGGATGTTGGCGTCTTCTTCGGACGATCCACGTCACCAGTCCCACATCGCGCCGTCCTCCAGCCGCGCGACCGGCAACTGCTTCGGTGCGTACGGGAACTTCGCCGCCAGCGTCTCGTCGATGTCCACGCCATGGCCGGGCGTGTCGCCGACGTGCAGGCGACCGTCGCGGAACGCGTAGTCGTGCGGGAACACCTCGTTGGTCCGGTCGGAATGGAACATGTATTCCTGGATGCCGAAATTCGGCACCCAGGTGTCGAAGTGCAGCGCCGCGCCCATGCACACCGGCGACAGGTCGGTGGCGCCGTGGAAACCGGTGCGCACCTGGTGCAGCGCGGCGAAATCGGCCAGCCGGCGCAGATGGGTGATGCCGCCACCGTGGACGATGGTCGTGCGGATGTAGTCGATCAGCTGATTCTCGATCAGGTGCTTGCAGTCCCAGATCGAGTTGAACACTTCGCCCACCGCCAGCGCCGTGACCGAGTGCCGGCGGATCAGTTCGAACGACTTCTGGTTCTCCGCCGGCGTGGCGTCCTCCAGCCAGAACAGGCGGTACGGCTCCACGTCGCGCGCCAGCCGCGCCGCCTCGATGGGCGTCAGGCGATGGTGCACGTCGTGCAGCAGTTCGACGTTGTTGCCGTGGTCGGCGCGCAGCTGTTCGAACAGCTTCGGCACGGTCTCCAGGTAGCGTGGCGTGTTCCAGACCGTTTCGGCCGGCAATTCGCTTTCGGCCGGTTCGTAGGGTTTGCCGCCGCTGGAAATGCCGTAGGCCTTCTTCACGCCCGGCACGCCGCATTGCGCGCGCACCGCCAGGAAGCCCTTCTCGATGTACCTGCCGACTTCGTCGCTGGCCTCGGCGATGTCGCGGCCGTTGGCGTGCGCGTAGACCAGCGCGCCCTCGCGCGAGCGGCCGCCGAGCAACCGGTAGAGCGGCAGGCCGGCCATCTTGCCCAGGATGTCCCACAGCGCCACGTCCACCGCGGCGATGGCGGTCATCGTCACCGGGCCGCGCCGCCAGTACGCGCCGCGGTAGAGGAACTGCCAGAGGTCCTCGATGCGACCGGCGTCGCGGCCGATCAGGTTGGGCACCACGTGGTCGGACAGATAGGACGCCACCGACAGTTCGCGGCCGTTGAGGGTGGCGTCGCCCAGGCCGTGCACGCCCGAGCGCGTGATGATCTTCAGGGTGACGAAGTTGCGTCCCGGGCAGGTGACGATGACTTTCGCATCGACGATCTCGCGGTCGCGCGAGGAACCGTGGCGGGTGGTTTCGGTGGCGGTGGGCGTGTTCATCGTGCGTGGTCGTCGGGGGAGATCGGGGGAAGGGCCATCTCGAAGGGACCGGCCGGCAGGCCGGCGCCGTCGAACAGCGTGCACACCGGGCCGTCGGCCCAGCAGTAGCGGACGTGCGTGGCCGCGCGCGCCACGGGACCGCGCAGGGTCACGGTGTCGCCCCGGGCCTTCGCGTCGGCATAGCGGCAGGTGCCGGGTTGCGTGCCGCACAGCTCGAAACCGATGGGACCGTCGGCGCCCTGCGCGCCGAGTTCGCCGGTGACGTCGCCGAAGCTCAGCACGACCGCGTCGTCCGCGCGCCTGGCCGACAGCGGCACCGGCCCGGACGGCGGCAGCTTCTCGCCATAGACCACGTGCCGTGCCGCGCGCGCGAGGCGGCGGCCGAGCTCCTGCTTGTTCGGCGGATGGATGTCGTAGCGGTCGCCGATGTCGATGGCGACGGCCAGCCCGGTGCCGCGGTCCTCGGCGGCGACCTGGCGCTGCGACTCGCGCAGCGCGGCCCAGCCGCTCTCCTGAGGTGCCTGCCCGGGCATGCCGTAGCCGGCCAGTTGCACCACCAGCAGCGGCAGGCCCTCGCCGAAGCGCGCGCGCCAGTCGCCGCGCAGCGTGCGCAGCAGGTCCGCATAGAGCGCGGCCTCCGAGGTGTTGGATTCGCCCTGGTACCAGAGCATGCCGCGCAGGCCGTAGCGGCCGACCGGCGCGATCATGCCGTTGTACAGCGTCGACAGGCCGGCCGCGCTCTGCCACGGCGCGTTGGGCGGCCAGTCGAAGCCCGGCACGGCCCGGTACTTCCATGCGCTGCCGAGCGCCACGCTGGAACCGTCGGCGAAGCGCAACCGGTGTGCGGACGCGGGTCCGGCCAGGCCGCCGTCGCGGTAGGTGTCGAGCACGGCGACCGCGACGGTGTTGTCGCCCTCGCGCAGCAGGCCCGACGGCAACGGGTATTCGCGTCCCGTGCCGGCGCCGTAGGTGCTGCCGACCGCGCGGCCGTTGACCCAGGTCATGTCCATCTCGTCGGCCGGGCCCAGCACCAGCACCGCGTCCTGCGCCGCCTGCTGCGCGGTCAACTTCACCCCCGTGCGGTACCAGACCAGGCCGTCGAACTCGGCCAGTTCCGGCACGCCCCAGCGCTCCCAGGCGCCGAGCGCGGGCGGCGCGGTGCGCCAATCCCCGCCGGTCGCACGGGCGCCGCTCCACGGCTCGTCGCCGGCCGCCACGCCGTCGCGCCTCTTCCACCAGCGCCCCCATACTTCGCCCCAGCGGCCCACGGCGGCCACCGGATCGTCCGCGTACAGCGACAGCACATCGAGTTCGTCGTCGTACAGGCCTGTCGCGCGCAAGGCTTCGCCGCTGGTCCAGGCCTGGATGCGCGAACCGCCCCAGGCAGCGGCGATCAGCCCCATCGGCACATCGACGGTCTTCTGCAGTTCGCGGGCGAAGTAGAAGCACGCGGCGGAGAAATCGCGCACCGACTCCGGCGTGGTGGGGCGCCACTGCACGGGGTCCTGGAACGTTTCCTGCGGCGTCGCCGCGCCGTTCTGCGGCACGCTCAGCAGGCGGATCGTGTCGCTGGCCGCGCCGGCGATCTCCGCGCGCGCGTCGAGCGAACGCCATACCTGCAGTTCCATGTTCGACTGGCCGGAACACAACCAGACGTCGCCGACCAGCACGTCGGCGACGGTCTGCGTCGCGCCGCCCGCACTGGCCGTCAGCGTATAGGGGCCGCCCGCCTTCAGCGCCGGCAGCACGGCGTCCCAGCGGCCATCGGCACCGGCGCGCGCACGTACGCGCTTGCCGGCGAAAGCGACCCGGACGTCCTCGCCCGGCTTCGCCCGGCCCCAGACGCGGATCGGCGCATTCCGTTGCAGCACGGCGTGGTCCTGGAACATCGCATGCAGCAACGGCGTCGGCGACGCCTCCTGCGCGCCCGCGCCCGGTGCGGCACAGCCGAGCGACGACACCAGCAACGCCATGGCGGCCAGGCGCGACGAGAGGGTGCGGGCGGTCACTTGCCGTCCCCCGGCGCGTACGGGAACTGCAGCGATTCGTAATATTCCAGCGAATGCGCCGGCGGCGCCTCGCCTTCCGGCAGCGGCCGGCCGGAGAAGGTCTGGAAATAGGCGATGCTGGCGTCGCGCCACCACTGCGCCTCCTTCTCCTGGATGCCCAGGAACGACGCCACCTGCGCATGGCGCTCCGCATCGACCCGGCTTTCCAGGCCCTGCCAGGTGCCGCGCATCTTCTTCACGTAGTCCACGCCGCGCGTGTAGCGGTGCACCAGTTCGTCCCACAGCGGACGGCCCGACGCGGTGCGGTGATCCCACGGCACGTGGTGGAACCAGAGCAGGAATTCCTCCGGCACGCGCTCCACGTCGCCGAATTCGTCCGCCACGGCCGGCGCGTACTGCGCCACCGCATTGCTGCCGGTGGCGCTGCGGTCGAAACCAATGCCGTCCCGGCTGGCGCGGTGGTAGTACACCGAGGTCCAGTCGGCGCGCGGACCGCCTTCGACCCACGGGCCGGGGCCGTAGTGGTGGCCACGCCCCATCAGGTGGTGCAGGCCCAGCGGCGTCATGTAGTCCACCGCCGCCTCGCGCGAGCCCATCATCATCTCGACGACGGGTCCGACGAACGCGGCATCGTTGGAGAACGTCATCCGCACCCATTCGTCGGCGATCGCCCGCGCCGACGACTCCGGGTTCCACGCCATCCGGCCGAACACGTACCAGTTGGCCTGGTCGAAATGCGAACCGCTCCAGTTGCGGTCGGCGCCGATGTTGGCGACGCCGGCCATGCCGGTGGTCCGGCTCTTGGGAAGCGTGTCGCCGTGCAGCGAACCGTCGATCACCTTCGCCACGGTGGAACCGGGGCCGCGCACCCGCGTGTCCGCCTTCAGCGCCTCCTCGTACAGCGGACCCAGGTAGACCAGGTGGGTGGCGAAGCCCAGGTACTCCTTGGTGATCTGGAACTCCATCATCAACGGCGTCTTCGGCATCGCGCCGAACAGCGGATGGAACGGCTCGCGCGGCTGGAAGTCGATGGCGCCGTTCTTCACCTGCACCAGCACGTTGCCGCGGAACCGGCCGTCGTGCGGCACGAACTCGGTGTAGGCCTGCTTGGCGCGGTCGTCCGGCTCCTCGTGCGAGTAGACGAACGCGCGCCACATCACCGTGCCGCCGTGCGGCGCCAGCGCGTCGGCCAGCATGTTGGCGCCGTCGGCGTGCGTGCGGCCGTAGTCCTGCGGGCCGGGCTGTCCTTCCGAGTTGGCCTTGACCAGGAAACCGCCGAAGTCCGGGATGGTGCGGTAGATCTCGTCGGCCTTGTCCTTCCACCAGCGCCGCACCGCGGGATCCAGCGGATCGGCCGTCTCCAGTCCGCCGATCTCGATGGGCGCGCTGAAGCGCGCGCTCAGGTACACGCGGATGCCGTAGGGCCGGAACACGTCGGCCAGCGCCGCCGTCTTCTCCAGGTACATCGGGGTCAGGCTCAACGCGTTGGAGTTGACGTTGTTGAGCACGGTACCGTTGATGCCCAGCGACGCGTTGGCGCGCGCGTAGTCGGTGTAGCGCGGGTCGCGCCAGTCCGGCAGCTTGTGCCAGTCCCAGATCGAAGCGCCGGCGTAGCCGCGTTCCACGTGCCCATCCAGGTTGTCCCAGTGGTTGAGCACGCGCAGCTTCACCCGCGGCGCTTCGCGCAGGTCGAGGTTTTCGAGCGATTGCCCGGTCTGCAGCAGGCGCAGGAAATGGAACGCGCCGTACAACGCGCCGATGTCCTCGTTGGCGGCGATCACCGTGGCGGCGTGGCCATCCACCCGCACGCTGCGGATCAGGTAGCCCTCCGCCCCCAGCTGGCGGGTATCCAGGCGCAAGCGCGCGATGACGCGGGAGGAGGCTCGCGTTCCGACGACCACGGCGCCATCCCGCGTGACGGTGTCCGACATCGCCGGTGCGACGCCGAGCAGGCCGCCCAATCCCCTGGCGAGTTCGGCCCGCGCCGCCGACTGCACGGGCGTGGCATCGGCCGCCACCAGTTCGGTGGCGTGCGAACGCGATGCCGCGGCATTCGCGGCATCGATCGGCACGTAGCGCATCCACAGGTCGTGGCCATCCTCGGCCTGCACCGCGAACGCAAGCAGGCCCAGCATCAGGACCGCCAGCCACCGCCCGCACGCACGCCCCGCGAGCCTGGAGGAAGGGCCGTCGCGGCGCGTGGAGGTTGGCGGTAACATCCTTGGCGGCTGGATAACCCGCCCTGGATCGAGTTTCATGAGCTTCCCCTGTGGCATCTGCATCGAAGCGGCCGGAACGCGTCGCCCGCGTCCCTCCGCCGATTGAAGGAACGAGTTTGGAAAGACCGAGGAAATCCGTGCGCCGCAAGAGCAGCGGCGTCACCATCGACGAAGTGGCGGCACTGGCCGGCGTCTCGCCGATGACCGTCTCGCGCGTCGTCAACGGCCAGGGCAAGGTGCGCGACGCCACCCGCGAGCGGGTCATGCGCGCGGTGCGCGAACTGGACTACACGCCGAACATGGCCGCCAGCTCGCTGGCCGCGGCGCAGCACACGCGCATCGCGCTGATCTACACCAACCCCAGCGGCGCCTACCTGCGCGAACTGCTGGTCGGCCTGCTGCGCGTGGCCTCGCGCACCGCCATACAGTTGGTCATCGACTACTGGGACGACCTGGACGCCGAGTCCGAGCGCAAGGCCGCCCGCGCGCTGGCCAAGCGGGTGGACGGCGTGATCCTGCCGCCGCCGCTGTGCGAATCCCGTGCGGCGGTGACCGAGCTGGTGCGCGCCCACATCCCGGTGGTCGCCATCGCCTCGGGCCGTTTCAGCGACGACATCTCCTGCGTGCGCATCGACGACTTCCGCGCCGGCAAGGAACTCGCCGAACACCTGATCGAACAGGGCCACACGCGGATCGGCTTCATCAAGGGCCGCCCCGACCTGAGCGCCAGTGCGCGCCGCTTCCAGGGGTTCCAGGCCGCGCTGGACGAGGCCGGCATCGCGCTGGACAGCACGCTGGTGCAGCAGGGCGACTACACCTACCGCTCCGGCCTGAAGGCGGCGGAAAGACTGCTGGCGCACCGCCGCCCGCCCAGCGCGATCTTCGCCAGCAACGACGACATGGCCGCCGCCGCGATCTCGGTGGCGCACCGCCGCGGCCTGGACGTGCCGCGCGACCTGTCGGTGGTGGGATTCGACGACACCTCCGCGGCGACCACGGTGTGGCCCGAGCTGACCACCATCCACCAGCCCATCGCCTCGATGGCCAACGCGGCCATCGATGTCCTGCTGCGCAACATCCGCCGCAAGGACCGCAGCACGCGCGTGTTGATGGACCATGTGGTCCCGCACCGGCTGATCGCGCGCGACTCGGTGGCCGCCCCGCCCAGGCGGAAGTAAACGGCCCGGCGCGCCGGCCTTCAAGCCGGCGCCCTCCGCCACGACCATGGAAACAGCGATGCGGGGAGACATCGGCCGCCTCAACCCACCATCTGTTCCAGTTCCTTGCCCTTGGTCTCGTAGACGTACCTGAGCACGAAGAACACGGAGACGATCGCGGCCACCGTATAGATGCCGTACGCGCCCGCCAGGCCGATCCCGGCCAGCAGGATGGGGAAGGTCACGGTGATGGCGAAGTTGGAAGTCCACTGCGCCGCGCCGGCCACCGCCAGCCCGGAGCCGCGGATCTGGTTGGGGAACATCTCGCCCAGCATCACCCACATCACCGGACCCCAGGACATGTTGAAGAAGACCACGTAGATGTTGGCGGCCACCAGCGCCAGCAGGCCCATCGCATCGGACAGCGCCAGCTTGCCGGCCGCGTCCAGCGACGCGCTGGCGAAGGCCGTGGTGACCAGCGCCAGCGACACCGCCATGCCCACCGAGCCGATCCACAGCAGCGGCTTGCGGCCGATCCGGTCGATCAGCACCAGCGCGACCAGGCAGGCGCCGATGCTCAGCGCGCCGGACAGCACGTTGATCAGCAGCGCGTCGTTCTCGGAGAAGCCCACCGCCTGCCACAGCACCGCGCCGTAGTAGAACACCACGTTGATGCCGACCAGTTGCTGGAACGTCGCCAGGCCGACGCCGATCCACACGATCGGGCGGATCCTGCCCGTCGCCCTGTTGATCAGGTCCGACAGCCGCGGGCGATGCTGGTCCTGCGACAGCGAGGCCTCGATCTCGCCCAGCTTGGCCTGCGCCTCGTCGTTGCCGTACAGCCTGGTCAGCACCGCCAGCGCGTCGGCCGTGCGGCCCTTCACCACCAGGTAGCGCGGACTCTCCGGAATGGCCAGCAGCAGCACGAAAAACAGCAGCGAGGGAGCGGCCTGCATCCAGAACATCCAGCGCCACGCCGCCTGTCCCAGCCACAGCGCTTCGGTGGACGCGCCCGCCATCCTGGCCAGCAGGTAATTGCTGAGGAAGGCGCAGAACAGGCCGCTGATGATGGCGATCTGCTGCACGGTGGCCAGCCGGCCGCGGTAGCGCGCCGATGCGACCTCCGCGATGTAGGCCGGCGACATCACGCTGGCCGCGCCCACCGCGAAACCGCCCAGCACGCGCGCGGCGATGAACACCAGCGAGCTGTGCGCCGCGCCGGCGCCGATCGCCGACACCAGGAACAGCGCCGCCGAGATGATCAGCACCGCGCGCCGTCCCCAGCGGTCGGCCAGGCGGCCGGCGAAGAACGCGCCCACCGCGCAACCCAGCAGCATCGACGCCACTTCGAAGCCGATCCCCGCCGAACTGGACTGGAAGGTCTGCTTCAGGCCATCGACGGTGCCGTTGATCACGCCGCTGTCGAAGCCGAACAGGAAGCCGCCGATCGTCGCCACGCAACTGATCAGGATGATGAAGCGGGTGTTCTCGCCGCTGTTCGCCGCATTGGCGCCGTTGAGTGTGGTGCTGCTCATTCCGCTGACCGCTCCCCTCGTGGATCCGGACTGGAAAACGCACTGCCTTCTGGCCCTCCGCGCGGCCATGCGCGCGGAGGGACGGGATCGACCGCTCAGCGCAGCAGGTACTGGTTGAGCAGGTTCTCGTAGCGCTCCTGCTTGCCGCTGAGCTGCTTCGGCTCGCCGTTCCCGAGCGCCAGCGCGTGCAGATCGAGCAAGCCGAGCTTGCCGGCCTCGAAGTCCTTGCCGGCGCCGCCGTCGAAGCTGGCATAGCGCTCCTTGCGCCACTGTTCCCAAGGCGAATCGGTCAGCAGCGCGTGCGCCACTTCCAGCCCGCGCGCGAACGCGTCCATGCCGCCGATGTGGGCGATGAACAGGTCTTCCATGTCGGTCGATTCGCGGCGCACCTTGGCGTCGAAGTTCAGCCCGCCCTCCAGGCCGCCCTGGCGCAGCACCACCAGCATCGCGCCGACGGTGTCGTACAGGTCGGTCGGGAACTGGTCGGTGTCCCAGCCGTTCTGCGCGTTGCCGCGGTTGGCGTCGATGCTGCCCAGCAGGCCGTGGTCGGAGGCCACCTGCAGGTCGTGCTCGAAGGTGTGGCCGGACAGCGTGGCGTGGTTGGCCTCGATGTTGAGCTTGAAGTCCTTCTCCAGCCCGTGATCCTTCAGGAAGCCGGCGACGGTGGCGCTGTCGAAGTCGTACTGGTGCTTCATCGGCTCCATCGGCTTGGGTTCGATCAGGAAGTTGCCCTTCAGGCCGATGCTGCGGCCGTAGTCGCGCGCCGCGGCCAGGAAGCGGGCGAAGTGCTCGACCTCGCGCTTCATGTCCGTATTGACCAGCGAGGCGTAGCCTTCGCGGCCGCCCCAGAACACGTAATGCTCGCCGCCCAGCTCGACGGTGGCGTCCAGCGCGTTCTTCACCTGCACGGCCGCGCGCGCGACCACAGCGAAGTCCGGGTTGGTGGACGCGCCGTTCATGTAGCGCGGGTGCGAGAACAGGTTGGCCGTGCCCCACAGCAGCTTGATGCCGGTGGCGTCCTGGCGCGCCTTGGCCAGCGCGACCATGTGCCTGAGGTTCTTCTCGTATTGGCCGATGTCGTCGGCGTCGGGCGCCAGGTCGATGTCGTGGAAGCACCAGTACGGCACGCCCAGCTTGGTGAAGAACTCGAACGCGGCATCGACCTTGGCCTCGGCGGTGGCCATCGGCGTGCCGGCTTCCCACGGGAAGCGGCGCGTGCCCGGGCCGAACGGATCGTGGCCGGCGTTGCAGAAGGTGTGCCAGTAGCACACCGCGAAGCGCAGGTGCTCGGCCATCGTCTTGCCGCCGATCTTCTTGCCGGCGTCGTAGACCTTGAAGGCCAGCGGGTTGTCCGAGCCGCGCCCCTCGAACGGGATGCGGCCGATGCCGGGGAAATATTCCTTGGCGCCGATGAAGGGCTGCGTGCTCATGGTGCGGGGGTCCTGTGGTTGTGCGTCGGTGCGGTGAAGGGAGCGTCGTCAGCCGGCATAGAGCGGCGTGACGGCATCGAGGTGGTGGAGGAAGCGCTGGTACGGCGCGCGGTAGGCCGTCGCGCGCGCCGGATCCGGCACGGCGGCCAATGCGGGATCGGTGGCGATGTGGTGTTCGACCAGCTGCGACAGCGGCGTGGCGTCGCCCTGCGCGCGGCGCAGCGACCACAGCGCCTGCAGCGCCGCGCCGAAGGCCGCGCCCTCGGCCTGGCGCGGCACGTCCACCGGCAGGTCGAACACGTCGGCCACCATCTGCCGCCAGGCCGCGCTGTTGGCCCCGCCGCCGGTCAGCACGATGCGCTCGAAGCGCAGGCCGGCGCGGACGAAGGCGTCGTAGCCGTACTTCAGGCTGTAGGTGGCCCCTTCCATCGCCGCGCGGTAGACGTGCGCCGGGCTCATGTTGTGCGGGTCCAGGCCGGCCAGCACGCCCTTGCCGTGCGGCAGGTCCGGCGTGCGCTCGCCGTTGAGGAACGGCAGCAGCGTCAGCCCGTCCGCGCCCGGCGGCGTGGCATGGATGTAGGCATCGCCCTCGCGCGTGCTGAAGCCGAACAGCCTGGCCACCTGCTCGGTGGCCGCGGTGCAGTTCATCGTGCAGATCAGCGGCAGCCAGCCGCCGGTGGAGGAGCAGAACGCGGCCCACGCGCCCTGCGGATCGACCACCGGGGTGTCCGAGTAGGCGAACAGCGTGCCCGAGGTGCCCAGGCTCATCGCCAGCCGGCCTTCGGCCACGCAACCGGTGCCGATGGCGGCCATCATGTTGTCGCCGCCGCCCACGGCCACCTTCGCCGTGGCCGGCAGGCCGAGTTGCGCCGCAATGGCCGGGGCCACGTCGAACAGCGCATCGGGCGGCGCCAGCGGCGGCAGGCAGGCGGACAGGTCGCGCTGCGGATCGGTGGCGCGCAGCAGGTCCTTCGACCATTGCCGCGTGCGCACGTCCAGCCAGCCGGTGCCGGACGCGTCGCCGTACTCGCAGAAGGTCCGGCCGGTCAGCACGAAGTTCAGGTAGTCGTGCGGCAACAGGATGGTCGCCAACCGCGCGTAGACATCGGGGCGATGCTTGCGCGTCCATGGAAGCTTCGGGGCCGTGTAGCCGGCCAGGATCGGATTGCCGGCCAGTTCGATGCAGCGCTGTGCGCCGCCCACCGCGTCCATGATCTGCCCGCACTCGGCGGCGCTGCTGGTGTCGTTCCACAACTTGGCCGGGGCCAGCACCTGGCCGTCGGCATCCAGCGGCACGAAGCCGTGCTGCTGGCCGGAAACCGCCAGCGCGGCGATGCGCCCGCGCACTTCGGCGTCGAAACGGCCGAAGCACGCCTGCACCGCGGCCACCCAGTCGGACGGATGCTGTTCGCGGCTGCCGTCATCGCCGCTGATCAGTTCCAGCGGCGCGCTGGCGCTGGCCACGACCAGGCGCGCGGCCGGGTCGTACACCACCACCTTCACGCTCTGCGTGCCTGCGTCGATGCCGGCGACCAGGGTCATGGCCGGGCTCCGCGGACAGGAAAGTTAGCGCTACCATTTTTGCCGCAAAAAAAAGCGGCACGGGTTGGAACGGCCAGCAGCATGGAGAAATGGTTTGGGTCAGCCGGAGATGGGCGCACTGTACCAGCAGTCCCGGAAACTGCTTGCTGCGGTGCGGAATGCGCGGCGGAACAGGGACTTGCGAGGACCGGCGCCGCGAACGAAAAGACCCCGCCTGCAGCGGGGTCTTCGCTCCGACGCCTGTCCGGTGGCGACCGCTGGCCGGATCGCTACGGCTCGCGCTTCGTCGCCTCGCGGTCGTTCTCGCGCATCTCGTACCACATGCCGTTGAGCACGGCGAAGCTCGCGGCCAGGCCCACGCCCAGTATCCAGCTGAAATACCACATGGTCGTCGCTCCTCAGTAGGCGTTGTGGTTCTGTTCCATGCTTTCCGGGCTCACCTTGCCGCGCAGCACACGGTACACCCAACCGGTGTACAGGAGCACCAGGGGCAGGAACACACAGGTGGCCACCAGCATCACGAACAGGGTCAGATGGCTGGAAGAAGCATCCCACAGCGTGAGGCTGGAGGCGGGATGGCTCGAGGAAGGCAGCAGGAACGGAAACACCGCCAGCCCTTCGGTCAGGATGATGCCGATGATGGCCAGCGCGGAGGCCAGGAACGCCGCCATCCCGCGACCGCCGCGCAGCAGCAGCGCGGCGGCCAGCGACGCCGCCACGCCCACCACCGGGAAGATCCAGGTCCACGGCATGGCCTGGTAGTTGGCCATCCAGCCGCCGCGCGCGCTCGCCACCTGCTTGAACAGTGGATTGGACGCGGCGTCGGTGACCGCGGCGCCGACCAGCGAGTAGCCGTCCACGCCCAGCGCCATCCACACGCCGGCCAGCACGAACAGCACCGCCGTCGCCAGCGCCGACAGCGTGCCGAAGCGGCGCGCACGCGCCGCCACCGGGCCGTCCGTCTTGATCACCAGCATGCTGGCGCCATGCGTCACCAGCATGGCGACGCTGACCAGGCCGCACAGCACCGCGAACGGCGACAGCAGGCCGAAGAATCCGCCGGTGTAGTGGATCCGCAGCGTGTCGTCGAAATGGAACGGCACGCCCAGCAGCACGTTGCCCATCGCCACGCCGAACACCAATGCCGGCACGAACCCGCCGACGAACAGCGACCAGTCCCACACCGCGCGCCAGCGTTTGTCTTCCACCTTGCTGCGGAACTTGAAGCCGACCGGCCGCAGGATCAGCGCGAACAGGATCAGGAACATCGCCAGGTAGAAGCCCGAGAAGCTGACCGCGTACAGCGCCGGGAATGCGGCGAAGATCGCGCCGCCGCCCAGGATCAGCCAGACCTGGTTGCCTTCCCACACCGGACCCACCACGTTCAGCACCAGCCTGCGCTCGGCGTCGGTGCGCGCCACCGCCGGCAGCAGCGTGCCGATGCCCAGGTCGAAGCCATCCATCACGGCGAAGCCGATCAGCAGGATGCCCAGCAACAGCCACCAGATCAGGCGCAGGGTCGAATAGTCGAGCGGAATCGTGTCCATGTCGTCCTCCTGTCAGGCCGCGGTCGTGGGGGCAGGCGCCAGCGGCGTGCCCGGCTGATCGGTTCGCCGTTCTCCGTCCGGCACGTCGTCCGGACCCTTCAGGATCACCTTGCGCAACAGGTACACGTCCACGACCGCCAATGTCGTGTAGATCAGCACGAAACCGGTGAGCGAGATGACGACCTGGTGCAGTTTCAGCCCCGACGCGGCCAGGAAGGTCGGCAGCACGCCGTCGATGGCCCATGGTTGCCGCCCGTACTCGGCGATCAGCCAGCCGGCTTCGATCGCCAGCCACGGCAACGGCAGGCTGTAGAGGGCGAGTTTCAGGAACCAGCGGTACCGGTCCAGTTTCTGCACCGTCGCCAGCCAGAACGCCAGCGCGAAGAACGCGATGAAGTAGAAGCCGATGCCGGCCATCAGCCGGAAGCTCCAGAACAGCGGCGCCACGCGCGGGACGGTATCGGCCGCGGCGCGCGCGATCTCCTGTCCGGTGGCGTTGCCGATGTCCTCGCGATAGCGCTTCAGCAGCAGCGCGTAGCCCATGTCGCGCCAATGCAGGTCGAAGATCTCCTTCGCCTGCGCGTCCCCGCGGTCGGCGCGGAGCCGCTGCAGCGCCGCGTAAGCCAGTTGCCCGTTGCGGATGCGGCCCTCGGCGCGATCCACCAGTTCGCCGATGCCGGGGATCTCGGTGTTGAACGAACGCGTGCCGATCAGGCCCATCACCCACGGGATGTGCACCGCGTAGTGGTTGGCGCGCGCTTCCTGGTTGGGGATGGCGAAGGCGGTGAAGCCCGCCGGCGCCGGCTCGGTCTCCCACATCGCCTCGATGGCGGCCAGCTTCATCTTCTGGTTCTCGCCGGTCACGTAGCCGCTCTCGTCGCCCAGCACCACCACCGACAGCGACGCGGCCAGGCCGAAGCTGGCCGCCACCGCCATCGAGCGCTTGGCCAGGTCCGCGTGCCGTCCGCGCAGCAGGTAGAACGCGCTGATCGCCATCACGAACACCGCGCCCAGCACGTAGCCGGCGCTGACGGTGTGCACGAACTTGGCCTGCGCCACCGGATTGAACAGCACGGCCGCGAAGTCGGTGACCTCCATGCGCATGGTGACGGGATTGAATTCGGCGCCCACCGGATACTGCATCCAGCCGTTGGCGATCAGGATCCACAGCGCCGAGAAGTTGGTGCCCAGCGCGACCAGCCAGGTCACCATCAGGTGCTGCACGCGGGACAGCTTGTCCCAGCCGAAGAAGAACAGGCCGATGAAGGTGGCCTCCAGGAAGAACGCCATCAGGCCTTCGATGGCCAGCGGCGCGCCGAAGATGTCGCCGACGTAATGGCTGTAGTAGGACCAGTTCATGCCGAACTGGAACTCCATGACGATGCCGGTGGCCACGCCCATGGCGAAGTTGATGCCGAACAGCGTGCCCCAGAACAGCGTCATGCGGCGCCAGATGTCGCGCCCGGTCATCACGTAGACGCTCTCCATGATGGCGATCATGAAGGACAGTCCCAGGGTCAGCGGCACGAAGAGGAAGTGGTACATCGCCGTCAGCGCGAACTGCAGACGGGAAAGCTCGACTACGGTCATATCCGGCATGGCGGCGGCTACCGAGTGGATTGACGGCGATTCTAGACCCATCGACGCGACGGTGGGCGCGACCATCGGTCGCACCCGTCCCGGCGCCCATCCCCCGCCCGGCCCGCCCCGCGCTCCCGCCCGCCGCGGCCGCGTTGATCTGGATCAATGCGCCCGCGTGAGCGGCGGCCGAGAATCCGTCGCGATCAGGAAGGAGAGGCCGCATGCAAGGCGTCCAGGGGACATACAACGACAAGGTGGTGCGCCAGTTCGCGGTGATGACCGTGGTCTGGGGCATCGTGGGGATGGCGGTGGGCGTGCTGATCGCGGCGCAGCTGTACTGGCCGGCGCTCAACTTCGACGTGCCGTGGCTGGGCTACGGCCGGCTGCGGCCGCTGCACACCAACGCGGTGATCTTCGCGTTCGGCGGCTGCGCGCTGTTCGCCACCAGCCTGCACGTAGTCCAGCGCACCTGCCACGTGCGGCTGATCTCGGACCGGCTGGCCGCGTTCGTGTTCTGGGGATGGCAGGCGGTGATCGTCGCGGCGGCGATCACCCTGCCGCTCGGCTACACGCAGGGCAAGGAATACGCCG
The DNA here is from genome assembly GCF_038321125.1 of Pseudoxanthomonas putridarboris. NCBI lineage: Bacteria > Pseudomonadati > Pseudomonadota > Gammaproteobacteria > Lysobacterales > Lysobacteraceae > Pseudoxanthomonas > Pseudoxanthomonas putridarboris. The sequence continues at coordinate 126,300 of NZ_JBBWWT010000006.1, read as the reverse complement.
AGCTGGAGTGGCCCATCGACATCCTGATCGCCGTGGTCTGGGTGTCCTACGCGGTGCTGTTCTTCGGCACCATCGCCAGGCGCGCGGTCAAGCACATCTACGTGGCCAACTGGTTCTACGGCGCCTTCATCATCGCCGTCGCCCTGCTGCACATCGTCAACAACATCGCCATCCCGGTCGGCTTCGGCAAGTCCTACCCGGTCTACAGCGGCGCGGTCGACGCGATGGTGCAGTGGTGGTACGGCCACAACGCGGTGGGCTTCTTCCTGACCGCCGGCTTCCTGGGGATGATGTACTACTTCGTGCCCAAGCAGGCCGGGCGGCCGGTGTACTCGTACCGGCTGTCGATCGTGCACTTCTGGGCGCTGATCGCGGTGTACATGTGGGCCGGTCCGCACCACCTGCACTACACCGCCCTGCCGGACTGGGCGCAGTCGCTGGGCATGGTGTTCTCGCTGATCCTGCTGGCGCCGTCCTGGGGCGGCGCGCTGAACGGCATCCTGACCCTGTCGGGCGTGTGGCACAAACTGCGCACCGACCCGATCCTGAAGTTCCTGATCGTCGCCATCTCGTTCTACATGATCGCCACCTTCGAGGGACCGATGATGTCGATCAAGACGGTCAACTCGCTGAGCCACTACACCGACTGGACGGTGGGCCACGTGCACGCCGGCGCGCTGGGCTGGGTGGCGATGATCTCGGTGGGTTCCATCTACGCGCTGCTGCCGCGCCTGCTGGGACGCGAGCGGATGTTCTCGGTGAAGGCCATCGACCTGCACTTCTGGCTGCACACGCTGGGCGTGGTGTTCTACATCGCCTCGATGTGGATCGCCGGCGTCATGCAGGGCCTGATGTGGCGCGCCACCAACGACGACGGCACGCTGACCTACAGCTTCGTCGAGGCGCTCAACGCCACCTATCCCTACTACCTGATCCGCCTGGGCGGCGGCCTGCTGGTGCTGGGCGGCATGGGCGTGATGGCGTGGAACACCTGGAAGACCTTCCAGGCCGCCAAGTCCGTCGCCGCGCAACCGATCCTGCCGGTCGACCTGTCCGAAGCGCGCGCCTGAGGCCCCGACGATGAGCAACAGCAACTCCCACGAGAAGATCGAGAAGAACGTCGGCCTGATGGCCGTGCTGATCGCGGTGGCGGTGTCCTTCGGCGGACTGGCCGAGATCGTGCCGCTGATGTTCCAGGCCGAGGCGATCCAGCCGCTGGAGGGCGTGAAGCCCTACCCCGCGCTGCAACTGGCCGGGCGCGACGTGTACGTGCGCGAGGGCTGCTACAACTGCCACTCGCAGATGGTCCGCACGCTGCGCTTCGAGAGCGAGCGCTACGGCCACTACTCGCTGGCCGGCGAATCGGTCTACGACCGCCCGTTCCAGTGGGGCAGCAAGCGCACCGGGCCGGACCTGGCCCGCGTCGGCGGCCGCTATTCCGACGACTGGCACCGCGTGCACCTGATCAATCCGCGCGACGTGGTGCCGGAATCGAACATGCCCGGCTTCCCCTGGCTGCAGAAGAACACGGTGGACGGCGCGCAGGTGGCCGCGCGCATGAAGGCGCTGCGGAAGCTGGGCGACCCGTACACCGACGAGGAGATCGCCAGCGCCGCCGCCGACGTGGCCGGCAGGAGCGAGCTGGACGCCGTGGTCGAGTATCTGCAGGCGCTGGGCAAGCACGCGCCGCGAGGAGGTTGAGATGGTTTCCGGAATAGTCACCGCGGTGCTGCTGGTGTTGTTCGTGGCCGGCTGGATCTGGGCGTGGAGCCCGCGCCGCAAGGCCGAATTCGATGACGCCGCGGCGTTGCCGCTGGACGAGGACGACGGGGAGAGCAAGGCATGAACAGCGGCTGGTCGTGGTACATCGTCGGCCTGGTGGCGCTGAACATCGTCGGCTGCGTCTGGCTGCTGTGGTGGACGGCGCGCCGCCGACCCGGCGACCCGGCGCCGGAGGACACCAGCCACGTCTGGGACGGCGACCTGACCGAATACAACAAGCCGCTGCCGCGCTGGTGGATCAACCTGTTCTACCTGACCATCGTCTTCGGCCTGGGCTACCTGGCCTGGTACGGCGGCCTGGGCGGCTTCTCCGGCGCGGGCAAGTGGTCCTCCGGCGGCGAGCACGCGGCCAGGAAGGCGGTGGAGGACGCCAAGCTGGAAGAGACCTTCCGCCCCTATGCGCAGCGGCCGATCGACCAGCTGGCCGGCGATCCGAAGGCGCTGGCGCTGGGCCGTTCCATCTTCAGCAACACCTGCGCCACCTGCCACGGTTCGTCCGGCCAGGGCGCGATCGGCTATCCCGACCTGACCGACGACATCTGGCACTGGGGCGGTTCGCCGGAACGGATCCTGGAAACGGTGCTGGACGGCCGCCAGGGCGTGATGCCCGAGTGGGGCACCGCGCTGACCAGCATGGGCGGCCCGGACGCGGTGGACTACACCATCGCCTACGTGCGCACGCTGTCGCGGCCGGAAACCATCCGCAACGACTACCTGGCCGTGCAGGGCAAGGCGCTGTACAACGGCCTGTGCGTGGCCTGCCACGGCGCCGAAGGCAAGGGCAATCCGGAGCTGGGCGCGCCCGACCTGACCGACGCCTACTGGATGTACGGCGACAGCAAGGAAAGCCTGCGGCAGACCATCGCCGGCGGCCGCCACGGCGTGATGCCCGCCCATCGCGAATTGCTGGGCGAGACCCGCGCACGGCTGGTGGCGGCCTACGTATGGTCGCTGTCCAACCGCCCCCCGCCCGGAAGCGGCACCGGCGCCGCGCGATGAGCGACTTCCGCCAGCCCGTGTTCGACCACCCGCCCCGGCCGCTCGCGCAGCGCGTCGGGGCGGTCCTTTGGCCGAGCTTCTTCGCCGCGGGCGTGGCGACGATGGTGTTCTTCGCCTTCGTCGATCCGCTGACGCTGCGCGACATGACCTTCCCCGAGCTGCCGGTCGGCCGCGAACTGGGCTACACGCTGGGTTTCTTCATGTTCTGGCTCGCCACCGCCGGCAGCAGCCTGTTCACCTGGATCCTGCTGCGCCCGTCCAGCCGCTTCAACCGCGCGCTGCCGCCGGACTGACGCGGCGAGCCGGCCCATGCCCACCGCACCGCCCCTGCGACAAACCGTCGCTGCCGCGCTTGGCGCGCCGGCGCGAGCATGAACCCCGCCACACGCCCATCGCTCATGTCGCCCGCCAGCCCCACGCCCGCCCGCGAATCCGACCGCCGCCGCAGCATCCCGCTGGACGTGGTGGACGCGCAGGGCAATTCCTTCTACGTCAGCGAACGCAAGGTCTATCCGCGCGACGTCTCCGGCACGCTCAACCGCCTGCGCGTGACGGCGGTGTTCTGGCTGCTGGGCATGTTCTACCTGTTCCCGTGGCTGCGCTGGGACGGCCGCCAGGCGGTGCTGTTCGACCTCCCGGCGCGCAAGTTCTACGTGTTCGGGCTGTCGTTCTGGCCGCAGGATTTCCTGTTCCTGGCGCTGCTGCTGATCATCGCGGCGATGGCGCTGTTCTTCTTCACCGCACTGGCCGGCCGGCTGTTCTGCAGCTATGCCTGCCCGCAGACGGTGTGGACGGAGGTGTTCCTGTGGATGGAGCGCTGGACCGAAGGCGACCGCGGCGCGCGCATGAAGCTGGACGCCGCGCCGTGGAGCGCGCGCAAGCTGCTGCGCAAGGGCGGCAAGCACGCGCTGTGGCTGCTGTTCGCGCTGTGGACCGGCTTCACCTTCGTCGGCTTCTTCACCCCGATCGCCGACCTGGCCGCGCGCGCCTGGCCGTTCGCCTGGGGAGGATGGGAAACCTTCTGGGTGCTGTTCTACGCACTGGCCACCTGGGGCAACGCCGGCTTCCTGCGCGAGCAGGTCTGCAAGTACATGTGCCCGTACGCGCGCTTCCAGAGCGCGATGTTCGACCGCAACACCCTGATCATCGCCTACGACCCGATGCGCGGCGAACCGCGCGGGCCGCGCAGGCGCGGCCTGGGCAGCGTGCTGGAACGCGCGCGCGGCCTGCTGGACAAGGCCACCGCCTACGACTACGTGTTCCGCGCCAACGCGCACCCCACCGCGGCCGACAACCGCCTGCAGGCGCGCGGCACCATCACCTTCGCCGGCGCGGGCGTGGCCGCCGAACCGTTGCCGAAGTTCGCGCCCGAGCAACTGGGCGACTGCATCGACTGCACGATCTGCGTGCAGGTCTGCCCCACCGGCATCGACATCCGCAACGGCCTGCAATACGAATGCATCGCCTGCGGCGCGTGCATCGACGCCTGCGGCGAAGTGATGGGCAAGATGGGCTACCCGCGCGGGCTGATCCGCTACGCCACCCAGAACGCCATCGACGGCAAGCCCACCCGGGTGCTGCGGCCGCGCGTGTTCGTCTACGGCGCGATCCTGCTGGCGCTGGCCGGCGGCTGGGCCTGGGGCGTGGGCCACCGCAGCGAACTGATCGCCGAGGTATTGCGCGACCGCAACGCGCTGTACCGCGACGTCGGCGGCGGCGCCATCGAGAACGGCTACACGCTCAAGCTGGTCAACAAGGACCGGCAGCCGCACCGTTACCGCATCACCCTCACTTCCACCACGCCCGGCATCCGGTTGCGCGGCGACAGCCTGACGGTGGAGGCCGGCCCCGAGCAGGTGCTCTCGCTGCCGGTGGTCGCCACCGCGCCGGCCAGCGTGCAGGGGCGCCATGCGGTCACCCTGCATGTGCAGGGCGAGGATGGCGGTGAAGCCAGGACGGTGGAGAGCAGTTACTTCGGACCCTTGCCATGACCACACTCACGACCTCCCCTTCGCGCCCCCTCTGGAAAGAACCCATGCTGTGGCTGGTGTTCGGCCTGCCGCTGGCCTCCATCGTCGCCGGCGTGGGGCTGGTGGTGACGGCAGTGCGGGCCGGCGGCGCCGACAGCGTGACCGACCACGTGCAGCGCGTGGCGCAGATCCAGACCACCGACCTGGGCCCGGACCAGTTGGCGCGGGCGATGGACCTCAGCGCCATCGTGCAGTCGCACGAACACCATGTGGCGGTGGTCCCGGTCACCGGCGACTTCGGCACCGGCGACCTGCGGCTGACCCTGGCGCATCCGTCGCAGGCGGCCGAGGACCGGCACCTGACCCTGGCGCGCACGGCGAACGGCTGGACCGCGGAGGGCGATATCGAGGCCGATCACAACTGGAACCTGCAGCTCGCCGCGCACGATGGCAGCTGGCGCCTGCGCGGTCGCTTGGAGAAGGACACCCGGGCCGCCCGCGTCGCCCCTTCGCAGCGAAGCGACTAACAGGCCCTAGCCATGGACATGGCCGCGGCCCGTTGCCACCACTGCGGCGAACCCGTTCCCGCTTCGGCCCCGATGGCATGGGACGGCAGCGCATCGCACCGGTTCTGCTGCGATGGTTGTGCGGCGGCGGCGGCCTGGATCGAGCAATCCGACCTGGGCAGCTACTACCGGCTGCGCAGTGCGGCGTCCAACCGCGTGCAGGGCGACCGGCTGGACCTGGAGAGCTGGGATCGCGCCGAACTGCTGGACGGACACAGCCGCGCCATCGACGGCGGCCGCGAGATCGTGCTGCTCACCGACGGCATGCGCTGCGCCGCCTGCGCCTGGCTGATCGACCGCGCGCTGGCGCGCGAAGCCGGCGTGCTGGACACCACCGCCAACGCGGTCACCGGCCGCATCCGCATCGCCTGGGACCCGGCGCGCACGCGGCTTTCCACCTTGCTGCAACGGCTGTCGATGCTCGGTTACCGGCCCTACCTGGCCACCGGCGAGGCGCGCGAGCAGGCGCGGCTTTCCGAACGGCGCCGCTGGCTGTTGCGGCTGGGCGTGGCCGGGCTGGGATCGTTGCAGGCGATGATGCTGGCGGAGGCCCTGTACCTCGACGTGCATTCGACGATGCCGCTGCCCACGCGCGACCTGTTCCGCTGGCTGACCTTTTTGGTCAGCACGCCGGTGGTGTTCTACAGCGGCTGGCCTTTCCTGGCCGGCATGGCGCGCGAATTGCGCGCGCGCCAGCTGGGCATGGACACGCTGATCGCCGGCTCCACCCTGCTGGCCTACTTCGCCAGCCTGGTGGAAACGATCCGCGGCGGCGTGCACGTCTGGTACGACGCGGCGGTGATGTTCGTGTTCCTGCTGCTGGCCGCGCGCATGCTGGAGCAGCGCGCGCGCAACGTGGCCACCGCGCAGGTCGATGCGCTGGCGCGCGCGCAGCCGGTGTTCGCCATCCGCGAGCGGGAGGACGGCGGCCGGGAATCGGTGCCGCCTTCGGCATTGCGCGTGGGCGACGTCGTCCGCGTCGCCGCCGGCGACGCGGTGCCCGCCGACGGCGCCCTGCTCGACGGCGAAGCGGATTTCGAGGAAGCCCTGCTGACCGGCGAATCGCATCCCGTCCGCCGCACGCCCGGCGACACCGTCTACGCGGGCGCCACCTGCCGCGAGCGGCCCGCGCGCCTGCGCGTGACCGCCACCGGCGAGGCCACCCGGTTGTCGCAACTGGCCGGGCTGGTGGATCGCGCGCAGAACCATCGCCCGCCGCTGGCGCGCATGGCCGACCGTGCCGGCCGCCATTTCGTGCTCGCGCTGCTGGTGTTGGCGGCATGCGTCTACTTCGGCTGGCGCATCCACATGCCCGAACGCGCGTTCGAGGTGACGCTGGCGCTGCTGGTGATCAGCTGCCCGTGCGCGCTGTCGCTGTCGGTGCCGGCGGTGCTGGCGGCCGCGCATGGCGCACTGGCGCGCTGCGGCGTGCTGGCGACCAGGCCGGAAGCGCTCGACACGCTGGCGCGCGCCACCGACATCGTGTTCGACAAGACCGGCACGCTCAGCGACGGCCGCCCCGCGCGCGTGGCGGTGGAGGTGTTCGACGGACTCGATGCCGAAGGCGCGACGCGCGTCGCCGCCGCGCTCGAGAACGACAGCGGGCATCCGATCGCGGCCGCGTTCGCCGACATCGCGGTGCGCTCGCCCGCGCGACAGGTCGCCACGCATGCCGGACGCGGCGTGGAAGGCGAGGTCGATGGCCGCCACTGGCGGCTGGGCCGCGCCGACTGGGCGGCCGGGCGCGAGGACGACGGCGGCCTGTGGCTGGGCGATGGCGCGTGCGGCGCCGCCCGCTTCACGTTGCACGAGCGGCCGCGCGAGGATGCGCCCGCCGCGCTCGCCGCGTTGCGCGCGCAGGGCCTGCGCATCCACCTGGCCAGTGGCGACGGCGACGGCGCGGTGCAGCGGTTCGCGCACGCGCTGGGCATCGACTCCCCGCACGCGCGCCAGTCGCCCGAGGACAAGCTGGCGCTGGTACGGCGGTTGCAGCGCGAAGGCCGCATCGTCGCGATGGTCGGCGACGGCCTCAACGATGCGCCGGTGCTCGCCGGCGCCGACGTGTCGGTGGCGATGGGCGAAGGCGCGCCGCTGGCGCAGCACGCCGCCGATCTCGTCACCACCGGTCCTTCGCTGCTGCGCATCGCCGACGCGGTGGGCGTGGCCAGGTTGTCGCGCCGGCTGGTCAAACAGAACCTGGCCTGGTCGGCCGGCTACAACCTGCTGGCCGTGCCGCTGGCCGCGGCCGGGCTGGTGACGCCGTGGATCGCCGCGCTGGGCATGGCGGTATCCTCGCTGGTGGTGACCCTCAATGCGCTGCGGTTGGCGCGCCCCTCATCGAGAATGGCCGCATGAACATCCTGCTGATGCTGTTGCCGATCAGCCTGCTCCTGCTGGGCGTGGCGGTCGCCGCCTTCGCCTGGGCGGTGCGCAAGGGCCAGTTCGACGACCTGGACACGCCCGCGCTGGACATCCTGGACGATGCATCGGAACAGAAGCCGCCGCCGGCGCAGCCCGGGCAAGGCGATGCCGGCTGACACCCCCGTGCTGCTGGCGGCCCTGCTGGCCGGCCTGGTGGGCAGCACGCATTGCGCCGTGATGTGCGGCGGCATCGCCACCGGCTTCTCTGCCGCCGCCGCGCGCAGCGGCTGGGGCCCGGCGTTGCAGCTCAACCTGGGGCGCGTGGGCGGCTATGCGCTGGCCGGCGCGCTGGTGGGCGCCTTCGGCGGCGGCCTGCTGGCGCTGGCCCGCCACGAGACGGCCGCGCTGGCGATGCGGGTGGGCGTGGGGTTGGCACTGGTGGCGCTGGCCTTCCGCCTGCTGGACCGGCACGGCCACCTGGACTTCCTGGCCAGGCCCGGCGCGAAAGTGTGGAAGGCGCTGCGCCCGCTGCATGCCCGCGTGCTGCCGGCCGATACCCTGCCGCGCCGCCTGCTGGCCGGCGCGCTGTGGGGCTGGCTGCCCTGCGGCCTGAGCATCAGCCTGCTCACCGTGGCGTGGTTGCAGGCCAATCCCCGCGATGCGGCGCTGACCATGGCCGCATTCGGACTGGGCACGCTGCCGATGATGGTGCCGCTGACCTGGTCGGGCGCGCGCCTGGGCCGGTTGTGGCAGCGACCGTCGCTGCGCGTGTTCGCCGCGGCGCTGGTGATGCTGGCCGGCATGCTGACGCTGGCGTCGCCGTGGCTGATGCGGCAACCGGCCCTGCATGGCATCTTGACCGCCCTGGGATGCCGCACGCTGCCTGCATGACGAAGAATCGACGCGCGGCCCCGCGATGCCTGGAGGCCACTTGAGTTCCGCTCCCCCCGGCACGAACCCGCGCACGCCCGCGTCGCGGCTGACCGAATTGGGGCACAACGCGCGCGGACGGCTGCGCGCGGCGAGCGCGCTGGCGGTGCTGTCGGGCTGGCTGCTGCTGCCGCAGGCGGCGCTGATCGCGCATGCCGTGCAGCGGGTCTTCGTGGAGAACGCACCGGCCGCGCAGGTATCCGCCGCGTTGTGGGCCTTGCTGGCCACGTTGCTGCTGCGCGCCGCGCTGGGTTGGGCCGGCCGGCGGCTGGCCGACCAGTCGGTGGAACGCATCCGCATGGACCTGCGCGCGCGCATCGCGCGCCGGCTGCTCGAACGCGGGCCGCACTGGGTGCGCTCGCAGCAGAGCGGCGCGCTGGCCGAACGCATGGGCACGCACGTCGATGCGCTGGAAAGCTATTTCGGCGGCTTCGTGCCGGTGCGCGCGGAAGTGGTGTGGGTGCCGCTGGCGATCCTGGTCGCGGCGTTCTCCGTCGACCGCGTGGTCGGCATGATCCTGCTGCTGACGCTGCCGCTGGCGCCGGTGTTCATGATGCTGGTCGGCTGGGGCGCGGAGGCGGCCAGCCGCCGGCAGTTGCAGGCATTGGCGCGGATGGGCGGGCATTTCGCCGATCGCCTGCGCGGGCTGGGGCTGATCCGGCTGTACGGCCGCGGCGACAGCGAGTTGCGAGGCATCGAGGAAGCGGCCGAAGGACTGCGCGCGCGCAGCCTGAAGGTGCTGCGGATCGCCTTCCTGTCCTCGGCGGTGCTGGAATTCTTCGCCTCGCTGAGCGTGGCGATGATCGCGCTGTACCTGGGCCTGACCTACCTGGGCATGCTGAACCTGCGGGCGGCGCCGCTGTCGCTGGAAACCGGCGTGTTCTGCCTGCTGCTGGCGCCGGAGTTCTACGCGCCGCTGCGCCGGCTGGCCACGCACTACCACGACCGCGCCGCCGCGCTGGCCGCGGTGGACGAGATCGCCACCGCGCTCGGCCCGCTGGACGACGCGGCCGCCGGACCCATCGCGCGCGTCGCGCCCGTCGAAGACGATGCCCTGATCGCCGCGCGCGCATTGACCGTGCGCCATCATGCCGCCGCGCCCCTCGTCCTGCGCGACATGGACCTCACGCTCCGCCGCGGCCAGCACATCGCACTGGCGGGTCCCAGCGGAGGCGGCAAGAGCACGTTGCTGGAAGCGCTGGCCGGCTGGCTGCCGCTGGAGGGCGGCGAAGTGCGGCGCGCGGACGGCCTGCGCATCGGCTACGCGCCACAGCGGCCGTTCCTGTTCGCCGGCAGCATCGCCGACAACCTGCGGCTGGCCAAACCCGATGCGACGGAAGCGGAGCTGCGCCTGGCCGCGGAAGCCGCGCAGGTCGGCGCATTCGCCGACCGCCTGCCCGATGGCCTGGACACGCGGATCGGCGAACGCGGCTTCGGCCTGTCCGGCGGCGAGGCGCGTCGCATCGCGCTGGCGCGGGTCTTCCTGCGCGACCCGGACGTGCTGCTGCTGGACGAACCGACTTCCTTCCTCGACGCCGACACGGAAGCCGCGGTGCTGAGGGCGATCGCGCGGTTCGCGCAGGATCGCGCCGTGGTGATGGCCACGCACAGCGCCGCCGCGATGGCGGCGATGGCGCAGGTGTGGAACGTGGGCGACGGCCGCGTGCGGGCGATGGAGACCCGCGCATGACGCCGCGCGACGACCTGCGCGGCGTGTTCGCACCGCACCGGCGGCTGATCCTGCTGGCGCTGGGCCTGTTGCTGCTCACGCTGCTGGCCGGCACCGGCTTGCTGGGCCTGTCGGGCCACTTCCTCGCCGCTGCGTCGCTGGCGGGCACGGCGGTGGTGGGCTTCAATTTCTTCGGGCCGTCGGCCGGCATCCGCGCATTGACCTTCGCGCGGATCCTGTCGCGCTACGCCGAGAAGCTGGTGGGGCACGACGTGACGCTGCGGCTGGCGCGGGACCTGCGCGTGTGGTTCTTCCGCCGCGCCCTGCCGCTGGCGCCGCTCGGGCTGGGGCGCTTCCGCACCGGCGACCTGCTGGCGCGCCTGGTCGCCGACATCGAGGCGGTGGATGGCCTGCTGGTGCGCGCGATCGGGCCGCTGCTGGCCCTGCTGGCGCTGGCGCTGCTCGCGGTGGCGGTCGCGTTGTGCGTGCTGCCGGCGGCGGGGATGTTGCTGGCGGTGGTGCTGGCCGCACTGGGCGGCGCAATCCCGTGGATCACCGCGCGCGGCGTCGCCGCACTGGAGGACGGCCGCGCCGCTGCGCGCAGCGAACTGCGCGCGGCGGTACAGGAAGGCATCGAGGGCGCCACCGACCTGGCGGCGATGGACGCCGGCGCCGCGTGGCTGCGGGCGCTGGACCAGCGCAGTGCAACGGTGTCGCGGTGGGAAGCCCGGCGCCGGCGGCGCTTGGCGGCCGGCGCCTTCGCGCACGGCGTGGTCACGGCGCTGGCGCTGCCGGCGATGCTGTGGGTGCTGCTGTCGTCCACGCACGATGGACGGATCAGCGCGGCGGCCGCGGCGGGCCTGTTCTTCATGGCCCTGGCCGTGCTGGAGGCCGGCGCCGGCATCGCGCTGGCGTGGCAATCGTTGCGGGCGGCGGCGGCATCGGCGCAGCGTCTGCAGTCCGTCACCGGCCAGCCCGCGGCCGTCGCCGACGACGGCACCGACGCGCCACCGATGCAGGGCGAGCTGGAACTTCGCGACGTGGCGTTCCAGTGGTCCGATACCGATCGCCGCGTGCTCGATGGCGCGCAACTGCGCGTGGGCGTGGGCGAATGCGTGCTGGTGATGGGCGACAGCGGCGAGGGCAAATCGTCGCTGCTTGCGCTGGTGCTGCGGCTGCGCGACCCGCAGGCCGGCCACGTGTCGTTCGGCGGCATGGACCTGCGCGCGCTGGCGCTGGCGCAGTGGCACGCGCGCATCGCCTGGCTGCCGCAGGACGCGCCGGTGTTCTCCGGCAGCGTGGGCGACAACCTGCGCATGGGCGCCCCGGACGCCAACGATGCACGCCTGTGGCGGGCGCTGGCGCAGGTGAAGCTGGAAGCGCGCTTCCGCGAATCGCCGGATGGCCTGGACACCTGGATCGGCGAAAACGGCGCGACGCTCTCGGCCGGCCAGGCACGACGGCTGGCGCTGGCGCGCGCGTTGCTGCGCGATGCGCCATTGCTGCTGCTGGACGAGCCCACCGCGGGACTGGACCAGGACACCGCCGACGAACTGATGCGCGACCTGGCGGTGGCGCGCGCCGACCGCAGCGTGCTGATCATCAGCCACGACGAACTGCCCGCCGGCGTCGCGCACGCGCGCTACCGGCTCCGCGACGGGAAGCTGGTGCGGGAAGAAACCCGCTGATGTTCGTGGGAGCGACGTAAGTCGCGACGGATCGCCGGTAAAGCTTCATCGCGACTTACGTCGCTCCCACAAAAAGCGGGGGCGGGGGCTTCAGTCCAGCGCTTCGGCCAGCGCGTCCAGGCGCTTGCGGTCCAGCAGGCGCACGTGGTGCGGATCGCCGGTGGCGATGCTGCCTTCCTGGCGCAGGCGGGTGAAGCTGCGGCTGACGGTTTCCACGGTCAGGCCCAGGTAGTCGGCGATGTCGGTGCGGGTCATCGGCAGCACCACTTCGCTGTCGTCCTGGCCCTGCCGGCGGCGGCGCTGCGCCATGTCCACCAGGAAGCCGGCCAGCCGCTCCATCGGGTTCAGCCGCGCCAGCGCCATCAGGTTGCCGCGGGTGGCGTCCAGTTCGACGCAGGCGCGCTCCAGCAGTTCGCGCTCCAGCGCCGGATGGTCATTGCACAGCGTGCGCATGTCGGCCATCGAGAAGGCGCACAGCGCGCTGTCGGTGATCGCCTCGATGCTGTGGCGGTAATGCGAGGCGCCGCTGAACCCGATGAAGTCGCCGGGCATCAGGAAACCGGCCACCAGCCGGCGCCCGTCGGGCAGCAGGCGGATCCGGCGCAGCGCGCCCCGGGTGACGGTGAACACGCCGCGACGCGCCTCGCCCTCGCGCACCAGTTGCTCGCCGGCCGCCAGGCGCAGGTCGTCGGCCAGGGCTTCCAGCGTCCGCGCCTGCTCCAGCGGCAGCGCCGCGCAGATCGCCAGGTGCCGCACCAGGCACCCGCTGCACCCTTGCAGATCGGACGGGCACGGGACCGCCTCCCCCATCGGGGCGGGTATCGGTGCGCCGTTGTGGCGGAGGACGCGCAGGCTCATGGCGGGGGACGGTCCTGAGGATCCATTCAGGAACGATCATACGCCCGCCAGCGGGCCCCGGACGGCGCTGCGACGATCGGTCGCAGGCGGCCGACAGGACAGCGCATTCCCCGTTCAGGCGCGTAATCGGGTACAGTACGCGCCGCTTGCCCGCGGCCGCTCGTTTCCCCATGGTCCGCCGGCGCCGGGATGTCCACTCGACTTCCCGCGCCCGCCCCGCCCCGACTTCTTCCGTTGGGCAAGCCCGGATCCGCCGCTGTGGCGCCTCCGTACCCCCTCTCGCAGCGCGGTTTCACGGGAACGCTTCGAGTCACGGTCACTCCGCATCCTGCGCGTTGGACGTTGCCGCACAAGCCTGTGCGGACATGGCGTGCGTGTGCGGCAGGCCGACTTTGGAGCTTCACGATGACGTTCGAAAACCTTGGGCTGGCGCCCGCCCTGCTGCGCGCACTGGAAGAACAGGGCTACACCCAGCCCACCCCCGTGCAGGAACAGGCCATCCCGCTGGCGCTGGCCGGCCACGACCTGCTGGCCGGCGCACAGACCGGCACCGGCAAGACCGCCGCGTTCGGCCTGCCGCTGATCCAGTACCTGGCCACCACCCCGCAGGAAGTCGCCGCCCGCGGCCCGCGCAAGCCGCGCGCGCTGGTGCTGACCCCCACCCGCGAACTGGCCGTACAGGTGCACGACAGCCTGCGTGGCTACGGCAAGTACCTGCGCATCCCCAGCACCACCATCTACGGCGGCGTCGGCATGGGCAACCAGCTGGACGCGCTGCGCCGTGGCGTGGACCTGGTGATCGCCTGCCCCGGCCGCCTGATCGACCACCTCGAGCGCCGCAGCATCGACCTGTCGGGCATCGAGATCCTGGTGCTGGACGAGGCCGACCGCATGCTCGACATGGGCTTCCTGCCGTCGATCAAGCGCATCCTGGCCAAGCTGCCCAAGCAGAACCGGCAGACCATGCTGTTCTCCGCCACCTTCGCCGAGCCGATCCGCGAACTGGCCATGGAGTTCATGCGCGAGCCGAAGCAGATCCAGGTCACCCCGAAGAACACCGTGGCCGAGACCATCACCCACCGCGTCCACCCGGTGGACGGCAGCCGCAAGCGCGACCTGCTGCTGCACCTGCTGGCGAAGGACAGCCGCGTGCAGACGCTGGTGTTCGCCCGCACCAAGCACGGCAGCGACAAGCTGGCGATGTTCCTGGACAAGAGCGGCATCAAGACCGCCGCGATCCACGGCAACAAGTCGCAGGGTGCGCGCCAGCGCGCGCTCAGCGATTTCAAGGCCGGCCGCATCAACGTGCTGGTGGCCACCGACATCGCCGCCCGCGGCATCGACATCGACCAGTTGCCGCAGGTGATCAACTTCGACCTGCCGATGGTGGCCGAGGACTACGTGCACCGCATCGGCCGCACCGGCCGCAACGGTTCGACCGGCGAGGCGATCTCGCTGGTCGCGCAGGACGAGGCCAAGTACCTGCGCGCCATCGTGCGCATGCTGGGCCGCGACGTGGAACTCCGCGACGTGCCCGGCTTCGAGCCGATGACGCCGATCCGCTGGGGCAACAGCGCACCGGGCAAGGCCGAGCAGCCCGGCGGCGACCGCGCCCCGCGCCGCAACGGCCCGCAGAAGCATGCCCGCCGCCCGCACAGCGAGGCCCCGCGCCACGCGCACGCCGGCCCCAAGAAGCATGCCGGCGCCCCGCGCCGCGACGGCGGTCGCAGGCAGGGCGGCGGCCAGCCCAGCCCGCAGCGGTGAGCAAGACCGCCTGAGGCATCCGGACCTGCAACACCCGGAAACGAAGAAGCGGAGCCTTGGGCTCCGCTTCTTTTTTACGGGGATACAACGGAGCGCGGAGCTGTCGCCTCCACCCACGGACGGTCGGAAGTCGAACGACACGGTGACCCGGTAGTGGCCGATGCCGTCGTCGGTGGCGTAGCCGTACAGGCAGAAGTCGCGCGAAGCGCTGGTCGAACAGTTTGTCGGTGACACGTTCGCCCGCGTCGGCCAACGTGCCGCAGTCGTGGCCGAAGAATTCTCCGGTCTTGTCTTGGGAAGGCGCGGCTTACGGCTCCAGCACGCGGAAGGTCAGGGTGTAGCTGTTGCTGTATTCGTCCACCGGGGCGCCCGCTGGCGCCGGGGTGCGGTGGCGCGACAACGCCACCCAGGTGCCGGCGTGCCGCAGCTTGAACACGGCGCGGCCCTGCGCATCGGTCGACAGCGTCTCGACCTGCGGCTTGCGGTCGGACGTCCACACCGCTTCGGTGATCTCGACCTTCTGGTCGGCCAGC
Source organism: Pseudoxanthomonas putridarboris (assembly GCF_038321125.1). NCBI lineage: Bacteria > Pseudomonadati > Pseudomonadota > Gammaproteobacteria > Lysobacterales > Lysobacteraceae > Pseudoxanthomonas > Pseudoxanthomonas putridarboris. The sequence goes on along the minus strand of NZ_JBBWWT010000006.1, from coordinate 111,180 downwards.
GGCTTGCCGTCGTACTGCACGGTGAACTCGAACGTCTCGCCCACGTACAGGTCGTTGGGATGGGTGGCCGGCACCAGTTCCAGCCCCTTGCCGCGGGCCCGCAGCGCGCCGCGGTCCGGCGCGCCGACGCTGACGTAGGTCTCGGCCAGGGTCAGCGACTGGAAGTTGGCCAGCATCTTCGCGCCGGCCGGGATTCTCGCGTCGGGGTCGCGCGAACTTTCCTGCTTGCCGTTCGCTTCCCAGGTGCGGAACAGCGCGCCCAGGCGCGGGCCGGTGCTGAAACGGTAGGTGCCCGGGGCCTCGGGCAGCGTGTGTTCGACCACCGCGCGGGTCTTGAGCAGTTGCACGGCATCCGGCGCCGCAACCGTGCCATCCGGACCGGTCACGCTGAACCGGCTGTCGTCGAAGACGGCCTCGGGCACGAAGAAGGTTTCGGCGAACGCCGCGTCCAGCGCCAGGGTCTCGCCGCCGCGCGGGGCGAAGTTGCTGGGAGCCAGGTAGGGCGTATGGGCCGAGGCGGCGGCCGCGGCGGCGCCGAGGACCGCGCAGGCCAGGAGAGTCAGCGGTTTCATGGGCGATTCCTGTCAGTTCAGTGACGAATCGCTGGCGGGACCGGTTTGTCCGAGGGCTGGCGGCTGGGGCGCATTCTAGCGCAAACGAGAATCGCTACCATCCAGTGAAGGCCGCGCCGCGATTGCCGCGCCGGCGGCCGGCGGCGGACAATGCGCGCATGGATATCTTCAAGGTCTTCACCCTGGAAGCCGCACACCGGCTGCCCAACGTGCCCGAGGGGCACAAGTGCGCGCGCCTGCACGGCCATTCCTTCCGCGTCGAGCTGCACCTGTCCGGCGAACTGGACCCGCACACCGGCTGGCTGATGGACTTTGCCGACGTGAAGTCGGCCTTCAAGCCGGTCTACGACCAGTTGGACCACCACTACCTCAACGACATCCCCGGCCTGGAGAACCCCACCAGCGAACGGCTGGCGATCTGGATCTGGGAACAGGTCAAGCCCCGCCTGCCGTTGCTCAGCGAAGTGGTGGTGCACGAGACCTGCACCGCCGGCAGCCGCTACCGGGGCTGAGCCGATTCCTGGGCAAGCCCCCTGTGGAAGCGGCCTCCGGCCGCGAACTCTCCATCTCCAGCGGAGTGAGGCTTGCCGCTGCGGGGCCTGCAGAGGAGCTCGCGCCGGGACGGCGCTCCCACACTGAGCCCTCATACAAGCGTTTGATTTTTAACGGGACCTGACCGTTCGTCGGGAATCCGTACGGCTTATATTGCACTGCAACATAAATCCTCCTATGCTGCACCGCAACAAACCGGTAATCCCCTATTTGGAGTACGCCATGACCACGCAACTCAACGAAAGCTTCAGCCAGTTCACGCACCAGTTCGCCGCGGCCGCCTCGCGCGCCAACCGCCTGGCCCTGGAAAGCGCCGAAACCGTGTTCGGCGTGCAGCTGAAGACCTTCGAGAAGAACATCGACGCCACCACCGCCTTCTTCGGCGAACTGGCCGAAGCCCAGGACCTGGAAGGCTACAAGAACCTGTGGCCGAAGGGCCTGCAGGTGGCCAAGGACAACGCCGAGCGCGTCGTCGCCGCCAGCCAGGAAGTGTTCGGCCTGAGCCTGAAGACCGGCGAAGCCCTCGGCCAGTTGGTGAAGACCCAGTTCGAGACCGCGACCGACAACGTCCAGGCCACCGTGGCCAAGGCGACCAAGGCCGCGAAGGGCAAGTAATCCGCCCTGCTCCAACGCTTATTGCGCGGCTCCCCCTCCCTCCGCGCAGACCGACCCGGCAGCATCCTCACGCTGCCGGGTTTTTTATTGGCATAGAGCGGCAAGGGGGGAAGAGTGAAGTCGGCGGCTTCGCCGCCTGTAAGTCGGAAGCAACAGCGCTTTTCCTTAGCCTTTCACAGGCGGCGCAGCCGCCGGCTTGCCAGTGCGCGCAGCGCACGACTTCCCGCCTCCTATCGCTTCAGCCCGGTGGCGATACGTGCGTGGCCAGTTCACGCACCGCCACCTGCGGCGAATACGGCAACCGCCCCCAGCACGGCACCGGCAGCCGCGCGCCAAGCAGTGCGAAGTTCTCGTCGCGGCGCTCCATCCGCGGGTCCACTTCATTGGCGATCCAGCCCACCAGCCGTGCGCCGTCGGCCTCGATGGCCCGGGCGGTCAGCCGGGCATGGTTGACGCAGCCCAGCCGCATGCCCACCACCAGCACGACCGGCAGGTGCAGCACCTCCACCAGGTGGCGCTGATCCAGCGTGGCGCTGAGCGGCGCGGCCCAGCCGCCCACGCCCTCCACCAGCACCACGTCGGCGCTGGTGCGCAGGCGCTCGAAGGCGGCGCTCATCGCGCCCAGGTGCAGGTCGACGCCCGCCTCGCGCGCCGCGATTTCCGGCGCCAGCGGCGCGGGCAACGCGAAAGGGTTGAGGTCCGCGTACGGCGGCATCGGGTCGCTGGCGGCCTGCAGCGCCAGCGCGTCGTCGTTGCGCCAGCCGTCCTCGGTCAGCACGCAGCCACTGGCCACCGGCTTCATGCCGACCGCCCGCAATCCGCGCGAGCGCCACGCATGCAGCAAGGCGCAACTGGCCACGGTCTTGCCCGCGCCGGTGTCGGTGCCGGTGATGAACACCTTATCCATGCGCCGGTTCCGCAAGGGCCCACGCGGCGACCCTGAGGGCGAAGACCGCATCCATGCCGCCATCCCGCCGCGCGTTCCCGCGCCCGCGCTGGCGACCCATGCGCTCGTTCGCCTTCGTCGTGTCGGCCATCGCCGTGCCTGCTGTTCTTGGATACGCCGCATCATATCGGCCCGGGTCGTTCCGGCCACGTTCCCGGCGAACCCACCGGCGCGGGAGTAGAATCAGGCGATGTCATTCACCGCACAGACCCTGTCCGGCGACAAGCCGGAACAATATGCGCAGCTGGCGGCCCAGGCCCGCGCCCTGCTCAGCGGCGAAACCGACCGCATCGCCAACGCCGCCAACCTCGCCGCGCTGCTCTACCACTCGCTGCCGGACTTCAACTGGGCGGGCTTCTACTTCTTCGATGGCCGGGAATTGGTGGTGGGCCCGTTTCAAGGGTTGCCTGCCTGCGTGCGCATTCCGCTGGACAAGGGGGTGTGCGGCGCCGCGGCGCGCACCCGCCAGACCCAGCGCGTGGAGGATGTGGAAGCCTTTCCCGGCCATATCGCCTGCGATGCCGCGTCGCGCTCCGAACTGGTGATCCCGCTGGTGAAGGGCGACGCGCTGGTCGGCGTGCTGGACCTGGACAGCCCGCGCGTGGCGCGTTTCGACGCGGACGACCAGCAGGGCATGGAAAACATCGCGCGCATCTTCGTGGAGTCGCTGGAATGAGTGCAGCCAAACTGCGCAACATCGGTCCCAAGTCCGCCGCCTGGCTGCGCCAGGTGGGCCTGCGCACGCAGGAGGACCTGGAGTCCGTCGGCGCGGTGGAGGCCTTCATCCGGGTCAAACGCGCCGGCTTCCGCCCCAGCCTGAACCTGCTGTACGCACTGGAAGGCGCGCTGCTGGACTGCCACTGGCAGCAACTGCCGGAAGACCGCCGCGGCGACCTGCTGACGGCCTACGAGGCCGCCGCCGCGCTGTTGCCGCCGCCGCGCGGCCGCCCCGCCGCCGGTCCGGTCACCACCACCCACACCGCGCGCGACGAGGACACCGGCCCCTCGCTCAACCTGTTCGACTCCACCGGCGGCGACGATTGACCCGTAGGAGCGCCCCATGGGCGCGATGCTTCTCGTTGGCGGAACGAAGAGCATCGCGCCCATGGGGCGCTCCTACGGCCGCATCCCGTATAATCGCCGCGCTTCAAGGTGACCTGCGGCCACGCGCCGCGGGTTGAAACGGGAAGCCGGTGACGTGCCCGCACAGCGGCACCATTCCGGCGCTGCCCCCGCAACGGTAAGCGAAGACAACCGCGGCATCGGCCACTGTGCGATCGCATGGGAAGGCGCCACGGCGGAGTGCATGGCACTCGCTCGCGAGCCCGGAGACCGGCCTGGAAGTCCACTGGTTGCGATGCGGAGGGCGTCGCGGCGTGCCGCGCCGTTCGCCTGCGCTGTCCGCAACGTTCCCCTTCTTGCCGCAACTCCACCCTGACGATGCGCGCGGGGCGCGCGATGGAGTTGTTCCCATGCACAAGCGTTTTCCTTCCTCCCACCGGCTGGCGCTCGCCGTCGCGCTGGGCCTGCCGTTCGCCGCACTGGCGCAGGACGCCACCACCGAACTGGACGAGATCGTGGTGTCCGGCACGCGCACCGAGGTGTCGGTGCGGGACAGCCTGGTGCCGGCGCAGGTGATCGGCCGCGAGGAGATCGAACGCAGCCAGGCGCGCAACCTGTTCGAGCTCCTGAAGGGCCGCGCGGGCCTGGGCTTCTCCAACCAGGGCGGTGCGGGCAAGCTGACGACCTTCAACATCCGCGGCACCGAGTCGGACCACGTGCTGGTGCTGGTGGACGGCATCCGCATCGGCTCGGCGACGGCGGGCCTGGCCTCCTTCCAGGACCTGCCGGTGGACCAGATCGAGCGCATCGAGATCGTCCGCGGTCCCCGCTCCAGCCTGTACGGCTCGGAGGCCATCGGCGGCGTCATCCAGATCTTCACCCGCCGTGGCGGCCAGGGCCTGTCGCGCCACCTGCGGATCGGCGGCGGCAGCCACAATCTGCGCGAAGCCAGCGGCGGCTTCGGCTACGGCGGCGAGCGCGGCTGGATCGGCGCCGATGCCGCCTACCAGAAGACCGACGGCATCGACGCCTGCCGTGGTTCCGGCACCCTGTTCCAGGGCTGCTTCACCGACGAGCCGGACCTGGACGGCTACCGCAACGTCTCGCTCAACGTGCGCGGCGGCGTGAAGCTGACCGACACGCTGACGCTGGAAGGCCATGCGCTGAACGCCGATGCCGAGAACGAGTTCGACGGCAGCATCTTCGGCGGCAACGAAGCCGACAACGCGCAGCAGGTGCTGGGCGGCAAGCTGACGTGGACGCCGTCGGGCCGCATCAATGTCACGACACAGGTGGGCCGCGCTTCCGACAAGTCGGACAACTACTTCGCCGATGCCGCGGCGGGCACCCGTGTGTTCGTCAGCACCTTCGATACGCGCCGCGACACCGCGTCGCTGCAGGGCGACTTCGGGATCGGCGAGCATCATCTGCTCAGCGCCGGCGCCGACTGGCAGCGCGACGAGATCACCAGCAGCACCAACTACGTCAACGACGTCACCGGCACCCCCGTCGACAGCCGCGACAACACCGGCGTGTTCGTCGAGTACCAGGGCCGCTACGGCGCGCAGCAGGTGCAGGCCAGCGTCCGCAACGACGACAACGACCAGTTCGGCAACCACGCCACCGGCAACCTCGGCTGGGGCATCGGCTTCGGCAGCGGGTTCAAGCTCACCGCCAACGCGGGCACCGGCTTCAAGGCGCCCACCTTCAACGACCTGTACTTCCCGTTCTCCGGCAACCCGGACCTCAAGCCGGAGAAGTCGGAAAGCCTCAACATCGGGCTGGCGCAGTATGCGGACACGTGGAACTGGACGTTCAACGTCTTCGAGACCCGCATCGACGACCTGATCGCGCTGGACGCCGACTGGCTGCCGGACAACATCGAGAAAGCGCGCATCCGCGGCGCGGAACTGACCGGCGCCGTGGCGCTGGCGGGCTTCGACATCGCCGCACAGGTCAGCCACGTCGATCCGCGCAACCGCACCGCCGGCGACAACCTCGACAACCTGCTGGCGCGCCGCTCGCGCAACACCGCGCGCATCGACGTGGACCGTGCGTTCGGCGCCTTCCGCGCCGGCGTCACCGCCAACGGCGCCAGCCACCGCTACGACAACGCGGCCAACAGCGTGCGGCTGGCCGGCTACGGCACACTGGACCTGCGGCTGGAATACGCGATCAACGCGGAATGGTCGGTGCAGGCCCGCGCCACCAACGTGTTCGACCGCGAGTACGAGACCATCGCCTGGTACAACCAGCCCGGCCGCGAATACGGCGTCAGCCTGCGCTACCAGGCGCGCGATTGAGCGCCCGGTACAGGAAGGAAAAAGCCCGGCGATGCCGGGCTTTTTTTCATGCGCCCTCGGCGGATGGGGCCACCATGCCCTGCTTGAGCGTTTTCATGAAATCGCGGAAGTGCGGCGCGAATCCGGCGAACAGCGGATGGCCGCGCTGCTCCAGCATGACTTCGCTGAACAGCTTGAGCCCCACCGCCAGCGCGGTGGCGGACTCGGGCGTGAGATCCGGGCGCTGGCGCATGCGTTCGACGATGGCGAACACGTCGTCGTGGTTGCCCACCTCGAAGCGCAGCGGCGCGTCGTAGGCGGACGGACCGCCTTTCGGGTCGGCCAGATGTTCGAGGGTGACGCGGTAGCGATGCTGCTTCATGGCGCGGCCTCCCCGGCGGCACGGGCGCTGCCGCCCGCCTCGCGCCCGATCTCCACCGCGGCGCGGTCGATGATCGCGGCGAGGCGCTGCAACGCCTCGGCATCCGGTGCTCCGCCGGTGAAGCGCAGGCGCAGCGCGGTCTTCAGGTTCTCCATCGCGCGTTCGATCTCCGGCGCGCGGCGCGCGAGCGCATGGCGCCGCCCTTCGCGCAGGCGCATGAGCAGCGCATCGAGGTGTTCCCGGCGCGACTGCAGCTGCACGCGTCCCTCCGGGGTGATGTGGTACTGGCGGCGACCGCCTTCCTCCGCCCCGGACTGGGCCAGGCCCATGTCTTCCAGCCAGGTCAGGGTCGGGTAGACCGTGCCGGGGCTGGGGCTGTAGTCGCCGCCGGCCAGTTCGGCGATCGCGCGGATCACCTCGTAACCGTGGCTGGGTTGTGCATCGAGCACGTGCAGGACCAGCAGCTTCAGCTGTCCTTGGTCGAACATGCGGCCGCGCCGTCCGCGGGCGGCCATATCGGCCTCGGGCCCGCCGTGGCGACCGCGGCCGCCATGCCGGCCGCCACGGCCGTGGGAATGGGAAAAGGGGGACATGGGTATTTCCTTGGTTGATCTAAGATAGCATCAAGATATATCTTGACTCTGTCTTTTCCAACCCCCGTCCACCTGCCTGTTCAACGAACAGCCAGCTCCGTCCCGTCGAACAGCCCCGGCTGCGCCGCCATCTCCTCGCGGTCGCGGAACCCCGACAAACCCACGCCGACGAGGCGGTAGCGCGTGCTGTCCGGCAGGTCCACGCGGTCGCGCAGGGCCAGCGCGATGTCGATGAACTCCGGCGCGGAGGCCGGCGGCGACTCCGGCGTGAAGCTGCGGGTAAGGATGCGGAACTGCGCGGTCTTCAGCTTCAGCACCACCGTGCGCCCCACGCGGTCGGTCCTGCGGGCCGCCTCCCACGCCTTCTCCGCGATGCGGCGGATGTGCGGTTCCAGCTCGGACAGCGGCAGGTCGGTGGCGAAGGTGTCTTCCGACGAGATCGACTGCACCGGCTGGTCCGGTTCCACCGGCCGTTCGTCGATGCCGCGCGCGCGGCGGTACAGGCTGCCGCCGAAGCTGCCGAAGCGGTGCTCCAGTTCCGGTTGCGCAAACGTGCGCAGGTCGCCCACGGTGTGGATGCCGGCGGCGTTGAGCTTGCCCCGCATCACCTTGCCCACGCCGGGGATGCGTTCCACCGGCAGCGGGGTCAGGAAGGCTTCCACCTGGTGCGGGCGCAGCACGAACAGGCCGTCGGGCTTGCGCCAGTCCGAGGCGATCTTGGCGAGGAACTTGTTCGGCGCCACGCCGGCCGAGGCGGTCAGCGCGGTTTCCTCGCGGATCTGCGCGCGGATCGTCTCGGCCACCGCGGTGGCCGTGGGCAGGCCGGTCTTCGGCGCGGTGACGTCCAGGTAGGCTTCGTCCAGCGACAGCGGTTCCACCAGGTCGGTGTGGCGCAGGAAGATCTCGCGTACCTGCCGCGACACCGCCTTGTAGCGCACGAAATCCGGCGGCACGAACACCGCCTGCGGGCACAGCCGCTCCGCGCGCACGGCGGGCATCGCCGAGCGCACGCCGAAGGTGCGCGCCTCGTACGACGCCGCGCACACCACCGAACGCTCGCCGCGCCACGCCACCACCACCGGCCGGCCGCGCAGCGACGGATCGTCGCGCTGCTCCACCGAGGCGTAGAACGCGTCCATGTCGATGTGGATGATCTTGCGCATGCCCTGCTTCCGCCGCGCCGGCGTCGCCGCGCATGCTACCGCTTGTGGAAACTCCATGTAGGAGCGGCTTCAGCCGCGACCGTATCGCACAAGCGCCCTTGGCCATGGATCGACGCGGATGAACGCGGATATGGACGGAACAGCAAGGAAATCATTCGTCCGCGCATACCCCTGTCAACGGCTTTCGGGCGATGCGGTCGCGGCTGAAGCCGCTCCTACAGGGTCATAGGGCGGCCAGGCGCCCCAGCATGGCGATGGCCTGTTCGACGCGGGCGTCCATGGGATGGCCGTAGTTGAGCCGGAGGCAGTGGGCGAAGCCGCGGTTGGCGGAAAAGATCGGGCCCGGCGCGATGCTGATGCCGTGCGCCAGCGCGCGCCGATGCAGGGCCAGCGCGTCGCTGCCGGCGGGCAGTTCCAGCCACAGGAAATAGCCGCCCGAAGGCCGGGTGACCCGCGTGCCGGCCGGGAAATGCCGGGCCACCGCTTCCATGTACTGCTGTTGCTGCACGGCCAGGGTGTTCCGCAACCGCCGCAGGTGGCGGTCGTAGCCGCCCGCTTCCAGATACGCGGCCAGCGCCATCTGCGCCGGCGCGGACGTGGCCAGCGAACCGGTGAGCTTGTGCCGCGCCACCGCCTGCGCGAAGCGGCCGGGGGCGGCCCAGCCGATGCGGTAGCCCGGCGCCAGGCATTTGGAGAACGACGCGCAGTGCAACACCAGCCCCTGCGTGTCGTAGGCCTTGGCCGGCATGGGCCGGCGTTCGCCGAAATACAGCTCGCCGTAGACATCGTCTTCGATCAGCGGCACCCGGTGCCGCGCCAGCAATGCCACCAGCGCCTGTTTCTTCGCGTCCGGCATGGCGCTGCCCAGCGGGTTCTGGAAGTTGGTCATCAACCAGCAGGCGCGCGGCCGCTGCCGTTGCAGGGCGGTTTCCAGCGCCTCCAGGTCGATGCCGTCGCGCGGATGGGTGGGGACCTCGATGGCGCGCAGGTGTTGCCGCTCCAGCGCCTGCAGCGCGGCATAGAAACAGGGCGATTCGACCACCACCGCATCGCCGGGCCGGGTCACCGCCTGCAGGCACAGATTCAACGCCTCCAGGGCGCCATTGGTGATGACGATGTCCTCCGGCGACACCGGCAGTCCGTCGATGCGATAGCGCAGCGCGATCTGCCGCCGCAGCGCCAGCTTGCCGGGCGTCAGGTCGTCCACCGTGCTCCAGGGGTCCAGGTGCTGCGCGGCGCTGGCCAGGTGGCGGCCCAGCCGGGCCAGCGGGAACAGCAGCGGGCTGGGGAAGGCCGAACCCAGCGGCACCAGTTGGCGGGCCATCGCCGATTCCAGTACTTCGAACACCAGTTCGCTGACGTCCACGGGGCGCGATTCGCCGTCGGGCCGCGAAGGCGCTTCCGGCTCCGGCGGCAGGCGCGGCGCATCGGCTGCCACGTAATACCCCGAGCGCGGCCGCGAACGGATCAACCCGCGCGCCTCCAGCAGGTAGTAGGCCTGGAACACGGTGGCCATGCTGAGCTTGCGGCGGGCGGCGGTCTGCCGCACCGAGGGCAGTTTTTCGCCCGGCCGCAGCAGCCCCTCGCGGATCGATCGCGCCACGTCCTCGGCCAGGGCCTGGTAACGCTTCACCGGCCTGCCTTGCCCGAAGGAACAGGAAGGCCGGGGTCGATGGCAGCGAGCTGAACGGGCATCTGATCTGGTTTTTTCCCGGGATTCTGATTATTGGACAACTGCACCGGCAGGACTAGCCTGACCGTCATGAACCCCACCGTCGAACTCAACCTTGCCCTGATCCTGTTCCTGCCCTGGTTTTCGATCCTGGCCGTGTTGTTCTGGCTCTATCCGCGCCAGCCACGCACGCCGGTGCGGCGCGCCTTCGACGGCATCAGCCTGGTGCTGGCGACATTGCTGTCGGGCTGGGGCATGCACTGGGGCTTCCTGCACGCCGACCCGCACGCCGGCGCGATCTGGAAACAGGTGCTGGCCACGTCGGTGGCGTATGGCCTGTTCCTGATGGCGATGCTGGCCGCGATCGCGCTGCGCGTCTGGTGGCTGTCGCGCCCGGCGCGCTGAATCCTTTCCCCCACACGCCTGCGAGGCGTTCCATGAAGACCCTGCTGATCGTCGCCTTCCTCGGCGTCATCCTCTACAACCTGGGCGCCGGCCTGTACTACATGCTGGTCGACAACGGCTCCAGCACCCGCACGGTATGGGCACTGACCCGCCGCATCGGTTTTTCGGTGGGACTCATCGTGCTGGTGATGGTCGGCATCGCCACCGGCTGGATCGAGCCGCACGGGGTCGGCTGAGCCGCCGCGCCTTCGACAGGCGCTAGCGCGATTCGTCCCCGTCCACCGCGCGCCGGCCGACGGCGGGATCGTCGGTGAAGAACCCGCCGATGCCGAGCGCCAGGTAGGCGCGGATCTCCGCGATCGAACCCGCCTCGTTGCGCTGGCGCGGATCGTCGCCTTCCCGCAACGCGCGCGGCAGGAAATGGTTCTCCGGCCGGAACGTGTAGGGCCACACCTGCAGGCCGGCGGCCAGCGCGTCGCGCATCAACGGCGCGGGTTCGCCCAGCGCGCCTTCCGCGGTTTCCGGCATCAGCGTGCGCGTCCACGGGCCGATGATCTCGGCGTACTCGGCGATCGCGCGCAGGCCCTCCGGCGCCATCAGGCCGGCGTAGCGGGTGGCGGCTCCGGCGGCCAGCGCATCGCCGGGCCGGGCCTCCGGCCCGTCCAGCAGCTGCAGCAGCCGGATGTTGGGATGGCGCGGCCCCAGGCGTTCGCGCAGTTGCCGCAGGTTGGCCTGCTCGAAGGACTGGATCACCACCGGCGCCGTGCGCGTGTACGCATGCGCCTGCAAGGCGTCGAGCAGCTTCTGCTCCATCGGCAACCCGATCGCCTGGAAATGCGTGCCGTGCTTGATCTCCGGGATCAGCCCGACGACGCGCCCACCGCGCTCCGCCTGTTGCGCCACCCACTCGATCACCTCGTCCAGCGTGGGCACTTCGTGCACGCCGTCGTGCGCGGTGCCGCGCAGCTGCGGCAGGCGTTCGCGCGCGCGCAGCGTCTTCAGTTCGGCGAGGGTGAAGTCCTCGGTGAACCAGCCTTCCACCGCCTGTCCGTCGATGTGTTGCGTGCGCCTGCGGTCCGCGAACTCCGCGCGCGAGGCGACATCGGTGGTGCCGCCGATCTCGTTCTCGTGCCGCGCCACCAGCACCCCGTCGCGCGTGGACACCAGGTCGGGCTCGATGAAGTCCGCGCCATCGGCGATGGCCCGCGCGTAGGCCGCCAGCGTGTGCTCCGGCAGCAGCGCGCTGGCGCCACGGTGGCCGATGACCATGACCGGCGGCGACGGCGACGGCGCATCCTGCGCGCGCAGCGGAGCGGTCATGGCGATCATGCCGATGGCGGCCACCAGGCCGGCCAGGACAACGCGGTGCGACAACATGCGGCGACCTCCGTGGACTTGGTCATGGGAAACGGTTCCGCATGCGGAACCCAGACAGCACAAAGCCCGGTAGACAACCGGGCTTTGGGTACAACGTGGGAGGAGAGAGGACCGCGTTGCCGCCATTATTCTCCACCCGGATCATGACAGCCGGACGACAGCGGTCACTCCACCGTCACCGACTTGGCCAGGTTGCGCGGCTTGTCGACGTCGGTGCCGCGGGCCAGGGCGGTGTGGTAGGCCAGCAACTGCACCGGGATGGTGTGCACGATGGGACTGAGCACGCCGACGTGGCGCGGCGTGCGGATCACGTGCACGCCTTCGGATTCGCTGAAGTGGCTGTCCTGGTCGGCGAATACGAACAGCTCGCCGCCGCGCGCGCGCACTTCCTGCATGTTCGACTTCACCTTCTCCAGCAACTTGTCGTTGGGGGCGATGACCACCACCGGCATGTCGGCGTCCACCAGCGCCAGCGGGCCGTGCTTGAGCTCGCCGGCGGGATAGGCTTCGGCGTGGATGTAGGAGATTTCCTTCAGCTTCAACGCGCCTTCCAGCGCGATGGGATAGTGCAGGCCGCGCCCAAGGAACAGCGCGTCGGACTTGGGCGCGAAGCGCTCGGCCCATAGCGCGATCTGCGGCTCCAGGTTCAGCGCGTGCTGCACGCTGCCGGGCAGGAAGCGCAGCTCTTCCAGATAGCCGGCTTCTTCTTCCGCACCGACCTTGCCGTGCAGCTTGCCCAGCACCACGGTCAGCTGGAACAGCGCGGCGAGCTGGGTGGTGAAGGCCTTCGTGGACGCCACGCCGATCTCGGCGCCGGCGCGGGTGTAGCAGACCAGTTCGCTGGCGCGCGGGATGGCGCTTTCTGGCACGTTGCAGATCGACAACGTGTGCCGGTGGCCCAGCGACTTGGCGTACTTCAGCGCCTCCATCGTGTCCAGGGTTTCGCCGGACTGCGAAATGGTCACCACCAGGTGCTTCGGGTTCGCGTAGGCGGCGCGGTAGCGGTACTCGCTGGCGATCTCCACGCTGCACGGCAGGCCGGCGATGGCTTCGATCCAGTAGCGCGCGGTCAGGCCGGCGTAGTAGCTGGTGCCGCAGGCGAGGATCTGCACGCCCTCGATGTCTTTCAGCACCGTCTCGGCGTTGTCGCCGAACAACTGCGGAGTGAAGCCGTTCTCGATGGCCGCCTCGATGGTGTCGGCCAGCGCGCGCGGCTGCTCGTGGATTTCCTTCTGCATGAAGTGGCGATACGGGCCCAGTTCCAGCGAGGCCAGCGACACGTCGGAGACGTGCACCTCGCGCTCGATCGGCTGGTCGTTACCGTCGAACACGCGCACGGCTTCGCGCGTCACCTCGGCGGTGTCGCCCTCTTCCAGGAAGATCACCCGGCGCGTGGCCTGGATGATCGCCGACACGTCCGAGGCGACGAAGTTCTCGCCTTCGCCCAGGCCCACCAGCAACGGGCAGCCCATGCGCGCGCAGACCAGGCGGCCAGGTTCCTTGCGGCTGACCACGGCCAGCGCGTAGGCGCCGGTGAGTTCCTTGACCGTGCGCTGCAACGCGGCCAGCAGGTCGTCGCCGCCCTTCAGGTGGTGGTGCATCAGGTGGGCGATGACCTCGGTATCGGTCTGCGACTCGAACGCGTAGCCCAGCGCGCGGAGTTTCTCGCGCTGTTCCTCGTGGTTCTCGATGATGCCGTTGTGCACCAGCGCCACGCCGTGGCTGATGTGCGGATGGGCGTTGGATTCGGTGACGCCGCCGTGCGTGGCCCAGCGGGTGTGGCCGATGCCCAGGGTGGCGTGGAAGCCCTCGGCGGCGGCGGCGTTCTCCATTTCCGCCACGCGGCCGGTGCGGCGCACGCGGCGCACGTCCTGCCGGTCGACCACGGCGATGCCGGCGGAATCGTAGCCGCGGTATTCCAGTCGCTTCAGTCCTTCGATCAATACCGGCACCACGTCGCGATCGGCGATCGCCCCCACAATTCCGCACATAAGCCTGCGTCATCCCTTGGATAGAAAACGAACCCGCATTGTACGTGTCCGCGACTGGACAACCGCTGTCCGCGCGGTGTCCGCGGACACCCGGACAGCCATCATTCCCCGGAAAACCCTTTTTTATTCAATCGCTTGCGTTTGGCACGCATCCTGCTTTGTGGTGCAGGTCATTCCACAGAACGCATGCCATCGATGATTCGGGACACCTCCGCGCAAGATCGCCCGCTGAACGCCTCGCAGACCCGCCCGCAGTGGCGCCGCTGGCTATGGCCCGCCGTGGGCGGCGCAGTGCTGCTGGCCGGCATCGTGTTCGCCGCGCGCGGCTGGCTGGGCGGCACTTCCTCGATCGACGGCGGGCGCCTGCGCATCGCCGAGGTCAAGCGCGGCGACCTGGTGCGCGATATCGCCGCCGACGGCCGCGTCATCGCCGCCAACAGCCCCACGCTCTACGCCGTCGCCGGCGGCGTGGTCACGCTGAAGGTGGTGGCGGGCGACCAGGTGAAGCAGGGACAGCCGCTGGCCGAGATCGACAGCCCCGAACTGCGCAGCAAGCTGGCGCAGGAGCAGACCACGCTGGCCGGCCTGGAAGCCGAGGCCAGCCGCGCCACGCTGGATGCCAGCGTGACCCGCGCCAACGCGCAGAAGGCGCTGGACCAGGCCGAGATAGATCGCCAAGCCGCCGAGCGCAACCTGCAGCGCTACCAGCGCGGCTTCGAGGGCGGCGCAGTACCGCAGGTGGACGTGCTGGAAGCGCAGGACAACCTGCGGAAGACCGAGATCGCGGTGACTCATGCGCGCAAGGACCTGGGCCTGCAGGGCCAGGGCGCCAGCCTGGACGCCCGCAACAAGCACCTGCTGGCCGACCGCCAGCGCGCCGTGGTGATCGAGGTGAAGCGCCAGGTGGACGCGCTGACGCTGCGCGCGCCGTTCGACGGCCAGGTGGGCCAGATCCAGGCGGTGCAACGCTCCAACGTGGCGATCAACGCGCCCGTGCTGAGCGTGGTGGACCTGTCGGTGTTCGAGGTGGAGATCAAGGTGCCGGAAAGCTTCGCCCGCGACCTGGCCATCGGCATGCCGGCCACGCTGACCAGCAACGGCGCGCCGTTCCCCGGCGAGATCTCCGCGGTCTCGCCGGAAGTGGTGAACGGCGAAGTGGTCACCCGCCTGCGCTTCTCCGACAAGCAGCCACCCGGCCTGCGGCAGAACCAGCGGCTGTCCGCGCGCATCACGATGGACACGCGCCGCAACGTGCTGATGGTCGAACGCGGGCCGTTCGTCGAACAGGGCGGCGGTCGCTACGCCTATGTCATGGACGGCAGCTCGGCCATACGCCGTCCGGTGCAGTTGGGCGTCAGCAGCCTGAGCAACGTCGAAGTACTGGGCGGGCTGCAGCCCGGCGACAAGGTCGTCGTCTCCGGCAGCGACCTGTTCGGCGAGGCTGAACGCGTCTCGGTCAATTGAAAGCCGGGATTCTGGATTGGAGATTGGGGATTCGCAAAAGCAAGCGATCACCCTCCGGTCTTCGAGTCCCACCACGAATCCCGAATCCCCAATCTCCAATCCCCGCCACAAAGGAATCCGACATGCTAGAAATGCGCCAGGTGTCCAAGGTCTACCGCACCGAACAGGTGGAAACGCACGCGCTGCGTTCGCTGGACCTGCATGTCCGCGAAGGCGAGTTCGTCGCCGTCACCGGTCCCTCGGGTTCGGGCAAGACCACCTTCCTCAACATCGCCGGCCTGCTGGAAACCTTCACCGGCGGACAGTTCCTGCTCGACGGGCAGGACGTCAGCGGCCTGAACGACGATGCGCGCTCGCGCCTGCGCAACCAGAAGATCGGTTTCATCTTCCAGGGCTTCAACCTGATCCCGGACCTGAACCTGTTCGACAACGTCGACGTGCCGCTGCGCTACCGCGGCATGCCCGCGGCCGAGCGCAAGCAGCGCATCGAGGAAGCGCTGGCGCGCGTGGGCCTGGGCTCGCGCATGAAGCACTTCCCGGCCGAACTCTCCGGCGGCCAGCAGCAGCGCACCGCGATCGCCCGCGCGCTGGCCGGCAGCCCGCGCCTGCTGCTGGCGGACGAACCCACCGGCAACCTGGACTCGCAGATGGCGCGCGGGGTGATGGAACTGATGGAGGAGATCAACCGCCAGGGCACCACCATCATCATGGTCACCCACGACCCGGAACTGGCCGCACGCGCGCAGCGCAACGTGCACATCGTGGACGGCGCGGCCACCGACCTGTCGGTGGAGCCGGCGCTTATCCGCGCGGCGCAGGCCTCCGCAGCCGATCCCGCTTCCACCAACGCGTAAGGGGAACGCCATGTTCGGCTATTACTTCAACCTCGCCCTGCGCAGCTTCGGGCGCAACAAGGCGCTGACCACGCTGATGGTGCTGGCGATCGCGCTGGGCATCGGCGCCAGCATGACCACGCTGACCGTGTTCTACGTGCTGTCCGGCGATCCGATCCCGCAGAAGAGCGGCAAGCTGTTCTACCCGCGCATCGATCCTCGTCCGATGAACGGCTTCACGCCCGGCGAGGATCCGGAAGCGCAGATGACCCGCTTCGATGCCGAGGCCCTGCTGCGCGACGGGAAGGGCGACCGGCAGGCGCTGATGAGCGGCGGTTCGGTGGCGGTGGAGGCCGAGGACGGCAAGGTCGAGCCTTTCGCCGTGGACGCGCGCTACACCTCGGCGGACTTCTTCCCGATGTTCGAGACACCATTCCGCTACGGCGGCGGCTGGAGCGCAACGGACGACGAATCGCGCGCCCGTGTCGTGGTGATCTCCAAGGCGCTCAACGACAAGCTGTTCGACGGCGCCAACAGCGTCGGCCGCAACCTGCAATCCTCCGGCCATACCTTCCGCATCGTCGGCGTGCTGGACGAGTGGCGGCCCACGCCCAAGTTCTACGACATGACCAACGACCGCTTCAGCGAGGTCGAGCAGGTGTTCCTGCCGTTCCTGACCTCGCGCGCGCTGGACCTGGGCAGGCAGGGCAACATGAACTGCTGGGGCGATTCGAGCAAGGAAGAGGAAGGCTCCGCCGGCCCCAACGCACCCTGCGCCTGGCTGCAATACTGGGTGGAACTGGGCACATCGGAAAAGGTCCAGGCCTACAAGCAATACCTGATGAACTATTCCGACCAGCAGCGCGCCGCCGGCCGCTTCGAACGCCCCACCAACGTGCGGCTGGACGACGTGATGGGCTGGCTGGACGAGAACAACGCCGTGCCTGGCGACGTGCGCCTGCAATTGTGGCTGGCGCTCGGCTTCCTGGCGGTGTGCCTGCTCAATACCGTGGGCCTGCTGCTGGCCAAGTTCCTGGGCCGCTCCTCGCAGATCGGCGTGCGTCGCGCGCTGGGCGCCACGCGCCGCGCCATCTTCACCCAGTGCCTGGTGGAAGCCGGCACCGTGGGCCTGGTCGGAGGCGTGCTGGGACTGGTGCTGGCGTGGCTGGGCCTGTGGGCCGTGCGCCAGCAACCGGCCGGCTACGCCGAACTGGCCCACATGGACGTACAGATGCTGCTGACCACATTCGCACTGGCGATCTTCGCCAGCCTGCTGGCAGGGCTGCTGCCGGCGTGGCGGGCGATGCAGGTGACGCCGGCCATCCAGCTCAAATCCCAATGACCTACCTACCCCTTCCCCCGCAAACGGGGAAGGGGGCCGAAACCAGAGGCTCACCATGGACATCCGCCCCATCCTTTCCACCCTGGCCCGCCACAAGACCGCCGCCGCGCTGATCGTGCTGGAAGTGGCGCTGTCGTGCGCGATCATCTGCAACGCGGTGTTCCTGATCAACAACCGGCTGGAACGCATGAATCGCCCCACCGGCCTGGCCGACAACGAGGTCGTGCGCGTCAACATCGGCGGCATCGGCAAGGCCGATGACGCCGACGCACTGGTCAAGCAGGACGTCGCCAGCCTGCGCGCCATCCCCGGCGTGGTGGCGGCCAACAGCATCAACAACGTGCCGTTCGACAGTTCCTCCTGGAACAGCTCGGTCAGCCTGCAGCCCAACCAGCCGATGCCCAACATGAACGTCAACGTCTTCCTGGGCGAAGGCATCATCGACACGTTCGGACTGAGGCTGGTGGAAGGCCGCGATTTCACGCCGGACGAGTATCAGAACTGGACAGAGCTGAACGAACCCAGCGCCCAAAGAACCATCCCCTCCGCGATCCTGAGCCGCGATGCGGCCAACAAGCTGTTCCCGGGCGAGAGCGCCATCGGCAAGAACATCTATGCCTGGAACAGCGACGACGTGCCGCACCGCGTCGTCGGCGTGGTGGAACGGTTGATCCGCTCCAACGACTACGGCGGGCAGGCCCAGCATGGCTACACGATGATCCTGCCGATCCGCGACATGACCGTGGGTCGCTTCGCGCTGCGCACCTCGCCGGAGCGGCGCGACGAAGTGCTGAAGGCGGCCGTGGCGCAGTTGCAGAAGAACAGCGCGCGCCGGCTGATCCTGCGCGAAGGCACCTTCACCGACGTCCTCCGGGACTACTACCGCGAGGACCGCGCGATGGCGTGGCTGCTGGTGGCGGTGATCGTGGCGTTGCTGGTGGTGACGGCGCTGGGCATCGTGGGCCTGGCCAGCTTCTGGGTACAGCAGCGTACCAAGCAGATCGGCATCCGCCGCGCGCTGGGCGCGACCAAGGGCCAGATCCTGCGCTACTTCCAGACCGAGAACTTCCTGCTGGCCAGCATCGGCATCGTCATCGGCATGGTGCTGGCCTACGGCATCAACCAGATGCTGATGGGCAAGTACGAACTGCCGCGCCTGCCGCTGCTGTACCTGCCGATCGGCGCCGTGCTGCTGTGGCTGCTGGGCCAGGTGGCCGTGTACGGCCCGGCGCGCAAGGCGGCCTCGGTACCGCCGGCGGTGGCGACGCGTTCGGCGTGAACCTGGCATGGCGCACTTCCTCGCGGGGGAGTGCGCCATCGAGCGCGAGGAGATGAGCATGCATCCGCGCCTGCTTATGCTGGGCCGCCACCCTGGATTGATGGCGCTACTGGTCGTCCAGTCGGCCATCGGCTTCGTGCTGGCCTGCAGTGCCTGGTCCGGACTGCGCTCGCTGCAGATTGCGCAGGACGCTCCCAGTGGCATCGCGCATGACGAACTGCTGCTGGTGAGGCCGTTGCGCCTTGCGGATGGCCGCGCTCCTTCTTCGTCCGCGGTCCTCGACGTGCTTCGCCGCATCCGGGGAGTCGAGCGGGCGAGCGCCAGCAATCAGTCGCCGTTCGGATACACGTCTTCCTGGAACTTCGATGTATCGGCGGAACACCGACATCGAAGAATGGTGGCGTCAGCCTACCTGGGCGATGCCGACCTGCTGGAGACGCTGGGTGCCACGATGCGTACCGGTCGCGGCTTCGTTCCCGGCGAGCACCGGGACTACGGTGGCGATCCATCGCGGCCGCATGAAACGCCCCTCGCCGTGGTGGTGAGCGCCACGCTGGCGCAGCAGCTCTACCCTGGCCAGGACGCGCTGGGCCGGCCGGTGTACCTGCACAAGCGCATTCCGCTGCATATCGTCGGCATCGTCGAGGATCTCCCGCTCCCCGTGAACGGCCGGCGCCTCAACGACGGCACACGGGCGTTGTTCCTGCCACTGCGTATGGTGGATGCCACCGCGGCCCATTTCCTCATCCGCACGGACGCATCGGAACGCGACCGCATCGCCCGGGATGTGGAACAGGCGCTTCGTGCCGCCTATCCATCGTGGGTCGCCGAAACACCGGCTACACTCTCGTCGCTTCGCACGAATTCCTTCGCCCCGGAACGAAGGCGCTCCGCGCTGATCGCACTGGCGTGCGCGGGTGGGATATTGCTGGCGATGTTCGGTTCTTTCTCCACCGGGCAATGGTGGCTGCAACGCCACGTACAGGAGCTGAGCCTGCGACGCGCGCTCGGCGCCAGCCAACGCCAGCTTGCCATTGAACTCAGGCTGGAGTATTTCGTGCTGACCTGCCCCGGTATCGCGCTGGGCCTGGCGCTGTCGCGTGGCGTGCCGGCGAACATTCCGCCGTCGTGGATCGACACTTCGCCGGCAGCGGTCGCATCGGTGTCGGCGCTGCTCATCGTACTGGTCCAGTTGGCGGTGGCATGGCCCATCCGCAAAGCAACCGGCATCCCCCCGCATCACGTCGCCCGCTGTCCTTCGGTTAGGCTATAGCGCATGCCTACGATCCTCATCATCGACGACAACCTGGCCGTCAGCACCGCGCTGAACGTGCTGTTCTCGCTGCACGACATCGACACGCTGCACGCCGAGTCGCCCGAGGCCGGGCTGGCGCTGTTGCAGGAGCAGTCCGTGGACCTGGTGATCCAGGACATGAACTTCACCGCCGACACCACCTCCGGGCAGGAAGGCGAAGCGCTGTTCGCCGCGATCCGCGCACAATGGCCGGACATGCCGGTGATCCTGCTGACTGCCTGGACCCATCTGGAAAGCGCGGTGGGCCTGATCAAGGCCGGCGCCGCCGACTACGTGGCCAAGCCCTGGGACGATCGCAAGCTGCTGGCCACGGTCAACACGCTGCTGGAACTGTCGGAAGCGCGCAGCGAACTGGACCGCCGCCGCGGCCGCGAGCGGCGCAGCCGCGACCAGCTTTCGCAACGCTACGACCTGCGCGACGTGGTGTTCGAGGACCCCGCCAGCGAGCGCGTCATCGCGCTGGCCTGCCAGGTGGCGCGCTCCGACCTGCCGGTGTTGATCACCGGCCCCAACGGCGCCGGCAAGGAGAAGATCGCGGAGATCATCCAGGCCAATTCCAGCGTCAGGCAGGGCCCGTTCGTGACCCTCAACTGCGGCGCGCTGCCGTCGGAACTGATCGAGGCCGAACTGTTCGGCGCCGATGCGGGCGCCTACACCGGCGCCAACAAGGCGCGCGAGGGCAAGTTCGAAGCGGCCGACGGCGGCACGCTGTTCCTGGACGAGATCGGCAACCTGCCGTTGACCGGGCAGATGAAGCTGCTGCGCGTGCTGGAAACCGGCCGCTTCGAACGGCTGGGCTCCAACCGCGAGCGCAAGGTCTCCGTGCGGGTGATCAGTGCGACCAATGCAGACCTGCCCACGATGATCCGGGAAGGTACGTTCCGCGAGGACCTGTACTACCGCCTCAACGCCATCGAACTGACGCTGCCGCCGCTGGCCGAGCGCCCCGGCGACATCCTGCCGCTGGCCGAGCGCTTCCGCCCCGACGACAAGCCGCTGGGCGAAAGCGCCCGTGCCGCGCTGTTGCGCCATGGCTGGCCGGGCAACGTGCGCGAATTGCGCAACGTGATCCAGCGCGCCGGCCTGCTGGCCACGGGCGAGCGCATCGAGGCGGTGGATCTCAACCTGCCCCGGCCCGCGCCCGCGAAAAGCGCGCACGTGGTGGAACCGGAACGCGCCGACATCGAAGCGGCCATCGCCAAGGCCGGTGGCGTCATCGCGCAGGCCGCGGCCGAGCTGGGCATGAGCCGGCAGGCGTTCTACCGCCGCATGGAACGTTTCGGCATCAAGCCCTCATGAGCGACCGACGATGATCCGACGCTCGCTCCCCGGCCGCATACTGGCGTGGCTGCTGCCGCTGCTGGCGCTGGCCATCGCGTTGCCCGTCCTGTTGTCGCACTGGCTGCAGGACGACGTGCTGGCGATGACGCTGTCGGCATTGGTCGTCCTGCCGCTGGCGATGTGGGCCATCCGCCGTGGCCTCCGCTCCACGCGTTCCCTGTTCCGCGCCCTGGCCGGCAGCGTCAACAGCTATCGCGACGGCGAGTACAACTTCGGCATCCACTGGAGCGGCAACGACGAGCTGGCCGAACTGGTCAGGGCGCATTCCGACCTGGGCGACGTGCTGCGCGAACAGCGCCAGAGCCTGGTGCAGCGGGAACTGCTGCTGGACACGATGGTGCAGAACACGCCGGTGGCCATGCTGCTGGTCTCCCCCGGCGGCGATGGCATCCGCCGCGTGGTGTTCGCCAATGTGGCCGCGCGCAAGCTGCTGCACAGCGGCTGGAAGCTGGAAGGCCAGGACTACGAGGCCCTGTTGGCGGCCGCGCCCGTCGAGATGCGCGAGGCGCTGTCGCGCGGCGGCGACAGCCTGTTCGCCATCGGCAGCGAGGAGGAGGATGGCGAAGAGCAGGTCTACCACCTGGCGCGCCGCAACTTCCGCCTCAACGGCCGCCCGCACGAACTGCTGCTGCTGCGCCTGCTGACCAACGAGCTGCGCCGGCAGGAAGTGATGACCTGGAAGAAGGTCATCCGCGTGATCAGCCACGAGTTGAACAACTCGCTGGCGCCGGTGGCCTCGCTGGCGCATTCCGGCGCGGAACTGGTGCGGCGCGGGCGCTACGAACGGTTGGAGGAGGTGTTCGGCACCATCGAGGACCGCGCGCGGCACCTGGAAGGCTTCATCCGCGGCTACGCGCGTTTCGCCAAGCTGCCGCAGCCGCAGTTGCAGACCGTCAACTGGCGGACTTTCCTGGAGGGCCTGCAACGGCAGATCGCGTTCGAGTTGGTGATGCCGGACGCGGACGTGAGCGGACGCATCGATCTTGCGCAGGTCGAACAGGCGCTGTTGAACCTGCTGAAGAATGCCCACGAATCCGGGACGACCGCCGACGGCGTGTCGGTCCAGCTCACCCGCCTGCCCGAGTGGTTGCGCATCGAAGTGATGGACCGCGGCAGCGGCATGAACGATGCGGTGCTGCAGAACGCGCTGGTGCCGTTCTATTCCACCAAGCGCAACGGCACCGGCCTGGGCCTGGCGCTGACCCGCGAGATCGTCGAGGCCCACGGCGGCCGGCTGTCGCTGCACAACCGCGAGGGCGGCGGGCTGTGCGTGGCGATCCAGTTGCCCGAGAATCCCTGATTCAACCGGGGTCGCCATCCAGACCTCACCTTATTGGTACCGGAGCCGATCCCGCATGGCACCTACTCCCCCTCTCCCTCAGGGAGAGGGCAAGGGGTGAGGGCGAACCGCCGCGATGCTGCTTTTCATGGTTCGGGGTCATGTATGCCCCGACACGCTACTTCTTCACCGGCCGCCGCCAACCTTCGATGGTCGCCTGGCGCGCGCGCGCCACGGTCAGTTCACCGGCGGGCGCGGGCTTGGTGATCACCGAACCGGCCCCGATGGTGGCGCCGTCGCCCAGCGTCACCGGCGCCACCAGCGAGGAATTGGAACCGACGAATACGTTGTCGCCGATCGTGGTGACCGACTTGTTCACGCCGTCGTAGTTGCAGGTGATGGTGCCGGCGCCGATGTTGGTGCCGCTGCCGACCACCGCATCGCCCAGGTAGGTCAGGTGGTTGGCCTTGCTGCCCTTGCCCAGCACGGCTTTCTTGGTCTCGACGAAGTTGCCGATATGCACGCCATCGGCCAGCACGGTGCCCGGGCGCAGGCGCGCGTAGGGACCGATCTGCGCGGCGCCTTCGCTGACCACGCCTTCCAGGTCGCAGTGCGCGCGCACCAGCGTGCCGGCCGCCAGTTTCACGTCCTTCAGGCGGGTGAACGGACCGACGACCACGCCATCGCCCAGCTCGACTTCGCCTTCCAGCACCACGTCCACGTCGATCTGCACGTCGCGGCCCACGCGCACGCTGCCGCGCTGGTCGAAGCGCGCCGGGTCCAGCACCCGCGCGCCCTGCACGCACAGCGCGCGCGCGGCGCGCAGTTGGTAGGCGCGTTCCAGTTGCGCGAGCTGCCAGGGATCGTTGGCGCCCTCGGCTTCGATGGGGTCGGCCACCAGCACCATTTCCGCCGCGTTGAATTCCTCGGCCGCCATCGCGAACACGTCGGTCAGGTAGTACTCGCCCTGCGCGTTGTCGTTGGACAGGCGGGCCAGCCAGCCTTTCAGCGCGCTGGCATCGGCGGCGATGATGCCGGTGTTGACGATGCGGATGCGGCGCTGGTCCTCGTCCGCATCCTTGTGCTCGACGATGGCGGCCACGCGGCCTTCCGGATCGCGGACGATGCGGCCGTAGCCGCCGGGATCCGTGGGTTCGGCCACCAGCACGGCCAGCCGCCCCGGCGCGTCCAGCAGGCGCCGCAACGTCTCCGCGCGGGTCAGCGGCACGTCGCCGTACAGCACCAGCACACTGGCCCCGTCCGGCACATCCGGGATCGCCTGCGCCACCGCGTGGCCGGTGCCCAGCTGTTGCGCCTGGTGCGCCCAGTGGAGGTCCGGCTGGTCCGCGAGCGCGGCCTGCACCTGGTCGCCACCATGGCCATGCACCACGTGGATGCCGGCCGGCGACAGCGCGCGCGCCGCGTCGATCACGTGCGCCAGCATCGGTCTGCCCGCCACCGGCTGCAGCACCTTCGGCAGTGCGGACTTCATCCGCTTGCCCTCGCCCGCGGCCAGGATGACGACGTGTAGTTCCTTCATGAGCTTTCCCATACGATTATGTCGGCGTTGCGCCGTGCCGCGATGTTATCAATTCCCCGGCTATACCCGGCACCGGCATGCCAAAGGTGGCGCCTACGGATCATCCCGGGCTCCGGATAAGATACCGCCATGCTCCGCCGCCTTTCCCACCATGCTTTTTTTCGCCAGAGCGGAAGTTACGTCATCGTGGGCCTGTTGCAGTTGCTGCTCGACTGGCTGGTATTCGTGCTGCTCACCGCACTGGGCGTGCCCGCGGCACCAGGCAACGTGGCCGGACGCGTGAGCGGCGCGCTACTGGGATTCTGGCTGAATGGGCGCGTGACCTTCGCTCATGGCGGCCAGGCGCGGTTGGGCTGGTCGCGCTTTGGCAGATTCATGCTGGTTTGGCTGCCACTGACGGCCGTCAGCACGGTGCTGGTGAGCTGGGCAGCATCGGCGCTGAGCCTGCATCTGGCCTGGCTAGCCAAGCCCTTGGTGGAAGGCATGCTGGCGATGGCCACATTCTTCTTGTTGCGCCACGTGGTTTATCGCTGACACTCCCGCGCAGGGTGGCGCCCTGGCGCATCAGTGCACCCCTCCGTCCGTCGAGATAGCGACCCAGGAAGAGGCTCCTAGCCATGGCTCACGGCAGATCGTGAAACGCCTCTTCCACGTTCACCCGTGCCGATCCGTGGCCGGTTGACGAATCCGTTTCTGCCGTCGCGACTCACGTCGCTCCCACAAGGGCGACAGATGACGATCGCACAAAAAAACGCCGGCACGGGGCCGGCGTCTGCGAAGCAAGACCGCGATGGGTATCAGTGCTTCAGGTTCTTGCGCAGGCGCTCCAGCGCGCTGAGCTGGGCGATGCTCATGGCCAGCTGGGCCTGGGCTTCCTCCACGCTCATCTTCGGGTCCTGCTTGGCCAGGATGCGCTCGGCTTCTTCCTTGGCCTTGCGGACCGAGGCTTCGTCGATGTCCTGCGCGCGGATGGCGGTGTCGGCCAGCACGGTGACGACCTGCGGCTGCACTTCCAGAATGCCGCCGGAGATGGCGAAGTCCAGGTGCTCGCCGCTGGGCAGCGTTACCACCACCTTGCCCGGCTTCAGGCGGGTGATCAGCGGCGCGTGCTTGGGCGCGATGCCCAGTTCGCCCAGCTCGCCGGTGGCGACGACCAAGGTGGCTTCACCGTGGAAGATCTCCTGCTCGGCGCTGACGATGTCGCAACGGATGGTGCTACTCATGACTCGCTTCTCTTCCGTTTCCCCCTCTCCCGCGTGCGGGAGAGGGCAGGGGTGAGGGCGCGGGCCAATGCCCCCACCCTAACCCTCTCCCGCACGCGGGAGAGGGGACAGAATTACGCCTTCTCGGCGATCTTCTTGGCCTTCTCGACCGCTTCCTCGATGCCGCCCACCATGTAGAACGCCTGTTCCGGCAGGTGGTCGTACTCGCCATCGACGATCGCCTTGAAGCCGCGGATGGTGTCCTTCAGCGACACGTACTTGCCCGGCGAACCGGTGAACACTTCGGCGACGTGGAACGGCTGGCTGAAGAAGCGCTCGATCTTGCGCGCGCGCGACACGGCCTGCTTGTCCTCTTCGGACAGTTCGTCCATGCCCAGGATGGCGATGATGTCCTTCAGTTCCTTGTACTTCTGCAGCGTGGCCTGCACGCGGCGGGCGGTGTCGTAGTGCTCGTGCCCGATCACGTTCGGGTCCAGCTGGCGGCTGGTCGAGTCCAGCGGGTCCACGGCCGGGTAGATGCCCAGCGAGGCGATGTTTCGAGACAGCACGACAGTGGCGTCCAGGTGGGCGAAGGTGGTGGCCGGCGACGGGTCGGTCAGGTCGTCCGCGGGCACGTACACGGCCTGGATCGAGGTGATCGAACCAGTCTTGGTCGAGGTGATGCGCTCCTGCAGCACGCCCATTTCCTCGGCCAGCGTCGGCTGGTAGCCCACCGCCGACGGCATGCGGCCCAGCAGCGCCGACACTTCGGTGCCGGCCAGGGTGTAGCGGTAGATGTTGTCGACGAACAGCAGCACGTCCTTGCCCTTGCCGCTGGCGTCCTTCTCGTCGCGGAAGTACTCGGCCATGGTCAGGCCGGTCAACGCGACGCGCAGGCGGTTGCCCGGCGGCTCGTTCATCTGGCCGTACACCATCGCCACCTTGTCGAGGACGTTGGAGTCCTTCATCTCGTGATAGAAGTCGTTGCCCTCGCGGGTACGCTCGCCCACGCCGGCGAACACGGACAGGCCGCTGTGCGCCTTGGCGATGTTGTTGATCAGCTCCATCATGTTGACGGTCTTGCCGACGCCGGCGCCGCCGAACAGGCCGACCTTGCCGCCCTTGGCGAACGGGCACATCAGGTCGATCACCTTGATGCCGGTTTCCAGCAGGTCGTTGGCCGAGGACTGGTCCTCGTACGACGGGGCCGCGCGGTGGATTTCCCAATGGTCGGTCGCCTGCACCGGGCCGGCTTCGTCGATCGGGTTGCCCAGCACGTCCATGATGCGACCCAGCGTGCCGGCGCCGACCGGCACCGAGATCGCCTTGCCGGTGTTGACGGCCACCAGGTTGCGCTTCAGGCCGTCGGTGGAACCCAGCGCGATGGTGCGCACGATGCCGTCGCCCAGCTGCTGCTGCACTTCCAGCGTGATGGCGGTGTTGTCCACCTTCAGTGCGTCGTAAATCTTCGGCACGTCGTTGCGCGCGAATTCGACGTCGACCACTGCGCCGATGATCTGAACGATCTTGCCCTGACTCATGTTTGCTGCTCCGATTTAACTTGTTTTGTTCATGGGATTCGCGATTGGAGATTCGGGATTCGTGAGCGCGGTCCGCTGCTTTACCGAATCTCCAATCCCTAATCCCGAATCCCGGTTACACGGCGGCCGCGCCGCCGACGATTTCCGAGATCTCTTGCGTGATCGCCGCCTGGCGGGCCTTGTTGTAGACCAGTTGCAGCGTGCCGATCAGCTTGTTGGCGTTGTCGCTGGCGGCCTTCATGGCCACCATGCGCGCCGCGTGCTCGGACGCGATGTTCTCCAGCACGGCCTGGTACACCAGCGACTCGATGTAGCGCGTGATCACGTGGTCCAGCACGCTGGCGGCATCGGGTTCGTAGATGTAGTCCCAGTCGTGGTGCGCGACCTGGGTATCGGCGGCCGGCAGCGGCAGCAACTGATCGAAGGTCGCCTTCTGCGTCATCGTGTTGACGAAGCCGTTGTAGACCAGGTACACGCGGTCCAGCTTGCCCTCGGTGTAGGCGTCCAGCATCACCTTGATCACGCCGATCAGCTGGTCCAGCTTGGGGCTGTCGCCCAGGTGGGACACGCTGGCCAGCATGCCGACCTGGACGCGGCGGAAGTACACCGAGGCCTTCTGGCCGATGGTGACCACGTCGATGTCGACGCCCTTGTCGTTCCACTGGCGCACTTCGCCCAGCATCTTGCGGAACAGGTTGTTGTTCAGGCCACCGGCCAGGCCGCGGTCGGAGGAGACCACGATGAAGCCGACGCGCTTGACGTCCTTGCGCTCGACCATGAAGGGATGCTGGTAGTCGGTGTTGGCCTGGGCCAGGTGGCCGATCACCTGCTTCATCGCGCGCGCGTACGGGCGCGAGGTCTTCATCCGCTCCTGCGCCTTGCGGATCTTGGAGGCCGAGACCATCTCGAGCGCGCGCGTCACCTTGCGGGTGTTCTGCACGCTCTTGATCTTGGTTTTGATTTCTCTTCCGCCTGCCATGTGTCGCTCGCTGTGCTCGCTCGGGATTCGGGATTGGAGATTCGGGATTCGGAAGAGCGGGTTTCGCTTCTGCGAATCCCCAATCCCGAATCCCTGATCCCGGCTCTTACCAGGTACCCGTCTGCTTGAACTCGCTGATGCCCTGCTTGAAGGCGCCTTCGATGTCGTCGTTCCAGTTGCCGGTCTTGTTGATGGTGTCGACCAGTTCGCCCTGGGTGTTGGTGAAGTGCGCGTGCAGCGCTTCCTCGAACGCCAGGATCTTGTTGACCGGCACGTCGTCGATGTAGCCCTCGTTGACGGCGTAGATCGACAGCGCCTGCAGCGCGATCGGCATCGGCGCGTACTGCTTCTGCTTCATCAGCTCGGTGACGCGCTGGCCGCGCTCCAGCTGCTTGCGGGTGGCTTCGTCCAGGTCCGAGGCGAACTGCGCGAACGCCGCCAGCTCGCGGTACTGGGCCAGCGCGATGCGGATGCCGCCGGACAGCTTCTTGATGATCTTGGTCTGGGCGGCGCCGCCGACGCGCGACACCGAGATGCCGGCGTTCACGGCCGGGCGGATGCCGGCGTTGAACAGGTCGGTTTCCAGGAAGATCTGGCCGTCGGTGATCGAGATGACGTTGGTCGGCACGAACGCGGACACGTCGCCGGCCTGCGTCTCGATGATCGGCAGCGCGGTCAGCGAACCGGTCTTGCCCTTCACCTCGCCGTTGGTGAACTTCTCCACGTACTCCTCGGACACGCGCGCGGCGCGCTCCAGCAGGCGGGAGTGCAGGTAGAACACGTCGCCCGGATAGGCTTCGCGGCCCGGCGGACGCTTCAGCAGCAGCGAGATCTGGCGGTAGGCCACGGCCTGCTTGGACAGGTCGTCGTAGACGATCAGCGCGTCTTCGCCGCGGTCCAGGAAGTACTCGCCCATGGTGCAGCCGGAGTAGGCGCTGATGTACTGCATCGCGGCCGACTCGGACGCGGTGGCGGCCACCACGATGGTGTGGGCCAGGGCGCCGTTCTCTTCCAGCTTGCGCACGACGTTGGCGACGGACGAGGCCTTCTGGCCGATCGCCACGTACACGCACTTAATGCCGGTGCCCTTCTGGTTGATGATGGCGTCGATGGCCATCGCGGTCTTGCCGGTCTGGCGGTCGCCGATGATCAGCTCGCGCTGGCCGCGGCCGATCGGGATCATGGCGTCGACCGACTTGTAGCCGGTCTGCACGGGCTGGTCGACCGACTTGCGCCAGATCACGCCCGGGGCCACGCGCTCCACCGGCGCGGTCTGCGCAGCGCCGATCGGACCTTTGCCGTCGATGGGTTCGCCCAGCGCGTTGACCACGCGGCCCAGCAGTTCGCGGCCGACCGGCACTTCCAGGATGCGGCCGGTGGTCTTGGCCACGTCGCCTTCGCGCAGGTGCTCGTAATCGCCCAGCACCACGGCGCCGACGGAGTCGCGTTCCAGGTTCAGCGCTAGCGCGTAGGTGTCGTTCGGCAGTTCGATCATTTCGCCCTGCATGACGTCGGCCAGGCCGAAGATGCGCACGATGCCGTCGGACACGCTGGTGACGGTGCCTTCGTTGCGCGACTCCGCGGCCAGCTTGACCTTCTCGATGCGGGTCTTGATCAGGTCGCTGATTTCAGAGGGGTTGAGCGTGGTAGCCATTTCAGTGGTTTCCTGTTTCGTGCGTCGCAACCTGCGGCGCCCGGATTTCTTTATATGTTTTCGGGATTGGGTACTCGAGATTCGGGATTCGAAAGGCAAGCAACCGCTTTTACGAATCCCTAATCCCTACTCCCGTATCCCTGCGTCAATGCGTCAGTGCCGACTGCAGGCGCGCCAGCTTGCCCTTGAGCGAGCCGTCGATCACCACGCTGCCGGCATCGATCACGGCGCCGCCGATCAGCGACTCGTCGATGGCCGTTTCCACGTCCACCTCGCGGCCGAAGCGCTTCTTCAGCGCCGCCTTGAGGGCGTCCAGCTCGCCGGCCGGCAGGGCCGCGGCGGAAGTCACCCTGGCCTTGACGATGTGCTCGGCTTCGGCGCGCAGCTCCTCGAACAGGCCGGCGATTTCCGGCAGCTGCGGCAGGCGGCGGGCATCGGCCAGCACGGCCAGGAAGCGGGTGAACGCCTCGCTGGCGCCTTCCGGAGCGAGCAGCGCGACGGCTTCCGCCTGCAGCAGGCGCGGGTTGGGCAGCAGCGCGGCCACGCGCGGATCGGCCGCCACGCGCGCGGCAACGCCGAGCGCCTGCGACCAGGCGGCGAGAGCGCCCTCGTCGCGCGCCGTCGCGAAGGCGGCGCGGGCATAGGGACGGGCGACGGTAAGTGCCTGGCTCATTCCAACACCTCGGCAGCGACCGGGGCACGAAGCTTCGGGGACACTTCGCGCCTTGCTGCGCAAGGTGCGCCGGCAGCGCGCATCCACAACCCCGCATCGGCGCCGTGCGCCGATGCCGCCCCTTGACTCAAGGGGCTGCTCGTCGCGGACTTGGCGTGCATGACGGTCATGTTCAGATCTCGGCGGCGAGTTCGTCGAGCAGCGCCTTGTGGGCGTTGGCGTCGATCTCGCGCTTGAGCAGCTTTTCGGCACCGCTGACAGCCAGCGACGACACCTGCTTGCGCAGGTCCTCGCGGGCACGCGTGGCGGCGGCTTCGATTTCGGCTTCGGCCAGCGCCTTCTGGCGGTTGGCTTCGGCGATGGCCTCGTTCTTGGCCGCATCGACGATCTGGTTGGCGCGGGCGTGCGCCTGGTCGATGATTTCGTTGGCCTTGACGCGGGCTTCCTTCAGCGCCTCGTTGACCTTTTCCTGCGCCTGCGCCAGGTCCTTCTGGCTGCGGTCGGCAGCGGCCAGGCCTTCGGCGATTTTCTGCTGGCGCTCTTCGATGGCGCTCAGCAGCGGCGGCCAGATCTTGGTCGCGATGATCCAGATCAGACCGGCAAACGCCAGCGCCTGGGCAATAAGAGTCAGACCAATGTTCATGCGATTCGCTCTGCGTAGGGTGCCGGGGGAAGGACGCCCGCGGCGTCCTGACCTTCGTCTCCGGGAAGGGCCGCCGCGCGGCGACCCCTTCCACGAGGCTCGATCAGCCGCCCAGCTGCGCGAGGAACGGAGCGACGAACGGGCTGGCGAAGGCGAACAGCAGGCCCACGGCGACGCTGATGATGAACGCGGCGTCGATCAGGCCGGCGGTGATGAACATGCGGACCTGCAGCACCGGGATCAGTTCCGGCTGGCGGGCAGCGGACTCCAGGAACTTGCCGGCCATGATGGCCAGGCCCAGACCGGCGCCCAGCGCGGCCAGACCGATCATGATGCCGATGGCCAGAACGGTGGAAGCCTGGACTTGAGCGAGGGTGGTCAGTGCGATTTCCATGGTTTTCTCCGGAACGGATTGCTTGAAAGGTTGAACGGTTGGACGAAAGGTGAAACGGAAACGTTTAGTGGCTGTCTTCCGACAAGCTCAGGTACACGATGGACAGCATCATGAAGATGAAGGCTTGCAGCGGGATGACCAGCAGGTGGAACAGCATCCAGCCCAGGCCGAACGCCGCGCCGCCGATCATGCCGACGATGCCCGCGCCGCCCAGCACCCAGATCAGCAGGAACACGATCTCGCCGCCGAACATGTTGCCGAACAGTCGCATCGCCAGCGAAATGGGCTTGCTGAGCCATTCCACGATGTTGAGGATCAGGTTGAACGGCACCATCCACTTGCCGAACGGCGCGGTCAGGAATTCCTTGGTGAAGCCGCCCAGGCCCTTGGAACGCAGGGCGAAGAACAGCATCAGGAAGAACACGCTGATCGACATGCCCAGGGTGGCGTTGACGTCGGCGGTGGGGACCGGCTTCCAGTAATGCACGCCCAGCAGTTCGAGCGGCTTGGCGATGAAGTCCGCCGGGATCATCTTCAGCAGGTTCATCAACAGGATCCAGAAGAACAGGGTGATCGCGATGGGCGTCACCAGCTTGCTGGTCCCGTGGTAGGTGTCGCGGGCCTGCTTGTCGACGAATTCCAGCAGGATCTCGACGAACGCCTGCCACTTGCCCGGCACGCCGGCCGTGGCCTTGCGGGTGGCCAGCCAGAAGGCGAACACCATCAGCAGGCCCATCAGCACCGAGGTGACGATGGTGTCGACGTGGATCGTCCAGAAACCGCCTTCCTGCACCTGGAACGTCAGGTTCTGGAGGTGGTGCTGGATGTACCCGGTGGGTGTCAGTTCTGCCTCGCCCGCCATTTGTCCTGGACCCTGCTTGGTTATCTGTTATCGACGGCTGGCCGCGGCCAGCACCTGTGCAACCAGTCCGGTGAGCACGCCGGCCATCAGCGGCAGCGGCGGCAGTTTCCATACCCCCACGCCCAACAGCAGCACCGCGAACACCACGACCCACTTCACCATCACGCCGGCCATCAGCCGCAACATGGCGGTCCCGGCGCCGAGCACGCCGCCACCGAGGGCCAGCCGCATCGCCACAAGACCACCGGCGACCATCGCCAGCCCCCCGACTGCCGCCGCCAGCGCCTGAGGCACGCCCCGGAGCAGGAAGACCGCCGCGACCAGCAGCACGGCCATCAGTTGCCAGACGGCGGCGCGCAATACCAGCCGCCGGCCCGCAGCGACGGAATTCAGCACACGAAAGCCCTACGGAATTGGCGGGGTACAAGGCAGTTAAGCGCCTCGCCGAGCCGCAAAAGTATAGCAGGGCGCGCTTTTCAGGGACAACCGCCAAAGGTCAAAACCTCGGGATGCGCACAGCCGCGTGCGCCCGCGCCCGTCCGCCGGGACTGTAACCGTTTTCCCTGTTCATAATTTTTCCGGATTTTTTCCGGAACTTTGACGAAACCCTTCGGTCAGTACCCACAAGGCCTGCTGCACAACTTCCTCGTCCGATGCTCCGTTGCAGGCCTACCAGAAGCCCCGGCTGCTCCCGGGGCTTCTTTTTGTCCGTTTTCCGGATATCCGTTCTAGATACCCGCCCCGCCCGCCTCCAGCAGCCGGCGCAATCCGCCCAGATGCGCCTCGTAGTGCTTCCAGCGATCCAGTGCGGAACGATAGAGGGGCTGGCGGACCTGAACAGCGCTGGCGGTCGCCACCGGCGACGGGTTGCGCTGGAAGTCCAGGCAGGCGTCGTCCCAGGGCAACCCGCAAAAATCCAGCACGGCCCGCGCCTGGGCCTGCGGATCGTCGACGATGTCCTCGTACCGCACTTCCAGCACCCTGCCCGGCAACACATCGCGCCAGTGCGCCATCAGACGGTCGAACAGCAGGAAGTGGCGCCCGGTATCCAGCAGGTCGTTGGCATAGTCGAAATACGGGGTGTTCAAGGCGAACAACTGGCGGAAATTGGACAGGCACGTGTCCAGCGGATTGCGACGCAGGCAGACTAGCCGGGCGTGCGGCAACGCGCGCGCGATGTAACCCGCGTACAGGAAATTGTGCGGGAGCTTGTCGACGAAGCGCGGGGTGTGGCCGGTGCCGGGCCGGGTGCTGGCGATGTAGTCCTGGCCCAGCCGCTCCCAATCCAGTTCCGCGGCGCGCGCGATGGTGTCCGGATCGAGCAGATGGCGTGTCCGGCTGCCGGTCGCGCGCTTGAGGGCGACGCCGAAGTTCTGCAACTCGCCCGCCGAATGCACCTGGGGATGGAGGGACAGCATCCGCTCCACCAGCGTGGTGCCCGTGCGCGGCATGCCGATCACGAACAAGGGCTCCTGGCTTGCGTACCCCTCCGTTCGCGCGACGGGCGCTATCAGCTTTACCTAGTATGCAGATCCATGGAAATAGCACAAATCGATCCGCGCCATTGTCCAAGATGGCCTTTAGAAGACGCCGAGAATGTGCCTTCCACATCCACTCGCCCATTTGAGAACTTGTCGAACGGCAGCCTTCCAGAGATCCATACCCCCTCTGAATACAGGGTGGTGCGCGGATCACGCCGAGTCTGATAGATCGCGCTATGCTCGAAGTCGTGATAGTAATAACCAGTCACCGTAATAACATCCCCATCGAATGCTTCGGGTGTAGCTATAACTTCAGCAAGTTCAACCGTTTTACTTACGCCTGAAACTTTCGGACAGTCCAGGCCGGGGATAGTACGATCACCTTGAGCAGAATCCACTACCACGGCGCGTTGATCATCCCGGCATCCGGAGAGTGAAGTTCCGAGGCACATTGCAAGAATTGATGGCGTAAATTTAGTAAAATTCCGCATAGTCAATCCTCCATCTAGCAGCGCGTAGAGTTCCTGCAATCCTCAAAACCCTTGTGATCCTCGTAATTCTTTCTCGTAGGCTCATTCAGATCCTTGCCAATCTCCTTTTCAACCTTCTGTGCTCTTACTTCCTCACGACTTGGCTTATTCCCTTGCTTCTGGAGTGCACGCGCATATGCCTCATCGCCAATTCTGTCGTGCTCAGCCGCATGACTAATCTCATGACCACCGTTGACTTCAGGCGACTGGATACTCCTTCGCCCCTTTCCCCGAGTTACTGATGCAATCCTAAGCCCCTTGTGCGGATTCAAATAGATGATGTGATTGTTGCCATCGTACCAAGGGTCCACTTCACTATCGACAATTGCTGTATATAAGCGACTAGATTCATCGATTTGCTCCCATTCACCTCGAGCAATTGGAGACCACATGACTCTCCTTATATAGTCATTCGCCTCTTTGTCCGTAACCCCCCTACCAGCAATAACCTCGGTAACTCGGCCATCAGGGTCATAAAACTTATACGGATTATTTTCGGCATAGCGATACCGATGAAATTGCCTTGCCGGATTCCCGTATGCCGTGACCGGATCGACGCTAAGGAACACGCCTGATTGCGGATCATAATAGCGCTGCTGCATGTACGTCAGCCCCGTGGCCGCGTCCTGCACGTGGCCCGTGAAGCCCGGGCCGTCGGTCAATGCACGGTTGACCAGTTGCCCGTACGGCTCGTACTCGCTGGTCTCCACCAGCGCCTTGTTGGCGTCCGTCACCGCGGTCGGCGTGCCCAGTGCATCGGTGTGCTGGTACTTCACACTCGTGGTGGTGGTTCCATGCGGCGTCTCCCGGGTCGCCACCAGGCTGCCACCCAGGTACACATGCTCGAATCGCTTGGCTTGGCGGTAGTCCTGCTGGTACAGCAACTGGCCCGACTGGCTGTAATGGGAAACGATCGACGTACCCCCAGCAGCCAAGCCGTATACCCGACGGCCATGACCGTCGTACAGGTAGGACTCCTTGCCGCTCACCAAACGCAGCCGGTTGCCGTAGTCGAAGCTGTAGGTCTGCCCGTTCTTGTTGGCCAGGTTGCCCTGCGCGTCATAGCCCAGCCCCACCACCGTGGCCCCGCCCACCGTGTGCTTGATGTTGCTCAGCCGGTTATTGGTGTCGTAGGTATAGGTGTGGTCC
This sequence comes from Pseudoxanthomonas putridarboris, assembly GCF_038321125.1. Taxonomy (NCBI): domain Bacteria; kingdom Pseudomonadati; phylum Pseudomonadota; class Gammaproteobacteria; order Lysobacterales; family Lysobacteraceae; genus Pseudoxanthomonas; species Pseudoxanthomonas putridarboris. The sequence continues at coordinate 76,067 of NZ_JBBWWT010000006.1, read as the reverse complement.
CGCGCGTTGCTGCCCCCGGTCACCTTCACCGTGGTCAGGTTGTCCAGCACGTTGTACCCGTAGCTGGCCGTGCCGAACATGGGCGAGACCGTCTGGGTCAGCCGGTCCAGCCCGTCGTAGCTCATGCTGCGGGTCTGGCGGCCGTTGCGGTTGTCGGTGACACCGCTCACGTTGCCCACAACGTCGTAGGCATAGCTCAGGTCCAGCCGCTTGTTGGCGCTTACGCAGCCCGTACCGGCTGCCGCGCAGTCGTAACTGCGCTCGGGCAACTGCCGGGCATTCTGGACCAGGTTGTGCACGATGCCGTTGCCATAGGTGAACTGCTTCATCGCCCCGTTGGGGTAATAGCTCACCCCGGTGGCGTAGGTGCCCGCCTGGGTCGGCTGACCCAAGGCATTGGGCACATAGTTCACCACGACCCCTGACGGGTACTTCGTACTGGCCAGGTTGCCCATGGCATCGTAGGCGTAGTCGATGTTCCACGGAGCTGTGCTATTGCGCTGCATATTCTCGTGCACCAGCATCCGCCGCCGGTTGTAGGCATAGGTCGAAGTGACGGTATTCCCTCCCCCGTTAACTGCCATGATCGACGCCGGCAAGCCATCGGGGGTATACGTGTACATGGTATCGCCCAGTCCGTCAGGGAAGCTCAGCGTCTTGACCCGGTTGCGGGCGTCGTAGGTGCGCGCCACCCGGCGCGCCTGGATGGGACTGACCAGTCCGGTCGTGTGGCAGGCCGTGCCGACCGGCAGGCCGGCCGCCGACCAGGTCAGGTTGCCGGCCCCGTCGTAGCCCATCAGCGTGGCGTCGGTCTCCGGCTCCACCGTGCGGCACAATTCTTGGTTGGCGTTGTAGGTGTAGCTGCGCGTCAACGACACCGTGTTCGCGCTGTTCCGCTTCCGGATGGACAGGGGCTTGCCGAATACATCGCGCGTGATGTCGATCCCGACCCGTTCCGGCAGGTTCTGAGCCTGGTCGATCAGCACCGGGAAGTCGTAGGTGGGCTGGTCGAACATCTGGTAGCGGGTGACCGTCCGGACGCCGCGGGGATCCGTAACCCGGGTATAGGGGCCGGTGGCATCGCTCGCATAGGTGGTCAGCGTGGTCAGCGGTCCCAGTTCACTGTCCTGTGAGACCGAGGTAGTGCGGCCCAAGGCGTCGTACTCGGTCCAAATGCCCGTGCTCAGAGCATCGCTCGTGCCCGAGTATGAGGCGAAGGTCACCCGCCCTTCGTGATCGTAGGTGAAGCGCTGGAAGCGCTTGGTCCCGGCTTCATTGGCCGTGTCGTATTCCCGCGTGACGCGCGGCCGCCACAGCGCATCGAAGTAGGTGATCTTGCGGGCATTACCGGTGCTGACCGTCTGCCGCCAATGGCCGGCCGGAATGCCGTACTCGGCGGCGGCGACCGGCTCGAACACCTGGGTGGTGGTGTTCCAGGCGGTACTGTCCCCGGTGGGATAGACCACGCTGGCCACGCGCCCCATGGCGTCGTAGGTGTAGTTCGTGGCGTAGCCGTTCTCGTCGGTGATGCGGGTGATCCAGCCGCTGTCGTTGACCACCGCTGACTGCGTGGCGCCGGAGGGCGACTCGGGCGTGGCCGGATACTTGATCGTCTGCGGGATGCCGCGCTTCCAACTGCTCAATGTCGTGACGTTGTTGTTGCCGTCCCTGACGGTCGCCACGGTACCGTCGGCGTTGTAGGTCAAGGTCTGCTGTAACTTGCCAAAGGCTCTGATGGTCAGCGGCTGGGCATTGGTGCTGTAGGTCGTTTCCTCCACGGTAATGCCCTCAACGACCCGCTTGGCCACCTGCCCCAGCACCCACTTGCTGGTATTGTCGTAGTAAGTGATCGTCTCGGTGCGGGTATAGGTCTGTGCTTGCACAGTCGCAGACAAAGCCAATGCAGCAACTAGAACGACCAGTGTCGCCCACATGGTTCTCTCTTGTTGCATCATAGCTTCCCCTAGCTGCTTGCCTGAATAGGAAGGGCTTCTTCCTTCAGTGGGCCATATATTTACTTGTCAACGTCTTTATTGGACGTGAGCACTGGAACGGATGCTACTTAGCAGTCATACAAATAAATCAAGACTAGTGGATTATTTATGGCTGGATTGAGCTGTATTTTTTCACCTGCGTTGGGTTTCCATACTGATCATGAACCTCGTTCACAAAATGGAATGATGCTCCATTCTGATTGATTACCCTACTGCGCATCGGCGATAGGTATTCGTAGGCTTTCTTGCCTACGTGCTGATAATTAACAAGTCCAAAAGGAGACGGCCATGGATTTGGCTGATCAATAGGTACCCAGGATGTGATTTCCTCGCGAAACGCTGAATAGCTATTCCCGGCACAAGTGGCACCCAACAATTTCTTCTTTATCTGTCCAGTGTGCGGGCCGCGCCATGTGTTGTCTACGAAATGAACATCGATACTGCCGTCCGGGTTTGTTACATCAAATGAAACCGTATTGGCTGGACGACTGGCTCCAGGGCAGAACTGGTTGTACGAATACCTCCACTCGCTTATGGAGCCAAGATTATCGACCATCTTGGATCTAACAGAGTAGGTTGTTGGGTATACAGGCTCATAGAACTCTGATTCCACGTAATCGTATGGCTCAATTGCTGGATCAACCGTATATGCCATTGGCCAGCCTTGAACGACGTATGTGGCAACCGCTCCGGATGGAGCCTTCACAGTCCCTTGCCTCTCGAAGAACACGCCACCCGATGCATCCTGACATATCTTGATAGGATCCCAACTCGGGGCTTGCCAAATGCGCGCATCGCACATTCTGGTAAAATGACCAAGGCTGAACTGCCAGTACGTCCCGTCAGGCCTAACAACTCGCAAGAGTCCCGAACTTACCGTGCCTGGAATATGACCCGTGTAATACCTCCAGACACGCCTTGCTGCTGGGTTATCGGATGTCACAGTTATAGCACGATGATCTGTTTCTGTAGTTATAGATATGCTTCTTCCATCGCTAGAACTAATTGCTTGTAGCCTGTTGTTAGAGTAAGTGAAGGAAATCTCATTCCCGAACCTGTCCCTTATCCTGCTCGGCATCAATGCCAATTGGACACGACGGGCACCGTCCGGCCAGTACTGTGCGCTGGTATATCCTTGAGGGTACGGATAGTTCTGCGGGGAATATGGTGGCGAATATTTCTCTGAGTAAACCTTTACCATATAGTTGAACCAATATATGGTTCCTGATGGCGAGACCGCAAGAAATCCTTCACCTGGACCATTGGTTATTGATGGAAGACAAGCAACCATCCAGAGTGACGTAGTAACCATGGGGAACGTCATAGCCACCCCATCTATTGTCATGCTGGGAGAGATCGGATTCCCCCCTCTCTTAAGTAGCGGAAGCCTTTCAGTACCGAAAGTCCCCTCCGATGAAACCCCACGGATCTCGACCCCATTCCACCAGCGCCCAAGTGGGTCCTCGGGAGGCAGATCATAGTTGCTGCATCTTGCATGCGGGTTGGTTCCACTTACTTGCCATTGTGCCTCCTGAACTTGATTCGGAGGAGCAGTTATTTCTCGCGCATGCGTTACAACTCTTGGCACTTCAAGATTCCAATCACCGAAGAAGTAGCTACCGTGCCAATTCCTCTGTCGCCCTTCATTCGAGCTGAAGGTTCTTATAATAGAGATGTCCGGCCCCACTCCTTTTAACTCAAGGTCGACCTGGGTGAAACGGAGATCACCAGTAAGTGGATTGACCTCATCCCCAAACCCGTCACTTCCAAATGCCTGAACTTGATAGCCATTTGCGACGGCAGTAAGGCGATCTTCATAGGGTGACGTTTCGGTTGGCAACGATGCATTGGCGCTTGCGCAGGAAAGCATGCAAGCCAATAGCGCGAGCGAAAGCCCACGTGCTCTTTTCATGAATCTCCCATCCATTGCCTGCCCTCGAGAGTGAGCTCCGTTGCACCGCGAGTTCAAGGCACCGACTCAACAGACCTTGACCAGCCCTACTCGCACGTTAACGCCACAAATGGATTCTGTGAAGAGGATTTCCTTGGTAAATGCGTGAATCAGCATTAGCCGTTTATCGATGTCATTGGACATACTTCTCACGAGGACTGATTCACGGACGTTGCCTCAACGTCCACTGCGCAACAGTGAAACTCACGGCGTGTGCGACAGCATCAACAGCACCACATGCTTTTGCTTCACCTGCGCACTTGCACTCGGCATGTGCGCAGATGCACCAGCGTAAGGCGACCGCGTTGAATTCGAGGGCATTGCGCAACGCTAAGCGTTACGAGACCTATACGTGGCTGCTCAAAGTCGGACTCCATTCATGCAATTCACCCGCTGTCGACTCGGCGGACACCATGGTGAGGTTTCATTTTTCTGCATGGAGCACACCATGAAACCCCGCAATCCCGGCCGCTTCGGCGCGCTTTCTTTCTGTCTCGCCCTCACCCTGCCCCTCGCTCTGCCCGCGCAGGCGGCCGAAGGCGACGACCGCTTCACCCTGCGGCTGGGCGCGATGAACGTGGATGCGAGCGGCGAGCTGCGCGGTTCCACCGTGTTCGCCGGCAACGACGTGAGCTTCTCCGAGGATTTCGACTTCGGCAGCAAGGAACTGGTGCCGCGCATCGACGGCGTGTTCCGCCTCGGCCAGCGCAACCGGCTGATCTTCGACTATTTCCAGTACGACAAGTCGCGCGACGCGACGCTGAGCGAGGACTTGTCCTACGACGACGTGACCCTACCCGCGGGCAGCTTCGCCCGTGGCGAGGTGGAGTTCCGGCTGGCCAGCCTGGTCTACGACTTCGCGGTGATCGACGGCGAACGCACCAGCGTGGGCCTGCAGATCGGTGCGGAATGGGCCAAGCTCAAGGGTACCGTCCATGCCGAGGCCGGTGAGGACAGTTACCGCGACAGCACCAGCGAAACCGGCTATGCCCCGGTGGTCGGGCTGCGCTTCACCACGCGCCCCGGCGACCGCTGGCTGATCAACGTGCAGGGCCAGTACCTGGATGCCGACTGGGGCGACTTCGGCGAATACGACGGCAGCATCACGCGCGCCAACGCCCTGCTGGAGTACCGGTTCACGCCGCGGCTCGGCGCGTTCGTGGGCTATGACTGGTTCAAGCTGGACGTGGAGCGGTCCGGTTCGAACGGCCTGCTGGGGCTGGACCAGCGATTCAAGGGGCCGATCGCGGGCGTGACCCTGGCCTTCTGATAGCCATCATCAATAGATAGGCTCTATCGATTCCAATGGGTCATTCCATTGGACTATTCGATGGGTATCCCCATAATGAGATCAGTTCTCATCTGGAGCCCGTCGTGAACAAGACCCTGAGCTTCGCGATCCTGCACTTCACAGTGGCCTTCACCCTGGGCTACCTGTTCACCGGCAGCCTGCTGGTCGGCGGCATGCTGGCGCTGGTCGAGCCGGCCACGAACACTGTCGTGTTCCATTTCCACGAAAAGGTCTGGAAGCGCATCGAAGCCCGCCGCGCGGCGCGTGCGCAACCGTTGGCGGCGTGACGTCCCGCTGTAGGAGGGGCTTCAGCCCCGACAGAGGAACCTGAAAAATCAAGAGACGCGAATCAGAGCGAATAAACACGGACGAGGCGCTTGCCTTCGATCCGTTTTCTTCGCTCTGATCCGCGTCCATTGCTTTCCGATCTTCTCTGTCGGGGCTGAACCCCCTCCTACAGGGGTCACTTCTTCTTGGGGATGTACAGGTCGGTGATCGTGCCTTCGTACACCTCGGCCGCCATGCCCACCGACTCGCTGAGCGTGGGGTGCGGATGGATGGTGGCGCCGATGTCGGCCGCTTCCGCGCCCATCTCGATGGCCAACACCACTTCGGTGATCAGGTCGCCGGCGTGCACGCCGACGATGGCGCCGCCGATGATGCGGTGCGTGGCCTCGTCGAAGATCAGCTTGGTGAAGCCTTCGCCACGGCCGATGCCCACCGCGCGCGCCGAGGCGACCCACGGGAACTTGCCCACGCCGACCTTCAGGCCCTTGGCCTTGGCTTCGGTCTCGGTCACGCCGACCCATGCCACTTCCGGGTCGGTATAGGCGACCGACGGGATCACCCGCGCCACCCACTCCTTCTTCTCGCCGGCGGCCACTTCGGCGGCCAGCTTGCCTTCGTGCGTGGCCTTGTGCGCCAGCATCGGCTGTCCGACCAGGTCGCCGATGGCGAAGATGTGCGGCGCGCTGGTGCGCATCTGCGCATCCACCGGGATGAAGCCGCGCTCGGTGACGGTGACGCCCGCCTTGTCGGCATCGAGCTTGCCGCCGTTGGGCGAACGGCCCACGGCGACCAGCACGCGATCCCATGTGCCGGATTCCAGTTCGGGCTTCTGGCCTTCGGTGGCGCTTTCGAAGGACACGGTGACGCCCTTCTTCGACGCCTCCACCTTGGCTGCCTTGGTCTTCAGGTGCACGGCCACGCCCTGCTTCTTCAGGCGATCGGCCAGCGGCTTGACCAGGTCCTTGTCGGCGCCCGGCATCAGCTGGTCCATGAACTCCACCACGGTCACTTCGCTGCCCAGCGCGCGGTACACCGTCGCCATCTCCAGGCCGATGATGCCGCCGCCGACCACCAGCAGCTTCTTCGGCACTTCCTGCAGCTGCAGCGCGTCGGTGGAATCCATCACGCGCGGATCGTCCCACGGGAAGTTGGGCAGTTTCACCGCCTGCGAACCGGCGGCGATGATGCACTGCTCGAAGCGCAGCAGTTGGGTCTTGCCGTCGGCGCCGGCGATCTCCAGTTCGTTGGGCGAGACGAACTTCGCCACGCCCTGCACGGTGCGCACCTTGCGCTGCTTCGCCATGCCGGCCAGGCCCTTGGTGAACTGGCCGACCACCTTGTTCTGCTTGAAGTCGCGCAGCTTGTCGATGTCGATCTTCGGCTTGCCGAAGCTGATGCCGATCTCGTCCGAGTGCGCGGCTTCCTCGATCAGCGCCGCCGCGTGCAGCAGCGCCTTGGACGGGATGCAGCCGACGTTGAGGCAGACGCCGCCCAGGGTGTCGTAACGCTCGATCAACGCCGTATCCAGGCCCAGGTCGGCGGCGCGGAACGCGGCGGTGTAGCCGCCCGGGCCGGAACCGATCACGACGATGCGGCATTCGATGTCGGCCGGCCTGCCGGTGCCCAGCGCGGGCTTCGGCACGGAGGTCGCGGGCGCGGCCGGCGCGGCGGGCGACGCCGCCACCGGGGCGGCCTTGGCGGGAGCTGCGGCTGCCGCCGCACCCTCGGCTTCGATGATCGCCACCACGCTGCCTTCGGACAGCGTGTCGCCCAGCTTGACCTTGAGTTCCTTCACCACGCCGGCGGCCGAGGACGGCACTTCCAGCGTGGCCTTGTCCGATTCCAGCGTGACCAGGCCCTGGTCCTTCTTCACCGTGTCGCCCACGGCGACCAGGATCTCGATGACGGGCACATCGGTGTAATCGCCGATGTCGGGGACCTTGGTCTCGACGAGCCCGCCGCTGGCGGCGGGTGCCGCGGCGGCAGGCGCGGGGGCTTCGTCCCCTCTCCCGCCTGCGGGAGAGGGCTGGGGTGAGGGCGCGGGCGTCGGCTTATTACCCTCACCCGCCGCGCCCTGCGCGGCGACCCCGGATCCTGTCCGGGGCAGGCTCTCTCCCGCAGGCGGGAGAGGTGACGACGCAACCCCGGCGCCTTCGGTTTCCAGCACCGCCACCACGCTGCCCTCGGACAGCGTGTCGCCCAGCTTGACCTTGAGCTCCTTCACCACGCCGGCGGCCGAGGACGGCACTTCCAGCGTGGCCTTGTCCGATTCCAGCGTGACCAGGCCCTGGTCCTTCTTCACCGTGTCGCCCACGGCGACCAGGATTTCGATGACGGGCACATCGGTGTAATCGCCGATGTCGGGGACCTTGATTTCAATGGTGGCCATTCGGTTCTCCTGAGATCCTGTCAGCCGCCGGACAACGCCAGGCCGGCGAGCGACTGCTGCAATTCGTCCAGCGCGGCGTCCAGTTGTCGCCAGCGCTTTTCCTGTTTCGATTCTCTCTCGTTGCTGGCTTCGATCAGCAGGCCGGCCTGCTTCAGCAACTGCCGGGCCGGGCCACACTCGGGGGCGGCGCCGCTGAAGCGTTCGCCATCGACCACGAACGAGACCAGCCCGCGCTCCTGCACCGGCGCAGCGACGCTTTCCGGGGCCGCCTGCCGCAGGGCCTGTCGCCACAACGTGGCGATGCGTTGCGCAAGGGGCGCGGGAACCCGCGCTTCGTCGCGATCCGGCGTCTGCTCCGTGCGGAACTGCACGCCGCCACGGGCACTGCTGCCATTCCAGCTGTGCACGCGCGTGTCGGCCCGGCTGGCGCGCAGCGTCCACGCCGCGCCTTCCGCACCCGGGATCAACGCGATGCCGCTTTCCTTGCCGCTGGCCGGCAGCCAGACCAGCGACAGCGTCGGCTGCGCGTCGCCGTTGAACAACTGTTCGACCGCGGCACCATGGTTGCCCGTGGCCGGCGGCCAGCCACGACCGAAACTGAGCGCGCAGTCCTGCGCATGTGCTGCCGGCATGGCGGCCAGCAGCAGCACGCCCAGGCAGGCCGCGCGGACGGCGCCTGGAATCACAGCAACACGCGGCGCATATCGGCCAGCAACTGCGCCAGATAGGCCGTGAAGCGGGCGGCGGAAGCGCCGTCGATGACACGGTGGTCGTAGCTCAGCGACAACGGCAGTTGCAGGCGCGGCTGGAATTGCTTGCCGTCCCACACCGGCTGGATGGACGACTTGGACACGCCCAGGATGGCCACTTCCGGCGCATTGACGATCGGCGTGAACGCAGTGCCGCCGATGCCGCCCAGCGAGGAGATCGAGAAACAGCCCCCGGACATGTCCGCCGGGCCCAGCTTGCCTTCGCGCGCTTTCTTGGCCAGTTCGCCGGTTTCCTGCGCCAGTTCGATCACGCCCTTCTTGTCGACGTCGCGGATCACCGGCACCACCAGTCCGTTGGGCGTATCGGCGGCGAAGCCGATGTGGAAGTACTTCTTCAGCGTGAGGTTCTCGCCGCTGGCGTCCAGCGAGGCGTTGAAGTCGGGGAATTTCTTCAGCGCGGACACGCTGGCCTTCATCAGGAAGGCGAGCATGGTCAGCTTGATGCCGGCCTTCTCGTTTTCCTTGTTCAGCGCCACGCGCAACGCTTCCAGGTCAGTGACGTCGGCGTTGTCGTGCTGGGTGACGTGCGGGATCATCGCCCAGTTGCGCGCCAGGTTGGCACCGGAAATCTTCTTGATGCGCGACAGCGGCTGGACTTCGATCTCGCCGAACTTGCCGAAGTCGACCTTCGGCCACGGCAACAGGTTGAGGCCGGTACCGCCACCGGCTGCGGCCGTTGTCGGGGCTGAAGCGCCTCCTGCAACACCACCGGCCAGCGCGCCCTTGACGTACTTCTGCACGTCCTCCTTGCTGATGCGGCCACCGCGTTCGCTGCCCTGCACCTGGTTGAGGTCCACGCCCAGTTCGCGCGCGAACAGGCGCACGGCGGGGCTGGCGTAGGCCACCTTGTCCGGCAGCACGCGGTCGGCGTTGAATTCCACCGGCGGCGAGCGCGGCGGCGAGGCTTCCGGGTCGATGCCCGGCTTGTCGTCCAGCACGCGCGAGGCGGCGGGGGCGGCCGACGTTGGCGCTGCGTGCTCCTGCGCGATCTCGCGCTGGGCGATCTTGTCGGGCGTGCCGGCGACGGCGACCGGCTCGACCTTCTCGCCGGTCTCGGCGGCTACCGGTTGCGCCGCGGGCGCGGGTGCGGCGGCGGCCGGGGCAGGCTTGGTTTCGGCGGCGCCTTCGCCGACTTCGATCAGCGCGACCACCGCGCCTTCGGCCAGTTCGTCGCCCAGCTTGACCTTGAGTTCCTTGACCACGCCGGCGAAGGGGGATGGCACTTCCATCGTGGCCTTGTCCGACTCCAGCGTGACCAGGCCCTGGTCCTTCTTCACCGTGTCGCCCACGGCCGCCAGCACTTCGATCACCGGTACGTCGCTGTAGTCACCGATGTCGGGAACCCGTGCTTCCTTGATTTCGGCCATTGCGTGACTCCAGCGGTCTGACTTCAAAAGGGGAACCCCTATTGTGTCCGCCTGGGCGCGATGCGCCAACCTCTGGGGGGATTTATTTTTGTCTCCGCCGGGACATCGCGCCCCGCCGGATGCGCATGCCCGAAAGGACGGACGCTCCGCGCGCAGTGGTATCGCTTTGGTCCTTCATCGGTCGCATCGCCCGTCGTGCGCAGCGAACCCAAGACGATACGCCGGCGCACTGTCGGCCGGAACCGCCTCTAACCGTGCGGGGATGCGCGAAGGTGGGCGCCCAGCACCGACCATGCCTGCGCCAAGCGATCCAGGCTGGCGGCCGCGTTCGCCGGACTGGTGGAAGGCATGGGCAGGATGGCCAGGCGCTCGCGATGCACGGGGTCGATCCGTGGCAGCACATGGCGACGGAAGGCTTCCGCCGCCTTGGCGCCGTTCAGTGCGATGGCATGCAGCGCCCGCGAGTCCCGTATCTGCTCCGCGACCGGGTTGGGCACTTCGCTGCCGCGCAGGATGGCCGTGTCCAGGCTGCCTGCCCGCTGGCATCGGCCAATGACGTCCCATATGCCCACACCCGCCTGCTGCAACGCGTGCATGCGCGCTTCATAGGGCAACGCCGCCTCGAAGCCGCACAGCCGCGCCATCAACGGCCAGAACCGGTTGCGCGGATGCGCGTAGTACTCGCCCGCCCGCAGCGACGCGCCGCCCGGCATCGAGCCGAGCACCAGCACGCGGCAGTCCGTGGCGATGCGCGGCGGCAACCCGACCAGCAACTCGGACATGGCTCAGCCGGCCGGCGACTGCCAGGGACGCACCACCAGCAGCGCGCCGGCCACGACCAGCAACAGGCCCGCGATGCGCGTCGCGTCCACCGGCTGGCGCGCGTGCAGCACGCCGAAATGGTCCAGCATCACCGAACCGATCAGTTGCCCGGCCACCACCAGGCAGATCAGCGCCGCCGCGCCCAATCGCGGCACCAGCAGCGTGGCCGATGCGACGAACAACGCGCCGATCACGCCGCCCGTCCAGGCCCACCACGGCACTTTCGCCAGCGCCGCGGGCACGAAGACCGGTCGCGCCGCCAGCCACCAGACCAGCAGCACCAGCGTGCCCACCGTGAAGGAGGCCAGCGACGCGAACAGCGGACCGAAGGTTTGCCGTCCCAGCGACGCATTGATCAGCGCCTGCAGCGGCAACAGGATGCCGATGAAGAAAGCCAGTCCCAGTCCCATCGCCTTCACGCGCGTCTCCCGATGCCATCGTGCCGAAAACGCAACGATAAGCGATGCGCGGCGCTGGCACCTTGCCCGGGGCCCCAGTACCGGGTGCTCGATGCGGCCGCGGCCGTCCGTTCAGCGGCCGAGGTGGCGGTCGAAGAACGCCGCCATCACCGCGTAGGCTTCCTGCGATTCGGGCAGTTCCGGATCGGAGAAGAACGAGTGCCACATGCCGTCCCAGACGTGCAGGTCGGCCTGCACGCCGGCCCGGGTCAGCAACCGGTGGCTCTGCAGCACCGAACTCATGGCGAAGTCGCGGGTGCCGGAGATCAGCAGCGTCGGCGGGAAGCGCGCGAGCATCGCGGGATCGTTCGCGGGGATCACCAGCGGATCGTCGGCGCTGGCGCCCTTGAAATAGGGCAGGCGTTCGACGATCGAGACCGGACCGCTGCCGATCGGATCGCCGCTGAGCGGCGGGCCGACATAGGCGGAGTCGCCGCCCAGCGGTACGATCGAACCGCAGAAGGTACCGATCGCGCCGGGCAGCGCGGTCCCGTCGCGGATCAGCCGCGCCACCACCTGGCCGGTCAGCATGCCGCCGGCGGAACAGCCGTAGATGCCGATGTTGGCGGCGGGATACTGCTCCGTCAGCGCCTTGTAGACCGCCACCACGTCCTCGGTGGCGGCGGGGAAGACGTGTTCCGGGCCCTGCCGGTAGTCCACGCCGATCGCGCGCATGCCGCTCAGGGCGGCCACCGGAATCGCCTCGACCAGCGCGCCGCTGTGCTCGCCCCACAGGAACGCGCCGCCGTGCAGCACGATCAACGCACGGTTGCGGTTGGCCGGCGCGACGCCGGCGGCGGGCTCCACGATGTCGACGTCCACGCCGGCGATGGTCCCGGTGGACAGCTTCACCGGATAGCGCGCTTGCATCCGCTCGGCGCGGCTGCGGTTGATCCGGTCGTAGAACGCGCGCGCGGCGTCGATGCCGCCGGCGAACCCGGGCGCCTGCTTGCCCTCGGCCAGCACTTCGCGGAACCGCGCCAGCGATTCGGGCGATGCGTACGCGGAGAACGGCACGGTGAACGCGGGCAGGGCCATCGCGCCGTCGAAGTCTCCGGAGGCGCCGCCGGGCGAGTGCCGCTCTCCGGTGGACGTGTCGGCGGGCGCCTGCAGCAGTTCCCGCAGCTTGAGATAGACGCCGTTACTCCAGCCGAACCCGACCACGTTGTCGGAATAACCCACGGTCACCTGCACGTCGGCATCGCCGGTTTCCATGTTGTACTTCTCGCGGATGGTGCCGTCGTGCGCCAGCGCGCGGTCGATGGTGGCGGTGAAGGCGCGGGCGATGCGCTGCGCGTCGTCGCGGAAGCCGTAGCGATCCAGCCCGGAGACGACCAGCCAGTTGACCGGCGCCCAGCCGAAGGGCGCATCCCATTGCGCGCCGCTGCGGTCGCGGCTCATCGCCAGGCCGCCCGGGTGCTCGAACAGCGCCAGCTTGCCGCGCAGCGCGGCGGCCTGCTCCGGCGACGCCGCGCCCGCCCACAGCGGGTAGAGCGCGGTCACGTAGGGATCGTCGGCGTGCTTGCCGGCGACGAAATCGTAGTCGGCGTACGTTCCCGACTGCGGTTGCCACAGGTAGCGGTCGATCGCCGTCTTGCGCGCCGCGGCCTCGCGCTCGAAGCGTGCCGCGTCGTCCGCCTTGCCCAGGCGTTGCGCGAACCCGGCCAGGTCGTGTTCGTACGCGTACAGCAGGCTGTTGAGGCAGACCGGCGCGTAATGGTGGGTGGCGCCGGCGAACGGGCCGAAGTGGAAGTTCACGTCGAACCCGGATTCGCGCATCGCGCGGTCGCCGAGATAGAAATCCGCGCGCAGGCGATGGCCGTCGGCCCAGGCGTCCCTGCACACCGGCGAGGCGACGACGTCGCAGCTTTCGTCCTTCAACCGCGCGGCTTCGGCCGCGTCGGGACGTTCGGATGCCGCAACCAGCCAGCCCGGGTCGCGGTCCGGGTGCGCGCGCAGCCATTCGATCACTTTGCGCAGGTAGCCGGCGTCGCGCATCTCCAGCACCGGGCCGCTGCCGTAGTCGAAGTAGCGGGCCAGGCCGGTGTCGCCGGCGCGATGCTCGGGGCGGGTCCAGGTGGCGTGGTCGCGCAGGGCCAGCGGATAGGCGTGCGCCAGCCAGGCGTCGGCTTCACCCTTGTCCTTGAAGGCCGAACCGTCGTCCAGCACCGCCCGGATCATCGCGCCGAGGAACGGCGGCTGCGAACGCGTCAGGTAGTAGCTGCGGTTGGCGTTGAGCACGCCGCCGTAGTGTTCGACCTGGTACAGGAAGTTGTCGACCATGTCGCGCGCCAGCGCCGCGCGCCCGTCGGCGACCAGCCCCAGCACGATGAAAAAGCTGTCCCAGCCGTACATCTCGTTGAAGAAGCCGCCCGGCACCACGTACGGCTTGGGCAGGTACAGCAGGCCCTGCTGCGGCAGCGTGTGCGGATCGAGGTCGCCGATCCGGGCGATGGTCCGCGGCAGCGGGCGCAGTTCCACGCCACAGCGACGGGCGATGGCCGCGAGCGCGGCGTCGGCCGGCGCGTCCGCGGGCACGTAGACCACCGGATGGGTCGTCACCTTGGGGTCGGCGAGCGCCGAACAGTCCTCGACCCGGCGCGTCAGCGTGTCCCACGCCTGGTCGATGTAGGCGCGCGTGCGCGCCGGATCCGGCTCGGCGGCAACGGCGAGGGCGGAAGCGAAGGACAGCGCCAGCAGCAGCCAGCGCCAGGCGAAGGTGCGGGGATTCTTCATGGTTCGTCCACGGCCAGGTAGACCGTGCTCCATAGTTGTGCGGCATTCGATTCGTCCTCGTGCGCGCCCTGCGCACCGAACGGCTCCAGGCGATAGCGGCCGTCGGCATACGACCACGACCACAATTCCGAGGTGCGTACTTCGTCGGTGGCACGGATCGCCTGCCATAGCCGCGCCTGCGCCTGCCGCAGCCGGTCGCGGGTGGCCGCGGGCAGGTCGTCGCGCGCCAGTTGCCGTTGCAGGCCGGCCGCCAGCACCGCCTGCTGCCAGGCCCAGACCACGGTGCCGTGGTAGGCGCTGTTGCCGAAGCGCGGCCACGCGTCCTGGCCGGCGTACGCCGGGTTGGCCACCAGCAGGCCGACATCGGTCATCAGGCCGGCGGGGAACGGCCGCATCATCGCGGCGACATCGCGGTCCAGCGAGGCGGCGTCGGGCCGCCCGAACAGCAGGCGGAAGCCTTCGTCCGAATGCAGCACCGGCACCGGCCGGCCCTGGGCATCCAGCGCGATCGCCGGGAACGCCAGCGGCGCGGCGCCGAGCGAGGCCAGCGCCGGCGCAGTGTCCACGCCCGCGTGCGCGGCATAGGCGCGCACCTGCGCGGCGGCCTGTGCCGGCGGCAGGCTCACGGCGAACAACGCAGCGGCTTCCCGCTCCCATACGCCGGCGCGCGCGGCCGCCGCGCGCAGCTGCGCGCGTTGCTCCGGCGTGGCGTAGTCGTCCAGCAGGCCGTTGTCGAGGAAGGCGCCGATGGCGCGCAGCGCGGCGGGCATCCACACGGCGTTGACGTCGTAGGGATAGCGGCCACGGCCCAGGCCTTCGTTGCTGTCGCGCCACTGGCCGACCTGGCGGCCGGGCTGCAATGCGAGCAGGTGCGTGTAGACCGGTTCGCGCGCGAAGGCTTCGCTGCTGGCGGCGACGAACAGCAGGTTGCGCACCAGCGCGTCGCCATGGCGCTGGCCCGGCTCGCCGGCCGCCAGGAAAGCCGCCGCGCCAGCCCGCCCGCGCGGATCGTCGAGCAGCCAGGCGGCGGCCACCGGCGGCAGCATGTAGTCGTCGTCGATCATCGCGTAGTCGTAGATCGGTGCGGCCGACGACGTGCCCTGCTCCTTGCGGTGGCGCAGCACCGCGAACTCGCCGATGTCCTCCTCGTGCGCCACTTCGCCGCCGGGCGACAGCCGCGCCAGCACCGAGGCGATGCCCGCGTCCACCGCCGCCGGTTGCAGCACCGGCATCAGCAAGCGCAGCGACATCAGCGTGTCGCGGCCGAAATAGGTGTCGAAGCGCCAGGAGCCGGCCAGGAACTTCTCGCGGTAGCTCAGGAATTGCAGCGCCTGCCGGCTGCGCGGGTCCGGGCGCGTGCGCTCGTTGAGCAGATCGGCGAACGGGGTCAGCGGCGTCTCGCCCGTCGTCGCCTCGATGCGCAGGCGCAGCGGCTCGCCGGCGCGGTCCGGCCGCAGCACGAGCTTGCCGCTCTCGCGCCGGAAGCGCCCGTTGTCGGCGTGCAGCGCGATCGCGTAGCCGGGTGCGCCGTCCAGGCGGTCGCGCCGCCAGCGGACCGCGTGCGCCGACACTTGCGGCCGCGCGGCGGTTTCCGGCGGATAACCCTCGCCCAGCTGGTAGTCGCGCAATACGCGCACGCTGCCCAGTACCGCGTCCCTCACCACCAGCCGCGCGGCGTCGACGCTGGCCGTGGCTTCGATGCCGTTCCATGGCCGTCCGCGCACGTCCTCGCGTTTGCCGGCGACTTCGCCCAGCGTCCAGCGCACCGGCGCGGGCACGTCTTCGAACCACACGCCCACGCCGCTGTTGCCGGCCGGGAACGCCACCAGCACGCGCGGCCGCTCGCCGGAACTGAGCAGCAAGTGCGCGGCGATGTCGCCCTCCTGGTGGAAGGCGTTCTCGATGCGGCCTTCGGTGATGCGGAACTGCAGCGGTGCGACCGCCGTCGCGCCGGTGTTCTCGTAGGCATACGCCGGGCGCGCCGACGGCGCGAACAGCAGCGCGGCGGCCAGCAGCCCGCCGAGGAAAGCGCGGACGCGCGGGGACGGGACGGGACGTGCTGCGATCATGGGTTCAGTGGCCTCCCGCCGGTACCGCCAGCGTGTCGGAAGGAACGCGCGCGGCGCGGTTCAACAGGGTCAGGGAAACCAGCAGCATCGCCATCGGCAGCAGCAGCAGGTAGAACGCCAGCGACCCGTCGAAACGCGCGAACACCTGTCCGGTGATCAACGAACCGGTGGTGCCGCCCAGCGCGGAGAACACCACGATCAGCCCGGTCATCGCCGCGTGCCGCGCCTTCGGCAGCGCGCTCAGCACCACCGAATTGATGGTCGGGTAGATCGGCGCCATGAACAGCCCGATCAGCGGGAACACGTAGGCGGCCAGCGGCGCGTTCCACCAGGTCTGGTCGGCACGCGGGCCGGTGTTCGCCGCCAGCGGCAACGCCACCAGCACCAGCACGGCCATCGCCAGCACGCAGGTGGCCAGCAGCGGGAACCAGCGCACGCGGCGCAGCAGGAAGCCTCCGCCGAGCCGTCCGAGCGCCAGCGAGCCGGCGAAGATGCTGGCCGCCTGCACGCTGAGCGCGGTGGGCAGGTGCAGGATCTCGCGATTGAAGGTGGGCAGCCAGGTATTGATGGCCTGCTCCACCAGCACGTACAGGAAAGCCGAGACCAGGAACACGCAGACCAGCGGCCTGGTGAGCAGGCGGAACATGTCGGCGAAGGATTCGCCGACCGCGTGGCCGTCGCGCGCCTGTGTCTCGTCCATCGACGCGCCGGCCAGCAGGACCACCACGCCCACGCACAACGCGGCGATCACCCAATAGACGTTGAGCCAGACCGGGTCGCCCGGCGCCCCGGGGTTGATGAAGGCGGCGAACAGCCAGGCGCTGCCGAGGATGCCGACCATGAACCAGCCTTCCACCGTGCTGGTCAGCGCGGCGTGCGCGCGGTCGCCGTCGGTGAGCAGGCCGATGCTGGAGTACACCGACACCTTCACCAGCGCGAACGACACGCCCACGGTGACGAACAGCAGCTTGGTGGCCCAGAACGACTGCAGCAGCGGCATGCCGACGCAGGCCGCCGCGACCAGCAGCAGGCCGAGCATCATCGCGCGCCTGTAGCCCAGCCGCGGCAGCGTCGAGGCGACCAGGAACGAGGCCACCGCGATCGGCAGATCCTTGAACGCTTCCAGCGTGCTCGCCGACGCCTTGCCGACGCCGAACCCCTGGATCACCTGCAGGATCACCGCGCCGACCGAATTCAGCAGCATGGCGAAGATCATGTAGGTCAGGGTCAATCCCAGGATCATGCGTGTTCGGCTCATCGTCGGCTCCGGCCGCGCGCGGGGGCGGCTGCATTGTCATGGCGGGCGCGATGCGCGACCGCAGGGTGGTGAAGGTCTGCCCTGCGGGGGCGGATCAGGTCGCGATGCCGCCAGGGAGAGTGGGCGGCATCGCGGTGTCCGGGCCGAAGATGCGGCGCGGACACGTGAAGGTACCGGCGGGCCGTCGATGGCCAGCGTGCGCCTGCGCGCGCGTTCATGGCGACGGCTCCCGGTAAGGCGGGCGATCGGTGTCCGGCCGGTAGCCCTCGGGCGCGGCGCAACAGGGCGGCGGCAGACCGATGGAACTGCGCCCCAGGCTGCGCGCCGCCGCTTCGCCGGGCGGCGCCAGTGCGGCCACGTCCCCGCCGCCCTGTGGCGCCAGCGTCACCGTGTCGCCCTTGGCGACGGACACGCGCACCCTGTCGCCGGAAGGCAGCAGGGTCGTGCGCCCGGCATCGGTACGCTCGATGCGCTGGCCCGGCCATGGATTGACCAAGGTCAGCACGGTGTCGGAGCCGCCGGCGATCACGACGCGCCGCGGCTGGCCCGCGCGCACGGCGACGGCGATGCGCGCGTCGCCGCGCACGTACACGGTGCCGTCGACGGACCAGCCGGCGGGAATCGCCGGCGCGATGCGGATGTCGCCATTGTCCTGCACCAGCGCCTCGGAAAGCGCGGCGGCGACGACGCCGGCCTGCTCCAGGTAGAACTCGCCGCCGGTACCGGAGAAGCTGGCCAGGCCGTTCGGGAACGCCTGGTAGACCTGCACCAGTGCGTGGATGCTGCGTTCGACCTCATCGCCCCATCCCAGCCGGGCCGCATGGATGGGGTCGTTGCTCCACGTGGCCAGGTGGCGGAACGGACGATAAGCGTAGGTGCGCCGCGCCACGTCGAACGCCGGATGGCCGGGCCCGACGATACCGTAGGGCCAGACCGCCTCCAGGCCGATGTTCTCCGAATTGCGCGCGTGCGCTGTCGCGTCGTGGCTGGGCGCGAATACCGGGCCCGAAGTCCGCGCCGCCACAGGCAGCAGGGGATCGGGTTCGCCGGTGGCCGGAGCAAGCGGCAATTCCGGCGTCAGCGGCAGCGCGCGCGCCAGATCGTCGGCGAGCGCGGTTTCCCGGTCCAGCAGGCGCGACGCCGCGATGACCGCGGGGTACAGCGCGCGGATCGCGGAGATGTCGGTCGCCGGATCGAACACGTCGTGCTGGGTTTCGTGCGCATTGGAGGGGCGGGTGTGCAGTAGTCCGTCGTCGCCGGGCTGCTGGTAGGCGCGCAGGAACCGCGCCGCCTCGGCCATCAGCGGGAAGTGCTCCGACAGGAATTCCCGATCCCCCGTCTTCAGGTAGGTTTCCCATATCCACAATCCCACCTCGGCGCCGGTCGTCAGCGTGCGCGCATTGGACGTGGACGACCAGCCCAGGTCGCAGCTGTGGGTGACGATGGGGAATGGCCTGAAACGGGTGCCTTCGTATTCCACGCCGACGCCGTTGAAGCGCATCGTCTCGGGAATGCAGATGCCGGGGCGGCCGCCCATCTTGGCCAGGGTCCAGTCGCGGACCGCTTCCAGGTTGTCGCGGTACAGCGAAAAGAACGGCCGGTTGAGTTCGGGCAGGCCCGCGCTGAGGTTCGCGGCCACCTGCATGCGCAGGTTCCATCCCCAGAACGCCGCCGGATCCCACATGTGATCGTCGCGCAGCGACGAGAACAGATCCGCCACGCCGGCCTGCGAACCGGGTATCCGCACCTGCCCGGTAGCGTCGTTGTGCGCTGCGGAGGCGTAGAGGAACAGCGTCCTGATCTGCTCGGCGTATTGCGCGGCGCCGTTGTCGGATTGCGCCGTGATCAGGGCCGCGCGCTGCCAGAAGTCGTGCCAGTCCCGGCGCGACGCCGCGGCGTCCAGTGGCGGCGAGAGCGCGTCGGCAGCCACGTCGAACGCATCGCGGCCGCCATCGTAGGCCGGCGCCGCGACCACCAGGCGGAAGCGACCGTCGGCCAGCGGCCGGAAACGCAGGGCCACGGTCCGGTCGTCGATGCGCTCGGCGCGCACGTCGCCGGCTTCGGCCGAGAGCGCCGCCAGCGTTCCGAAGGGACGGCCCGAGGCGCCCGGGCGCTGGTCGTCGCGCCAGTGTTCCGCCAGCAATGCCACCGCGCCCCGCGCGGCGGCGCTGGGTGCGCGCGGCGACCAGAGTTTCAGGAACGCCGTCTGCTCCTGCCCCGGCTCCGCGCCGGCGACGTCCACGACAAGGCGATCGCTCCGCTGATCGACGTAGACGCGCGCGGTCATTCCGCCGCCGGCCTGGTGCCATTCGCCGTCATGGAGATCCAGATGCGCGCGGAACCCGCGGTCGCGCGTCATCCGCTGCAGGCCGGGCACCACCAGCCAGCCCGGCGAAAGACGGTCCGGCAGCCCATCCGCGCGATTCAACTGCACCGTCAGGCCGTCGGCGGCCCAGACGGCGGCCCCGAGCCTGCCGTTGCCGAGCGGCATGGCCTGCGATTCCAGGATGTTGGGTTGCCCGACGAAAATGTTGGAGCGCGCCACGCGTGCGGCCACATCGTCCCCGGCCGCGCTGGCCGCCAGCGCCGGCATGCCCGGCAGCGCCAGGACGGCGGACAGCAGCAAGGCGCGCAACCCGTGTCGATTCATTGAGGCTCCGTTGGCTTTGCGATCGCGCGGCGCCATGTTGGCGGCGCCTTGCATGGACAGGGCGGGCATTCGCCCGCCATGTACCGGCGCTCGCGCACGACGAACGCCGGTACGGTACGGTCCGAATGGCGGCGATCGTCCCGGGAGCGCCCGCTTTTCGCGGAACGCTCCAGGGACGGATCGACCCGGGCCATCACCAGCTGTACTTGGCCTGGAAGTTGACCTCGCGCCCTTCCATCGGACGCGCCAGCAACACGCCGCCGGCGGTGGTCGCCGAACCGAAGATGCGCGAGTTGCTCTCGGTCAGGCCCAGTTCGTTGGTCATGTTGGTGCCCCGCAGGTTGAACTGCCAGTTCTCGCCGACGTTGGTGGTGATGCCGAAGTCGATGGTGTGGTAGGAACCCAACTGCTGCAACGCGGACTGGTCCTGGGTGTGGTCGCCCACGTAGGTGTAGGTGACGTACGGCGTGATGTCGCCCCACGCCAGTTCGAACCGGTAGCTGGGCGTGAACATGGCGCGGAACTTCGGCTGGCGCTGCAACTGCCTGCCTTCGATCGGCGCGCAGGCGGCGTTGCCGTTGATGTCCGTGTACGGGAAGCAGGCATCGTAATCGGTGTACTCGCCGTCCAGGTAGTTGCCGACCAGTTGCAGGCGCAGGTTGTCGATCGGCGTCAGCACGCCGATGAAGTTCACGCCCCAGGATTCGGAACCATAGATCTGACGCTCGCCGGTCGGCGAGCCCAGTCCGTCGGTGGGCTGGTACTGCAGACCGCTGAACACGCGGCGGTAGGCGCTGATGTCGGCGTAGAGCAACGGCGACTGGTACTTGAAGCCGGCCTCGTAGTTGCGGATCTTGTGCATCGGCGGGAAGTCGCCGTTGGTGGTGCCGCGGATGCCGTTGTCGAAGTCGAGGAAATGGGCGCCGGTGTTGACGCGGCCGTAGGCGGACATGCGGTCGGTGAAGGCGTAGTTGGCGCCGGCGGTCCAGGTGGGATGCGTCTTGTCGTAGTGGATGCGCGAGAACGTGCCGTCGCACACCGGCACGCTGTTGTTGTAGAGCGTCAGCGGGTCGTTGTCCAGGTCGATGTTGACCAGGTTGCAGACGTTGTTCTTCGCATCCTGGTTCTCCAGGCGCCCGGACAGGTCCAGCAGCCACTTGCCGATGCGCCAGGAGTCCGACAGGTACAGCGCGGTATTGGTAGCGCTGCCGAACTGGGCGATATGGAAGCCGCCGAAGTCGGCGAAGCCCTGGCCGTCGGTGCGCTGGTAGACCTGTCCGCCGTCCGCGTAGCTGACCGTGATCGGCGTGGCGTTGGGCTCGTTGGTCATCAGCATCTGGTTGCCCAGCGACCACTTGTCGCTCATCGAGTAGTGGTTGACGTACAGGCCGACGGTAAGCGTGTTGCCTTCGAACAGGTCCTTGCTCAGGCGGAAGTCGTTGTTGAAGGCCTTCAGGTGCTTGTGGATGTGCCACCAGCCCTGCTGGATCACGCTCTGGTCCAGCGGCACCGCGCCGCCGCCGACGTAGTTGGCGGTCGCCGAACCGGCCGGCAACTGGAACCCGCCCGGCGTGCCGCTGGTGTAGAGCATGTCCTGCAGCGTCGCCGGGTTGTTGCCGGAGAACAGCGCGCTGGTGTCCATGTCCCCTTCGGTGTACAGGAAACGGTCGCTGATCGACCAGCCGCTGTCGAAGGCGTAGTCGAAGTTTCCGCCGACGAAGACCACGTCGGCGCCGCGGCCGTCCGCCAGGTCCGCGTCCTTGCCGCCGTTCGGATAGCTCGGCAGGTGCACGCGCCGGATCGCGTTGCTGTAGTAGGTGTCCTTCAGCGGATCGAACCCGGGATAGGCGCTGAAGCTGTCCCTGCCGCGCTGGATGACCGGGATCGGCGTGATGAACTGGTTCTTGTCGTTGAGGTAGCGCGCGTACAGCGTCAGGTTGCCGCGGTCGAAATCGTGCGCCAGCGTGGCGGTCAGCTGGCCGCCCTTGTCGGCCTTGAACTGCGGGTCGCGCACGCCGTCGGACTCGCGCCAGAAACCGCCGATGCTGCCGTACCAGCCCTCGGCCACCTTGAAGCCGGCGAAGCCGTCCAGCCGCCACAGCCCTTCGTTGCCGTAGGTCAGGCCGACGCTGCCGCTGGGCTCCTCGGTGCCGGTCTTGAGGAAGAAGTTGGCGCTGGCGCCCATCTGGCCGTCGGCGAACACCACGGACGGACCGCCCTGCAGGATTTCCACCGCTTCGACGGTGTCGTCCAGGCGGAACATCGAGGTGGTCTCGAAGAACGACAGCGTGGGCATGCCGTACAGCGGCGAGCCCATCAGCAGGGTGGAGAAGTACGGCGCATCGCCGCCGCCGGGGAAGCCGGCGATCTCGATGTTGGCGCCGGTCTGGCCGCCGGTCGATTCCGGCCACATGCCGGGCGAGATCTTCAGCAGGTCGGCCGTGCTCTTGGGATTGGCCTGTTTGATCTGCTCGGCGTTGGCGGTGACGATGTTGAAGCTGGCCTCCAGCTTGCGCACGCCGCCGGCGGCGGTACCGGACACCACGACGGTGTCCAGCGTGGAGGGCTCGGTTTGGCGCTCGGCCGGTGCGGTCTGCGCCGGCGGCTGCGCGGGCGCGTCCTGCGCCGCCGCGATGGCGGGGGCCAACGCGGTGGCGATGGCTGCGGACAGGGCATAACGGATCAATCGTGGTTTACGGTATTGCATGGTCTCCCTCCACTTGCATGTTGTGTTGTCTGCGGACTGTCCGCCGCGGCTTCTGTGGCCGCGTGCGGTCAAGGCGAAACGAAGTCCCTCAGGATGAAATCGGCGATGCGCGGGACCACCGCATCGGCGTGGCGCAGCGTGCGTGCATCGCCGATGCCGACCGCCGCCATGCCGGCGGCATGGATGGCGTCGATGCCGGCGGCGGCGTCTTCCACGCCGATGCACAGGTGGGCCGGCACGCCCAGCGCGGCCGCCACGTCCAGGAAAATCCCCGGGTCCGGTTTGGCGCGCACGATGCGGCCGGCGTCGGCGATGTAGTCGAAGCGGTCGGCGATGCCCAGCTTCTGCAGCAGCGTCGGCGCGTTGCGGCTGGCCGAGGCCAGCCCCAGCTTCAGGCCGGCCGCGCGCGCGGCATCCAGCACCCCGGTCACGCCGGCGAACAGGTCCTGCGGGCCGAAGCGTTCGATCTCCTGCACGTAGTAGCCGTTCTTGGTGTCGGCCAGCGCGCGCTTCTCCTCCGCGCCGTAGGCGCGCGTGGCGCGCTCCAGGATGATCTCCAGCGAGGCCATGCGGTCCACGCCCTTCAGGCGTTCGTTGACCTGCTGGTCGAACGGCACGCCGATCTCGTCGGCCAGCCGCTTCCATGCGCGGTAGTGCGTGTGCGCGGTGTCGGTCAGCACGCCGTCCAGGTCGAAGATCAGCGCGCGGCAGGCGCGCGGGAAGGCCGCCTTCGGTACGTCCGGCGCCTGCCGTGCGCGCACCTGCGTTTCACCGTGGCGCAACGCCACCTCGGCGCCGTCGTGCAAAAAGGTCAGTGCGTCGCCCTCGTCCAGCCGGTAACGGGCGCCGTGCGCGTCCACGTCCACGCGCAGGGCGCAACCGCGCCAGCGGAGATTGAAGCCGTAGCCCCGCCATTTCGCCGGCAGCGTCGGCGCGAAATGCAGCCGGCCGCCATGCACGCGCAGACCGCCGAAGCCCTGCGCCAGTCCCAGCCAGCTGCCGGCCATCGCCGCCATGTGCACGCCGTGGTCGGTGTTGCCGTGCAGGTCGTCCAGGTCCACCCGCAGGCTGGCGTCGAAGTAGCGCCAGGCCTTCTCGTCCTGCCCGACCTCGCTGGCGAGGATGCCGTACACCGGCGCCGACAGCGTGGAATCGTGCGTGGTCACCGCTTCGTAGTAATCGAAGTCGCGGCGCTTGGCGCCAAGGTCGACGCCGTCCCCGGCCAGCACCAGCGCCATCGCCACGTCGGCCTGCTTGCATATCTGGTGCCGGTACAGCGTGACCGGGTGGTAGTCGAGCAGCAGCGGACGGTGCGGTCCTTCCCGCTTCGGGAAGGGCCAGCGCGGCTTGTCGAGGAAACCGTCGTCCTGCGGGTGGATGCCCAGCGCTTCGTCGTACGGCAGGTACATCGCTTCGGCCGCGCGCTTCCACAGCGCGACCTCGTCATCGTCCAGGCCGATGCGCGCGGCCAGCGCCTGCAGGGCCTGCGGACGTTCCGCGCGCAGCCGTTCCCACGCCGCCGCCGCGCGCAGCAGGTGCCGCTGCGCCATGCGGTTGGTGTACCAGTTGTTGTTGACCAGCGCGGTGTACTCGTCCGGGCCGGTCACCTCGTGGATGCAGAACGCGCCGCCGCGGTGCGGATCGAAATGGCCGGCCTGCGGCCAGATGCGCGCGGTCTCGAAAAGAATCTCGGCGCCAGCCTCGCTGAGGAAGTCGAGATCGTCGCTGGCGTCGAGATAGAGGCCGATGCCGTGGGCGATGTCGGCGTTGATGTGGTACGCGGCCGAGCCGGTGGGGTAATGCGCGGAGCACTCGCCGCCGGCGATGGTGCGCCACGGGTAGAGCGCGCCGCGCGGATGGTTCATCGCCCGCGCCTGCGCGCGCGCGGCGTCCAGCGTGCGGTAACGGAACATCAGCATGGCGCGCGCCACGTCCGGCGCGGTGAACGCCATCACCGGCAGCACGAAGGCCTCGGTATCCCAGAAGCAATGCCCTTCGTAGCCTTCGCCGGTGATGCCCTTGGCGGCGGTGCCGTTGACGCCGTCGCGGCCGGCCGACTGCAGCAGGTGGAACAGGTTGAAGCGCAGTGCCAGCTCCGCGTCCGGATCGCCGTCCACCGAGATCCCGGCACGCTGCCAGAACGCCCGCATGGCGTCGGCCTGCGTCGCGGCGATGGCGGCGAAGCCCTGCCCGGCCGCGCGCGCCAGCACGGCCTGCACTTCGGCGTCGTGGTCGCCGCCCTCGGCATAGGCGACGAATTTCTCCAGCACCACCGACTGCCCGGGCCGCAGCGTGGCGCGATAGCGCTGCTCCACGCGTCCCGCCTGCGACGAAGCGCCGGCGAATGCCAGCCCATCGCCGGCCAGCCGATGCTTCTGCGCGCACGTCAGCGCGATGTCGCTGTGGTGCGTGCGCTGCGAGAGTTGCGCCGACGGTTCGCCCGCCTGCTCGCCGTATACCCGCATGTCTTCGCCGCCGGTCACGCCGATGCGCGGATCGTCGCCCTGCGCCACGGCCTGGCGGCCGGTCTCGATGGACGAGGCCAACGTCAACGGCCCGGTGTAGTCGATGGAGGCGACGCGGAACCGGATGGCCAGCAGCGCGCGCTCGGCCAGCGGCACGACGCGCTGCGCCCGGATCTCCAGCGTGTGGCCCTGCGCGGTCTTCAGCCGCAGAAGGCGATCGAGCGAGCCATTGGCGAGATCCAGCGTGCGCTCGAACTCCTGCCATTCGCTGCGGTCCAGCCGCAGCGGTTCATCGCCCAGCAGCAGGCGGATGTGCTTGCCTTCGGCCACCGGCACGCGCGTGTCGGTGCTGCGCGGAAAACCGGTGAAGCGTTCGTGGTAATGGATCGGGTTCTGCTCGAACACGCTGGACAGGAAGCTGCCGTCGCTGGGACTGTCGCCTTCCTCCAGCCCGCCGCGCACGCCCAGCGTGCCGTTGGCCAGCGCGAACAGGGTCTCGTCGCGCGCCGCGCGGTCGGGGTCGAAGCCGTGCTGGGTCAGCCGCCACGGGTCCACCTCCGGCGCCGCGCCCACCGATTCGACAAGCTGTTCCGTTACCTGTTCCCGATCCACCGATGTCCCCGTATCGATCCTGTTCCCGCACCCGGGCAGGCACGGCGGGACGGACGCTAGGAGCCGTTGTTATCGATGTCAAGTTATCGATGTCAATTCGCCATGAATGTGACTCCCACCCTCTTGCGCGACCTTCAAGGCGGCGCGGAGGTAGCGAAGAAAATCATTCCGGATCAACGGCTTGCCGGGCGGGAGCGGCAGCCTGCAGGCGACCGGACACGGGCCGGCGCCTGCCTCTCATCCGCTGCATCGCAGCAGTGGTTTGCGCTCAGGTGGCGCGCAGTACCAGGTGGGTGGGCAGGGTCTCGGACGTGGCGGGCTCGCCCTCGATCAGCGCCCGCACCTTGCGCGCCAGCAGCACGCCGGCATCGATGAAGTTCTGGTGCACCGAGCTGAGCGGTGGCACGTAGGTCGCGCCCAGCGGGGTGTCGTCGTAGCCGATCACCGAGATGTCCTCCGGCACGCGGCGGCCGCGCTCGATCAGCGCGCGGATCGCGCCGATCGCCAGCAGGTCGCTGGCGGCGAACAAGGCATCGACCTGCGGGTGCTTCTGCAACAGCGCATGCACGGCCTCGGCCCCGGCGCCGACGGTGAAGCTGGACACCATGGGCGTGAGTGGGGCGATGCCGTGCCGGGACAGCGCCTGGCTGAAGCCTTCCAGGCGTTCGGCGAACTCGCCGTGGGCGGGATCGCCCAGGAAGACGGGACGACTGCGGCCCAGCGCGATGAAGCGTTCGGCCGCCAGCGCGCCGCCACGGCGGTTGTCGCTGCCCACCACCACCTGCGTTTCGTGCCGGCTGACCGCGCCCCACACCACCATCGGACGGCCCCAGTTCTGCACTTCGTGCATGGCGTCCTCGTGCGCGCCCTGGCCCAGCAGGATCACGCCGTCGGCCGCCTGTACGTTGGGCAGCGCACCGCCCTGCAGGGACGTCAGCAGCACGCTGTAGCCGGTGGAGGTGAGCTCCTGGGTGATGCCGCCCAGCAGGTCCAGCGGATACGGGCCGGACATCTGCCGTTCGACCGTAGGCTTCATCTCCACCACCACCGCCACGGTCATGCTGCGGCGAAGGCGCAGGTTGCGCGCGCTGACGTTGAAGGCGTAGCCGTGCTGCTGCGCCACCTGCTTGATCCGGGCCGCTGTGTCGGGGTTCACCAGCGGACTGCCGGCAAGCGCGCGCGAAATGGTGATCGCGGAAACGCCGGCGATGCGGGCGAGATCCGCCATGGTGAGTCCCGCCCCGGACGATTGCTTGCCTTTTGTCGTCTGCTTCCGCGATGGCATCTTGGCGTGGGACATCGGCTCCGGGGTACGACCGCATCTTAGCGCAACGCCTATCCACCCGGATTCGGCTGCGTTCTGGCGCGGGCACCCGGATGTTCCCGCACCATGGCGACGTGGTCGAACGTGCGGCGGACGAAGCGCGGCAGCCGCTGGAAGAACTTCACGATGGCGCCGCGGGCGGCCTGCGATTCCAGTGGTTCCGGATCGCAAAGGAAGGCATGCGCTCTGGCCTTCGTGGACACGCGGCTCGACAAGCACTCCCGCTTCGACCGGCAGCACGTGGCGGCGCATGGGCGCGCTCACCGGGAAGTCACGTGCCATTGATCGGCGCATCCGCGGCACACACCAGTCCGGCCACGCCGGCAAGCACGCCATCGCAGAACCGCCGGCCCGTCACGACCGGCCCGTGCTTGCGAAGACCTTCGACGCGGCTGCGCCTCCCGCGCAGGAAGCTTGCTGCGATGCAATGCGGGCCATGTCGTTTCCCTGCGCCGACGTGACGAAGGGAACCATCCGCCGGGAAAGCCGTCGATGTCCTGCATTCGCGGGATACGCACGCGTTTCCAATGCCCCGACGATTTTTCCGGGGAGTCATGAACCGTATCCGGCATCGATGCGTCGTCGCCCGCCACTTGACACTTCCCGCACGCGATTGATATCGGTGGCGCCCACGATGACATCGATACCAACCGCGCGCCCGGCAGGACTGCCATCGACAGTGCGTGATCCCCCGGGAGGGGAACCCATGAAGCCGAATGCACCACCCCGCACGCTCACGGCACCGCTATCGGCACTGTCCTTTCTGCCCATCCTGGCGGCTGTCCTGGCGGCTCTCCTGGCCGGGTGCGCGGCCTATCCGGGCCTGGATCGCCCGTCGATGCATGAAGACAGGGCGGCTGTCCTTCGCGAACGTCTTCTCGATGGGCGATCCGGAGACGTCATGATCGTGGCCCACCGTGCCTGCTGGGCGGAAGGGCCGCCGGAGAACTCGCTGGACGCCATCGCCAGCTGCATCCGGATGGGTGTCGAAATGGTCGAGATCGATGTCGCCATCACCCGGGATGGCGTACCGGTATTGATGCACGATCCGACCCTCGACCGCACGACCGACGGTGCCGGCAGGGTCGAGGATCGCACCCTGGCGGAGATCAAGGCCCTCCGCCTGCGGCGCGCCGCAGGCGGGACGGCGGCGCCGCTGACGGAAGAGCGGATTCCCACGCTGGAGCAAGCGCTTCGCATCGCCAAGGGAAAGATCCTGATCAACCTCGATGTCAAAGGCGAACTGTTCGGCCAGGCGTTCGCCGTGGTCGAGCGCGTGGGCGTCGCCGACCAGATCCTCATGAAGATGGATGCCTTTCCCGAGGACAGCGAACTGCTGCAGGCGGCCTTTCTCCACAAGACGATGTTCATGCCCATCATCCGGGAGTGCGGGATCCATCCGGTGCCCGCGAAATGCTCGCCGCGCCTGAGCGACATCGTGCCGCGCTACGACGCGCTCGCCCCTGTCGCCTACGAACTCGTCTTCGCCGACCTGGCATGGCTGGGCGAAGGCCGCGAGGCGATGCGGGAAGGGGCCGGGCGCATCTGGGTCAACACGCTCAATCCCTATCTGGCGGCGGGCGTGACGGACGAGAAGGCGTTGCAGGATCCCGATGCGAACTGGGGCAAGGTGCTCGACATGGGAGCGAACATGATCCAGACCGACCAGCCGAGAACGCTGATCGCCTATCTCGAATCCAGGAAAGGCTTGCCGGCGCGCCAGCCTGCCGAGCGGGGAGACGGACGATGACATTTTCGCGACGGCGTTTTCTTTCCGGCAGCGTGCTGTCGTCGATCGCGGCGTTGACCGGCGCGGGCGTGGCAAGCGCTGTAGCGGAGGAACGCAAACCGGCCGTGGCCGCACCTGCGGCGCGCGGACCGCGCAACGTACTGCTGATCGTCGCCGACGACCAGGGCCTTGACGCGGGCGTCTACGGCGGACCGGTCCGCACGCCGGCGATCGACGCGCTCGCCGCGGAGGGCTGCCTGTTCGAGCAGGCCTATGCGACGGTGTCCTCGTGCAGCCCGAGCCGTTCGGTGCTGTACACCGGGCTGTATTCGCATACCAACGGCATGTACGGCCTGGCGCACGGCGCCCACAACCAGTCGTTGCTGGCGGGTGTGCGGACCTTGCCGTGGCGCTTCAGGCAGGCCGGCCATGCCACGGCGCTGGTCGGCAAGCACCACGTGACGCCGGAATCCGCGCTTCCCTACGACGCCTGGCTGGCGCCGGAACAGCCGGGCAACCGCGATGTCGCCTTCATGGCGCGCGAGGCGGGCCGTTTCATCCGCGCGCAGGGCGGGCGCCCGTTCTTCCTGACCGTGGGCTACAGCGATCCGCATCGCGCCGAACGCGATTTCGCCAACGCGGACTGGCCGCAGGTCGAACGCATGCGCTATTCGCCGGTCGATGTCGTGGTGCCGGACCACCTGCCCGACCTGCCGGACGTGCGTACCGATCTGGCGCAGTACTACGAATCGGTCAGCCGGCTCGACGCCGGCATCGGCCTGCTGCTGGCGCAACTGCACGAGGCCGGCCACGGCGACGACACCCTGGTGGTCTATCTCAGCGACAACGGGCGCGCCTTCCCCGGCGCCAAGACCACCCTGTACGACGCCGGCATCCACCTGCCGCTGGTGATCCGCGCGCCGGGACGCGGCGTCGCCGGCCTGCGCAGCGATGCGATGGTCAGCTGGATCGACATCGCGCCGACGCTGCTGGACTGGGCCGGGATCGCGGTGCCGGAAGACGAACCGCACGGCGCCTTGCCCGGCCGTTCGCTGCTGCCGCTGCTGGCCGGCGGCGCGACCACCGGCCGGGATGCCATCTACGGCTCGCACGGCTTCCACGAGATCGACCAGTACTACCCGATGCGCACGGTGCGCAACAGGCGCCACCAGTACATCCTCAACCTCGCGCCGGAGCTGCCGTATCCGATCGCCGGCGATGTGGCCTCGTCGCCGAGCTGGGCCGCGATCCGCGCCGAGCCGGGCGCGCGGTTGGGCAGGCGCACGCTGGAGGCGTTCCTGCACCGGCCCGCCGAGGAACTCTACGACCTGCAAGCCGATCCCGCACAGGTGGACAATCTCGCCGCCGATCCGGCCCATGGCGAAGTCCTCGCCACGCTCCGCCGGCAACTGACCGACTGGCGTGCCCGCACCCGCGACCCGTGGCTCAGCGGGCAGACCTCGCCGTTCGGGCACGCGGGGCATTGACCGGAACCCGGGAAAACCATGCTACGGAATCGGTATCAGCCGAGGATGGGAACGCCGCGTGACCGGCCACCGCCTCAGCCGCGCGCGCGGCTGGCTTCGTAACGGGCGATATGGGCATCGACCGGCGTGGCGGCGATGATCCGGCCAATTTCCGGCATCAACAGATCGTCGAGCTTCTTGAAGCGCAGGCAGCTCTTGCCCATGTCCAGTTTCCTGCCCGCCTTGGCGTAGGCGGCCCGCAATGCCTCTTCGTGCCCGGAGTCGGCGTGCACGCACATCAGGTACAGCGCGTAGTGGTTCTTCTGCGCCGCCAGTGCCACGTAGCTCAGCGGCTGCTTGTTGTAGGTGACCGGGTAGCGCGACAGCGGGACTTCCCAGCTGATCATCCCCCAGTTCATGGTCTCCACATAGCCATCCGGAAGGTGTCGGTTGACCAGGTCGCGCACGGAGGACACCACCGCGCGCCGGTCCTCCGGCAACTCGGCCAGGTAGGCCTCCACCGTTTTCGCCTTGCTGCCGGCCATTGTCGTCCTCCCTGTCCCGCGCTGGGCGGACCTTAACGCAGCGGCATGCCGGCGTCACCCACGCGCCGTCGGTCTCGCGGCGGCGGCTTGCTCCCTTCGCCAATGGAGGCGAAGCACGCTGCGCGATGGATGTCGAAGCGGCCTTCGATGAAGGATCGAACGCCGCCGTCGATCGCATGCGATGCGAACGGATGAACCGCTTCATCAAGATCGCTGTGCAGTGAAAACATCATGAACCTGCGCTGGATTCTCATGTGAGTTGCGATCAATTCATGTCGGGCGGTGGCGCGCGTTCATGCGCGGATGGTTACGGTGCGCACGCCCTGATCCAGTGCGAATGCCCGAACGCGCATCGATGGAACAGGGCGACATAAGAACACAACAGGAGAACCCCACATGACTTCGTTCCGTATTTCGACGCTTGCGCTTGCCTCGCTGATCGCCGTTTCCCCGGCCGCCTTCGCACAGGACGGCACCGACGCTTCCACCGGCAAGCGCTTTGCCGTGGTCGGCGGCGCCGCCATCCTGCATCCCGATTCAGACCCGCTGCCGGGCGCCCGCATCGACATCGACGGCGACGTCGCGCCGGTGATCAGCGCCAGCTGGTACGCCACCGACAACATCGCGGTGGAACTGTGGGGCGCGGCCGACAAGTTCAACCACCGCGTGCGCGGCGACGCCGGCAAGATCGGCACCGTCGAGCAGCAGCCGGTGGCGCTGAGCGGCCAGTATCATTTCGGCGCGCCCGACAAGGTGATCCGCCCGTTCGTGGGCCTGGGCTACTACGAGTCTAACTTCAGCAGCGAGGACATCGCCGGCGGCGGCGACCACGTGGGCCTGGAAACGGCCAAGGGCGCCATGGCCACGGCCGGCGTGGACTTCAACATCAACCAGCGCTGGTTCGCCCGCGCCGACGCCCGCTACCTGAAGGGCGATTCGGAAATGCGCGTGGCCGGCCAGGGCACCGGCGATGAATTGACACTGGACCCATGGGTGGTGGGTGTGGGTATCGGCGCGCGCTTCTGATCATTCCTTCGCGCCGATGCCGGCGGCGGGTCCTTCGGGGCCCGCCGTTTCTGTTTCAGGTGCGGCCCATCAACCGGCTCAACCGCGCCACCCGCCATTTCACACCCCAGGCATAGGCCAGGTAATACCCCAGCAGCAGGCCCGCCACCGCCACCAGGCCGCCGTGGCCACTCCACAACGTGGCTGCCTGCACGACGGCATCGGCCTGCCAATAGCGCGCCAGCTGGAAGAACCCCAACGCGATGCGTGCGGCCACGACCACCAGCAGCGCCAGCACCAGCCAGGCATTCGGCTGGTAGAACACGCCCTGCGGCGCGACCTCCCAGCGCGTCAGCCAGACACCGACGATGCCCAGCAACGCGCCGACAGCCAGTCCCAGGGCGGCATGGAACAGGCTGTCCGGCCACCAGACCAGGCTCACCGCGGTGGCCGCCAGGAAGATCGCCACCGACAGCAGCAGTCCCCACGCGTTGATCGCCAGCACCCAGCCCCGCGCGAGGCGGCGGGCACGGCCGTAGCGATAGCGCTGCCACAGCGACAGCGGCAGCAGCACGACCCAGAGCAGGGGCAACAGCAGCAGAAGGAGCAGCAGCAGGAAGGGCATGGCCGGCATGATGCCGCAAAGTAGGTGAGGATCGCCGCGACCGATGCGACCGATGCGCTCAGGGATGTTCGGCTTCCGCGTGCACCTTCTCGCGCCGCAGCAGGTAGAGACCGCTGGCCACGATGATGGCCGCGCCGATCCAGGTGATGCCGTCGGGCAGCACGCCCCACAGCGCCAGGTCCAGCGTCACGCCCCAGACCAGCGCGGTGTATTCCAGCGGCGCGATCAGCGAGGCTTCGCCACGACGGAAGGCTTCGGTCAATGCCACCTGCGCCAGCGACCCGGCGATGCCGACGCCGGCGACGATCCACAGGTGATCGGTCCGCAATGGCGTCCATCCCGGCAGCGCCAGCAACCACGCGCCCAGCGACAGCAGCGCCATGAACCAGAACACCATCGCCTGCGTGCTCTCGCGGCGGGCCAGCATGCGCACGGTGATGGCGCCTGCCGCATAGCAGATGGTCGCGACCAGGATGGCCAGGCCGCCGCCGGTCAACATGCCTTCGCCAGTGGGCCGCAGGATCACCAGCACGCCGACCAGGCCGATCACGATGGCGGTCCAGCGGCCCGCGCCGACCTTCTCGCCCAGCAGCGGCCCCGCCATCGCCGTGACCAGCAGCGGGGCGACGAAGGTGATGGCGTACGCCGTGGACAGCGGCAGCGTACGCAGGCCATAGACGAACCCGTATATCATCGCGATGCCCAGCAGCCCGCGCAGCAGATGCAGCGGCCAATGCACGCGCAGCAGCGTGGCGGGTTTCACCGTGGCCAGCACCCACAGCGTCACCAGCGGCAGCGACGACAGCCCGCGCAGCGCGGCCACCTGCAGCGGCGGATAGTGCGGCGACAGCAGCTTCAGCCCCGCATCCATCAGCGCGAACATCAGGACGGCCAGCAGCATCAGGACGATGGCGGCGACGTGGGGGTGGCGGGACTCCATGCGCCATTATCCCCCGGCCGCGACGCCGTTGCGGCCGGCGGGCTAAAATCCGCGGGCATCCGCAAGGAAACCCGACCATGCCCTCTTTCGACGTCGTCTCCGAAGTCAACCTGCACGAACTGACCAACGCGGTCGACCAGGCCAACCGCGAGCTGTCCACCCGCTTCGACTTCAAGGGCGTGGACGCCAAGTTCGTGCTGGAGGACAAGCTGATCACCCAGTCCGCGCCCAGCGACTTCCAGCTCAAGCAGATGACCGACATTTTGCGCGCGCGCCTGATCGCGCGGCAGATCGATGCGCGCTGCCTGGAGTTCGACGACGTGGAGACCAACCTGGCCGGCGCGCGCCAGAAGATCACCGTCAAGCAGGGCATCGAGCAGAAGCTGGGCAAGAAGATCGTCGCCGCCATCAAGGACGCCAGGCTGAAGGTGGAAGCGCAGATCAACGGCGACAAGCTGCGCGTGACCGGCAAGAAGCGCGACGACCTACAGGACGTCATCGCCCTGCTGAAGAAGACCGAGTTCGAACTCCCCCTGCAATTCGACAATTTCCGTGACTGACGCACCACCGGATGCCGGCGACGGCGCCGATCCGATCGCCGCGACGCGCCGCTGGCTGGAGCGCGCGGTGATCGGGCTGAACCTGTGCCCGTTCGCCAAGGCGGTGTACGTGAAGCAGCAGGTGCGCTTCGTGCTGAGCGACGCGACCACGCCGGAGGCGTTGCTGGAACAACTGGCCGAAGAACTGGTGCTGCTGCGCGACGCCGACCCGGCGGAGGTGGACACCACCCTGATCGTGCACCCGGACGTGCTGGCCGACTTCCTGGACTACAACGACTTCCTGGAGAACGCCGACGCCGCGATCGAGGCGCTGGACCTGCAGGGCGAACTGCAGGTGGCCAGCTTCCATCCGGACTACCAGTTCGCCGGCACCGCACCGAACGACATCGGCAACTACACCAACCGCTCGCCCTACCCCACTCTGCACCTGCTGCGCGAAGCCAGCATCGACCGCGCGGTGGAGGCCTACCCCGACCCGTATGTCATCGTCGAACGGAATCTGGAAACGATGGACAGGCTGGGACACGAAGGCTGGCGGAAGCTGTTCGCCGACTGACGCTCACACGCTTTCCGGCCAGGGTGGATTAGGCTGGCGCCATCGTCCGCCGCCCCGGAGCCGCCATGTCGATCGTGCCGCCGCCCACCGCCTGGAACCCTCAGCCGCTCGCCGATCGCGTGGTGTTGGTGACCGGAGGCGCCCAGGGGATCGGACGGGGCATTGCGCAGGCGGTGCTCGGCGCGGGTGGACGCGTGGTCATCGGCGACCTGGACGCGGACGCCGGCAAGGCCTGCTTGCGCGAATGGGAGCGGCCTGGGCACGCCGCGTTCTTCCGGCTGGATGTCGCCAGCGAAGGCAGCGTCGCGCGTTTCGTCGGGAAGGCGTTATCGCGTTTCG
Organism: Pseudoxanthomonas putridarboris; assembly: GCF_038321125.1. Taxonomy (NCBI): domain Bacteria; kingdom Pseudomonadati; phylum Pseudomonadota; class Gammaproteobacteria; order Lysobacterales; family Lysobacteraceae; genus Pseudoxanthomonas; species Pseudoxanthomonas putridarboris. The sequence continues at coordinate 41,151 of NZ_JBBWWT010000006.1, read as the reverse complement.
GCCACATCGATGGGCTGGTGAACAACGCCGGCATTGCCGACCCGCACGTGCCGCCGTTGCCCGAACTGGACTGGAAGGAATGGAACCACCGGCTGTCCAGCCTGCACGGCGCCTTCCTGTGCAGCAAGCATGTACTGCCCGCGTTGGGCGAGCAGGGCGGCGCCATCGTCAACATCGCCTCCACTCGCGCGCACCAGTCCGAACCGCATAGCGAGGCCTATGCCGCCGCCAAGGGCGGATTGGTCGCCTTCACCCATGCACTGGCGATCAGCGCGGGCCCGAAGGTGCGGGTGAACTGCATCAGCCCCGGCTGGATCGCCACCGACGCCTGGCAGTCGCCCGCCAGCAGGCGCCGGCCGAAACTATCGCGCAAGGATCACGCACAGCACCCCGCCGGCCGCGTGGGCGTGCCGGAAGACATCGGCGCGCTGGCGGTTTACCTGCTCTCGGAAGCGCTGTCCGGCTTCATCACCGGCCAGGATTTCATCGTCGATGGCGGCATGACCCGGAAAATGCAGTACGCCTGATCTCGCCGCCTCCTTCCGTAGGAGCGACGTCAGTCGCGACCGCAGGCTCTGACCGCCATCAGCCATCGAAGTTCTCCTCATCCTGGGAGCGGTCGCGATGGACATCGCCCCGCCATGGATGAAGAAGTCAAAGCCATACGGCATTCCAGTAGGGATAACAGCGGACGCTTTGCGTCAATCCCGCCCTGAGCGGGTTGGCGATGACGTACCGCGCAGCCGCCAGCAGATTCTCGTCCGAGCGCAACGCGCGATCATGGAAGCTTGGCGCCCATACATCCGGAAATCCGGGCATTTTCGAACGCAGCACTCTGGCCGTGTTCGATTTCAACTTCTGGACACAGACCGACAGACTGTCCATCGGCCCCAGCTCCACCAGGCCATGCCAGTGATCGGGCATCAGAACCCAGGCCAGCAAGCGTGAGCGATACCAGAGCCGCGCATCGGTGATGGCACGCGCCATGATGCATGCCGCCTCGTGGTCGGCGAAAAGACAAGCACGATCTTTCGTCGTGAAAGTCACCAGATATACCTGGCCGGTCAGGGAAACCCGCCCTGTCCGCAATGCGGCGTGTCCTGGTGATTTCATTCGTGAATCAGTCGCCATGGCAGGAGGCTAGTCCGGCCCTCGGCACACCGATATAGGAGTACTCCTGATTGCAGTGTCGGACTATGCCGTGCGGTCGCGGCTGACGTCGCTCCTACAATAGGGTTGCGCACCGTAGCAGCGACGTCAGTCGCGACCATGGACCTAAAGAGGTCCGAACAATACCCGCAGGTCCACCTCGCCCAGTATCCGCCACTGCCCCGCCGGAAGATCGTCCAGCGTCAGGCCACCGATGCGGCTGCGGTGAAGCGCTTCGACGTGGTTGCCCACGGCGGCGAACATGCGGCGCACCTGGTGGTAACGACCCTCGGTGAGCGTCAGCCGCGCATGGCGCGGATCGATCGTTTCCAGTCCGGCCGGCGCCAACGGCGTCTGCTCGGATTCCAGCATCAGCGTGCCGCTCGCGAAGAGGTCGGCTTCGTCGCCGCGCAGATCCTGTGCCAATGTCGCCTCGTACACCTTCGGCAGGTTCGACCTGGGCGAGATGATCCGGTGCAGCAGCGCGCCGTCGTCGGTCAGCAGCAGCAGGCCGCTGGTATCGCGGTCCAGCCGCCCCACCGTGGACAACGCGGGCGAACGGGCGCGGAAGCGCGATGGGAACAGGTCGTGGACGATGCGCCCCGGGTCCTTGGTGGAGCAGGTGTAGCCCACCGGCTTGTGCAGCAGGATCGCCAGGCCCGGCGCCGGGTCCAGCGGTTCGCCATCGACGCGGATGTTGCCGTGGTCCACCGGATCGTCGGCATACAGCACCTCGCCGTCGGCATCGGTGATGCGGCCCTCTCGGAACATCATCTGCACCTGCTTGCGGCTGCCATAGCCCAGGTTGGCGATGTGCTTGACGATCTTCATGCGCTCACCGACGCGCCTTGACCGCGGCGATGACCTTGAAGCCATCGCGCTCGCCGGCCACGCGCACCTCGCCGAAGCTTTCGTTGAGGGTCTGCTCGTACGGCAGGTGGCGGTTGGCGACCAGCCACAGGCGGCCACCGGTCTTCAGCGCCTCGGCGGCGACGCCGATGAAACGCTGGCCGATGTCGGGCCGGTCGGCGCGGCTCTGGGTGTGGAACGGCGGGTTGCTGACGATGAAGTCGTAGCGCTTCGGCAGGCCACGGGTGACGTCGTGCCAGAGGAACTCGCGGATGGCCGTGGACGTGGATTCCGACAGGTTGGCCTTCGCCAGTTCCAGCGCGCGCGCTTCGGCTTCGTACAGATCGAGCGCGGTGATCTTCGGACAGCGCGCCAGCAGTTCGGTGGACAGGTAGCCATAGCCTGCGCCAAGGTCGGCGCCATGGCCGGCGATATCGGCCGGCAGGTGCTCGACCAGCAGCGCGGACGCCGGATCGATGCGATTCCATGCGAACACACCGGGACGGCTGAGGAAACGCTCACCCTCGATGCGGCGCGGCGCGTCCAGCGCCGACCACTTTTCCAGCAATCCGTTGTCGATGCCCTCGTCCAACGGCCGCGTCCAGAACGCACGGCAATGGAACTTGGTCAGCGTGCCGGCGAGGCCGGCGAGTTGTTTCAGGTCCGCCTCGCCCGACCTGGCGCCTTCGTTGTTGGTCATGCTGGCGACCACGACGCCGCCGGGCGACGCCAGCCTCACGGCACGCGCCAGCAGCGCGCGCGCTTCCTCGCGCTGGCGCGGCGGCAGGACCAGCACCAGCGGATAGCGCGTGGCGGAATCGGCGGGCGAGGCTTCGGCGATCGTCTCCAGGCCGGCGCGCTGCAACTCCTCGGCATCCGGACGGAAGCTCTGCTCGCACAGCAGTCGCGACAACGGGAACTGGCGCAGCGCAGCGCCATCGCGCGCGCGCAGGAACAGCACCGGGCCATCGGGCCAGGCCAACTGGCCCTGCGCGAAGGGCAGCATCAGCGCATCCAGCGCGGGATCGGAATATCGGGAAGCCAAGGAACACCACCGGCAGGAAAACAGGTGGCGATTCTAACCGGCCGCGTGCACGTGCCCGCACGCATCGCCCATCGCGCACGACACACCGCTTGTCGGTATCGCGATCGCGTGGTTAAAAAAGTGTTGCGCATCGAAAACAACCGGCGTATCGTGCGCGGCCTTCGGCCCCTGCGGCCGTTTTTCACCCGAACGATTTCCATGAAGCCCGCATACCACTTCGCCCACATGCTCGACCTGCAGCCATCGCGCTGCGGCCTGCGCGTGCGTGCGTATGCCTTCGTCGCCAAGCATGGCGGCGAACCCGCTCGGCGCCTGGACACCTGACATCCGGCTGACTCCCTGGGAGATCGGCCACCCCGATCTCCCGAGGAACGCGAACGCCCTCGGGTCGCAATACCCGGGGGCGTTTTGTTTTCGGCGTTCGCGGAGGATGCGCATGCATCGACCTGTTTCATCCATTCCATCACGGAATTGTTTCCGCCCTGGAGCATCCGGGTAGCGCGCCTGCGCGCCCCGAGGCAGGGGCGCGGCTGCGACCGGCGCAGGTGCGCTGCGTTGTGATGCTTCGACGCGAGCGGCGCACGGAATGGACACCACATGGGCGCATGGCGCCCACATGGATTGCCGGTTGGCGACAGCCGGCAATGCGGAGCATCGAACGAACACGCTTCAGCGGTACGGGCTTGGGTCCCGTCCGGTGCGCGCGGCGCTGCCGTGGCGTATGCCGAAGCGTGGGAGAAGGTGCTCCTCGAGCGGACGATAGCTCAGAGGAAGAGCAGCGGCGCAAGCCGTTGGCCGCCGGTTCGAATCCGGTTCGTCCACCACTGGATAGCTCAGTCGGGTAGAGCGGCAGATTGCAAATCTGTTTGTCGCGGGTTCGAGTCCCGCTCCGGAACATGACCTGTCACGTCATGACATCGGGACGAAAGTCCCTCCCAGGAAACGCCCCGTGCGGGGTGCCGGATCCACGCGATGGAACGCGTGGGGCGGCGCACCGCAGCGCAGGCAAGACCGGAACCGTGCCCTCGACGCGGACGGTCCACCGCTGAATCGCCTTCCGCGCATGTCATCGCCGGAAGGCCACGAGGCGATGGATCCTCCGCCGACAGCGACGGCCTCCCGCCCTGTCTGCGTGCAGGGGCGTTTCCACCTTCCATGCGAGTCCCTCGCAAGCGCCCGCACATCCCTGTGCGGACTTTCCACGAAAAGCCGGCGCGGCAACCGATCCTCCGCGCATGCGCTGTACCTCACGGATCGGACCACCAGAGCCAACCACACAACAAGGAGACAAGTGCCATGTTCTGGACCAAGAGGGTCGTGATCGGTGACGGCGAGCGCGGCCTGGTGTATCGCAACCGTCGGTTCGAGCGCGTGCTCGGACCGGGCGTCTACAAGCTGTTCGATCCGCTGAACCGCCTGGCAGTCAACGTGCACGCGATCGTGCGCCCGGAATACGCGGGCAACGACGGCGATGTGCTGATCGCCAGGCTGGACGCCGGCCTGGCCGAACACTTCACCCTCGCCGATATCGGCGAGCAGCAGGTCGGCCTGGTGTCCAGGAACGGCAAGCTGGAGGACGTGCTGCCGCCCGGTACGCGCAAGCTGTACTGGAAGGGCCTGGTGAAGGTCGAGGTGCGCAACGTATCGCTGGCGGGAACGCTGGAGGTCGATGCCGCCGTCGCCAGGCGCCTGCGCCAGTTGGGCATGTTGTCCAGGCTGGCGGTGGTGGCCGACGTGCCGGCGGAGTTCGCCGGCCTGGTCTTCATCGACGGCAAGCTGGACCGCACGCTGGACCCGGGCGCCTACGCCTTCTGGAATTTCCAGAAGAACGTGGTCGTGGACATCGTCGACCTGCGCGTGCAGTCGGTCGAGGTCTCGGGCCAGGAACTGCTGACCAGGGACAAGGTCTCGCTGCGCGTCAACCTGGCGGCCAGCACCCGCGTCACCGACGTGGTGGCCGCGCGCACGAAGGTCGCGAAGATCGGCGACTTCGTGTACCGCGAGCTGCAGTACGGCCTGCGCAGGGTGATCGCCGCCCGGACGCTGGACGAACTGCTGGGCGACAAGGCGTCGCTGGACGCCGACATCTTCGCCTACGTGCGCGGCCAGTTGACCGGCCTGGGCGTGGAGGTGCTGGGCGTGGGCGTGAAGGACGTGATCCTGCCGGGCGAGATGAAGGACATCCTCAACGGCGTGGTGCAGGCGGAGAAGACGGCCCAGGCCAACGTGATCCGCCGTCGCGAGGAGGCGAACGCCACGCGTTCCCTGCTCAACACCGCGAAGTTGATCGATGAAAGCCCGGTGCTGATGCGCCTGAAGGAGTTGGAGGCCTTGGAGAAGGTCACCGAGAAGATCGACAAGCTGACCGTGTTCGGCGGCCTGGATGGCGTGCTGAAGCAGTTGGTGACGTTGAAGTAACACGTCAACCGCCCCTTCCCCCGCCTGCGGGGGAAGGCTGGGATGGGGGCGAACGGAGTCGTGCCTGCATGGCATCTGGCGCAAGAACAACGCACGGGATGTCTTCATGACAATGGATTGTCCATGGCGCCGGCCTGCCCCCACCCCAACCCTCCCCCGTGAACGGGGGAGGGGGCTTTATCCTTTCAATGGAGTGAAGACCATGAACATGAACTACGAACTGCTGCACGCCGAAGGCAGCACCACGCCGATCAAGGGCTGGGTGCGCGGCGTGCCGCTGGAAGACCAGGCGCACGAGCAGTTGCGCAACATCGCCTCCATCCCGTTCGTCGGGCCGTGGGTCGCGGTGATGCCGGACGTGCACCTGGGCAAGGGCGCGACGGTGGGTTCGGTCATTCCGACCCGCGGCGCGATCATCCCGGCCGCGGTCGGCGTGGACATCGGCTGCGGCATGGCCGCGGTGCGCACCACGCTGCGCGCGAAGGACCTGCCGGACAGCCTGGCGCAACTGCGCGGTTCCATCGAGCGCAGCGTGCCGGTCGGCAACGGCCTCGGCGGCGAGCACCGTAAGCTGCCGGACAGCATCGAAACGCGCATCGCGCAATCGGGGCTGGTGCAGCGCCTGGACGCGATCAAGGCCAGGCACCGTCGCATCCGCACCGACAAGCTGGACTGCCAGATCGGCACGCTGGGCGGCGGCAACCACTTCATCGAGATCTGCCTGGATGAAAGCGATGCGGTGTGGGTGATGCTGCACAGCGGTTCGCGCGGCACCGGCAACCTGATCGGCACCTACTTCATCGAGCGGGCGCGCGAGCAACTGGCGCACCGCGTGCTGGGCTTCCACCTGCCGGACAAGGACCTGGCGTTCTTCATGGAAGGCGAGCCGTTGTTCGACGACTACGTGGAAGCCGTCTCGTGGGCGCAGGACTACGCCCGCGAGAACCGCGAGGCGATGATGGCGCGGGTGCTGGCGGAGATGCGCCACCGCCTGCCGAAGTTCCAGTTGGAGAAGATGGCGGTCAACTGCCACCACAACTACGTGCAGAAGGAAACGCACGGCGGCGAGGAACTGCTGGTGACCCGCAAGGGCGCGGTGAGCGCACGCGCGGGCGAGCTGGGGATCATCCCCGGCAGCATGGGCGCCAAAAGCTTCATCGTGCGAGGCAAGGGCAACGCGGACAGCTTCCACAGCTGCAGCCATGGCGCCGGCCGCGTGATGAGCCGTACCGCCGCACGCCAGAACATCACGCTGCAACAGCACCGCGAGGCCACGGCCCACGTGGAATGCCGCAAGGACGCGGCGGTCATCGACGAGTCGCCGGCCGCCTACAAGCCGATCGACGCGGTGATGGCCGCGCAGGGCGATCTGGTGGAAGTGGTGCACACGCTGCGCCAGGTGGTATGCATCAAGGGGTGAGCTTCGGCTCGCCCCTCTTTTTTAGCCGCTTTTCCGTCAACTCTCCACGACGACGGACAGGGGATCGGGCGACAGCGCGCCCAGGAAATCGAATGGATCGAAGACCTGCCCGGCGGAATACGCGCCGGGTCCCGGGACCTGCCCGGCCCATACGCGCTCCAGCGTCTCCACGATCAACGGCGCCGTGACCGCGTAGATGTCCCGTCCCTGGGCGGTGGCGCGCCGCGTGTTTCCATTCCTCGTCGCCTGGACGTCGAGGACGAAGACCTGGGCGGAACGTCCGCGCTCATCGCTCGCGACGGGCGGTGGCGTATCGGGGTCGCGGATGTCGTTCAGCGGCGCCAGGTTCATGTACGAGCGCACTTCCGGGCAACGGAGATGGCGGGAAACCGCGACGATCTCGGACAAGGTGAGGAGCACGGCGTCCTGCGTTCCCAGCGGCGGCGGATCCGGCAGCACGCGCAGCGCACCGCCTTCGATCATCCAGCGGGGCCCGTGGTTGCGCTCCCCGGTCGCCCGCGTGCCCCGGGTCGGATGCCAGCTATCCAGTCCCACCGCGATGTCGATGGCATCGGCGTCCGGCCAGTCGCCGAGGGCCGCGGTGGCGAGGAGATCGGCGAGCGCGCCGTAGAAGGCCACCGACGGCATGGCCACGATGCCGGCCTCTCGCGCCCGGTCGCCGAAGCGTTCGTACACCGCGAACGCGGCACGCTGCTCCGCGCTGGTGTCCAGGTAGTGGATGCGCGCCCGCAACGCGGCCTCGATCACCGGCGCCGCCGTGTCCAGGAACGGACCGGAGGCATTGATGACGGCGCCGGCGCCGTCCAGGGCGCGGTCCATCGAAGCCGCATCTGCCAGCGCCGCTTCGCGCCACACCAGACCAGGGAACCTTTCCGCCAGCGCTTCCAGCCTGGCGGCGTCGCGGCCGCACAGGATCGGCGTCCAGCCGCGCCGCAGCAGTTCGGCGACGATGAAGCGCCCGGTATGCCCGTAGGCGCCGTAGACGGCAACGGTGCGCTCCATGCCTAGCCTTCCTGCGCGAGCGCTGCGCTGGCGGGTTCCGCCGCCGCGCTTTCGATCCAGTGCGCGCGCAGCTCGCGGTTGAAGTCCTGCCAGCGCTCCTCGGGGAAGAAGATACGCGCGCCTTCGAACTCGGTGCGACGCGTCGTGCCGGGAATGGTCTGCTGCAACCACTTCGACCATTCCAGCGGGAAGTAGACGTCGTCCGTGCCCCATGCGATCAGGGTGGGCGCCTGCAGCCGCCGCAGTTCGTCCTCGACGGCAAGGGTGTGGCGGCAGTCGAATGCGTTCACGAAGCGCTCGAGTTCGCGCAGGCGCTTGGGCGAGTCCAGGAACGGGCGCAGGTAGGCTTCGATGGTCTCGTCCGTCACCGCGCCGGGCCGCTCGTACGCGGGCGCCAGCGCCGTGCGGTACACCGCCTTGTCGGCCAGCATGGCCTTGAGCGTGTCTTCAAGCCCGCCCGCGGCGACCATCTTCACGAACGGCTGGAACGCTTCCGGCGGCCAGTTGTCGTGGGTGTCGCAGTTGGTCAGCGTCAGGCTGCGGATGCGCCGCGGGTACAGCGCCGCGAAGATCTGGCAGATGCCGCCTCCGCTGTCGTTGCCGACCAGATCCACCTGTTCGATGCCCAGCGCGTCGAGGAACTGCGCCAGCATGTGCGCGTTGGCGGTGACCGAGACGTCCTGCCCCTCCGCCGCTTCGGTGCGGCCGTGCGCCAGCAGATCGACGGCGATGCATCGCCGCAGGCCGCCCAGCGCCTCCAGTTGGTGCCGCCAGAGGTAGCCGTTGAGCAGGACGCCGTGGACGAACAACGCGGCCGGGCCGCTGCCGCGTTCGACGTAGCCGATGGCGCCGGACGGTGTCGCCACCGTCCGGGCCGGCTCGAAGTACCGGCGCGCGTCCATCACGGGCTCGCCTCGGCTTCGCGTAGCTTCAGCGCGCATTCCTCGCAGCACACTTCGACGACGCGACCGCCGATCGTCACCTTGATGGCATCCCCGTCCAGCGGGTAATCGCAAGCAGCACATGTTTTCTCAGCCATGACACTCACCGGTTGACGCCCGTCGTTCGGGCCCGTCCATTGGACCGGCGGTACGGCCTTGCCGCTGTCGGAAACTTTAGCGATCCGCGGGACCGCTACGCTCTCTTGGCCAGTGCGGACTGCCGGAATGCGGACGGCGTGCGGCCATGGACCTGCTTGAACGCCGCCGCGAAATGGCTGTGGCTGGAGAAGCCCAGGTCCAGTGCCAGCGCCGACATGTCCGCGCAATGCACGACGAGGTCGAGCGCACGCGCCAGCCGCAGGCGCAGGTGGTAGCGGTGCAACGGCATGCCTTCGACCTGCTGGAAGGCCTGGGTCAGGTATACCGGCGATCCGCCGATCTCGGCCGCGATCTCGGCCAGGCTCCAGCGCCGTCCCAGATCGCTGGCCAGCAGCACCTTGACCCGGTCCACCAGCCGCCGTCGCGCATGCGTGGCGCCGGTCGCGTGCGTGGTGCGCGGGCCCAGGCTGCGGCAGGCCAGCGTCAGCGCGAGGCTCTCCGCCTCCAGCGATTCGATGCCGCCGCTCTGCAGGCTGTGGCGAAGCAGCGCCACCAGGGCCTGCGCGCGCGGGTCGATGCGCAGGGACTGCATGCGGAATCCCGGTTCATCGCGTTTGTGGAACAGTCCGGCGGGCACGATCTCGCGCAGCAACGGCGGTGAGACTTCCAGCACCAGGCTGGCGTCGCCGCCGGCCACGGGATGGCTGACCTGGTAGCTCTCGCCCGCATTGAAGAACAGCACGTGGTTGGCGTCGGCCACCGACTGATCGCTGCCTACATGGCGCAGATAGATGCCGCGGTAGGGAAACACCAGGTGCGTCGAGGAAGCGCATTCCTCTGCGCTGCGATGGCGGCAGTCGCCCGGGCACAGCACGTTCCTGACCGTGACGGTGCCGGTATCGAGCAGCCGGTGGACCTTGAAATCGGACATCGGTGCAGGTGTCGTCGGGTTGCGCATGCGCAGTCTATCGCGACGGAGACGACAGGCGCGGCCCTGCGCCGATGGAGGAGAATTCGCGCCTGTTCACTTCGCTCGCCTTCGCCTTGTTGTCGTTGGCGGAAGGAAACCGGCCGGCGCGCGCGACCGCTATCGAAATCTTTAGAGGGCTCGCGGCCGGGCCCGGGGGAAGGACCGGCGCAGGGAACCTCCGCCGCGCCCATGTCCGGCGCGGGCGCGTCAGTTCTGGAGTTCGCGCAGCGTCACCGACGGCGGCGCGTCCAGCACCTTGCGGGTGGCGAACAGGCCGGCCGCCAGCGCGGCCAGCATGCCCAGCCCGCCACCGATGGCCGCCAGCTGCCAGTTCACCTTCCACGGCAGGTCGAACACCTGCGTGGCGATCACGCCGGACAGCACCGAGGCGGCGATGGCGGCGACCAATCCCGCCAGCAGGCCGATGGCCGCGAACTCCGAAGCCTGCGCCAGCCGCAGTTGCCGGCGGCTGCCGCCCAGCACGCGCATCACGCCGCCTTCCAGCAGGCGCTCGTCCTGGCTGGCGCTCACCGCCGCCATCAGCACCAGCAGGCCGGCGGCCAGCGAGAACCAGAACACCACCTGCACCACCAGCGACACCTGTTCGGCCGTGCTGCGCACCTGCTTGAGCACCGCCTCCACGTCGATCACCGACAGGTTGGGGAACCGGTTCACCAGGTCGCGGGTGAAGGTGGTGGAACCGGCCGGCACGCTGACCGCGGTGATGTAGCTGGCCGCGTAGCCGTCCAGCGCACCCGGCGAGGCGACCACGAAGAAGTTGGGGCGGAAGCTTTCCCAGTCCACGCTGCGCAGGCTGGTGATGCGGCCCTCGAAGCGCTGCCCGGCGATGTCGAAGGCGACGCGGTCGCCGATCTTCCAGCCCAGCGACTTGGCGAAATCCTCTTCCACCGACAACTCGGGCGAGGCCGGCGTGCGGCCGGCCCAGAACTCGCCCGCGACGACCTTGTTGTCGTCGCGCAGCGTCGCGGCCATCGACAGGTTGAATTCGCGATCGGCGCGGCGCTGCGTGCGTTCGTCCTGTTCCGCGTAGTCCTCGCCGCGCGTGGGCTTGCCGTTGAGTTCGACCAGCCGCCCGCGGATCATCGGGTACAGGTCCGGCGCGTCGAGTCCGTGCGTATCCATGAAATCGCGCACGGGTTCCAGCTGGTCGGGCTGCACGTTGATGACGAAACGGTTCGGCGCATCGGCGGCCAGCGCCAGTTGCCAGCGGTCCAGCAGATCGGTGCGGACGAACGTCAGCAGCAGCAGCGCCATCAGCCCCAGGCCCAGCGCCGACACCTGGGCGATGCTGGTACCGGCGCGGCGGCTGACGTTGGCCAGCCCGTAGCGCAGGCTGCCGCGCAGGCGCGAACGCAGCCTGCGCACCAGCGCGATCAACACCCAGGCCAGCGACGCCAGCACCGCCAGCGTGCCGGCGATGCCGACCAGCATCGCGGTGCCCAACGTGGCCGAACCCGCTTTCCACCACAGCAAGGCGCCCAGGCCGACGAAGCCGGCCAACGCCACCAGCCACGCGCTGGGTTCGGTGCTGTCCAGGTCGCGGCGCAGCACGCGCAGCGCCGGCACGCGGCGCAGCGCCAGCACCGGCGGAGCGCCGAAGGCGAGCAGCACCACCATGCCCACGCCGTAGCCCTGCAGGGCCGGCACGATGCCGGCCGGCGGGATGGAAATCTTCAGCGCCTGCGCCAGCCAGCCGCCGATGCCCCATTGCAGTCCGAATGCGATCAGCACACCCACGGTACAGGCGGCCAACCCCAGCAGGATCAGTTCGCCGACGTGGATGCCAACCAGCGTGCGCTGCTGCGCGCCCAGGCAGCGCATCACCGCCGTGCCGGACAGATGGCGCTCGCTGTGCCGGCGCGCGGCCATCGCCACCGCCACCGCCGCAAGCACCACCGACACCAGCGCGGCCAGGCCGAGGAAGCGGCCGGCGCGGTCCAGCGCGGAACGCACTTCCGGGCGCGCATCGCGGATGGTTTCCATCCGCTGGCCGCGCGCCAGTTGCGGTTCGACCGCGGCGGTGAAGCGCTCCACCGCCGCCGGTTCGCCGGCGACGACCAGGCGGTAGCGCAGGCGACTGCCTTCCTGCACCAGTCCGGTGGACGGCAGGTCGGCGAGATTGAGGAAGACCTTCGGCGCCACGTTGAAGTAGTCCAGCGCCGCATCCGGTTCCTGCACCACCAGCGCGGCGAGCTTCAGCGTGCGCGTGCCGATGCCGATGTCGTCGCCCGGCCTGGCGCCCAGCGTCTCGGCGCCGGCCTGGCTGATCCACAGCGTGCCCGGCGCGGGGATGTCGGTGGCATCGCGCTCGACGCCGCCCGTCCGTTCGACGACGCGGAAGCTGCCGCGCAGCGGGAAGCCTTCGCCCAGCGCGCGCAGTTCGCCCAGCGACAGCGAATCGCCGGCGCGGATCATGCTCTGCAATTCCTGCGTCTCGGTCGCGCGCAGGCCGGGCGCCTGCGCCAGCGCGCGCAGCGCGTCCGACGGCGGCGAGTCGCCGCGCACCACCACGTCGCCGCCGAGCAGGCGGTTGGCTTCGATGGCCAGCGCGCGTTCGGCGCGGTCGGTGACGAAACCCACCGACGTCACCGCCACCACCGCCAGCACCAGCGCGGCGAACAGGATGCGGATGTCGCCCGCCGCCAGGTCGCGGCGCAGCTGGCGCCACGCCAGCAGCAGCGTCCTCATGCGGGCACGCCCTCGCCGGCCAGCAGACGGCCGGCGTCCAGCCGCAGCCGGCGCGTGCAGCGCTCGGCCAGGTGCTCGTCGTGGGTGACCAGCACCAGCGTGGTGCCGGCCTCGGCATTGAGCGAGAACAGCAGTTCGATGATCGCCTGGCCGGTATGCGTGTCGAGGTTGCCGGTGGGTTCGTCGGCGAACAGCAGCGACGGCCGGGTGACGAACGCGCGGGCCAGCGCCACGCGCTGCTGCTCGCCGCCGGACAGCTGGCGCGGATAGTGGTCCAGGCGCTGGCCCAGCCCCACCTTCTCCAGGATCTGCCGCGCCGGGGTCTGCACGTCGGCGTCGCCGCGCAGTTCGAGCGGCAGCATGACGTTTTCCAGCGCGGTCAGCGACGGCAGCAGCTGGAAACTCTGGAACACGAAACCGACCTTCTCGCCGCGCACCCGCGCGCGGCCGTCCTCGTCCAACGCGGACAGCAGCTCGCCATCCAGCGTCACGCTGCCCGCGCTGGGCACGTCCAGCCCCGCCAGCAGGGACAGCAGCGTGCTCTTGCCGGAGCCGGAGGCGCCGACGATGGCCACGGTGTCGCCGTGCTCGATGCGGAACCCGATGTCCTCCAGGATGGTCAGTTCGCCGGCGGGCAGCGGCACGTGCTTGCCCAGGCCGGCCACCAGCAGGACGGGGTGCGCGGTCGGGACAGGGGCTTCAGTGTGCAGTCTGCTGGAATCGGCCATGATCGCCTCGTCTGTCATTTCGTGGATCATCGGGAGAATGGATTAAATGTTCTTTAATTCCTTCAGGTATGGGGCCGGCCGCGTGCGCGTGCAATGGGCCATAAGTCTTGCCGCGATGCTGTTGGTCGCATTATCCGCACGGCCGGCCGCAGCGCAGACCGCGCAGGCGGCGCCGGCACAGGCCACGCGCACCATCCTGGTGATGGGCGATTCGCTCTCGGCCGCCTACGGCCTGTCGCCGGCGCAAGGCTGGGTAGCCCTGACCGCCGACCGCATCGGCAGCAGCAAGCCCGGCTGGCGCGTGGTCAATGCCAGCGTCAGCGGCGAAACCACGGCCGGCGGGGCGGCACGCATCGCCGCGGAACTGCAGCGCCACCGGCCCGCCGTGGTGGTGATCGAACTGGGCGCCAACGACGGCCTGCGCGGCCTGCCGCTGGCGCAGACGCGCGCCAACCTGGAGAAGATGATCCAGGCCGCCCAGGCGAACAAGGCGAAGGTGCTGCTGATCGGCATGCGCATGCCGCCGAACTACGGGCCGGAGTACACGCAGGGTTTCGAGCAGAACTACACCGCGTTGGCCAGCCAGTACAAGACCGCGCTGCTGCCCTTCCTGCTGGAACCGATCGCCCTGGACCGCGACGCCTACCAGGCCGACAACCTGCATCCCGTCGCCAGCGCGCAACCCAGGCTGCGCGACCATGTATGGAAGGCGCTGGAGCCGCTGCTGAAGTAGGCGGACGACTTCTCCGACGTCGCAGTAGGATTTTTCCTACATCGATTCGCGGCATCCACCTAATGTGATGACTGGCACATTCGCGCACTCTAGCCATGCCGGCCCCTGCCCGGCGATCGCTACCGCTGGAGAGCCCCATGCCCCGTCTTCTGTTCACCATCGTCGCCGCCGCCAGTGGATGGCAACTCTATGAAGGCGAATACGGCCGCAACTGGTTCGACAACCTGGGCGACGCACGCGAGAACGCCAAGCTGCTGGCCGCCACCCTGCACCAGCACCACGGCATCCCTACCGCCGTGGTCATCGAGATGACCGGCAGCGAAGCCGTGCTGCTGGCCCGGCACGGCTGAGTCGCGCCTCCCCCGGTCGATGCCGACCGTCGGCGGCGTCGGCCGCGCCGCCGCATGGCATGATCCACGCCCACCCGCCGAAGGCGCATTGCATGGGCAAGCAGGCATTCGAGGCATCGCTGGCGGAAGGCCGGCACCGGCAGCTGGCGCGGATGGCCGGCGAATGGGAAGGCCGTTTCCGCCTGTGGTTCACCCCGGACGAGCTGGCCTGCGAAGCCGCCCAGCGCGGCACCCTCCGCAGCGTGCTGGGCGGCCGTTTCCTGCTGCACGAGTACGAGAGCCGATTCAACGACGAACCGATAGAAGGCATCGCGCTGTACGGCTTCCACCTGGACGACAACGAATGGCAGGCGGCCTGGGCCGAGAGCTTCGGCACCGGCACGCAGCTGATGTCGTGCGTGGGCCCGGGCGACGATCCCCGGCTGGACGTGCTGGGCAGCTATGGCGACGGCCAGGGCGGCCCGCGCTGGGGCTGGCGCACGCGGCTGGAGCAGCCGGACGACGACACCCTGGTCATCACCATGTCCAACATCACCCCGCAGGGCGAGGAAATGCTGGCGGTGGAGACGCGCTATACGCGCAGCAAATAGTCACAAGGTGTAGGAGCGACGTGAGTCGCGACCGCAACCGACGGAGCCAAGGTAAAGCCACTCGTCACATGGCCGATCAGGCGGAAGATCGCTTTGTCCGTCGCATCCTGTGCAGACCATCGCTGCTGGCATCCTTCACATCACGGTCGCGACTCACGTCGCTCCTACATCGGGATCAGGCAGCGATACCCGACAACTGCCGCAGCGCCTGCTCGAACACCTCCACCGGCTGGCCGCCCTGCACCAGGTGGCGGTCGTTGAAGATCACCGACGGCACCGCCTGGATGCCGTGCTGCCGGTAGAACTCTTCGCGTTCGCGCACCTGCGCGGCGAAGTCGTCCGAGGCCAGGATCCGGCGCGCCTCGGCGCCATCGAGTCCCGCGGATTCCGCGATGGCGATCAGCGTGTCGGCGTCGGCGATGTTGCGGCCTTCGCCATGGTAGGCACGCAGCAGGGCATGCTTGAGCGCTAGCTGCCGCGACGGGTCGAGTCCACCGGCCCAATGCAGCAGGCGATGCGCGTCGAAGCTGTTGTAGATGCGGTCCCGCTTCTCCATGTCGAAGACGAAGCCCAGCGCCGCGCCGCGCTGCCGGATCGCTTCGCTGTTCTGCCGCAACTGGTCGATGGCCATCCCGTACTTGCGCCCGAGATGATCGGCGATGGATTCGCCTTCCGGCGCCATGTCCGGGTTCAACTCGAACGGCTGGAAATGCAGTTCCACCCGCAGGCCATCGCCGACACGCGCGATGGCCTGTTCCAGCGCGGCCAGGCCGATGGCGCACCACGGGCACACGACATCGGAAACGAAATCGATCTTGACGGGGTTGGGCATCTGATTCTCTTCCAATGTCGGTCTTCGTGGCCCGGGCAAGCGGAGCGCGCCGGGTCGGGGCTCTGGCTCATTCGTCCTTGTAAACGCGTCCCTGCTTCATCACGAACTTCACGTCCTCCAGCAGCGAGACATCCTGCAAGGGATCGCCATCGACGGCGATGAGGTCGGCGTAGTAGCCGGGCTTCAACGCGCCGGCTTCCTGCTCGATCCCGAACAGTCGCGCATTCACCAGCGTGGCCGAACGGATCGCCTGCAGCGGGGTCATGCCGAATTGCACCATGCGCGAGAACTGGCGGCCGTTCTGCCCGTGCGGGTAGACGCCGCCATCGGTGCCGAAACCGATGATGGCGCCGGCCTGGTGCGCGCGGCGGAAGTTCTCGCGCTGGGTGGCGCCTACGCGGCGTTCCTTCTCCAGCGATTCGGGCAGGAAGCCGGCCTTCTCGCCTTCGCCCAGGATGTACTCGGTGTTGTAGATGTCCATCACCAGCACGGTGCCGTTCTGCCTGGCCAGGCGGATGCCTTCGTCGTCGATGAAGCTGGCGTGTTCGATGGAATCCACCCCGGCCAGCAGCGCGTTGCGGATGCCGGTGGCGCCGTGCGCGTGCGAGGCGACCTTGCGGCCCAGGCTGTGGGCTTCGTCGACCAAGGCCTTGAGTTCTTCCGGCGAATACTGCGGCGCGCCGACTTCGGTGCCCTTGGACAGCACGCCGCCGGTGGAGCAGGTCTTGATGAAGTCGGCGCCGAACTTGACGTTCTGCCGCACCTTCTGCCTTGCGGCCCACGGGCCGTCGGCCACGCCTTCGCCCACCGCCCCGTACTCGGCCGGCAACAGGTTGTTGTCGCTGCAATGCCCGCCGGTGATGCCGATGGACACGCCGCCGGCCAGGATGCGCGGGCCGTCCACTTCACCGGCGGCGATGGCGTCGCGCAGCGCGACGTCGGCATAGCCTGGCGAACCCGGCACGCGCACGGTGGTGAAGCCGGCGAGCAGGGTGACGCGCGCGTTCTTCGCGCCCTTGATGGCCGCGGCCGGCAGCGAAACGGCCAGAGCGCGGTAACCCTGCAGGTCGGCGTCGCCGTGCAGGTGGGTGTGCGCGTCCATCAACCCCGGCAGTACGGTCTTCGCGGAGAGATCGTGCACCGTGGCGCCAGCCGGTATCGGCGTGGTGCCGGCCGGCCCGATGCCGACGATGCGGGCGTCCTCGATGACGATGGCCTGGTCCGCCAGCAAGCGGCCGGACTCCACGTCCAGCAGGCGGCCCGCCTTGATGTAGGTGGTGCCCGCGGATACGGGCGCGCAGGCCACCGCGAGGAAAACAGCAAGGATTCGCAGGCGCGATGGACGCATCGGAACTCCGGAAGGAAAGGGACGCGTGACTCTACCAAGGTCTCCACACCTCCGTAGGAGCGCGCCATGCGCGCGATGCTCCTGCGCGATGCCAGCGAAAGGCATCGCGCGCATGGCGCGCTCCTACGGGTTCATGGTGTCAGACCGGCGTCGGGTTGCGGTACTTGAAGCCGGCCTGGTGCCAGTACGGGTACGGCTTGGGCCGTTCGCTGGCGGCATCCAGCCTGGCCACCTGTTCCGGCGTCAGGTTCCAGCCGACCGCGCCGAGGTTCTGCCGCAACTGTTCCTCGTTGCGCGCGCCCACCACCACGGTGCTCACGGTGGGGCGCTGCAGCAGCCAGTTCAGCGCGACCTGCGGGATGGTCTTGCCGGTTTCCTTCGCTATCGCATCCAGCGCATCGACGACGTCGTAGAGGTATTCCAGATCCACCTGCGGACCGGATTCGACGGCGGTCTGCGACTGCAGGCGGCTGTTTTCCGGCAGCGGCTGGCCGCGACGGATCTTGCCGGTCAGGCGGCCCCAGCCCAGCGGGCTCCACACCACCGCGCCGACGCCCTGGTCGGCGGCCAGCGGCATCAGTTCCCATTCGTAGTCGCGGCCGACCAGCGAGTAGTAGGCCTGGTGCGCGACGTAGCGCGACCAGCCGTAGCGTTCGGACACGGCCAGCGACTTCATCAGGTGCCAGCCGGAGAAGTTCGACACGCCCAGGTAGCGGATCTTGCCGGCGCGCACCAGATCGTCGAGGGTGGACAGCACTTCCTCGGCCGGGGTGCGCGCATCGAAGCCGTGCAGCTGGAACAGGTCGATGTAGTCGGTGCCCAGGCGCTCCAGCGCGCCATTCACGGCGTTGATCAGGTGGTAGCGTGAGGAACCCACCTGGTTCTCGCCGTCGCCGAAGCGGAACGTCGCCTTGGTGGAGATGATCAGCGAATCGCGCGGGCGGCCCTTGATGGCTTCGCCCAGGATCGATTCGGCCGCGCCCTTGGAATAGACGTCGGCGCTGTCGAACATGTTGAGGCCGGCATCCATGCAGACGTCGACCAGCCGCCGCGCCTCGGCGACATCGGTGCTGCCCCACGCGCTGAACAGCGCGCCTTCGCCGCCGAAGGTGCCGGTGCCGAAGCTGAGGGCGGGAACGCGGAAGCCGGAGGCGCCGAGATAGCGGTATTCCATGGAATGAGGTTCCGATGCGGGGGGAGTGCGCTATTGCACTCCTCCCGGCATACCGCCGGCAAGCCCCGCGATGGAAAGCTTCGTTGCCGGCGATCGGGACACCGTGCGGTCCGGGCTCGGCTCAGTACGCGCTGGCGGTCGGCCGCACGATCACCTCACTGACGTCCACGTCGTCGGGCTGTTCGATCGCGTAGGCGATGGCGCGCGCGATGGCCTCGGCGGGAATGGCGATCTGGCGGAACTCGTCCATGCCGGCCCTGGCGACCGGGTCGCTGATCGTCTCGGCCAGTTCGCTGGTGGTGACGCCCGGCGAGATCACGGTGACGCGGATGTCCTGGTGCTCCTGCCGCAGGCCTTCGGAGATGGCCAGCACCGCGTACTTGGTGGCGCAATAGACGGCGGCGGTGGGATACACCGCATGGCCGCCGATCGAGGACAGATTGACGAACTGGCCACCGCCCTGCGCCTTCATCAGCGGCAGGCCGGCGGCGATGCCGTGCAACACGCCGCGGATGTTGACGTCGATCATCCGGTTCCACTCGTCGATCTTCAGCGAAGCCAGCGGCGACAGCGGCATGACGCCGGCATTGTTGACGATCACGTCGACGCGGCCGAACTGTTCGCGGGCGAAATCGACGAAGGACTGCACATCGTCCAGGCGGGCGACGTCCAGCGCGCGGTAGCGGGCGGTGCCGCCCTGGCTTTCGATGTCGGCGGCCAGGCGCGCCAGGCGGTCGGTCCGGCGCGCGCCCAGCACGACACGGGCGCCGCGGCGGGCGAGTTCGCGGGCGGCGGCCTCGCCGATGCCGCTGCTGGCGCCGGTGATGACGATGACTTTTGCTTCGATTCCGGACATGACGTTGCTCTCGTGGTGGGGCCGCACGCGATCTGCGGCGGGGTGCGGGAAGTCTGGGCAGGCGGCCCCTGGCGCCGATATCCGGTTCCTCCGCGATTCTTGCCTGATCCTGCCGGGCCCTCCGTGGAAGCGGTTCGCACGTGGATACCGGGGCGTAGACTCGTTCCACTCCCCCACCACGCCAATACGCCTGCCCGCAGGCGCTCGCCGATGACCATTCCCGCCCCCAGCCTCAATGCCTCGCAAGCCGAACTGGCGTCGCTGATTGAACGATTCAGCCCGGGCGATGGCGTCCACGCCACCGCCATCCCGTCGTTGATGCTGGCGCGCATGAGCGCGCCCAACGCGCCCATGCGCGGCCTGCAGGAGGCCGCGCTGTGCCTGATCGCGCAAGGCCGCAAGCAGGTGATGCTGGGCGACGAGGTGTACGAATACGATGCCACCCGCTACCTGGTCGCCTCGGTGGACCTGCCGGTCACCGGCCACGTCACCGCCGCCACGCCCGAATCGCCCTACCTGTGCTTCGTGCTGAAGCTGTCGCCTTCCGCCGTGGCGGAACTGGTCACCCAGGCAGAAAGCGCGCGGACGCCGTTGCCGCCGCCCTCGCGCGGCGTGTTCCTGGAGCCCAGCAGCCCGGAGATGCTGGAGGCCGCCATCCGCATGCTGAAACTGCTGGAGCGCCCGCAGGACATCCCGCTGCTGGCGCCGCTGATCGAGCGCGAGATCCTGTACCGCGTGCTGTGCAGCCCGCAGGGCGGCATGCTGCGCCACATCGGCATCGCCGACAGCCAGGGCCAGCGCGTGGCCAAGGCGATCCACTGGCTGCGCCGGCACTACGACCAGCCGCTGCGCATCGACCACATCGCGCGCGAAGTGCACATGAGCGCCTCCGCCCTGCACCACCACTTCAAGGCCGTCACCGCGATGAGCCCGCTGCAGTACCAGAAGCAGCTGCGGCTGCAGGAAGCGCGCCGGCTGATGCTCAGCGAAGTGATGGACGCCGCCAGCGCCGGCCATCGCGTCGGCTACGAGAGTCCCTCGCAGTTCAGCCGCGAATACAGCCGCATGTTCGGTGCGCCGCCGCTGCGCGATGTCGAACGGCTGCGCGCTTCCTGAACCACGCCGGATCGGCGGATGAACGCCCTCTGACGACAGGACGCGATGGCACCCGCCGCGCGTTGCGGGTGCGATTGCGCGGGCGCAGAATCACATTACGTACTTAGTCACCGCAGGAGTCCGCCATGAAGCTTCCGACCCTACTGCTGACGGCGGCCATGGGTCTGGCCGTCGCCCTGCCCGCCACCGCCCGCCCGGCGAACGTCACCGATCCGGAAATCCCGCGCAGCCTGCCCGACAACGGCGGCGCGGTCAGCGTCGGCTGGACCGATCCCGCGCAGTTCAGCGAGATCAAGTACAGCGGCAACCGCTGGGAAGCCCAGCGCGGCCGCTGGGTCGTCGACCTTGCCGAATACCTGCAGGAGAAATCCGCGCACAGGCTCGCGCGCGGGCAGACCCTGGACGTGACCATCACCGACATCGATCGCGCGGGCCGCTACGAGCCGACCGTGCGCCCCGGCATGAACGACATCCGCATCGTCAAGGACATCTACCCGCCGCGGATGACGTTGAACTTCACCCTGAAGGGCCCGGAGGGCCAGGTGCTGGCCGAGGGCGAGCGCAAGCTGGTGGACCACGGCTTCCTGATGAGCAGCAGCGTGAACAACAACGATCAGCTGCGTTTCGAGAAGCGCATGATCGACGACTGGCTGCGCCGTGAATTCAAGGACAGCCCGGCGCTGACGTCCGTGCCGTAGGCCCGTAGGCCCGCACGCGGCAACCCGGGTTTCCACGAGCCGCCGGCGGATGCACTGCCGGCGGCTTTTTATTGCCCTTGCACGCGGCCGCGTCCACCACCATCTTGGACGCATCCGGGCCTCGCGCCCCGCCACCGGAACCCGCCATGAGCGCCTTCGACCTGACTCCGCCCACCGATGCCCAGCGCCAGGCGCTGGCCGCGCAGCTCAGCGAGGAAGAGCGCCGCGTGCTGCTGCACCACGGCACCGAGGCGCCGTTCTGCGGGGTGTTCCTGGACAACAAGCTGGAGGGCGTCTACACCTGCCGGCTGTGCGGGCTGCCGCTGTTCCGTTCCAGCGCCAAGTTCGATTCCGGCACCGGCTGGCCCAGCTTCTTCCAGCCCTACGATGCGGCGCACATCCGCTACGTGCGCGACACCAGCCACGGCATGGTCCGGGTCGAGGAAGTCTGCGCCCGCTGCGGCAGCCACCTGGGCCATGTCTTCCCGGACGGTCCGCCGCCGACCGGCGAACGCCATTGCCTCAACTCGGTGTCGATGGGCTTCACCCCGGACGGCGAGGCATTGCCCGACCCGTTGCAACGCGGCGGCGCGGAGGCGCAACCGGCCGGCTGAGGACCGCCCGTGCCGGACTGTCATATGACCGGCATGCGGGAATGGTAGCCTGACCGTCATCGGACGGTCTTCCCGCTGTCCCATGGTCGAAACATGCCCCTGCTGGTCGATACCCACGAGACGCCGTCCTTTTCGGGCATGCCCGGCGTACTCTGGGCGTATCGCTTCGACGCCACCGGCCATGCCGAGGCCGTGGACGCGGAATCCATCGCCTTCGACCCCCTGCTGGCATCCTGCCCTTCGCCCGGTTGGCTCTGGCTGCACCTCAACCTGAGCGATGCGCGCAGTGCACAGCTGGTCGCGCGGCTTCCGCTGGACGAGGACGCGCGCGGCACGCTGCTGTCGCACGATACCCACGTGAGCCTGCAACTGGACGACGAGGCGGCGCATGGCGTGCTGGTCGACTGGCCGCACCAGCGCGGCGTCGACCTGGGCATGGAAACCGGGTTGCGCGGCGATGACGGCCTGGGCTGGGTGCATTTCGCGCTGACGCCGCGGCTGCTGGTCACCGCGCGGCGGCAGGCCCTGCGTTCGGTCGAAACCACGCGCCGCCAGGTCGGCGCCGGCACGCGCATGGCCTCGCCGGTGCGCCTGCTGGAAGCCGTCGTCGACCACTTCGCCGACGTGGTGGAACGCACCACCGACGGACTGGCCGAGCGGCTGGACCGCATCGAGGACCGCGTGCTGGCCGACAGCATCGGCGAGGAGCGGCGCGACCTGGCGCTGCTGCGCCACCAGGCCGTGCGCCTGCACCGGCCGCTGACCGCGATGCGGCGCGTGCTCAAGCAGTTCGAGCAACGCCACCCGGCCGACGAGCACGAACTGCTGCCGGCGGTTTCGCGGCTGACCCAGCGCTTCGACGACCTGGATGGCGATGTCTCCACCCTGCAGGAGCGCGCGCGCCTGTTGCAGGACGAAGTGGCCGCCAAGCTGGCCGAACGCACCAACCGCCATCTCTACGTGCTGTCGATGATCACCGCATTGCTGCTGCCGCCCAGCCTGGTGGTCGGTGTGTTCGGGATGAACCTGCAGGGCCTGCCCTTCGAGCGCAGCGCGCATGGCGTGGCGCTGGCGCTCATGCTCGGCGGCGCATCCAGCCTGGCGGTGTACCTGGTACTGCGGCGCATGGGCGTGGCGCGTTCCACCTAGCCGAAGAGCCCAACTACCGGAACCGCCCGACCGGGCATGGGTCCCGCGCTATCCTAGCGGCCTGATGACGCTTCCCCTCCGCGCCGCCACCCGCTACGTCACCCCGCTGCGCGAAGGCGGCTCGATGCCCGCCGTGGTCGAGGCCGACGACGACGGCCTGTACGTGTTGAAGTTCCGCGGCGCCGGCCAGGGGCCCAAGGCGCTGGTGGCCGAACTGATCGCAGGCGGCCTGGCGCAGGCGCTGCAACTGCCGATGCCCGAGATCGTGCTGATGGAACTGGACCCCGACCTGGCGCGGACCGAGGGCGACCCGGAGATCCAGGACCTGATCCGCGCCAGCGCCGGATTGAACCTGGCGATGGACTACCTGCCCGGCGCGGTCAACTTCGATCCCGTCGCCGAGCAGCCCGATGCCGAGCTGGCCTCGCGCATCGTCTGGTTCGACGCCTTCATCAGCAACGTGGACCGCACCGCGCGCAACACCAACCTGCTGGTGTGGCACCGCCAGTTGGAACTGATCGACCATGGCGCCGCGCTGTATTTCCACCATGGCTGGGATGGCGACACCACGAACGCCGCGCGCCCCTTCGCGCTGATCCGCGACCACGTGCTGCTGCGCTGGGCCACGCGGCTGGCCGACGTGGATGCGGAGATGGCGGCCCTGCTGGGCGACGACGTGATCGGCGGGATCGTGGCGCAGGTGCCCGATACCTGGCTGGAAGGACCCGACAGTTTCGGCGATCCCGCCGCGCAGCGCGCAGCGTACGTGTCTTACCTGACGCAGCGGCTGGCACGGCGCGAGGGTTTCGTGCAGGAGGCGATCCGTGCGCGCGCATGATACCTACGACTACGCGGTGATCCGCGTGGTCCCGCGCGTGGAGCGCGAGGAGTTCGTCAACGTCGGCATCATCCTGTCGTGCGAAAGGACCGCCTTCCTGGAAGCGCGCATCGAACTGGACGAGACGCGCCTGCGCGCGCTCGACCCCGCCCTGGACATCGAATTGCTGCGCCGCCACCTGGACACCATTCCCGCCATCTGCCGTGGCGGCGAGGCGGCCGCGCCGATCGGCCTGCTGCCGCAGCGCGCGCGCTTCCACTGGCTGACCGCCAAGCGCAGTTCCATCATCCAGACCTCGCCGGTGCACATGGGCAAGTGCGGCGACCTGCCGGCCACGCTGGAGCGCCTGATGGACCGCATGGTGCGGGTGAAGCCCGCGGCGCCCGCGCCATGAGCGTCTACGTGGACGATGCGATCACGCTGTGGCGTGGCCGCCGCTGGGCCCACATGATGGCCGACACGCTGGGCGAACTGCATGCGATGGCCAAGCGCCTGGGCATTCCAAGGCGTGCGTTCCAGGACAAGGCCAGCGGCGCGCACTACGACCTGACGGTGGAACTGCGCGAGGAGGCGTTGCGCCTGGGCGCGATCGCCATCTCCCGCCACCGCGACCGCGACCAGGTCCGCGCCGTCATCCGCAACGCGCGGGCGCAATGGAGCGGCGCGGGGCGCGGCGAATCCCGGGAACCGGCCACCCCATCGTAGAGCGGAGCCTGCTCCGCCCCGGACTGTCCGTCAGAGCCGCTCCGCCGTACCGGTGCGGATCGCCTCGTCGATGACGCGATCCACTTCGCGCTGCATCGCCTTGGAGGCGGCTTCCTGCTTGCGCGCCAGGGCTTCCTGTTGGCGCGCCAGCGGCTCCTGCTGCCGGGCGAGGGCTTCCTGTTGCTTCGCCAGGACTTCCTGCTCCCTGGACAGCGCTTCCGTCCGGCGCGCGAATTCCTCTTCCTGCGCAGCACGGCCATCGCGCCGCTGGCCCATGGTCGCTTCGGCGCGCTGCACGGACAGCGCCGCGATCTTCATGCCCAGTTCGCCCTGGCGCACGCCCAGTTCGCCCTGCTGCTTGCCCAATGCGCCCTGCTGTTCGCCCAGCGCACCTTGCTCCTGGCCCAGGGCTTCGATCGGCGCGTGCGCGGCCTTCAGGCGTTGCAGGGTCGCGGCATCGCGCACGACGTACTGCTGGCCGTCCTTGCGTATCCACAGCAAAGGCTCACCGCCGCGCTGCAGCTGCTTGACGGTGCGGATGTCGTCGCTGTCGCCGTGCATGGTGACATGCTCTCCGTTGATCAGGATGTAGGAGTCGTCGCCGCGCGAGCTGCTCATGCTCCACATCGCCACGCTGCCTGCGCTCGACAGCGCGAGCGGCGACGGAGGCACGGGCGGGGGAGCAGGCGCGACGGCGGGTGGGACCGGAATGCCCGAGGCCGGCGGCACGGGCGGGATGGGCATGTCGCTGGCGCTGGTCACGCGGATGGGGCCAGGCGCCACGACCGGCGTCGGTGCGACGACGGGATTGGCCTGCGGCGCAACCGCGGGGCGCGCGACCACGGCGGGACGGGCGACCGGCGCCGGTGCGGCGGGCGCGCTGCTGGCCGTCACTCGGTAGGGCAGCGCGCCCAGCAACACGACGCCGATGGTCAGGGTGAGTGCGCTGGCGCGCAGGGGGGAAGCGGTGTGCTGCAACATCAGCAGTCTCCTCTTGAGGATGCGGAAGGTGGGAGAGGCGCCGGCCAGGGCCGGCGCAGGGGTTGGCGCCACGCCCAGCTTCACCAGCAGGCGTCCGTAGTCGTGCGGCGCATGGCGCGGATCGGCCATCACCGCGGCATCGCAGGCGGCTTCGCGGGCGAAGGCGTATTCGCGCACCGCCAGGTGGGCCAGCGGATGGAAGAAGAACAGGTGCTGCGCCAGCGCCGGCAACCAGCCCCACCATAGATCGCGACGCTTGAAGTGGGTCAGTTCGTGGTGCAGGGCCATCCGCAGGTCGCCACCGCTCATGCGCGCCAGTTGCCGCGCCGGCAGCAGCAGCACCGGCCGCCACGGACCCGCCAACTGCGGCGAGTCGATCGCATCGCTGATGCGCAGCGCCGGCAGCCGCACGATGCCGAGTTCCGCGCCCAGGGCCAGGTAGGCCGCTTCCACCGCGGGGATCCGGCAGGCCCGCGACAGCGCGATGGCGCGCCGCAGCCGCATGAAGTCGCGCACGCTGCGCGCCAGCAACAGGCCGACGCCCAGGCACCACGCCAACGCCAGGGTCAATTGCCATGAAACGCCGCTCCACGACGAAACCGCGGCAGGATCGGTCGGCGACGCGATCACGCCGTTGCCTGCGACGGCGGACTGGACCTCGGGTGTCGCCGCGGCCACCTGCGCCATCTGCACGACCGGTGCGGGATCGGCCGGCAACAGCGGCAGGCCGACCGGCGACGGCCACAGCAGACCGATCACCATCTGCGTGGCCACCAGCCACCACAGCCAGCAACGCGTGCCGGCATCCAGCCGCGGCAGATAACGGCACAGCGCCCACACCAGCGCGCCCAGCACCAGCGCCTGCGCGCTGGCGGCCAGCAGTCGCGACAACAGCAGATCAGCCCATGCGAACACGTCCATGTCAGCTCTCCTTCCGCTTGGACTGCAGGTTGGCGACCAGCGCTTCCAGTTCGGCCAGTTCGTCGTCGCTGACCTCGGTGCGCTCGGACATCCACGCCACGAACGGCGACAGCGAGCCTTGCAGAGTCTTCTCGACGAAGCTGCCCACCGCATGCCGCATCACGTCGCCGGACTGCGCCACCGGCGCGTAGCGGTAGACGCCACCCACCTGCCGGCGGCGCAGGTAGGCCTTGGCGCGCAACCGTTCCATCATGGTCAGCACGGTGGAGCGCGCCAGCCCGCGCGGCTCGCCGAAGGCGGCGGCGACTTCGCCCACGCTGGCGTCGCCGTGTTCGGACAGGTGCTGCAGCAGCGCCAGTTCCTGGTCACCGATGGACTTGCGGGGTTTTTCGGCCATGGACCATCTCGGGTTGCCTACACATGTAGTCAACATGCCCGTGACGACAGTTGTAGTCAAGCCTGCCGGAAGTCATTCCCCGCGCCATTCCGACGAACGGCGCCCCATGCCGTCGGCGGCCAGTCCCTCGCCGGGCCGGCCGGTACGGCTGGCCGCGATGCAGCACCCGCATCAATGCGCAGCCGAGGGCGCAGGGCGGCTGGCCGAATGGCGCCAGCCGCGCCGCTCAAGTAACCGGCCGCCGGGCCGATGCTGTGGAGACCCCACTGCCTGTCCGCGCCACCATGCTCATCATCGTTGGTTTCATCGTCGTGATCCTCAGCGTGCTGGGCGGCTACCTGGGCTCGCACGGCAAGCTGGGCGCGCTGTGGCAGCCGTTCGAGCTGGTCATCATCGGCGGCGCCGCGCTGGGCGCGTTCCTGACCAGCAATCCGATGAAGGTGGTGAAGGGCACGCTTTCCGCCACGCTGTCCGTCTTCAAGGGCGCCAAGTACAAGTCGTCCGACTACCTGGACGTGCTGACGCTGATCCACGAGATGCTCAACAAGGCGCGCCGCGACGGCTTCATGTCGCTGGAAGAACACATCGAGAACCCGGCCAACAGCGCGCTGTTCGCCAAGTATCCCAAGGTGCTGGCCGACCACCACCTGCTCGACTTCCTGACCGAATGCCTGCGCCTGATGGTGGGCAGCAACATCGAGCCGCACGAGCTGGAACCGCTGCTGGAACTGGAGCTGGAGAAGCACCACCACGAAGCGATGGCGCCGGCGCATGCGCTGGCCAAGGTGTCCGACGGCCTGCCCGGCTTCGGCATCGTCGCCGCGGTGCTGGGCATCATCGTCACCATGGGCTCGATCGGCGGCGATATCGCCGCGGTCGGCGCGCACGTGGCCGCCGCGCTGGTAGGCACCTTCCTGGGCATCCTGCTGGCGTACGGTTTCGTCTCGCCGCTGGCCGCCGCCATCGAGGCGCAGGTGGAGCAGGACAGCCGCATGTACGAATCGGTGAAGACCGCGCTGCTGGCCTGCCTGCGCGGCTACAACCCGGCGGTGGCGCTGGAGTTCGCGCGCAAGACCCTGCCTTCCGACGTGCGCCCGCCGTTCGCCCAGTTCGAGGCGCACCTCAAGGCCAACAAGTAAGCCACGGCGATGAGCGAACAGCGCCCCACCATCATCGTCCGCCGGGTCAAGAAGGTCGCCCGAGGCGGCCACCATGGCGGCTCGTGGAAAGTGGCCTACGCCGACTTCGTCACCGCGATGATGGCGTTCTTCCTGGTGATGTGGCTGATGGGCGCCACCACCAACAAGGAACGCGCGGCGATCTCGGAATACTTCCGCAATCCCAGCCCGCTGACCGGCAAGAGCTTCTCGCCCGCGCCCGGACCCGCCGGGCCCGGCGGCGCCAGCACGTCGATGATCAAGCTGGGCGGCACGATGGACATCCCGCGCGGCGATGCCAACGATCCGTTCGCCAGGCCGCCGGCCGATGCGCAGGCATTGTCGGAGCAGCAACAGAAGGCGCAGGAGAAGCAGCGGCTGGAAACGCTGATGCAGGCGCTGGAGGAAGCCATCGGCAAGAGCCAGGCGCTGGAACCGTTCAAGGACCAGCTGCTGCTGGACCTGACGCCCGAAGGCCTGCGCATCCAGATCGTCGACCAGCAGAACCGGCCGATGTTCGATCTCGGTAGCACCACGCTGAAGCCCTACACCCAGGCCATCCTGGCCGAGCTGGCGGGCTTCATCAACCAGGTTCCCAACCGCGTCAGCATCACCGGCCACACCGACATCACCGCCTACGCCGGCAACCGCGGCTACACCAACTGGGAACTCAGCGCCGAACGCGCCAACGCCGCGCGCCGCGCCCTGGTCGCCGGCGGCATGCACGAGGACAAGGTCTCGCGCGTCGTGGGATTGTCGTCGTCGGTGCTGTTCGACAAGCAGAATCCGCAGAACCCCATCAACCGCCGCATCAGCATCGTGGTAATGACCCGCGCCGCCGAGGCCGAGGCCGCGGGCGAAGGCAGCCTGCTGGCCCTGGGCAAGCCACGGGCGGATGCGGATGCCGCGCTGCCGTCGCCGGAAGCGCCGGCCACCGCCGCGGTCGTACCGGCGGCGCCGTCGATCCAGCCGGTCGTCTCGCCTCCCCGATGACCGATGTCGCCCGGCCTTTCCCTGTCGGCGAACGGGGGCGGCCGGAATCGACATCGCGCGCCCCATCCATGACGCGCGGATGCGTCAGGCGCTCGACCCCTTCAGCTCGATGGTGTTGCCGTCGGGATCATGCAAGTACAGCGACAGGCCGTCCCCTTCCGCGCCGAAGTTGACCTCCGCCGGCCCGGTCGGCGCGATGCCGAACCGCGCCAGATGCGCGACCAGCGCCGCTTCGTCGAACGGCTCCACGCGCAGGCACACATGATCGACGTTGCGCCCTTCGCTGCCCGCGGGCGCACCGCCGCGCGCACCCAGCCTCCCGTCCACGCCGACCAGGTCGATCATCGACGCGCCGGCCCGCAGATGCACCAGGCCCAGGTGGTCGCGGCGCCGCTCCACGGGGCAACCCAGCACGTCGCCATAGAATGCGATGCTGCGTTCCAGCTCGCGCACGCGCAGGACGAGATGGTCGATGCGCTGGATGTCGAATGGCCGTGTCATTTCCCGGTTCCTCGATGGGGGTATCTATCCCCTGCGACGAATGGCCACTGCCGGATTCGACATGCATCGCAGCCCGTTCCCGAATGATCCACCGACCTGCAGCCGCCGATGCGGCGGATTCACGTGATGTCGATGTCGAAATGCATGACGTCCTCGCACGTGCCGAGCCTGGCATACAGCGCGATGGCCGGATCGTCGCCATGGTCGGCCTGCACGCAGATCACGCAGGCGCTCCGTCCGACGCCGATCTTCCGGAGTTGCTCGATCATCTCGGTCGCGATTCCCTTCCGGTGATGCGCTTCGGCCACGGCCAGGTCGTAGATGTAGATCCCGCTGCGCGCCTGCTCGAACTTGGGCAGCACGTAGGCGACGATGCCCCCGACCACGTCGCCGCCGTCCAGCGCCACCAGCGCGATGAAGGTGTCGCTGTCCAGCAGACGCTGGAATACACCTCGTCCGGCTGCGCGCGGATGTAGGCATCCACCTGGTCGAAGGCGGCGCGAACATCGTCAGCATGTCGCGCATCAGCGCGATGTCGCGGGAGCGAGAGCATGCGCGGTGATCATCGGGCGATATAAGGCTGGTCCAGCGCACAGCCGGCACCGCAGTGGCCTACGCCCGGATCAGGCCGGAAATTTCATCCACTTGGCCGCAGCCAGCATGACGGCTATCAGCGCAATGCGGCTGGCGAGAGCAAACCTGGCCCACTGGTCGTCCGGTGTCCTTGCGAAGGACAAGAATACGAACATCAAAGGTGCAAGCAGGTCCATGGCCAGTTCCAACGGGTGCCATGGCACCCAAGCCTGGCCGACGATCGCGCAGATGGCGGCGCAGGCGAGGAATGCAAGGCGTGCCCAAGCGGGGAATGCCTTTACGGGTTTCAAGGTTTCGCTCATGGGGCAAACACCTTTATCAAGCTGACCGGCGAAGCGGCTTCGGCTTGAATGAATTGTTGGGCCCCGTGGCCACTAGTCTTTCTCAGCCTTCCGCATTGCTGCCGCCACAAGACGAAGGCTGAGCAAGAACGCCATCGAAGCAGCAGCGAGTGCCACGCCAATAATGACAATCACAAACAGTGGAGCTTCGCCCTGAAGATACACTTGAAGGTGGGCGAAGAATGCAACGTATGCGAGGCATGCGGCAAACCCCCAGGCGCCGCAGAGCAGGCCAGAAGCCGACGATGGCCGGACTCGGAGTGAGACCGTTCCCGAGTAGACCAAGAGCCCCACGGTCACGTAATCGACAAGGAGCAACGGAAGAAACTGACCAAACTGGATGTGATAGAGCGTTTCCAGCAAGAAGTGCACGCCTGCCCCGACAAGCGAGAACCACGCGAGAGCAGTTTCCAGCCTTCTCGTATCCATGATGTCCACCTCAGGGGCCTAACGCCTGAATCAGGCCGCGCCGCGAAGCGGCGTCGCATCGATACGTCGTGCGACATAACTGACTCCGATATTCGCGAGCGCAATTCCCTACCAAGCTAATCTTACGCCTGAACTAAGTCGCGCCTCAAAGCGACGTCGGCTTGAATGAATTGTCAGGTGTCATTGTCACGAGACTTTATGGCTTTGAGCCTGCGGCGACGCACTATCCAAATGACTATTGCAAGCGAGAGCAATCCAACGTATGGCCCAAACCGGCTTATGAGCAGGCCAACGGAAGAACCAAGCCTGTGGCCCAAGCTATAGCCGGCCTCATAGGAGCCTGAACTAGCGATTGCCAGAACAGGAGCAAGGAGTGCAGTGGCAAGAAGTGCCAGTACGGCTATTTTTCTCATGGGCATCCCTCACTCTCCATATGATGTCTAACGCCTGAATCGAACCGCGCCGCGAAGCGACGTCAGCTTGAATGAACTGTCAGGCGGCACCTGACTTGCTACCACCCGCAATGTGCCAGATGACTCCTATAACCAAACCAATGATACCTATGCCGAATGCGACCGCAGCGGAGGTGGGTGTCTTTCCGCTGAGGTAGTAGATGCCAATGCCGATAGCTGCAGCAACTCCCAGAGGAATCACGATCCTACGAACAAAAAACAGCTCTAAGAAGTCAGCGAGATCTAAAGCCACTATGGGTTCTCCTGCCGCCCAAAGCCTGAATTAAGCCGACCGGCGAAGCCGGTTCGGCTTGAATGAATTGTTAGGCCTCTCGCTTGGTATAGACGAGTTGACTAGACCGAGCAAGTGCCTGATGAATTGTAGGAGTTTCCTCGCCACGATATTGCTAAAGATCGATGGTGAACGGCAGAAGAGCGGCTAGTTCCTCCTCCCAACCGTCGGCATCAAACATCCAGGTTGCGAGGCCGCCGCTCTCGTCCATGCCGTTGGCAGCGGTCAAGTCCAGTTGAATCGCAATGTCTAGATCGCTATCGGCGCGGTGATCTCCACGGGCGCGGCTGCCAAAAATCCACAACCGGGCGACTAGCGGCTTGTTTGCTGCCCAGTCTGAAAGAGATTGGCGAACATCCGTAATGTCCATGAGAGGCCTAACTACTTCATAGACCCCGAATCCGGGGCGTTGCACCGTATGGTTGAGCGAGGCAAGGAGGTGCGTCAAGGAAAAACCCTTCCTGTACCAAGCCCTTGCACGACCCTCAAGGGAGAGCGATACGGATGGGCCAGCTTGCAATTCGTCGTGGTCGAGGGCTTATGAGTCACCCCCAGGGATATGGGTGTAATGGAGGCGGCGGGCAGCGCCTGACAGGCCGGTTGATGGGTGGTTTTCCCACACATCCCAGAACTTCCGGGGACACGACCCGCTGCATTTCAACCATCGGTCTTGCGGGACACGCGCTGACGTCAAGAAGAAGGACCACTGCTCACGCGGGACACAGCGCCCCGGGCAACAAATGCTCTACTGCTGCTGACTACCGTCTTCGGGCCAAAGGAGGGGAACGGAAGAGTCTCGCGGTCAACCGCCCGAGCGCACCAAGGGTGCGACGCCGCGCGCACGGGGATCGAAGCGGGAGCCGACCACGGCGATGGCGGTGTCGCCCTGAGCCCAGTACTGCGCCAGCAGTCCGCCGTCGTTGCGCGCGCCTTCGCGCATGCGCTGCGTGCGCGGCCTGAGGTAGACGCCCAGCGTTCCGCCCTGCCCATCCACATAGACCAGCATCGCCGCCGCGCCTTCGGGCGTGGAGAGCACGCGGGCGCCGTACAGTGCGTAGCCTTGCGCGCTCAGGTCAGGAATCCGCCCGGCCTCGTCGAAGTGACGCGACAGCCAGTCCTGCAGTCCGCCGATGCGATCGCCCTCGAAATCCATCGACACCGGCTGGCTCGCGAACATGCGATACGCCGTCACCGCGTCGGCCATCGGCAGGTTGTCGCCGGCCGTTTGCGTACCCCGCAGTTGCCAGCCGCCCAGTCCGCCCAGCCCCAGCGCGAGTACCAGCACTGCGGCCTGCGCCAGACGGGTGCGCCGTTGCGCACGCAGTCGCTGCCGTATCCGGACCGGATCCAGCCACGGCGCGTCGGGCAGCGCAGCGGTATGGCCCCAGGTCGAGCGCAACTGATCGGCATCGCGCTTCCACGCCCGCACCTTCGCGCCCTCGTCGGGATGGGCGGCCAGCCAAGCGTCCACGGCCGCGCGCTCCGCGTCGGGCAATTGGCCGTCCACATAGGCATGCAGGCGATCCGGATCCATCGGGGAATGACTCATTTCAGTATCCGCAGGCGGGGAGTGGCCGCGTGGCCGTCGGTGTGCTGGCGCAGCTTCTCGCGGGCGCGTGCCAACCGCGACATCACGGTGCCGATGGGCACGCCCAGCGTGTCGGCGGCTTCGCGGTAGCTGAAGCCTTCCACACCGACCAGCATCAGCAGCGCGCGCTGTTCGTCGGGCAGGTGGGCGAACGCGGCCAGCGCGTCGCGTCCTTCGTTGACCCGCTCGGCCGAGGGTGCATGCGCCTCCTGCGCCAGCCCCACCCGCTCCAGCAGGTGCGTCCAGCGCCTGGCGCGGCGCCGCTCGTCGATGAACTGCCGGTACAGGATGGAGAACAGCCAGGGTTGCAGCGCCTGCTGCGTATGCCGCGACGGCCACCCGCGCAGCGCGCGTTCCAGCGTGGCCTGCACCAGATCGTCCGCCGCGCTGCCGTCGCCGCACAGCGAGCGCGCGAACTGGCGCAGACGCGGGATGAGCGCGCGCAGGCGGTCTTCGTCCTGGTCATCCATGGCGCAGGCTCGGCGAGGGAACGGGAAACGGGTTCATGCGGGTGGGACGTCCGGGAGCGGGGATTATTCCCCTGTCGGCGCCAGCGCGGCGTTATCGCCGGCACGGCACGGGAATAATGCGCCGGTCCGTTCGTCTTACGGGGGTTCCTGCCCACACGAGCCACGATGAACGCCTCCGACCCACGCCCCGCGCCGACGCCGGCCGATCCGCCCCCGGCGCCGCCTGCTCCGCATCGCCCCCGCCCCTGGCTGGCCTTGGCCGGCATCGGCGCCATCGCCTGCACGGCGGCCGCCGCCTTCGCCTGGACCGCCGGCTGGCTGGGCGGCGACCGCCTGACCGCGCAGGGTATGACCAACGCGATCGAAGCCACGGGCGCGGACCATCCTGGCTTCCGCCGCGCGCACGCCAAGGGCGTGTGCGTCAGCGGCACGTTCCAGGCCAGCGCGCAGGCCGAGGCGCTGTCCAGCGCACCGACGTTCTCGGGCGCGGCGCTGCCGGTGCTGGGCCGGCTGTCCATCGGCGGCGGCGATCCCCACGGCGCGGACAACAGCGCGCGCGTGCGCAGCCTGGCGCTGCGGATCGGCGACAACGACGGGCCGCAGTGGCGGATGGCGATGAACAGCTTCCCGTTCCTGGCCGTGGCCACACCCGAGGCGTTCCAGCAACAGAGCCTGGCCGCGCGCCCGGACCCGGCCACCGGCAAGCCGGACCCGGCGGCGATGGACGCGTTCCTGGCGACACATCCGCGCGCGCAGGCATTCCAGCAATGGGCCAAGCAGGCGCCCTGGTCCGACAGCTGGGCGAACACGCACTACAACAGCGTCAACGCCTTCCGTTTCACCGATGCCCACGGCACGACGCGACTGGTGCGCTGGACGATGCGCCCGCAGACACCGTTCCACGCGATGGATTCCGCGCAACGGCAGCGGGCCGATGCGGATTTCCTGGCAGAGGACCTGCGGGCGCGGCTGGCGCAGGGTCCGCTGCGCTGGGACATGGTGGTGACGGTGGCCGGACCGGGCGATGCGGTCGACGATCCCTCGCTGCCCTGGCCCGAATCGCGCGAGCAGGTCGTCGTGGGCACCCTGACGCTGGCGCAAGCCGAGCCGCAGGCCACCGGCGCCTGCCGCGACGTCAACTTCGACCCGCTGATCCTGCCGCCGGGCGTGGCGGCGTCGGACGATCCGATCCTGGCGGCGCGTTCGGCCGTCTATTCGCAGTCGTTCAATCGCCGCCAGCGCGAGATCGCGCTGAGACGCGCCGACGACGCCACCGGCAAGGAGCAGGCCCCATGAACACATCCACCCGCTTCAACGCCACCGCGCGCTTGCTGCACTGGCTGATGGCCGTGCTGATCGTGGCGATGCTGTTCATCGGCGTCGGCATGGTGACGTCGGTATCGCTGCGCCCATGGCTGATCGACCTGCACCGCCCGCTGGGCATCGCCCTGCTGGTGCTGGCGATGCTGCGCCTGGTCAACCGCCTGCGCCACCGTCCACCCGCCCTGCCCGCCTCGCTGCCCCGCTGGCAACAGGTCGCCGCCCACGCGTCGCACTGGCTGCTGTATGCGTTGATGCTGGCGATGCCGCTGATCGGCTGGGCGATGCTGTCAGCGGGCGGCTATCCGGTACAGATGACCGCCTCGTGGGTGCTGCCGCCGCTGGTCGGCCCCGACCCCACGCTGTACGCCCTGCTGCGCACCGCCCATGGCGCCCTGGCCTACCTGCTGTTCGCCACCGTGCTGCTGCATGTTTGCGCTGCCCTAATGCACGCCTGGGTGCATCGCGACGGCGTGTTCGCGTCGATGGCGCGGGGAGCGGGGCGTCTTCCCGAACAGGAGCAACCTGAGCAGTGATTTCGCCATCACCCCAAAAAACCGCGGACGCGAGGCACCGCCTGCGGATAAGGGCCATGCTGCCTGCCGTCAGAACGCGTCGCTGCCCGGCCGGATCTCCACGCCCATCACCGCGGCCAGCTGCTGCATGCCTTCGTCGTCGCGGCTGAGCGCCATCCAGCCCGCGTAGGCATCGCCGTCGGTGTTCCAGTTCCACAGGCTGTAGCCGTGCTCGCGCAGGCGGTCGTAGGCGGTGGCCATCAGCGCGGGCACGTCGGTGCCGTCGAGGAAATCCTCGTCGCTGGTGTCGCCGCCCCAGTCGATCTCGATGGCATAGCGCGCGGCCAGCTGGTTGATGCAGTCGATGAAGGATTCGGTGTCCTTCCAATCCACATGGAAGCCGGAGGTCCAGTCGATGGCGTCCTTCAGCGTCCACAGCACCTGGTCGGGTTCGATGCCGTCCTCGCCGCCCGCCTCGCGATAGGCGGCGAACTGGCGCAGCGCGGTTTCCTCGTCGCCGGGATTGATCAATACCAGCAGGTTCCACACCAGCGCCTCGGTGTCGTCCAGGTCCATCTCGTCCTCATCGTCGAAGGCCTGGCGGAAGTTGTCGTCGGGGTCGAATTCGTGGTCGGGACTGGACATGGCGTTCAAGCATCCAACGGGAGTGGCGCACATGGTGACGCCTGTGGCGGCAGGATGGAAAGCGCGCCCGTCGGCACGGCACCACCACGGCCGCGCGATGCCTGCGGTAGACGGTCGGCTCCATGCGCCGGCAAGCGGCCTGGCGAACCTCGCCGCATGACCGTGGACGCGCATCGGTTTATCCTTTGCCCCCTCGCCACCCGCCTGACCCGCAAACCGCCATGACCGATACGCCCCCCGACCACCTGGCCTCCGATCCGCGCAGCCCGTTCCACGATGCCGAGGCGCTGGACCGCGGCGTGGGCATCCGCTTCAACGGGGTGGAGCGCGACAACGTCGAGGAATACTGCGTCAGCGAAGGCTGGATCCGCGTGCCGGTGGGCAAGTCCAAGGATCGCCGCGGCAACCCGATGACGATGAAGGTCAAGGGCACGGTGGAAGCCTATTTCCGTTCGCCCGCCCCCTGACGGGCCGGCCGCCGCGAATGCACGCGGCCTGAACATCGCCGGCCGCCCGCGCGTGGCACAATCGCGGCCTGCACGGGCATGCCGGGAGGACGCATGAAGTTCCTGCTGATGGTCTACACCGACGACGAACTGCTGGAGGCGCTGCCTGCCGGGGCGTTCGACCAGATGATGCACGGCTGCATCACCCACGCCGACGAGCTGAAGGCGCAGGGCACGCTGCTGGGATCGGAGCAGTTGGAACACGGCAGTACCGCGCGCACCGTGCGCGTGCGCAACGGCCGCACCACCGTGGTCGACGGTCCGTTCGCCGAGACCAAGGAAATCCTGGGCGGCTTCAACCTGATCGAGGCCGACAGCATGGAGGACGCCGTGCGCATCGCGCAGGAATTCCCTTGGATCGGCACCGGCAGCATCGAGGTACGGCCTGTGCGCGACTTCGAGGCCGTGCGGCGGCGGGTGGGGGCGTAGCCCTACTTCGCCTTCGCGCCACCCAGGTGGCGGGAGAGGAAGTCGAGCAGCTTCGTGTAGTACTCGCGACGATGCGGCTCGGTATAGAAACCGTGACCCTCGGTGGGGAAGTACAGCGTTTCCACCGGCACACCCGCGGACTTCAATGCTTTCTCCATCCGCTCGCTGTGCGCGATGGGCGCGATGTCGTCCTTGCCACCGGCCGCCAGGAAGACCGGCACGCGGATGCGCGGCGCCAGCGCGGTGGGCGAGACACCGGCCAGGCTCGCGCGGTCCTCGCTGACCCATTCCCCTATCCAGTTGCGCACCGACTTGCTGCTGCGCGAATCCCGCTTGTGCATCAGCGCCAGATCGTACACGCCGACGTAGCCGGCCGCGCAGCGGTACAGGTCCGGCTCCTTGGCCACGCCCATCAACGCGGCATAGCCGCCATAGCTGGCGCCGTACAGGCAGATGCGTTGCGGGTCGGCGATCCCCTGCCCGATGGCCCAGCGGGTGGCGTCGGTGATGTCGTCCTGCATCGCCTTGCCCCACTCGCGCGCGCCCACCTGCAGGAAAGCGCGACCGTAGTTGCCGGAGCCGCGGAAGTTGATGCGCAGCACGGCATAGCCGGCGCGCGCCAGCATCTGCGCTTCGTCGCTGAATTCCCACTCGTCGAATACCCCGTACGGCCCGCCGTGCGGCATCACCACCAGCGGCAGCGGCATGCCTTGCCGATCGCGGGGCCGCGTCAGGTAGCCATGCAGAAGGGTGCCGTCGCGCGCGCGCAGCGAGACCGATTCGCTGGGCGACTGCATGGCCGGGTCCAGCCAGCTGCGGCGGCTGAAGATCAGGTCGGCATTGTGGCTGGCAGTGTCGAACAGGAAGAAATCGCCGGGACTGGTGTCGCTCCAGGTGTGGACGACCTTCAGGCGGCCATCCCGCGTGCCCGACGTGACCGCCACCGACTGCCCGGGGAAGGCGCGCTCGAGCTTGCGGTACAGCCGCGCCGTGTCGGAGGTGTCGTCGAAGAAGGCGGTGCGCAGCCCTTCGTGCATGAAGAAGCTTCCCTCCGGCGTGCGGCTGCCCGGTGCGTAGATGATGGAATACGGATCCACCACCGCATCGCGCAGTCGTTCCAGGCGTTCCCCGGTAGCGATATCCCAGGCCACCAGTGCGTCCGGTCCCTGGGCCTGCTCCACCTGCAGGTAGGCGGTGTGGCCATCGGCGGACAGGCCCAGCGGCCATTCCACGCGCTGGCTTTCCGCCTCGTCGTTGACGAGCTGCCACGGACTGCCGTTGTCGGCGCGGTGGTACAACTTGCTGACATTGTCGTCGCCAGAACCGACGGCAAAGCGGACGTGTCCCATCGCGTCGGTGACGAAGCTGGCGCGCCGCACCGGCGCGGTGGCGACGGCTTCGCGCCGCCCGTTGTGGATGTCCAGCTTTTCCACTCGGGTATTGGGTGTGGCGGTATCCAGCGCGAACACGCTGACCAGCACCTTGCGCGCTTCGCTGGGCAGCGTGTCGATCAGGTAGGCCGCCCGCGGCTGCGCCTCCCTGGCGTTGATGCCGTAGCGCGCGAATATCTGCCGCCGCTCGCTGCCGTCGGCGTTCACCGCATACAGTTCGCCCGTGGCGTAAGGCCGATCGCGCGAACCGAATTTCTCCGCCTTGGAGACCACGATGCGCTCGTCGCCGGCCCACCAGAAGTCGTCGATCACCGAGTCCCGCCCGGCGCCGATCTTGGTCGTCACCGCACCGTCCGAACGACGCATCACCGCCAGCACCGTCTCGTTCTCCAGTGGCACCGTCATCGCGTAGTACGCGCCGGTCGGCGAGATCTTCAGCGTTTCCAGCACGTCCTGCTTCAGGAACGGCGCCAGATCGACCTGCGCATGCGCCAGCGGCGCCAGCAGGCATCCCAGCAGGATGCCCGCCATCCTTCCTCCCCTTTCCCATGCCATGCCCGCCTCCTGTGGCATGCCCCCATGCCGTCGCGATTAAAGCGCATGCCGGCGCGGCTTTCCATGGCCGGGTTTCGCGAAGCCGGTCGTCTCAACCCGCCGGCATCGCGCCTTCGTCCATGTGGACGATTTCCCACAGGTGGCCGTCAAGGTCCTGGAAACCGCGCTGGTACATGAAACCGTAGTCCTTGGCCTCGATGGGTTCGCTGGCACCCGCGGCCAGCGCCTTGGCCAGCAGCGCATCGACGTCGGCGCGACTGTCGGCCGACAGGCAGACGATCACTTCCGTATGCGTGCGCGCGTCGCAGATCGCCTTGCGGGTGAAGCCCTGGAAGAACGGTTCCACCAGCAACATCACGTGGATGGTGTCGCTGATGACCAGGCACGCGGCCTGGTGGTCGGTGAATTGCGGATGGGTGTCGTAACCGAGCTGCCTGAAGAACGCCATGGA
Source organism: Pseudoxanthomonas putridarboris (assembly GCF_038321125.1). Classification (NCBI taxonomy): domain Bacteria; kingdom Pseudomonadati; phylum Pseudomonadota; class Gammaproteobacteria; order Lysobacterales; family Lysobacteraceae; genus Pseudoxanthomonas; species Pseudoxanthomonas putridarboris. Next base: position 1,869 of record NZ_JBBWWT010000006.1, on the reverse strand, counting down.
GGCGTCCAGGTCGCGGACGGGCAGGTTGACGAAGATCTGGGTGGTCATGCGGAATGCTCCGGAAGGAAGGGATCAGCGGTCCTGCGACTTGGCGTGCAGCCGCGAGGCCAGGCGCGCTTCCTGCTCGCGCAGATCGGGCGTCAGCGCCTCGCCGAAGTCGTCGGCCTCGAACACCGGGCGCAATTCGATCTCGGCGCCGCCATCGAACGGCGCGCGCTTGATCCACTCGATCGCTTCGTCCAGGCTGCGTACCTGCCACAGCCAGAAACCGGCGACCAATTCCTTGGTTCCGGGAAACGGTCCATCCACGACGGTGCGCCGCTTGCCTTCGAAACGGACGCGTGCGCCGCGGCGGCTGGGGTGCAGGCCCTCGCCGGCCAGCATGACGCCGGCCTTCACCAGGGCTTCGTTGAAGCGGCCCATCTCGGCCAGCAGTTCGGTAGCGGGCATCTCGCCGGCCTCGGATTCCGGGCTGGCCTTCACGATCACCATGACTTTCATCGTGTATCTCCTGTGTGGATGGCGGCCGGGTAATCCGGCGGCTTTCACTGGAGGCGACGAATGGAGATGGCGGGGATCGACATGGCCACGCGACCGTACTGGCCGGCGCATCCCTCACGATGGCTTTTCCGGCCGGGCGCCCCGCTTCGCCAAGATGATCCCTGTCCGGCCAGGCTGTCACTGATCCACTTCCAACTTCTTCTTGAGCGCCGTCGCGAGAACACCGGAAACATCGCCCTTGCTGTTCTCGAGAAAATCCGCGAACAGCTTCAGGTATCGCGGCGGCGTTCCGGTTTCCGCAACGGAGACCTTGAATGCCAACAGGGCCTGCGATGGTGCCACCGCCTCTCCGGCTGCCCGCTTCATCCGTGCCGACCGATGCCGGCGGGCCCCCTCGAATCCGGGAGGCAACGGCACTACCCGAGCCTGGCTCCAGTCCAGAGACATTACCTTGTCCGACTGGCAAGAACCTATCACTTGGTGAGTCTTCCGGTCGGCATCGCATCGGCCCGTTATCAGTGCATCCTGTTGAGGCGCGTTCATTCCTGACCGCCAGTGCCTCCCCCCCTGCTTGTCGTGGCTGATCCCATAAAGCTCGATATCGGCTGCCAGATCGATACGCTCCCCCGTTTCCTTTGGAGCGAACGCACCGACGTGGTAGCCCAATGGCAGGATACGCATCTCGCGCGCTCCCGCCTGCAGGATGAACGCCGTGGACGAAAGGACCGTGCATTCCGTGCCTACGCCCGACGATGGCTTCGGACATGCGAGGCGTTGTGCCAGGACGCAGGAAACCGGTTGCTCTTGACTCCCTCCCCACAGGCCGACCTCTCTCTGGTCTTGATAGGCCAATGGATTGCTGTAGATGGATGTGTGAGCCTCGATGCGTCGCTTGGCTCGCTCACTCATCCTTCCGATCCAACGCCCCACGAGCCAGTCGATGAAGATGCCGACGAACGCCGTACCAACTGAACGGGTTTCCAGTGGACTTTCCCCTTGCGTCCATCCGCACCTTGATTGGAGAGTGGAAGTCAGGTTTCCCATTTCCTGGATGTTCTTGTCGAGTGCGGAATTCTCCTTCACTCCATAGAACTGAATGACCCGCATTCCGGCAACTTGATTGGAATCGGCCTGGTGGGCGGCAAAACCGGGGGCGCCCATAGTCATCAGTACCAGCACAAGCAGCACTGCACCCAACTGCGACATTTTCATGTTGCCCTCCGGTCATCATGGGAAGTTGCGGATTGGCCTGCTGCCGGTTCCGTGGACACCCTCCTAATGTAGTCCCGCCTGTTTCTCGAACTCGATGGGGCTGACATAACCGATCGTCGAGTGCCGCCGCAGCGGGTTGTAGAACCGCTCGATGTA